>JASJLO010000001.1:0-92096 GCA_037620605.1 Candidatus Planktophila sp.
CCTACAAATGCCAGGAACGTTTTTACCACTTCTACTTTTACCTGACGTTTGTTTTCAATCCATCCCCTTTAACTTAACTCTTGAGGGGCAGTACATCGTTAAAAATCTAGTTCTCATAGGGGCTGCTATGGCTGTTGGTGGCAGACTAACCCCGATATTTAAAAAGCTCCCCTAGTATTGCCAGATGTCGCATATCGCAAAAGTAAAAAATGGTTTTGATCCAAAAGTCTGTGTGCGCTGTGGCCTTGATTTCGAATGGCGTAAAAAGTGGGCTAAAAACTGGGATGAAGTTAAGTACTGCAGTGATCGATGTCGTGAGAATAAATGAAACGCATAATTTATATTCCTTTTGATCACCTGCATCGCGACTTTGGCGCGTTAAAAGAGGCTAATCTTAAAACTGATCTGATCGCGATGGTGGAAAGTGCCCGTATGACGACAGGGCGCAGCTGGCATAAAGAACGCCTCTTTTTTCTGATTTCTAGCGCTCGACATTTTGCGCAATCACTAGAGCAAGAGGGCTTTAAAGTCGAGTATGTGAAAGCTGCAACTACCGTTGCTGGTCTTAAGATCATTTCCGATAAGTACGCGAATCTGCCAATTTTCTCAGCTGAACCTAGTTCATTTACTCAGTATGGGGCGCTCAAAAAACAGGGTGTCTCTTTTGTAGATAATGATTTCTTCTTAACTGCGCGGCCACTATTTAAACTTTGGGCCGATGGTCAAAAGAGCTTTGTCATGGAAAACTTCTATAGAAAGCAACGTATTAGGCTAAATATATTGATGGAAGGCGGTCAACCTTTAGGTGGCGCCTGGAACTTTGATAAGGAAAATCGTCTACCGCCTCCGAAAAAGTATGAGGGCCCCGCATATCTTGAGCATGATCGAGATGCCATTGATGCACAGGTAGCACTTGAGCTCACGTACACACCCACAAAAACTTGGGCAACTACCCGCCAGGGCGCAGAATCTCAATTAAAGAACTTCATAGAGAACCACTTTTTGCAATTTGGTCCGTTAGAAGATGCTATGACAACCGATAATTGGGCGCTCCACCATTCTTTACTATCGCCCTATTTAAATAATGGTCTTTTACATCCCAGCGAAGTAGTTACTGCTGCTATCAAAGCCTTTAATACGGGCCGGATTCCAATTGAATCGGCTGAGGGTTTTATCCGACAAATTATCGGATGGCGCGAGTATGTAAATGGCATGTATTGGTTTCTGGGTGCTGATTATCGAAAGAATAACCATCTAAGAGCAGAGAGAAAACTTTTACCGCTATTTTCAGATGCAGGTGCTACCCAGATGAATTGCGTAAAGCAGACCGTCACCGATATAAAGGATCGCGCTTGGGTGCATCACATTCCCCGTTTGATGGTGCTTTCGAATCTGGCGCTAATTACGGGCACTAATCCGCAAGAATTTCTAGATTGGATGCGTGAGGTATTTATCGACGCTACCGAATGGGTGATGGTTCCCAACGTTATCGGGATGGGAGTTCACGCCGATGGTGGAGCCATGATGACCAAGCCATATGCGGCAGGTGGTGCCTACATTTCTCGAATGTCTAACTACTGCAAGCCGTGTATCTATAACCCCAAACTGCGCGTGGGCGATACCGCATGTCCCTTTACGACTCTTTATTGGGATTTCTTAGATCGCCATAAAGATCAATTTGCTAAAAATCACCGTATGAGCCAACAATTGTTTGGGCTAAAGCGCTTGAGCGATCTACCTGAGCTAAAGGTGCGCGCCCAGGAAGTCCTTTTAGGACTGGACCTTGGAATTATCTAGCGCCATATTTAAATGAGCTAGGAACACGATAACCTTGATTCATGAGTTTTATTATGTATTCAACGCCATGGTGTGGCTATTGCAAGAGGCTAAAGAGTCAGCTTGCTGATCTTGAAATCACTTTCACAGAAATCAACATCGAGGAAGTGCCAGAAGGTGCCCAGTTGATTGAAAAGATAAACGGAGGAAACCAAGTTGTTCCAACCTTGGTCTTCGCTGATGGAACTTCCATGACTAACCCATCAGCTGCTGCAGTGAAGGAAAAGTTAGCTAGCCTTTAAATTAGAAGGATGCGTATTTTTGCTACTCGTTATGCGTTAATTGATTCCAGATATCAACGCATTTTTTTGAAACCTTAACATCCTCAGCACCCGATGCACCCGCAGATGCTACTGCGCCTACTATTTCATCTCCTATATAAAGCAACTCTCCACCCATAGAGAGAACTAACTTATTTGAGCTCGTAGCCATAATGCTGGAATAAACTACGGGTCTCTTCTCTGCCGCTTCGACAGTTTTTACTGTTGGCCTTCCAAACCAAATTGCAGTCCTCGCCTTTGCCGCTACAGAATCTACTGCGGCCATAGATGCTTTCTCGGTTCGGGAAAATGAGACTAAATTGCCGCTAGCATCGCAAATTGCAATGCTCATTTCAAGGTCTAGTGATTTCGCATAATTTATTCCGGCTAGGACTACCTGCTGTGAGATTTCCGGTTGATGAGTAAATGATGTCACTTTAACTCCTAACTTTTCTCTTTTAAGCAAAATTCTTTTTAATAGGCTTGGCAAGTGCAGCCATCGAATTCAGGTAGCGCTGCTAGGGCGCCAGGCAAAATTGGATCGTGCTTGGGTTTCCAATTGAACCCGCGAGAATCAGGTTCATAGATTGTGCTCAGTGGACCACCTACCGTGCGGAATAGATAGAGATTTCCCGTCATTGAACCAAATGGTCCATGTGGTTCCTCGGGAGGGCGCCAGAAGTATGCACCAGGTGTCATTATGCCTAAGTGGCCAACGAGTTCGCCAGAGAGAAGATATGCCTCTTCAACAACTGGATGCTTCTCAGAACGCATTCCGTAACGAAGTGGCATAGTCCCGAGGATCCAGGTTTCATCCTTTGTTACCGGGTCGCGGCGCATCCACTTTCGGCCAGCGCCAGGTGGGAAATCAGGGTTGAAATTGCCTCCCCATTCGCCTGCCAAAGCATCAATGCGCTTAATGATTCGTTCGGATTCTAACTCTGCGCTATCTGCCACAGCGCTTATCAATTCTGGTTTCTTATCAAAGAATGTGAGCACAACTGCCCCGCTACTAGTAATCGAATTACTGACTAACCCTTTTGGAAAATGACCGTAGTTATAACGACCATAGCGTTCCCCATCAATAGAAATTTCACCATCTAGGACAAAAAATTCTTCATCAGCAGATAAATATCCTTCGATACTTTGCTGATAGTTAGAGGAATATTTGATTAAAAGCGAACATGCGCCGGTATCGCTATCAGTGCTAAGTTCGCGAGTTAAAACTCTGCCACGAATATTGCAAATGTAATCCTTCTCTACCCAGGGAAGTTGTTGTGACTGTATGAACTCGATGAATGGTCTGCCCATCTTCTGCTCCTAGTTCTTCTCTACTTAGCTGGAGTGAAGGTTATATGTGGCTGCAGTTCGCCGGGATAGAAACAAGCAACATTTCTACCATTCGGAAGTGTCTGCAATTCGGGCGTTTGGGTGCGACATTCAGGGCGTGCGATGGGACACCTAGGGTGGAATGAGCAACCCGTTGGCTGCGCAATGGGTGAAGGTGGAGCGCCATTTAGCACTATTCGATCGCGGCGAGATGCCTCATCCAGTGCCGGAACCGCACTTAAGAGAGCAGCCGTGTAAGGGTGTTGTGGATTAGCCACAATATCGTCACAATTTCCTTCTTCTACAACTTTACCTAAGTACATCACTACAACTCGCGTTGCCAAGTGGTAGACCAAACGCAAATCATGCGAGACTAAAATGTAGGAGATATTCCGCTCTTCCTGAATGCTCTGCAATAGGTTAACTATCTGAGCTTGAGTAGATACATCTAGCGCTGATACTGGCTCATCTGCGACCAAAATCTTTGGATCTAATGCTAATGCCCTTGCGATTGCAATTCTCTGTCGCTGTCCACCTGAAAATTGGCTCGCTCTGCGATTTAATAGATCTTCACTTAATCCAACCGCCTTTAACAGCTCAGCTGCTCGTTTGTCACGATCGCGGCCTTTACCAGGAAAATGTGCGCGTAGCGGTTCGCCAATTACTTGAGCCACAGTCATTCTTGGATCCAAGCTGGAGTAAGGATCTTGAAATACCATCTGAACTTTCTTACGGAAGTTCTTTAACTCTTTCTCAGATAACTTGGTTACATCTTCATCCTCAAAGAATATTTGACCAGCTGTTGGAGGAGTGCTGCGCATTAATGAGAGAGCTAAAGTCGTTTTGCCTGAACCAGATTCTCCAACTATCGCCACCGTCTCACCTAAGTTGACATAAAAATTAACTTTATCAACAGCTCTCAAAGACCCTGCCGCTACTTTGAATGTCACCGATAGATCTTTAGCACTTAAGAGTGGTCTGTCAGAATTCACTTTTTACCTCCGATTACTGGGTGGAAGCAAGCAATGTTATTTACAAATGCAGGTTCGGAGGCAGTGCATTGTGAATCTGCATAAGAACATCTTGAGGCGAATCGACAACCTGATACGACTTCGGTAATTGTGGGAGGTGCGCCAGGTATCGGATTAAGTGGAGGCCTTGCTGGATCAAATTTAGGGATCGCCGAAAGTAAACCTCTTGTGTAAGGATGCTTTGGGTTACTTAATATCTCTCCCACCGGTCCTTGCTCCACAATGTTGCCTGCATACATAACAACGATGCGATCACAAACATCGGCAGCGACAGCCAAATCGTGAGTAATTAACATCAAGGCTGCATTACCCATACCGCTGCGAAGCAGATCAAGAATTTGAGCCTGGATAGTTGCATCTAGCGCCGTAGTTGGCTCATCGGCTACTACCAATTTAGGGCTATTAACTAAAGCCAGTGCAATCATAACGCGTTGCCTAAGACCACCAGATAATTGGTGGGGATAGGTTTTCATTCGTTCCTCAGGCGCAGGTATACCTACTGCCGTTAAAACTTCCAGAACTCTCGCCTGGGTAGCTTTTTTGCTTAAATTACTATGACGCCTAACTGATTCAGATAGCTGGCTAGAAATCGTACGGACTGGATTTAGAGATGTTAGCGGTTCTTGGAAAACCATAGAAATATATTTCCCACGTAATTTACGTGCACTAGAATCAGAGGCGGTAACCATATTGGTATCCCCAATTAAAACTTCGCCTTCAACGCGTGCTGAAGTAGGTTGAATTCCGAGCATGCTAAGTCCGAGCATGGTCTTGCCTGAGCCAGATTCGCCTACAATCGCAATTCTCTCACCGGGATTAATTGTTAAGTCAACTCCACGTACAACTGCTGAATAGCCGGCTGGGGTTGGAAAGCTAACTTGCAAATTCTTTATCTGGATCGCATGTGTCATTGAGAAACTCTCGTACTTCTCATCTGCTCGCGTGCGTTCAAGCCTTCTCCCAATAAGTTTGCAGTAAATATTGTGAGTATGATTGCTCCAACAGGTCCCAGCATCATCCATGGCGCAGACTCCATGTACGAGCGACTATCGTTTAACATATTTCCCCAAGTTGGAGTTCCTAGTGGTGCGCCCAAACCAAGAAAAGAAAGTCCACTTTCGGCGATAAGTAGTTCAGCGAAGGTAAATGCCGCTACAACTTGAATGGTCGGGCGCAGCGCCGGCAATATATGGCTAAAGATGGACCTAACTCCACTAATTCCAAATAATCTAGCAGCAGTTACATATTCGCGCTCACGCAGGGTCAAAGTTTCGGCGTATACAACGCGAGAAATTGTGGGCCAACAAACCAACCCCAGGGTAAGTGCGAGTGGCCAGAATCCTCTTCCAATGACGGTCACAATTGTGACTGCAATTATTAAATATGGAAATGAGATTCCAATATCTATGATCCGACTCAAGAAGGTTCGTATACGTCCTCTATTCCAAGCCGCGCTTATTCCTAAAGTTAAACCGATTGCACCTCCTAGCACCGTACCTATAGCGCCGATTCCCAATGACCATCTAAAGCCTGCAATCACCCTAGAGTAAACATCTTGGCCTAAGGCATCTGTACCGAACCAGCCGCCACTCAAGCTTGGAGATTGCAGGCGAAGCCCCAAATCTGAATATGTTGGATCTACTCTATAAAAAAATGGTTGAAAGATCGCAATAAATATCAATGCCACGAAGATCGAACCGCTAATTCGCAATGTCAGAATTGAGTGCTGCTTTGTATTTTTTAACTTGCGGCGCGTAATTGGCATTTGCAAGCTCATAGCTGGCTCTTCCTTAGCCTCGGGTCAGCTAATCTAAAAATCTGATCCATAATTAAATTAACAAAAAATACTAAATAAGCAACTACGAAGACCGTTGCTTGAATAGTTGGAAAATCCAAATTGGTAATTGACTGAACAAGAATTAGCCCAAGCCCTGGCCACGCAAAAATGAATTCTGTAATTAGGGCTCCAGAAAGCAGGAATGCAAACTGTGCTCCTAATAAAGAAGTTGTGGAGAGTAATGCATTTGGCAAGGAATGTTTCATCAGCAAAGTGCGCGGACCTGCACCGTTAGCTCGTGCTGTACGAAAGTAATCCTGCCGCGTCGTTTCTTCTACACTAGCTGCGACTACTCGAATTAAGTTTGGCGCAAGGGCAAAAGATAGAGTCGCGGTAGGAAGAACCCAAGCCCATGTACCAGTTCCTGCAATAGACGGTAACCAACCGAGCCAAACTGAAAAAATTTGAATTAGCAATAACGCGATAACGTATGCTGGAGTTCCTTGTGCAACGCTTACAACTATACTTAAAAATTTACGTCGGCGTTGCGACGGCTTTGCGCCTAACCAGACACCTGCAGGAATCGCTAGAACCGAATTAAATAGAATTGCTAGGAAAGTTAAGTGAAGCGTTGATGGTAAATAGCGAAGTACGAAACCGAGCGCGGGTTGGGAATTAACAAGTGAGTTGCCAAAATCTAGGCGGGTAACATCCCAAATAAACATTACATACTGCTGGATTAAGGGTTTATCAAAGCCATAGTCTGCGCGTATAGCCTTGATGGTTTCAGGACCAGCACCTTCGCCCGCCATTAAGACTGCGGGGTCGCCAGATAAACGCAGAAGTAAGAACAATGTTGTGGAAATTGTTCCGAGTAGTACTACTAACTGAAGTAGTCGAGAGCCGACTGCTTTCAATCTACGAATCAACATTCAACCTTTCAGTTATGCGAACCGGGCTCTCTTTCGAGAGCCCGGTTCGCATGCGCAACTGGTTTCATCTAGTCAGTTTTATAACCAGATTCTTCCTACTTAAGGAAGATTTTTTCGTAAGCGATAGAGCGGTTCTCAGCTGAGAACCCTCTTACTCCCTTACCTGTCGCATATAGATCAATCTGTTCAACTATGTATAAGGCTGGAGCGCTTGCAGTAACTTTCACTGCAATATCCTTAAGGATTGCCAAGCGCTTCTTCGAATCTAGCTCTGTCGCAGCCTTCTTAACCAAAGCATCTTCAGTTGAGTCACAGTAGAAGGCTCCTACAGCCTTGCAAACAAAGATTTCATATGGACGAGAAGCATCTCCACGTGGAGCTGAGTTCCAAGATAGACCGAAAGCATCACCCTTCCAGCTATTGGCGTTATATTGAGGCAACCACTGTCCAAATGTAATAGTGGTGAAGTTCAAAGTTACGCCTACTTTGGCCAAATCTGACTTAACTGATTGATAGATCAGATCATCTGATGGGAATGACCCCACAGTGATATCTGCGGAGATAGTAAGACCGTTTGCATAACCGGCAGCCGCGAGAAGCTCTTTTGCCTTAGTTGGGTTATATGGGTATCCAACAACTGCAGCGTTGTAACCATAAACAGAAGGGGTAGTGCCCTGTGTCGCGGCCTTACCTTTTCCAGCTAACAAGCTCTTAGCGATAGCTTCCTTGTCAACTGCATAGTTAAGTGCCTGACGTACCTTTACCTCAGAGGTCGGACCAGTTTTAGTCGATAAGAACGCTAGAGACATTACCTGAGGGGCGGCAATTGCCTTTACCTGAGCTCCCGATCTCTTGGCTGCTCCAATTTGATCAGGGTTGATTCCTGTAACTATATTTACCTGACCTGATTGAAGTGCTTGTAGACGTGAAGCGGAATCTTTTAGCGGAATAAGAACGAGTTTGTCTGATTTAGGGCTGCGCCATGAACCGTTTACTGCGCTCATTTCAATACGGGTAGTGGAAATGGAGCTGAACTTAAATGGCCCAGTTCCTACTGCAGATGCTTTGACTATATCTTGATCAGCATCTTTCCAAGCCTTAGGTGCAACAATATAGATTCCGGCCATCTTTGCTGGGAAAATCGCATCGGCTTTATTAGTAGTTATATCTACTACGTAATCACTGATTTTCTTTGCTCCAGTCACTCCTGGAAGTTCAGTTGAGCCAATTGTAGTTTTGCGCCCTGCTTCACTGGTAAGGAAATCTATCGTTGCCTTAACAGCATCAGCATTAAAATCTTCTCCATTTGAAAACTTAACATTTTTACGTAATGTGAATCGCCAAGTTGTGCTGTTCTTAAGCGTCCATAACATAGAAAGACGTGGACGCACATTTCCCTTCCGATCTACACGAGTAAGTGCGTCAAAAACTGCGGCATATGTGTGAATCCCCGGAGTACCAGGACCCTCTTTAAATGGATTGCCTTGGCTTGGTGGCAATCCAGGAACGCCAAATGTGATTGTCTTGTCTGCAGCGCTAGCTGGCGCCTGTCCTGCGCCAACCATCAATGCCGCAAGTGCTATTGATAGTGTCGCGCTTATAAATTTCTTACTACGCATTTGCTCTCCTTGAGTCTGGTTCCTTTTTAGGGCTAGGGATAAGCCTGCAAGAAAGAGAAATCAATGTCAACGAAAAAATCCAAGTTTTTCAAATAATTTAGGCCTAAATATGAATCAAAAGATAAAAAGCTGTTATTGGCTAATTTTCAGATAGTGGGCAGATAGGCTACTTAGATGAAGATCGGGCCAATCCAAATGGTGACCATAATCACTAAAAACCTCGAGGATTCAGCAGCAATGTATTGCGAAACATTTAATTGGCGAGTATCCAGGAGCCTTAACCAAATTGCATCACACCAAGCCATGGCTTGGAAAGCGGAGAACCTAATCGGGGCGAATTCTATTGAGATTGCCGGATCTAACGGGGCTTTGAGATTTATCGAAGTGCCAGATTACGAAGAAATTCAGCCGCTCAATACTTTTGGCTGGTCATCTCTTGAAATTTGTGTAGATGATGTGTTTGGTTACACCGATCGGGCAATTAGCGCAGGCTTTAAAGTACTAAATGAACCCGTACAACTTGCTGGTGAAGATAAACCACTGCCTTTGATTGCTGCCCAACTAGCCGGCATCAATGGAGAAATTCTATATATAACGCAGATTCTAGATGAGGTTCCCAACTTTGAGCTACCGGATGTGGCTAAAGAATCTGGAAGCATTTTTATCTGCGTTCTTGGGGCCTCGAACTTGGAGGCCTCGCGCGCAGCTATTGAGAATAGATTTGAAGTACGCAGGGCTAGTGATAGAGAAGTCGCAATTAAAATTATAAATAAGATTTTCAATAAACCGATTACAGATTTACATAGGCTTAGTTCGCTACAGCTTTCTGGAAGAAATGCAATAGAGATCGATCAGCTTCCGGCTTCTGCTAAGTTTCGTTCTTTCAAAATTGACACTCTTCCTGCTGGCATTAGCATAGTCACGGTAAAGGGAGATGTATCTGAACCATTGATTATCGAACTTCCCGATAGCGCCCTGCTTGAAGTTGTACCCTAAATTAATTGGTGAAAATTAATTGGTGAAATGTGTTGACTTATACTTGGCAAAAGCGAGGAAGCCTTCCAACCCAAGTTCTGTGCCAATTCCACTATTTTTTCGACCGCCAAACGGGGCAGCGGTATTAAAGCCAAATCCATTTATACCGATAGATCCGGTATTAACTTGATCTGCGACAGTACGGGCACGAGATTCGTCTTTGCCCCAGACTGATCCAGCTAAGCCATACTCTGAATCGTTTGCAACTCTGATTGCTTCATCATCATCTGAAACGGTAATCACGCTGATGACGGGTCCAAATATTTCTTCCTGGCAAATTCGCATATCGTTTTTTGCATCCACAAAAATGGTTGGGTTTAGGTACCACCCTTTTTCTTGAGAAGTTGGCCGATTACCACCAAATGCCAAATTTGCGCCTTCATTCTTACCTACTTCGATATAACGCTCGACTTTATCCCTGTGTTCTTTACTAATTAATGGTCCATTATGAGTCTGATCATCAAAAGGATCACCCACTTTAATCTTCGATGCAGAATCGACCATGGCAGCTACTATTTCGTCTTTACGAGATTTGTGGACAACAACACGAGAGTGGATAAAACAGTTTTGTCCACTAAATGTGAACCCTAGATAGGGAAGATTGCGAGCGAAACTATTCACATCAACGTCATCTAATAAAATTGCAGCGGATTTTCCACCGAGTTCTAATACAACTGAACGGAAAGATTCCGCGCAAGTCTTGGCAATCACGCGCCCAGTTGCCGTTGAACCAGTAAAACCAACAATATCGACTCCTTCGTGTGCGACCAATGCTTCGCCGGCCTCGCGTGAGCCAGGTAAAACATTTATGACTCCTGCGGGAATACCTGCTTCAATTGCTGCTTCAGCAAATATATAGCCCTCAAGAGGCGACTGCGGACTTGGTTTTAGCACAACGGTTCCGCCCAGTGCCAGCGTTGGTCCAATTTTAAACATACCCATCTCGAGGGTGCCGTTATATGGAACTATCACTGCGGTAACTCCCCGCGGTTCTATCTTCACTGAACTTCGCTTTACAACCCCAGAGTTCTGAAGAGCTGGAATTGGACGTATCTCTTCAACCTCAAATCCTTCGATTAAATCGCAGTAATAACGTAGTAATTCTGCAGGACGACTTGGTCGCGCAAAGGTGGAGTGGAATGGTCGCCCCAATTCATGAGCATAAAGGATTGAGAGCTCGAGATGTTTCGTCTCTAATACATCTGCAAATCGTCGCATAACTCTAACGCGTTCTGAAATCGACCAACTTTTCCAACCTGATTTATCCTCAAATGCGCTCTTTGCTGCTTTTACAGCTTTACCTATATCTTTTTGATTGGCATCAGGGACTTGGCCAATTACTTCTTCAGTACTTGGGCTTATAACTGTGATTACGGATTTACTTTCAGGTTTGACCCAGCCGCCACCAATAAAAAAATGCGAACGATTATAGGTATCTAAATATTGGCTCTTAGTTTTTAAGAAATCCATTAATTGCCTCGATACTGAGGTGGTAGACCTGGAGATTTTGAGATCCAGACGCTCTTTGTCCAAGTGTATAAATATGGTGCATCTGTTCCACCTTCGCGTCCATAACCGGAATGTCCGACTCCCCCAAAGGGCATCATGTCCGAAAGTATGCGATAAGAGTTAATCCAAACATTTCCTACGCGCAAACCTGAAGCCATACGATGAGCCCTGCTTGCATCTGAAGTCCAAACGCCAGCGGCGAGCCCGAAATTACTATCAAGGGCCTTACTAAGTGCATCTGCCTCGTCCGTAAAAGTTCCAATCGATAGAACCGGTCCAAATATTTCTTCCTGCAATGCAGCAGAATCTGCGGGTACATCTATCAGAGCAGTAGGTCTGACATAAAACCCACTAGATACTTTAGAATTGAGTTTCAGCGTCGATGCGGCGACTATCTGCGCACCATCTCGTTGTGCAATCTTGATATATTCCAAAGTTTTATCAGCTTGCAACTTTGTAACTTGTGGTCCCACGTTGGTCTCAGCATCTCTTGGATCTCCCACGATTAAATTAGCGAATCTCTCTTTGATTCTCTCCAGGAACTCAAGGTAAATACTTTCCTGTATGTATAGTCTCGAACCAGCGATACACATTTGCCCGCATGAACCTGTGATTCCCTCGACCACTCCATCTAAAGCAGCGCTTAGATCGGCATCGGCAAAGACCAGCTGAGCAGATTTCCCACCTAATTCAAGAGCTGCAGGAGCAAAATGGCTAGCCGCAGCTGAACCCACGGCTGCACCACTCTTATCTGATCCTGTAAATACAACCAGTTTCGTTCGATGGTCTGAAACTAATTTTTTACCTACTTCCGGACCGCCGGTAAGTACTTGCACTACTCCTTTTGGCACACCTGCCTCGAGTAAAATTTCAAGTAACTTCAATGCAGTCAAAGGCGTCTCTGCAGCCGGCTTTAAAATTGAAGCATTTCCAAATGCGATCGCTGGAGCTATTTTTTTAGCAGCAAAAAAATATGGAACATTCCACGGAATGATTCCTGCGACCACCCCATATGGCTCGCGCTCGGTATAAGCATGAAATTCTCCGGGGACCGGAACTACGGTGCCTGTTAACTTATCTGCATATCCGCCATAATATTCAAAACAATCGGCTGCCCTAAGCGCTTCACGTTTTGTATCTTGAAATTTCTTTCCAGTATTTAGAGTCTCTAGAGTTGCAATTTCATCGGCCCGTTCCCGCATTAATTGGGCTGCCTTAATTAGTAAATGACCACGTTGACTTGGCGGCATTAGGCGCCAATTTACAAAACTTGAAGTGGCAAGATCTAGCGCATTATCAACATCTGCTAAAGTCGAATCGGGAATCGTGCATATCACTTCACCACTAATGGGAGTAACTATCTCAGCCACTGGTGCACCTCTTTCTTAAAGAACTAATTCACTCAGCATGCTTGCGCGTGAAACTATACTTAAAACTTCTTGTTGATTTCTTGACGAGCGTTGTAGTTTATCTAATCTTACTTCGCGCGCCGACAAAGCTGGGTCATCTACAGTTTGATGATTTGAAGTCGTAGTGGGTTGTAAGAAATTAGCACAAAATTCCTGTCTTGCTCGTGAGTACTCTGCTAAACCCGCTGGCGAATTATTTACGATGGACATATGTATAGTAGAGATCAATAGGCCAGCATCCTGCACCCCAGAGTTCAACCCCATGCCTCCATTAGTAGTTGTTAAATGAGCGGCATCACCGGCCAATGCAATTCTTCCGCTACTGAATTGGCGAGCTATCCTCTGATGAGATCGATAAACTTCATATTGCTTTAGCTCTAAATGCGCCAAAGTTGCTCCTGGAATCAACGCAAGTAGTTGCGTAATTGCGGCCTGGAAGTCTGAAGTAGGTTCAGCAATAGTGCCGCGATCATCGGTGGAGAGATCCACATTTACAAGTGGAGTAGTCATCGCTACTCGCCAAATATCAGGCGTCTTAATTATTGATAAACGTCCATTTGGCCCAGACCAATAACTAACTGGAGCTAAATCAGGAATGTACTTTTTAAAATCGAAATGCGTAGCCACCACAGTTGTCGGGAATGGATAGGTGAAACCATCTAATTCAATACCTAAGCTCTTGCGGACTACGCTATGGCTACCATCAGCGCCAATCAAAAATTTTCCGTTTGCCTCAATATCCTTATCAGAATTCCTTATTTTAACAGAAACAGTATCTTCATTTTGCTTGACTGATATAACTTCAGAATTGTAAACGACTTCTATCTTAGAGTGATTGTTTGCGGTTTCACGCAATAATTTTAAAACTTTATACTGTTCATATTGCAATCGAAAAGGAAATCGAACAAGGTTGTTTAGGACTTTGTAATCAAAATTTATAACTTTATCTATCTCTAGATCTCGATATTGCAGAACGTCTACTTTTATTGCACCAGCAATTATGCGATCTGCCAAACCTATTGAGTCAAATATCTCCAAGGTAGGCGGATGAATAGTTGAACCACGCCACTGCGATGGGACATCCTCAGAATTTTTCTCAATTACTAAAACTGGGATTCCCAACCCTGCCAAGCCAAGAGCAGTCACAAGTCCGACCGGTCCGGCGCCGATAATTATTATCTCATTATCATTTAACATCTATCTGCTTTCTTAAGATCTGCTTATTCACGGCTTTCAAGGCCTGGCTCTTAGAGTTTCGTATAAGTTCTTGGTTGCCAGTCACCGTTAATAAATTCCAAATACCGGCGATCTGACTTGTAATCACAGGGAAGTCAACCGATGAAATTAAGTTTTCTACTGGGCCAAGGCTTGGAACGCCGGTGCCTGCAATCAACAAAACTTGGTTCTCTCTCTTACCAAATCCATTACTGCTTAACCCATTAAGTGCTGCTGTTACATCCGTTTCCGTAAGGTCATAAATTGCCCCGCTCTTATCTATCTCCGTCGTACCAAATATCTCATAACCTGCACTAGTCCAAAATGTTTTAAGTTCTGCGGTTAGCCATGAGGGATAAGGTGATAACAAGAAAATCTCTTTACACCCAAGTAAATTGAGTACCTTATTTATCGAACCTGCGGATGAGACAACTGGCTTACCCAGATAATTCGATGCGTCATCAGTCCACTTAATGTCGCCAGAAATTCCTAACGGATAAGAAGATCCTGTACATGCCACGAGAGCTCCATCTATACCCACCCCTTTTAAGGTATCTAGGGTGGAAGGCAAGTCACCTACATATGCCTTTAATCTAGACTTCATATCCAATTCTGGGTAGAACGGCAATCTTGCGATGTATGGGAACGCATTTTCGGGCAACAATTTATGAACCTCGGGCTCAACAGTTGGATTTGCGCAAGGGACTACAACGCCAAACTTATATCCGAATGTCATTGCTTTGATAATGATCGCAACTAATTAATCTGTTTCGAGCTTTAAGTTTATATCTTTCAGCGAACCGAAAATTCTTTCTACAAATGCATCACGTTCGGCATTGTCGAACGCAAATGACTCGTCACGAATTTTAGAATCAGGGCTGACAATTGATCCATGTGCTAACGCTGACTCTTCTATTTCGGCCAGTCTGCGTTTTATAACCCATAATTCAGCGGCAAGTTCAAAAATCACATGGAGTAGGTGGTCATTGATTCCTTCAGGGGCAAATTTGCCAAGTGGTTCTGCAGCATTTTTTTTATCGGTCATTTTGTACAAGCCCAGGTAAAAGTTTTACCATGCTGTGATGTTTCGATAGTTGGGAATTTGTCAGCGAGAAATGAATGAAGATCTGAATGAACATAGTTATAGGAATAAGGTTCGTTATTGAAGCGATGGTCGAAATATCGGTCGTAGTCGCCCCAAATATCTAAAGGTACGGTCGCTTGCAACATATCATTAATTACCAGCACTCCACCTTGACGTAAAACTCTTTTAGCTTCGCAGACTGCCGCTCTTCCCTCAGCTAAAGGCATCTCATGCAGCAGAGTGCTCATGTAGATCAAGTCAAATGTATTGTCAGCAAAATCTAATTTCTCGGCTAGTTGTTGTGAGAAATGAACTTCAGAATTTAATCTGGTTGCACGCATATGTGCATAACGAACCAATGGCCCAGCTAACTCCACTCCATGAACTTCAGCCTTTGGCCAACGTAATTTGGCAGCAACCGTTCCGGAACCAATAGCGCATGCCACATCCAAGAACTTAGCAACTACACCATTTTTAGGTTCAGGAAGCAAAGAGATTCTCTCTATTTTCGCTTCATCTTTATCATTGGAACCACCATGAAATACTTTGGTGCCGTAATGATAGATATGGCCGCCTAGAGGATCCGCGTGATAACTGCCGGGTTGGCGGTGATAAGGAATCGCAGTGAAATAATCTGGGTACTGAAAATTTCGATCCCAACGCAAAGTTCCCGGGCCATCTTTCTCTGCATCCGTTAGTTCTTGTTCAAGAGCTTCGCGACTTTTACCGTAGGACTCTAGTATGCGGCCCCAATTTAAACCTTGAGTGCTGTGCAATATTCGATTGCGTATGCCAACGACCGGAATAAAATCAGCCACTGCCCGAATCTCTGAAATTTCTGGATTTTCAGATTTTATTTTTCCAGCAACAATCTCGGATTTGAGAGCCCTCGCAGAGGAGGGATTCATGGATCGGAGAGCGAACATGCGTAGACCTTCAATGAAATCTAAATAGCTTTCATCGTCAAAAGAAGTCATGGCAGCCATGGTTCCGATAAAGCCACGACCAGTTGGTCCGCCAATTCCGTTAGTGTTGGCAGAATAACTCTGTTTTGGCATATCCGACTCCGATTCTGGGCTTTTAAAATTACCAATATCTACTTAGCTGCGCTACTTGATAAATCCCTACAGGCAAAAATTAGCATTGCCAAGATTTGCTGGCAATAGAATTAGATGTGATTTCAGTTCTACCAAAATCACTTAGCAGCCCGAAAAGTGCTTCTCAATGGCTTTATACCTATTTAATGGCCAGTAGGTCCATGTATTCGTTAACTGGAGTGGCTGCCAACTTCTCATAATCTAGGCAGAGAGCCAGTATCTCATCTTGCTGCGTCTTCTCATAGATTCGAGCTAAGTTGATCTTGAACTTCTCGATTAGCAATGGGATGCCTTCGGTGCGACGGCGTGCGTGTCCAACAGGGTATTCGACAGCAATCTCATCAAATTTGCTGCCATCATTGAATTCAACAGTGATTGCGTTAGCGATCGAGCGCCTCTCGGGATCGTGATAATCAGCCGTGTAGCTTGTATCTTCCACACAAGAGATCTTCTCGCGTAGCGCATCGATTCTTGGATCTGCTGCAATATTTTCTTCGTAATCTCTGGCCGTCAAACGACCAAAGATCATTGGTACTGCCACCATATATTGAATACAGTGATCGCGATCGGCCGGGTTATTTAGTGGCCCTTTCTTATCGATAATACGAATGCAGGCTTCATGAGTACGGATCGTCACCTTCTTGATATCTGCCGAGCTCTTTCCAGCTGCCTGCATCTGTCCATAGATTGTCATGGCAGCTTCAACAGCGGTCTGTGAGTGGAATTCTGCTGGGAATGAAATTTTAAAAAGAACGTTCTCCATTACATATGAACCGTACGGCCGTTGGAACTTAAAGCTCTTTCCACCGAATGAAACGTCATAGAAGCCCCAAGTTTTAGCAGTTAGTACAGATGGATATCCCATCTCACCGGTCTGGGCGATTAAAGCTAAGCGCACTGCGCGAGATGTGGCATCGCCTGCCGCCCAAGATTTACGAGATCCGGCATTTGGAAAGTGGCGGTAGGTGCGAAGTGATTGTCCATCAACCCAGGCAAGTGAGACTGCGGCCAGAATTTGATCGCGTGATAGCCCCATCATCTGTGCCACAACTGCCGTTGAAGCGACTTTAACTAGAACAACGTGGTCTAGCCCTACCTTATTAAATGAGTTCTCCAGTGCAATACATCCCTGAATCTCATGGGCTTTGATCATCGCAGTTAGAACATCTTTAATCGTAAATTTCTTATTGGTTGTACGAGATAACCAATCGGCTGTTGCCAGAATTCCGCCTAAGTTATCTGATGGGTGACCCCATTCAGCAGCCAGCCAAGTGTCATTGAAATCTAACCAGCGAATCATCGCGCCGATGTTAAAGGCACCTTGCACTGGATCAAGTACATAATTTGTACCTGGAACTTTTACGCCATTTGGCACTGTCACACCAGGTGCGACCGGTCCTAATAACTTCTTACAAGCATCGTACTCAAGAGCTTCTAGCCCACACCCCAATGTGTCCATCAAGCAATTCCACGCTGTTTCATATGCAACGGGTGATTTGACTTCATACTTCTCAACGTAATCAACGATATCGATGATTTCTTGATCGTACGGCTGATTGGACTTAGTTATATTGCTAGACATTGTACCTATCGCTTTTCTATTGGAATAAATTGGAGATCTTCAGGACCTGTGTAGTTAGCACTTGGCCGAATAATTTTATTATCGTTACGTTGCTCAATCACGTGCGCTGCCCAGCCTGTAGTGCGGGCTACTACGAAAATTGGAGTAAAGAATGCAGTTGGAATCTTCATCTGGTGATAGGCAACTGCCGAGAACCAATCTAGATTAGGGAACATATTCTTTACATCCCACATAACAGCTTCGATGCGCGCTGCCACATCAAATAACTTGGTACTTCCCTCAGCCAGTGATAGTTCAAGTGCGATAGATTTAATGATCTCATTGCGAGGATCAGAGACTGTATATACGGGGTGACCGAAGCCGATTACTACTTCCTTGTTTGCAACGCGTGCGCGAATATCTGCTTCAGCGCTATCTGGGTCGCTATAACGTTCTTGAATTTCTAAGGCAACTTCGTTAGCTCCGCCATGTTTTGGACCGCGGAGCGCGCCGATGGCGCCGGTAATTGCAGAATACATATCTGAACCAGTTCCGGCGACAACGCGACCGGCAAAGGTAGATGCATTAAATTCATGTTCGGCATAGAGAATTAACGAGCCGTGCATTGCCTTCACCCAAAGATCACTTGGGGTGCTTCCATGGAGCATATGAAGGAAATGTCCACCGATTGAGTCATCATCTGTTTCTATCTCAATCTGCTTACCGCTATTTGCAAAGTGATACCAATAGACCAACATAGAACTTAGGCAAGCAATTAATTTATCGGCAATTTCGCGCGCTTCGTTATCGGCATGAGCGCTGCCTTCTGGAGTAACGCAACCGAGTGCAGATACGCCGGTGCGCATTACATCCATTGGGTGCGCGGTTGCAGGGATTTGCTCGAGAACTTTCTTAACTTGATCTGGCAACCCACGCAGAGTCTTTAATTTTTTCTTATAGTTATCAAGTTGGGACTGAGTCGGTAGCGCTCCATGAATCAAGAGATGTGCGACTTCTTCAAATTCGCAGTTTGCTGCTAAATCTGCGATATCAAAACCACGATAGTGCAGATCATTTCCACTCTTTCCAACGCTGCATAGAGCGGTGTTGCCTGCAGTAACTCCAGAGAGAGCTACTGATTTTTTTGGTTTGAAGTCTGCCATGTTGTGCTCTCCCTTTAATGAATCTCGAACTGCACTACTTGTCACCAAGCATTTTGTCGAGAGATTGTTCGTATTCATGGTAATTAATCCGCTCATATAGCTCTTCGCGAGTCTGCATCGTATCAATCACATTTTGCTGGGTTCCGTCTCGACGGATTGCCTCATAAACATTTTCAGCTGCCTTATTCATAGCGCGGAAGGCAGATAGCGGATACAAAATCATTCGTACACCGGTATCACGTAATTCATCGCGACCAAAGAGAGGCGTTAGACCAAACTCGGTAATATTTGCCAGGATTGGCTTATCCACAGCTTGGCTAAATTTCCGGTAATCCTCGAGTGTGCGAATAGCCTCAGGGAAAATTAAATCCGCGCCAGCTTCGATATACGCATGGACGCGATCAAGTGCGGCATCAATGCCTTCAATAGCAATTGCATCCGTGCGAGCCATAATTTGGAAATTCTCATCCGTGCGGGCATCAACTGCCGCCTTGATGCGATCAACCATCTCGCTCTTAGAAACTACCTCTTTATTAGGGCGATGTCCGCAACGTTTAGCTCCGACTTGATCTTCCATATGCATCGCTGCTGCACCGGCTTTAATCAAATCTTTAACAGTACGTCCGATATTAAATGCAGATGAACCAAATCCAGTATCAGCATCAACTAATAAGGGGGTGTCGCAGATATTAGTGATGCGGCGTACATCAGTTAACACATCATCGAGAGTCGTTATCCCGAGATCAGGTAAACCCAATGATCCAGCTGCAACGCCTCCACCAGAGAGATAGATCGCGCGATAACCAGCGCGTTTCGCCAGCAACGCGTGGTTAGCATTGATGGTTCCGATAATCTGTAAGGGAGATTCCTCGGCTAGTGCCCTCTTAAATGCTGCTCCTGCGCTTTGCGTGCTCACTACGGCAGTCTATCTGCCAAGATAACTGTGGCAAATTCCCAAAACTTGCGCCAGATACCGAGTTAGCTATCGGTCTTGGGCGTTGGTAAGACAGATCCTAAATTTCCGTATTTTCCAGCGCCGAGCCTTAGCAGCGGATCAACTATCACTGGGTCAATAACTATTCGGTCCTTCTCATCTCTGCTGACTGCTTCATCTGCCACCCAAATTTTGGTTATCCGGGCAAAGACTAATATCTGGCTACTTTCATCAATTTTTACCTCTTTGGCAATTGTGCAAGCAAAGTTAATTTTGCAATCTGCAATTAGCGGCGTTGGCCAATCCCAACTTTTTGTCAAAATCGAAAATTGACTGACTTCGCTAACTCCATGATCGAGTTCCATTGCTGATTGCTGAACTTGCTTAATCAAACTTTGATTAGAAATACCAATTGTAAAATTTGGCTTTTTTCTAAGATTCATTAAGGTATCTTTTACGCGGCCTGGAACATCCCAACTGCCGATAGAGAACATAACCATAGGAGGCTCGGAAGAAATTCCATTGAAAAAAGAGAAGGGCGCTATATTCCATTGCGCATCTGCCGAGAGAGAGTTATCAGTTAGAGCCCAGGCAATAGGCCGGGGTAAAATTGTTTGGGTCAAAATTGCATAAGTCTCACGCTCTGAAAGTGGCCCTAATTCAATTTCCATCTCAGAATTAAAGCACAACTACATGAAGGTTGAAATTTGTATTCTTTTGCAAGCGTTAATAGCCACTGTCTCACTGCTTAGTAATAGGGCTATCCAGCAAGTTGGATGGCTGTGTATACTAAAAATCTAAGCTCAGGAGCCTAAATTTTATGTCACAGATCATGACGCCAATTGAAATTGGTGGAGTACGGATAAAGAATCGAGTTTTCCTGCCTGGCCACACAACAAATTTTGGATTAAATAATTTACCGACCCAACGCAATGCCAATTACCTCGCCGCCAGGGCGCGCGGTGGAGTTGGATTAATAATTACCGAAGCAATTCGAGTTCACCCAACTAGCGCCGGACGCAGTTCCACACTTGGCTCATCCGATGATCTCTGCATTCCTAGTTTTAAAGCGCTAACGCAGGCAGTACATGAAAGCGGCGCCGTTATATTTGCACAAATAATGCATGCTGGTCGACAGGCAAATGGCGATGCAACGCATACTTCAGCATGGTCTGCCTCAACTATTCCTTGGACTAGAGGCGGGCAAGTTCCACATGCAATGAGCCAGGCAGATATCAATTCCATGGTCAACTCTTTTGGCGAATCTGCCCGGCGTATGCAGGAAGCTGATTTTGATGGCCTAGAGGTGCATCTTGGACATGGACATTTAATCCAACAATTTTTATCACCTGCTAGTAATAAGCGCACGGATAACTACGGCGGATCGCTAGATAATCGCATGCGCTTTGCCGGCCAAGTACTTACCGAAATCTTTAAACGAGTTCCAAATATGTGTGTCGGAATTCGAATCAGCGCGGATGAGTTCATGCCTGATGGTCTTGACCCAGATGCAATGCTGGAAATAGTTGCCAAGCTAAATGAAAGATTTAAATTAGATTTTATTCATGTTAGCCACTCGGCCTATCACGGCTCGTATACCATCTCCACACAAATTGCAGATATGAGTTTTCCTCATGCACCTTTTAAGGAGTACGCAGTCAAATTCAAAGCAGCTTTTCCGGATGTGCCTATCTTGGCTGTCTGTCGCCTCGATAGCGTGGCAGCGGCTGCGCAATTAATCGATGCTGGAGAAGCGGATATGGTCGGGCTGGCACGACCGCAGATTGCAGATCCAGAGATTGTAAATAAATTTAGCGCAGGACGTAGCTCCGAGGTGACCTCTTGTATCGCTTGCAATCAAGAATGTATTGGTCGCATCGAGAAGAATCTGCCGATCTCTTGTGTGGTAAACCCTGAAGTCGGCGCTGAAGCTAAATGGGTAGAGATCCGTAAATTAAAACCAGCTTCCCAGAAAGTCTTGGTAGTTGGCGGTGGTCCTGCCGGAATGTCAGCTGCCCTCTCTGCGAGCGCCACTGGCCATCAGGTAACGCTGGTCGAAGGTAGCCAAAGCCTGGGAGGACAGGTACATCTGGCCAGCCAATTAAAGCTGCGCTCACGAATTGGTTTATTAAGTAAAGAGTTAGAAGAGAGAGTAAGAAAATCAAATATTGATCTGCAACTTGGGAAATATATAACAGAGAGCGATGAATTCTTAACTCGCTTTGATAAAGTCATTTTGGCCACCGGCGCCACGCTTCAAAAACGTGATCTTGGTGAAGGAACGCCAATTATCTCAGCGCAAGAGGCTATCGATACCTACTGTAAGAGCGAGGCTAGTAAAGGTGAAAAGATTGTGATTGCCGATGAAGAAGGTAGTTGGATATCGGCATCCATCGCTGAAGAGCTGGCCAATCGTGGATATCAAATCCATTTAGTCTCCCCGACCGCCTCGCTCTTTGCGCAAATAACTTCTTACTCAAAATTAGCGCTAATACCGAGACTCAAAGCTTTAGGGGTGCAATTTCATCTAGCCGCTGAGATAGCAGTTGAACCCGGCAGAGTTCTGGTCAAGAGTTCCCTTAACGCGCAGGTGATAGCAGTTGGAAATGTGCTAACTGTGGTCGATTGCGGGCCAAGACGCTCCAATGGCGAGATTTATGACGGGCTGAACGCTCAGGATTCTGCGCGATTCCTTATTATCGGTGATGCTCTCTCACCTCGTACTGTTGCCGAAGCCACCTATGAAGGATGCGCCGTTGGAGCCTTTTTGGACTTAGATTTAGCCCTTAGCGCCTTAGAGAACTAATCGAAAATCCCAGCAGCGGTAGGAGAGATAGCCATGGATGCAGCAGCTCTAATAGATAAGTTCCTTCAGCTAAATGAGGATCGCAAATTGGACGAGGTCCAAGCGATGCTCGCCCCTGGCTGCAAGATTGAATTTCCTGGTGGCAGGCGCTTTGCAGATATGGCCGAGATGGTCGAGAACGCCAAGAGTCGCTACACATGGGTAAAGAAGCACCGCGATCGCTACTTTGTGGGTGTAAACGAGAACCAACATATAGTCACTTCAGTCGGCACTTTATACGGAGTAAATCTGGCGGGCGAAGAATTTAGCGGCATCCGCTATGTAGATGTATTTGTAATTGAAGATGGTCTGATAACAGAGCAGATGGTTTGGAATGACTTCTGCGAAAGTGGAGTCTTAAATAATGCTTAACCCAATCAAGTTAGGAAGTAAATAGCCAATGGTCCAAGCGCTTCAAGATATAAAGGTAATCGATATAGCGACCCTCTTTGCCGGACCTATGGCGGCCACGATGCTCGGTGACTTTGGCGCCGAGGTGATTAAAATTGAACATCCTAAAAATGGCGATCCCGTGAGATCACATGGCTCGAGTAAAAATGGAGTCGGCCTTTGGTGGAAGATGTTGGCTCGTAATAAAAAATCTGTCACGCTATATCTTGGTTCACCTGAAGGACAAGAAATTTTTAAGAAGTTGATTAAAGATGCAGATGTGGTTATTGAAAATTTCCGTCCTGGAACTCTTGAAAAATGGGGGCTGGGCTATGACGAACTCTCCAAAATAAATCCACGCTTGGTGCTTGCCCGTGTTACCGGTTTTGGCCAGATAGGTCCCTATGCAAAGCGTCCTGGTTTTGGAACTTTGGCTGAAGCGATGAGTGGCTTTGCATCCATTACTGGAACTGCAGATGGTCCCCCAACGCTGCCACCTTTTGGATTAGCCGATGGAATTTCTGCGCTAACTACAGCCTATGCCGTAATGACTGCGCTGCATGCGCGCAATATCACCGGTAAGGGCCAAGTAATCGACTTAGCAATTATTGAACCAATTTTGACGGTACTTGGCCCACAAGTAATTGCCTACGATCAATTGGGTGAAATTCAAGAGCGACGTGGAAATAGATCTAGCAATAACGCACCTCGCAATACATATATAACAGCCGATGGAAAATGGGTTGCAATCTCAACTAGCGCACAAGCAATTGCAGAACGCGTAATGCATTTAGTTGGTCGCCCTGAATTAATCCAAGAGCCTTGGTTTGCCAATGGCGCTGAGCGAGCTAAGAATGCAGATGTATTAGATGATGCGGTAGGTGGTTGGATTAAGGAACGCAGCCGCGATGAGGTAATGCGCGAGTTTGAATTAGCGCAGGCAGCTGTTGCGCCAATTTATGACATTACAGATATCTTCAAAGATGAACAATTTAAAGCTCTGGAAACTATTAAGACAATAGAAGACGATGAACTTGGGCCAATTAAAATTCAGAATGTACTCTTTAGGCTCTCTGACACACCGGGTGAGATCAAGAGCTCTGGGCCAAGTCTTGGAAAAAATACCAACGAGGTTTTAACCGATATTGGGCTCACCAGCGAGCAAATTTCAGAGTTGAAAGCCAAAGGTATTATCTGATGGTGAGCGAAAATAGCTTCTACAGAAGTTACCTCTATGTACCAGGTAGCAAGCCAGAAATTGTCGAGAAAGCTTTTAACTCAAAGGCGGATTGCATTGTCATTGATCTGGAAGATGCGGTACATCATGACAAAAAAGCTGAGGCTCGCAAATTTGTCGCCGAATTTCTGGCTACCCCTCAAAAAAAACCATATTTAGTTCGTATTAACGATTTAACCGGGCAATGGGGCGCCGCCGATCTAGAAGCTATTAGCTCTCCTAATCTGCTGGGCATACGCCTTCCAAAAGTTTCATCGATAGAGACAGTAAAGATTGCCTCAAAAATTCTTGACCGGAAGAAATCGCAGGCACAGATTCATCTATTAATTGAATCTGCCCTTGGAATCGCTAATTTAAATTTATTAGCAAATTGTGATTCTCGGGTAGCAGCAATTTCATTAGGTGAGGCGGATCTACGATCTGACCTACGTGCAACTGACGAAGAGGCCCTTGTGTACGCCAAAAGCGCCTTGGTGGTGGCTTGTCGGGCGGCGGGTCTGCGCCAGCCTTCACAATCTGTCTATACCAACATCAAAGATTTAGATGGCCTGCGTGAATCTACGATGAAAGGTAAGGCATTTGGATTTTTTGGTAGATCGGTAATTCATCCAAACCAAATTGAAATAGTTAACGAAGTATTTACGCCAACCTTGGCTGAATATGAAAAAGCTAAAGATCTTTTGGATTGGTATGAGAATATGCAAAAATCTGGTGAGAGCGTAATGGCTCTGCCCAACGGCGATATGATAGATCCAGCCAATATTCATTATGCTAAATTTCAAGTAGCTCAATTTAGGTCATCAATTTAGTTCGCAAAATAAACCGCTAGGTAATAGGAGCAGAAGATGACAAGCGCACTAGTGCAGGCCCTGACAGAGTCAACTCAGATTATAGATTTAGCCCAGCCGCTATATGCCGGTATGCCTACATCGCCCAACCATCCAGAATTCCGCTTGGTTTACATCCGCAGACATGGTGATTCGGTAAGAGCCGATGGAGGATCTGCTGCCAACGAGATGATTGTTACTGGTGGACATGTGGGAACTCATGTTGATGCACTGGCCCACGTTTCTCAAGATGGAATGGTGCACGGGAATGTTCCGATCTCTGATTGTTTCCAAGGTGGAAAATTTATTTCACATGGAATAGACCAGATGAACCCCGTTGTAACGCGCGGCCTTATGTTAGATATCGCAACTCTTAAAGGAGTAGATATTCTCCCTGGCGGATATGCAATTACAGTTAATGACTTAAAAGCTGAATGCGAAAGAATAGGTAAGGTCCCACAAGCTGGAGATGCAGTGTTAATCAGAACCGGCTGGGGCAAACATTTCAGTGGAGATGCCAAGGTCTATATCGGACATGATTCTGGTGTGCCAGGAATTGATACATCCGCTGCAGAATGGCTAGCTGAGAAGAAGATTGTCGTAACCGGTTGTGACACCACAGCGTTCGAACATATTCCACCTGGCAAGGGCCATAGCATCTTGCCAGTTCACCGAGTATTACTTGTAGATGCCGGCATAAATATTATTGAACATATGAATTTAGAGGCCGCCTGCGCAGCCAAAATTACTGAATTTATGTTTGTGCTTGCACCGCTAAAAATTGTGGGCGGAACCGGTTCGCCAGTTCGTCCGTTGGCTGTGATCTAGTGACAGCAATTGCTCATTTACTGGGGGATGCCGCATTTGAGGTAACTCAAAAGGGGCTCTCTGATGAATTACGCCGTGAATCTTCAAGGCGCGTACTAGATGTCATTGGTAACTGCCTTGCTGCAACAGATCTACCGGTTGCTGAGATAATTAAGAAGGTAGTTACCGCTTGGGCTGGTCCAGCTGATTCCTTTGCTATCGGCGCAGGTAAATTACCGAGCTCATCAGCTGCTTTATTAAATGGCACTTTGGCACATTCGCTAGATTTTGATGACACCCACTTACCGTCAGTGCTGCATCCAAGTGCGTCAGTTGTTTCAGCTGCGCTAGCTGTTGGCTCTAAACTTAATTCAAAGCCCACTGATGTACTAGATGCAATTACATTTGGCATTGAAGTAACTTGTCGATTAGGTATGGCCGGCTTTGATCGCGAACTCGGAAATTCGGTATTTTTCGAACGCGGATTCCACGCAACTTCAATTTGCGGCACGCTCGGTTCTGCCACAGCAGCTGCGATGTTGATGAAGCTAAGCTCTGATCAGATTAGTTCTGCCATTGGTATTGCCGCAAGTATGGGCGCCGGATTGTTAGAAGCCAACCGAACAGGTGGCACGGTAAAGCGCACCCATTGTGGTTGGGCCGCCCACGGCGGAGTAGTTGCTGCTGAATTAGCACAAGCTGGTTTGACTGGGCCGCCAACTGTTGTAGAAGGACGCTTTGGATTTATGCAGGCCTACTGTGGTGATCAAGTTAATTTAAATGAGATCACTGATAATTTAGGTGTTAGCTGGGTTCTTCCTGATCTCTTCTTTAAACCATATCCCTGTAACCATTTCACACATGCCGGTATCGATGCTGCCCGTTTATTGAAGACAAAGGGAATTACTCCTGATCAAATTGAATCACTTGATTTAGAAGTACCGACGCCGGTGCTTCGCACGATCGCAGAGCCGCGTGAGGCAAAGATAAAGCCAGAGTCTGGATATCACGCAGCATTTAGTGGTCCATACACAGTGGCAGCTGCTTTCTATCGCGACAATGGTCTTGGTCTCTTCCATGAAGATTTCGAAGATGAAGCTGCCAAAGATCCCAAGATTCTTGCGCTGGCTGCAAAAGTTAACGTTATGGCAAGTGCCGAGTGCGATGCAATCTATCCATATCAACTACCTGCTGTTCTGACTGCCCATCTAAAAGATGGCTCAAGCGTTACTGAAAAAATCTTAGTAAATCGCGGTGGCCCACAAAATCCGTTATCAGATGCTGAGCTGGCTCTTAAATTTGAATCAAATGTGCGGACGATTTTGACGCCCGAGAAGGCCCAGAAGGTATCTGAGACCATATTTGGCTTTGCGACTAACAAATATTCACTCAATGACCTATCTAACTTAATTGATGTATTGATTTAATTTTCACCAATATGTACCGTTTGACCAATATAAAAGGAGATCAGAATGTCTACATATGATGTAATCATAAAAAATGCTCGGGTTGTAAAACACGATCAAGAGGCGCTCTTAGATGTAGATATCGCAATCAAAGATGGCAAGATCGCTAAATTAGCTGCGAACTTAGATGTTAGCCAAGCTAAGGAAGTACATGATGCCGGCGGTAAGTTAGCTTTTCCTGGCGTTGTAGATGGTCACCAACATTGGGGTATCTATAGTCCGCTTGAAGAAGATGCGGCTTCCGAGAGTAAGGCCTGCGCACAAGGCGGAGTAACAACTGCTCTAACGTACATGCGAACTGGGCAATATTATCTAAATAAGGGCGGCTCATACTTAGATTTCTTCCCAGAAGTTTTAGCTAAGGCTGGCGGCAAGGCATATGTTGATTATGCATTTCACCTAGCGCCAATGTCTAAAGAGCACCTAACTGAAATTCCAGAAATCATTAGCAAGTTTGGCGTCAACTCATTTAAAGTATTTATGTTCTACGGTAGCCACGGACTACACGGCCGTTCTTCATCACAAAATGAATTCCTGATGATCCCTGAGGGCGAGCGATATGACATCGCTCATTTTGAATTTGTCATGCGCGCTATTCAAGATGCTAGATTAAAGATGCCAGAGATCGCAGATACCATCTCGCTATCAATGCACTGCGAAACAGCTGAGATCATGACTGCCTATACCAAGATGGTTGAAGAATCTGGCCGGCCAAGAGATCTAGAGGCCTATCACCTATCGCGTCCACCTCACTCTGAAGGCTTGGCGATCACAATCGCCTCATACCTAGCGCACGAGACTGAGCTACCAAATATTAACTTGCTACATCTAACTTCATTTAAAGCTATCGATTCAGCAATGAAGATGAGCAAGACATTCCCTCATGTTAACTTCCGACGTGAAGTCACCATTGGACATTTACTTGCCGACATTAAGAACTCTCGCGGAATTGGCGGCAAGGTAAATCCTCCGCTTCGTCCACGTGAAGATGTCGAAGCGCTCTGGGAGCATCTCTTGGAAGGAAATATCGACTGGGTAGCTAGCGACCACGCCTGCTGTCGAGAAGAGTTGAAGTTTGGAACACCAAAGGAAGATGTCTTCGTAGCAAAATCTGGATTCGGTGGCGCAGAGTATCTGCTGGCCGGACTAGTTGGTGAGAGTAAGTCTAGAAATTTGAGCTACCAAAAAATTGCTCAGCTCTCTTCCTGGAACACCGCCCAACGATATGGGCTTAAGAATAAGGGGGCTATTGCTATTGGATTTGATGCCGATATAGCGTTAGTTGATCCAAACACTTCATATGTAGTCGCCGCAGAAGATTCATTATCAAAACAGGAGTACACGCCATTTGAAGGTTTTGAGATTAACGCTAAAGTTACCGACACATGGTTGCGCGGAAAGCGCATCTTTGGCGATGGCAACGTTCTTGGAGCACCGGAAGGTAAATACCTTCATCGTCCAACTGCTTTATAAATAAGAGGCAGTAAATTCGGGAAGAATCAAGAATAAGGAGTAACCGTGAGAGATATCGATGAACTATTAACCTTAGATGAAAGATCAAGTGCTGCTTTTATCTTGGCTCTGCGCAAACGTTGGGCAGATACCGTCTATCCAGCATTTATCTCTGAATTTGACGCTTCCGGTATCAAAATCTCTTCACCACAAGAGGGTGAGATAAAACTCAAGGAGATGAGCCTTTATCCTTGGTTTAGCCACTTAGAGAGAATTGGCCAGAAGATGATGTGGCGCCTCGGTAGCGATGTTGTAATGCGTTGTAGCGATGAATTGCTACAACAGTTAGAGAGTGCTCCACAAAGTGGTAAGGGTTCACTCGAACTCGATCCCAATTTAGAGCTACCGAAGTGGTATACAGATACCGATATCCATATGCAACCGGGAAGTTTCTTTTCAAATGATTTATCAGGATACATCTATCAATTTGGCGCACGAATGGTGATGCTGCGCGATAACGATGGATTTAAGTTCCATAAACTATTTTCAAATACCGCACTACCGGATTTGCCAGAAAATGCACGAATAGTCGATATCGCTTGTGGTTTCGGTAAGAGCACTCGCCCATTGGTATCTCGCTATCCAGGTGCAGAAGTTATTGGCGTGGATCTAGCAGCACCAGGGCTTAAGTTGGCGCATGCCGAAGCTCAGGCTGAAGATTTGCCAATTCACTACAAGCAGCAAGATGGTCGCAAGGTCGGATTGCCGGATTCATCGGTCGATTTAGTAACCGGCACAATGATTCTCCATGAAATGCCGCAAGAGGCAATTATTGAAACTGTTAAAGAAGCTTTTAGATTACTTAAACCAGGCGGGGTTATCCGCTTCTTGGAATTTCAACCAACTGGTGATCCAGTCCGCGATGCCACAGTTTACGAACACGCCGAACGAAATAATGAACCATACTTCCGCGCTCTCTTTGCGACCGATCTAATTAAACTTTGCCAAGAGTTGGGGCTAGAGGGCGCCAAATGGGTGGCATTTGATGAACGCGCAGAGGGGCTACGACCAGAAGGTTGGCCGCAAAGAAATGACTGGCACTTCCCATGGTGCGTTCTACAAGCGAGTAAGGCGGCCTAATGTCTGCAGAATTTGAGTTCCTTGACAGCCCACAAGTTTCAAAGTTATTTGATTTAATCCTACAACTGGGGATGGATCTCCATGTCGCGAGTACACGAGTACGCGCATTGGAGATATTGCTGGTTCGATCTGGTCAGGTAAAAGCTGGAGAGTTAGATAACTTTGTGCCAAGTGAAGTTGAAGGGGCAGAGCTTGATCATAATCGTGATGAATTTATGGCGCGCTTGATGCGAATCATCACCGAAGTTGGACCATCAGAGCATCCTTTGCGCGAACAGTGGGATACCGCAATTGCAGAGCGTGGGCTTAACAAGTAAAAAAGATTTTTTAGCTCTACTTTTTAAATGCCTTCATAATCTGTTCTGCTGCACCACTTAGCTCAGCTGGGATTACCCATATTTTGCTAGCCGTGCCATTAGCAATAGCAGGAAGCTGCTGAAGATACTGGTAAGCCAAAACTTTCTCATCAGGATTAGCATCGTGCACTGCGCTAAATACTTTCTTGATCGCAGCTGCCTCACCGTCGGCGCGAAGGACTGCAGCTTGGGCATCACCTTCGGCACGTAAAATTTCTGCCTGGCGAGCACCTTCTGCAGTCAAGATCTGGCTCTGCTTCTCACCTTCGGCGGTAAGAATTGCGGCGCGCTTATCGCGCTCAGCACGCATCTGCTTCTCCATTGACTCTTGCACACTTGGTGGTGGATCAATCGCCTTTAACTCAACGCGATTTACTCGCACTCCCCATTTACCGGTGGCATCATCTAGCACGCTACGCAGTGCCGTGTTAATTGAATCACGCGAAGTTAGCGCGGCTTCTAGATCAAGGCCACCAACAACGTTACGTAGAGTTGTAACTGTTAACTGCTCAATTCCTTGAATGAAATTTTCAATTTCATATGTGGCAGACTTTGGATTAGTTACTTGAAAATAAATTACAGTATCTATGGAAACTACCAGATTATCTTCAGTAATGACTGGCTGCGGTGGGAATGAGACAACGCGTTCGCGCATATCTACTAACGGGCGTAGCCGATCAATAAAGGGAATGATTATCGCTAGGCCAGCTCCCAATGTGCGGTGATAGCGTCCTAGTCGCTCGACGATTCCGGCACTTGCTTGGGGAACAATGCGTATAGAGCGAGTTAAAACCACTGCAAAAATTGCCACAAGTAGTACCAATACTCCGAATGAGTAATTCAACATGTTGATTAACCTTTCTCTTTAACTACGGCGGTTGCGCCCTCTATGGAGACAACTAAGGTGTTCGTATTTGCTGGGATTGATCCTGAAATGCTATGAGCGCTCCAGATTTCACCATTGAGTTTTACTTGTCCTGCACTTTCAGAAACTTCAGTTAAAGCTAGAGCCGGTGCCCCAATTAACGCTTCGATATTGGTGGCAAAATCAGCTGGTCGCTTCTTTAAGTGTTTTAGCGCAATAGGGCGCAAGATAAATATAGATATCGCAGCTGCCAAGGCGAAGGTGACGCCTTGTAGGGCGACGCTGAGGTTTAAGGCGTTTGCAAGAGCTGCCATCAAGCTTGCAAAGGCCAGTGAGGCAAAGAGTAAGTCGACTGTAATTATCTCAATTACTAGTAGCGCACCAGAGGCTACTAACCACATCCAAAGTTGCATGAAACCTCCTTGCTAATTACTCCAATAGTAGCCGCATCGAGACTTCTTGGCTCAAGGTAATTTGTCACACCAGACCTTTACTCTCATGGCTATGAATGAATCACGAGCTACAAAATTCATTGCCGCCCTGACGATAATCGCCACGCCATTTGCGCTAGGTGCCTTCTTTCTTGCTTGGTCACCCGCTAGGCAATTCCACTCAGATAACCCTGTTCATGACGGCTATGTACAACCTCGTAGCATCGGCGGACTTGTAGAGCGCACTCAAGCATCAACTGTTAGCGTTACCTGTCAGGTCACCAAAAAAAATATCAGGTTAGGCACAGCTTGGGCGATAGATATAAAGAATGGCATCGATAGGGAAAATCCAACAACTTTAATTACCAATCACCATGTTATTAAAAATTGTATAGGAAACGATAATAAATTAAGAGTCTCAGAGCTCTGGAAGAAAGATGTCCCTGCATATATCGTTAAATGGGATAAGAAGAATGATTTAGCAGTTTTGGCAACGGGGCTTGAGCTCCAACCGCTAGAACTATCCCAGGCAGAGCCATGGCCTGGTTATTGGCTGATGGTGCTAGGTAGCGCAGATGGATATGAAGGATCAGTAGCCTTCGGTTCGGTTTTAAATTCAACTGATAGAGAAATATTCTTAACTGCTAATGCATCCCATGGAAATAGCGGTGGACCGCTAGTTGATAATGAAGGAAAAGTTATTGGCACAACTAGTTGGGGCCATACTAAAGAACAGTACAACGGTGCCAAGTCACTAAATGCTATGTGCAAAAAAATATTAAAATGCGATGGGAAATATTATTGGGTGCGGGATTAATAAAATTTGGTCTCTCACGGGCCTTGGCTACTTGCGACTACCTCGTGTTCGTATGCTCTCCCACGCTCCGGTAGACCAAAGCGCCCAAATAATAAGCAAGGGTTGAAAGAAGAGGCGGGTAAATCTTGCTCGATCAGAATCCAGACCAAATGCATCGGTATGGTTCATCCACTGAGAGATATTTCCAGGAAAGATTGCTAGAAAAAATAGCGCAGTGAGTAAACCTGCAAGTTGGTAGCGTCGCCACAATAATATTAGGGATAGTCCCAAACCAATTTCAACGATACCCGATGCTATGACTACAAAGTCTGCAGAAAACGGCAGTCCGCTTGGTACCTGCGCTTGAAATTCAAGGCGACTTGAAGTTAAATGTAAAGTTCCTGTATAAATAAGGGTTGCACCTAAGAAGTATTGAGCAACTTTCTTGGCTACATTCATATGAACATTAAACAGTAATCCAACCTCTAACGTTAATACCTAGAGTAGTAAATACTGGGTAAGATTATTAAATGAATACTCTCTTTGATCCAATCACCGTAGCTGGCGTCGAATTTAAGAACCGAGTCTGGGTCTCTCCTATGTGCCAGTACATGGCAGAGGATGGAGTTGTTGGGGCGTGGCATAGCGCTCATTTAGGCGCATTCGCAACCGGCTCACCTGGATTAATCATGGTCGAAGCAACGGGAGTAGTCCCCGAAGGTAGAATTTCAATAGGTTGTCCCAGCATCGAAGATGATGCCCATGCCGAAGCTTTTCGCCCGATGATCGACTTCGCTCATTCCAATGATGTCAGGATTGGAATTCAGTTGGCCCACGCTGGCCGTAAATCTTCAACGATGCGGGAATGGGATGATCATCGCATCGCCAGCAAAGAAGAGGGCGGTTGGCAAACAGTCTCCGCATCTGCCTCTGCATTTCCTGGTTATCCCGAGCCACGAGCCCTAGAAATTTCAGAGATTCGCCAGCTAACCGAGGAATTCGTATCTGCTGCTAAGCGAGCAATTTCTGTGGGTTTTGATGTCATAGAGATTCATTCGGCTCATGGTTACTTATTCCACCAATTTTACTCACCGCTCTCTAATCATCGAAGCGATGCATATGGTGGAAGTTTTGAAAATCGAATTCGGTTTTTAATCGAAACCGCAACTGCGGTCAGAGCCGCCATCCCAGCGATTACTCCGCTTTTTGTTCGAATATCCGCAACGGATTGGGTGGAAGATGGTTGGAATTTAGTCGACTCAATCGAACTTTGTGCGCAATTGAAATCAGTCGGTGTGAATTTAATCGATGTTTCAACTGGTGGAAATGTGCATAACGCTCCGATAACTGCTACCCCGGGATTTCAGGTTCCATTTGCGGCTGCGATTCGTAATGAAGTAAAGATTGCAACAACTGCGGTGGGTTTGATCACTGAGCCAGAGCAGGCGCAATACATCATCGAGACCGGCGAAGCCGATGCTGTTTTCTTGGCTCGAGCCATGATTCGCAATCCACGGTGGGCCCTTAGCGCAGCAGAAAAATTGGGCGTAAAGATTGAATGGGCGAACCCATTACGACGGGGGCGCACCATTTAGCCAAACTAATTAATCAGAGAAAAAGCCCTGAGATTTTCAATTTCGCGATAACAATTAATCAATGCGCTGTTGGGAAGTTCCCCGACAATTTATCATGAATATTTTGACTGAGTTTATTTAGTCCAAAAATTTCAACGCTCTTGCCATGCATCTTATACTTATGCACTATTGCATCTAACGCGGCAACTGATGACCCATCCCAAACATGAGCCAGTGTAAAATCAATCTGAACTCTAGATGCGGCAGTATTGTAATCGAATAAATAGTAAAGATCATTGCTGCTGGCAAAAAATAGTTCGCCTGTGACAACATAATTTATCGTCTTCGTAACTTCATCTATCTCTCCGGATACTTCAACGACGTGAGCTACCCGGCGAACAAATAGTACGGCTTCAATAAATACTCCTGCGATTACTCCATAGGCCAAATTATGAGTGAAGATAACCACCAATACAGTACAAACCATTACGAAGGTTTCACTTTTTGGCATTCTCTTTAAAGTTGCCGGTGCAATTGAATGCCAATCGAAGGTTAAATAAGAGACGATTATCATTACTGCAACAAGTGATGCCATCGGGATAATCGAGATTAAATCTCCGGCTGTTACAACTAAGAATAGTAAGAACACGCCAGATAGAAAGGTAGAAAGTCGAGTTCGAGCGCCGGATGCTTTAACGTTGATCATAGTTTGACCTATCATTGCGCAACCTCCCATGCCGCCGAAGAAACCCGTCACGATATTTGCTATTCCTTGCCCAATAGATTCACGGCTTTTATCTGAACGCGTATCAGTTATGTCATCTACCAATTTGGCTGTCAATAGCGATTCAATCAGTCCCACCATTGCAATTCCTAGCGAATAAGGGAAAATAACTTTAAGAGTATCCAAATTAAATGCGACATCAGGAATTCCAAAGATTGGAAAACCCGTTGGCAATTCGCCTTGATCGCCAACTGTCGGCACATTGATACCTGAGAAATACGTGACAGCGGTCAGAAAAAGAATAGCGATTAAAGGAGCTGGGATCGCCTTAATGAGTTTGGGAGCAGTGAAAATTATTAAAAGGCCCAAACCGGTAAGTACCCAGACAGAAATATTCTTTCCAGCGATATGCGGAAATTGCGCTGAGAAAATTAAAATTGCTAAAGCATTAACGAATCCCACCATAACGCTACGCGGAATAAACCGCATAAGTTTTACAACACCAGCAATAGCCAAGAGGATCTGTAAGACTCCCCCCAATATGACGGCCGCAATCAGATAATTGATTCCGTGTGATAAAACCAGGGGTGCTATTACTAGCGCAATAGCTCCGGTGGCGGCAGATATCATGGCAGGGCGACCGCCAGTAATTGAGATAGTTACAGCCATAGTAAATGAGGCAAATAATCCGACTTGGGGATCTACACCAGCAAGAATAGAGAATGAAATCGCCTCAGGGATGAGAGCCAGCGCAACTACTAGCCCAGCTAGCATTTCTACAATTAGCTGACTTCTTGATAATTTAAATTTATAAATAATGTTTAACCCACAAGCTCTTAGTATTTTAAATAAGTAATATATAAGTCTCTATCTTTGCATAAATGACGATAATTTTTTTCCATTCTACACTGTAATACTAAATACATGAATTTTGGCCAGGCCCGCAGATCAAAGGGCTGGATAGTGCTCTTCGCAACAGTTATCGGATCGGAGTCGGTGGCTTTATATTAATTAAAGGTGCAATTATCTCCCATGTTTAGCTAGTTAATTGGGGAGAGAACGGCGCATCAGGTGCATGAACTTACTCTGTGAACTCACGTGGAACTTACCTTAATGGGTGATGACCCGTTAAAGATCTACAACGAAAGATGAAATTCTAAATCATCTGACTATCATTGCAGATAAAAAAGAGTTACTGCCCATGCTTGCCGTCAGACAAACTATCTGGGAATTCAATTAATTTAAAAAGTTCCTAACTATTTTTTGCGTTTTTTGTTATTAATTGAAATTTTCAATGCCTTAACTCGATCACGAATTTTGATTCGTGGTGCAACTGTAGTGGTTCCATTTGTATACTGAACGTTGGCATTGACAAAGTAACTTCCAACTAGCTCTTCCATGTTGTAAAAGCCAATTTCTCGCTTCTGCAGTTCAAGTAATGCAAACTTGGCACCGTTACCAAATGCTTCTCGCGCGATGGATTCATGCTTGAGTCGAACTGTTTGAAAGGGAAATCCAAAAAGTATTTCGTGAACTCCAATTATTCCACCTGCCCGAATAACCTTAACTTCTGCCGGGTCTACATTTAGCGCCTCAGAGATTTTCTTCGCTGTTCCTGATATCTCTGGCTTGGCTTTAAAGTGCTCTTCCAGAATTGAGATATCCGCATGTGGGGCAATCTTTTGAAGAGTCTTTGCTGCGACAATCATAAAGTTGATTCCCAAAGTGATATTTGGTGACCAGAGTACGCGCGAAGTTTTCGCATATTCATGCATTTTGGCAATTCGCGCTGGTGGAAGTTGAGAAATTGCGGAAACTATTGTCAGACCATGTTCTGCTGCTGCTTCTCCATAATAATCCATTCCATCTTCTGAACTAAAGTCAATGATGGCATCGACTGGTGAACTAGCTAATAAAGATTCGCAATCTATGTCGCCGATCCAATGGATCTCACCTTCTTCATCAGAATCAATACCCAGGAATTCAGGCACTGAGCGATGTTCCATCTTCTGGCTCCTACGCAGGACCCAAACTAGATCTAAGGTCTTATCCTGCAGAAGTACTGAGGCTACAGCGCGGCCAGTTTTACCAAATCCGACCAGTCCGACTCTAAGACGTTTACCTTTAGGGAGAAATTCAATGTTTTCCATTTAAGGAGTGTAATTCTGAAAAATCCTCCAAAAATCCACACCTATGCGGGGGAAATTGTGAAAAGTCGGTGAATAGGCCAGAAATTCGGTGTTTAATGAGACGTTTTCACATACTCGCGTAGTGCTTCATTCTCAGACTCAATCTCGCTCACATTACTTTTTACGATATCTCCAATTGAAACTATCGATAAAAGATCTCCCTTTTCATCAATAACTGGGACATGGCGGATCCGTTGCGCCGTCATAAGGTGCATCAGTTCAGCGGTGGTTGTTTCTGGAGTGCAAGTGTGGACTTCAACTGTCATTATTTCTCGAACATGCATGGTGCCTAGCTCTGCCAGCTTTCCCGGCATCGCCCTAACGACATCACGCTCAGAGACTATTCCCTCTATCTGCCTACTATTGCTAGATACAACGAGCGCTCCAATATGATGGGAGCTTAATGTTTCAACTAACTCTTGGATAGTTGCCTCTGCTGAAATTGTTTCGACTGGCTTACCTGAAATTATTCGACTTACTTTCATCGAAATCACCTTTCCATGAATTTAACTACATCGTGCTCTTATGCCATTCAAAAAGCAATAGATTTTTGGAAAGAACTCGAGGGTAATTTATAGATATTAAGCGCTGTTGGCTTGATAAACCCAGAGATCAAAGGAATCCAAATTAACTGATGAGTAACCTTTGGTCTCTAGCGCTGTAACCGCTTGAGCGCGATGCTCGGTGGCGTGGTGGATTGCTTGGCTTATGATCGTTGAACGCTGCCAAATTTGAGTTACACCTTTGCGGATAATTTCAACTTCACCATCTTGGGCAGCTGCCAACTCAATTAGGAATCGGTCTGATTGAAGTAGTCGGCCTGTCATCTCTTGTAACTCTTTCATGCTTTCAGGAGCAATAAGCGTATCTTTTTTCACTCCACTAATTCGATATCCGAGCACTCCCGAAATCGTCGCAATATGATGCAATATTTCACGAACCGTCCATTTCGGATTTGTCACAAAGGCGTCTAAAGCCTCATCGGGTAAGTTAGAAATTTCTTTGTAAACTCCTTGGTTGGCCCAGGTCATATGTTTTAGGAGCAGATCGATAGAAATTGACATAAAATAAGTCTAACTCTGATATTTCCCAATATCTATCTCTGCGCTCACTTTATAAAACCGACAGCTGGCAATAAGATACCCCTATGACTACAACCGTTGGCCACTGGATCAATAATAAAGAAGTACCAAGCACGTCTGGAAGAACTGCGCCGGTATATGACCCGGCTCTCGGCGTTGAGAGTAAACGAGTGGCTCTTGCAAATGGTGCAGAAATTAGCGCTGCAATCGCGTCAGCAAAAGCAGCTTTCCCCGAATGGTCCAAAAGCTCATTGGCCTCGCGCCAACAAATTATATTTAAATTTCGCGAGCTATTAAATGCTAAAAAAGGCGAATTAGCTGAAATCATTACCAGCGAGCATGGCAAAGTCGTATCTGATGCACTTGGTGAGATTACCCGTGGACAAGAAGTAGTTGAATTTGCAGTTGGTATGCCACAACTTATTAAGGGTTACTACTCTGAAAATGTTTCAACCGGTGTGGATGTATATTCAACGCGACAGGCACTTGGCGTTGTAGGAATAATCTCACCATTTAATTTTCCAGCGATGGTTCCTATGTGGTTCTATCCGATTGCAATAGCTGCAGGTAACACAGTCGTATTAAAGCCATCCGAGAAAGATCCATCTGCCTCAATTTGGATTGCCAAACTTTGGAAGGAAGCCGGCCTACCTGATGGTGTTTTTAATGTATTAAACGGTGATAAGGAGTCAGTTGATGGATTGCTGCACTCCCCCGATGTTGAATCAATCTCGTTCGTTGGTTCAACACCAATTGCTCGTTATATCTATGAAGAGTGTGCAAAAGTGGGCAAACGAGTGCAATCTCTTGGTGGAGCAAAGAATCATATGTTGGTCCTACCGGATGCCGACCTTGAGTTAGTGGCAGATTCGGCAATTAATGCTGGTTTTGGATCTGCTGGTGAACGTTGTATGGCAATTTCCGTTGTTGTGGCAGTTGAGCCTGTAGCAGATATCTTGATCGAAAAGATAGTTTCTCGAATGAGTAAATTACGTATTGGCGATGGTCGCCGTGGATGCGATATGGGACCGCTCGTCACTAAAGAACACCGCGATAAAGTCGCAGGTTACATCGATATTGCAATTGCTGATGGTGCAAAAATCGTTGTCGATGGAAGAGATGTTAAGGCCGACGGCGAGGTCGCCGGTTTCTGGCTTGGCCCAACCCTGATTGATAGCGTTCCAACTACTTCAAGCGTTTACAAAGATGAAATTTTCGGGCCAGTATTATCAATTGTCCGTGTTAAATCATTTGATGAAGGTGTTGCCTTAATTAATAGCGGAGCCTTTGGTAATGGAACTGCCATATTTACCAACGATGGTGGCGCAGCGCGGCGCTTCCAAAATGAGATTCAGGTAGGAATGATCGGTATTAACGTGCCAATTCCAGTTCCGGTTGCCTATTACTCATTTGGCGGTTGGAAGCAATCTCTCTTTGGCGATACCAAGGCGCATGGTGAAGAAGGAGTCCACTTCTTCACTCGTGGCAAGGCGATTACAAGTCGTTGGTTAGATCCAAGCCATGGCGGCATCAACCTGGGCTTTCCTCAGAATTAATCCTCTGTCGTGCCTACCAAGTAGTCATATAAAAAGGTGAGTTAACTAGCCCTGGCTGGGATGTTCATTTAGATGCCACTTCATCACCCATCTCATCCCCGCTCTGCTTGGATTCGTGAAAATCGGGCATACCAATTACTGGATCCACACTCGCCCTAGATAGAATAGTAAAAAGATTAACTCGCAAAGCGATCAGCTAGTTAACAATTTAAGCTAAGTAGGAGAAGATGGGCACATGGCAACTCGCAGAATGAGCGTTGGGCAAGCAATTATTGAGTTCTTATCACACCAATACACCGTAGATGGCACATACCGTGAGCGCACGATTCAAGGGGTCTTTGGAATTTTTGGCCATGGAAATGTGGCCGGGATTGGGCAGGCTCTCAAGCAATTATCGGTGACAGATCCTCAAGCTATGCCATATTTTCAAGCGCGTAACGAGCAAGCGATGGTTCATGAATCGTCCGCATTTGCCCGCATGAAACGACGTCGCGCAACTTTTGCTTGCGCCGCGTCAGTTGGGCCTGGGGCAACCAACATGCTAACTGGCGCAGCAGTTGCGACAACAAATCGACTTCCAGTTCTGCTGCTTCCATCGGATACCTTTGCTAATCGATCTTCTGATCCTGTTCTCCAACAATTAGAGCTACCTCACGATTTAACAATGACGGTAAATGATGCCTTTAAGCCTCTTTCAAAATTCTTCGATCGAATTAACCGTCCAGAACAAATATTTTCTTCATTGCTAAGTGCGATGCGCGTATTAACTGATCCAGTTGAAACTGGCGCAGTAACTATCTGTCTGCCAGAAGATGTCCAGGCTGAATCGATCGATGTTCCTGAAGAATTTTTAGCTGATCGTGAATGGCATATTCGTCGCCCTCGCCCCGATGCTGGTATTTGTGCAGACGTTGCTAGGCTAATTCGTGGTGCCAGACGCCCTGTGATCGTCGCAGGTGGTGGCATCATCTACTCTGATGCACACACTGCTTTACGTAATTTTGTAGATGCAACCGGAATTCCAGTTGGTGTCTCACAAGCCGGTGTTGGCTCACTTAGCTGGGATCACCCACAGATGACCGGTGCGGTCGGTGCAACTGGTACCACCGCATCGAATCGATTAGCGGCAAATGCTGATCTAGTAATAGGTATCGGCACTCGTTATAGCGATTTCACTACCGCCTCAAAAACAGCTTGGCAAAATAGCGAAGTAAAATTTATTAATATAAACATTGCATCATTTGACGCATTTAAGCTCGGTAGCCCCATCCCAATTGTGGCTGATGCTCGAGAGACTCTGCATGAACTAATTGGTGAACTTAAGGGATACACGGTAGATAAATCCTACGCTGAAGAAATTGTGAATGAAAAAATCCATTGGGAGAAGATCGTGGATTCTGCCTTTGTGGACCTAAAGCGTGATCGACCAAGCCAGACTGAAATAATTGGGGCAGTGCAGGCAGCTTCAGATCCCAGAGATGTCTTAGTCGGTGCTGCAGGATCGTTACCAGGAGATCTACATAAGTTATGGCGGGTAAGAGATCCCCTTGGCTACCATGTGGAATATGCCTTCTCGTGCATGGGATATGAAATTGCCGCTGGACTTGGTGTGGCACGAGCAGATTCGACTCGCACCCCAATTGTTATGGTCGGTGATGGCTCTTACCTAATGATGCATACTGAACTAGTATCCGCAGTCGCTGAAGGCCTACATTTTCTCGTGGTACTAATTCAAAATCATGGCTACGCTTCTATTGGACATCTATCTGAAGATGTTGGTTCTGAGCGCTATGGAACAAAATATAGGTTCCATAATCGCCCCTTAAATAGCTTTGATAATGGTCAAACTTTGCCAATTGATCTAGCAACCAATGCTGAAAGTCTGGGTATGAATGTGATTCGCATTGCACAGAGCCCTAACGCTCTGGCAGATCTTAGTCAGGCGGTGAAAACAGCCAAAAAATATCCAAAGGCCACTTTGATCCATATAGAAAGCGATCCACTTCTATATTCACCAGATAGCGAAAGCTGGTGGGATGTACCTATCGCCGAAAATTCGACTTTACCAGCCACCCAGAATGCATTTTCTAGCTATAAAGATGCCATTAAGCGTCAAAAAAAGTATCTTGGAAAAGGATCTACAGAGCGCAATTAAATGTAGCTAGTATCTCGGAAGGTACGACTTACCGAAAGCGAAAATTTCTTGTTTTTAGGATCGATCACGTGAAAGAAGCAAATAATTTTTTTCCCGTATCTCTTAACTTCCGCCCCCGGATCAGGAAAGAAATATCCGTACGTTAATGTCAGAGGTAAATCTTGCTGACCGCTTAAGATATTTAAAGCAGCCACATCGCAAGTCTCGCCTGCTTCACTCTTGGCCGCTTTAGAAGTTAATTTCTTGGCCTTTAATTTTCCAGTATAGAAAACTTCATAGTGATGGCTGCTGGTACAGCTACTTTGATAGAGGGTTTTATAGTCAGTATCAGACCACTTGCTTCGCAGCTGAGCTTTCTCATTAGCAGCGTAGCAACCCGGCTTTAGTTCAAGATAAAAGGTACCTTGGCTCAAAGCGAGCGTCGCAGGTGAGCTACTGAAAAATAAGAGTACTAAAACCCCGATTACTATCTTTTTCATTATCTAGACTTCGCCGCTCCAGTTGAATTTATCAGGATCAAGGCTTTGCCAGCGGTTTGGGCGAGATGGAAAGATCAACATGATGAAATTATAAAAAGGAATAAGCAAATACCAGCCGCGATGATCAGCATCATGCATACGTCTGATTGCACAAGTTAGAGTCGGGATAAAGAGCAAGAGGTTCCAGAGCGAGCCCAAAATATTTCCGGGAATCAAAGCCTCTAAAATTGAGATTCCGATAGAGGTGACCCAACTAAATAAAATAAAGAGCCAGAATTCTTTTCGGGAGGCCACACCTTTGTAATCAAAGTATCTACTTAAAGTGTTGATTGGTGATTGTATGAAGTCGGGCATGAGCGCAATCATATGGCCAAACCCTCAACTTAGCCTTTACTCTTTCTACCAAGCGACACGGTTAAAGATTAAAAACATCACAGACGTTGTGTTATTTCAGCACTGGACTACTCTTTGTTTCACCTAGAAAATATGGATTAGTTAATCAACTAATCCCTCGAGAGGAGCTCAATTGTTTAAGAAATTTAAGGCCCTTGCAGCGACGACAGCTGCAGTAGGTCTACTCGGACTTGCGCTGAGCGGTTGCTCAACAGCGGAAAAAGCTGCAACCGAAGCGGATTGCGGAACTGACAAGATATTTTGTATCGGCGTTGTTACTGACCTAGGCAAAGTTGATGATAAGTCATTCAACCAAGCCGCATGGGAAGGCGCAGTTGCTGGAGCAGAATCAATCGGTGGATTCGCTAAGTTTGTAGAGACAACAGATTCAAAAGATTATGCAAAGAACATTGCTCTCTTTGGAGATAAGGGTTACAACGTAATCGTAACTGTTGGATTCTTGATGGCAGAGGCAACAATTGCTGCTGCAGAAGTTTATCCAGATGTTAAGTTCGTTGGTGTAGATCAATTCAACGGAAGCGCAACTACAAACGTAACCGGCTTGATCTTCGATGAAGACCGTGCCGGATTCCTTGCAGGTTACCTTGCTGGAAATCTAACCGTTTCAGATAAAATTGGTGGCGTGCTTGGCATGAAGGAAGTACCACCAGTTCGCAAGTTTGGTGAGGGCTACGAAGCAGGAATTGCTTATGCAGCCAAGGAACTTGGAAAGACAATTAAGACCTCAGTTATCTACCATGCAGCAGGCGACACAGCCTTCAACGATCCAGCTTGGGGCGCATCTACTTCATCTCAACTGCTTGGACAGGGTTATGACGTAATCTTCGGCGCTGGTGGAAACACCGGTAATGGTGCAATTACAAAGGTTGCTCAAACAGCTGGTGCATTCTGTATCGGTGTTGATATTGATCAATGGAACACAGTTCCAGAGGCCCAACCTTGCTTAGTTACTTCAGCTGAGAAGAAGTTGGTAAAGGGCGTTACTGACCTAGTAATTGCTGCTAACAATGGAACTATCACTGGAGGAAACTTCGTAGGAGAAGTAGGACTATCTCCTTACCATGATCTCAGCAGCGCAGTTTCAGCTGAAATCCAGGACAAAGTCGCAGCAATTACGGACCGAATTGTTTCAGGTTCTCTAGCGACTGGTGTTGCTCCTTAAAAATAAAAATATAGGTGGGTTAATTCAAACGGGTGCGCAGCAATGCGCACCCGTTTGACTCTCTGCATCTAACTCTCACTAGCACATTCCAGATCAGATCAGATTTATAAGATAGCCGACTAGTAATAAAATAAATCAACGTTAGAATTGGATCTTATGTCACAGGTAAAGGAAACCAAATCTGCCACGCAAAAATACGATGTTGGCTCCTGGTTAATTCCAATCATCTCAGTTATCGCTGCAATGCTTGTCGCCTCGATTCTGATGTTAATCCAAGGGCTAGATCCAATCTTGGCCTACAACTCTTTATTTTCAACTGCATTCGGATCAAGTAAGGGAATTGCGTCAACTTTAGGAAAGGCCACACCGCTGGTTCTAAGTGGATTAGCGGTTACTTTGGGATTACGTGCTGGACTCTTTAATATTGGCGTGCAAGGTCAGTTATTGACCGGCGCACTTGCATCTGCCTGGGCAGGATATGCGCTGACTAACTTGCCTCCGATTATTCATATATCAGTTGCTCTCGGTTTCGGTTTTTTCTTCGGAGCCCTCGTTGGCGCAATAGCTGGTTACTTGAAGGCCTTTCGCGGAGTTCACGAAGTAATTACCACAATTATGCTCAACTCAATTGTTATGGGAATTGTTGATTACTTGGCATCACATCCATTTAAAGAGCCAGACCAAGCTTTAACTAGAACTCCACAAATTCTAGAATCTGTTCGCCTTCCTATGTTTGGTACTTTCCCAAGTGGCTTCTTCTTATCAGTAGTACTTGCCGCTTTCATGTGGTGGATATTGGGCTTTACAACAACTGGATTCCGGTTCAACACAGTGGGAAGAAATAAATTTGCTGCCTGGTATGCCGGGATATCTTTTAAGAAAACGATCCTCTTTGCCATGCTTTTTTCTGGTGGAATAGCCGGCCTTGGTGGCGCAGTAGAAACTCTTGGAATCACTTACAGATTTGAGCCAGCTTTCAACTTAGGGCTGGGATTCGATGGAATTACGATTGCCCTGCTGGGAAGAATTCACCCTCTTGGCATAATTCCAGGGGCTATTTTAATTGGTGGGATGCGCGCTGGCGCTGCCAATATGCAATTTGATGCCGGTGTGGCACCTGAGTTAGTCGATCTCCTCCTGGCCATGATCCTACTTTTTGTAACTGCACCGCTGATCTCTAGGTTTTTTAAGAATTCATCCAACCGCACTATGACTGGGGGTTGGGGTAATTGATTACGCTAATGAAACGAAGAGGTTCTTACTACTTTCTTGCCGTGACTCTTTCAACACTATATTTGTATGCACAATCTGCCAATATTACAACTTCGGTATTTGCAATCGCTGTTACCTTTGCTATGCCGCTGGCGCTGGCGGCAATGGTTGGAATCATGTGCGAGCGAACTGGAATTGTAAATATTGGTATTGAGGGCACTCTCCTGCTCTCCTCCTTTGTAGCTTTTTATATGTCTATTGCTACAGGCACTATCTGGTTAGGTCTATTGGCAGCGATGGCGACCGGTGTTGCTATGAGCTTGCTGCTAGCGCTGATGAGCGTGACCTGGAAGATGGATCAAATTATCGCAGGAACGATTTTAAATATTCTTGCGACGGGCCTTACCTCTTTTTTCTACATTCAAGGCAACATGCTTCCTAATATGTTTCGCCAAAAGCCAATTCCTAAATTGTCGGAAATTCCTTTTTTCGGTGAAATTCTCTTTAAGCATGGCCTACTAATGTACTTGGGCTTCGTAGTAATTATTACTCTCTATTACGGCTTATTTCATACGCCTTGGGGGCTCCGATCTCGGGCGGTTGGCGAACATCCTTCGGCCGCTGATACTGCTGGTGTTTCAGTCGCACGGATGCGCTATTTAAATGTGGCACTGGCAGGAGCGATAGGTGGACTTTGCGGTTCTTACTTAGTTCTAGAACTTGTCGGTTCCTGGAACCGTGGCTTTACTGCAGGTAAGGGCTTTACCGCACTTGCTCTCATGATTTTCGGTCGTTGGAATCCTATGGGAGCGCTAGCGGCTGCCATGTTCTTCGGCCTTGCCCAAGCGGGCGCAAATCAATTAATGATCAACGGAACTGTAAATATTCCACCACAATTTGTGGGAATTTTGCCATATGTGATGACAATTATCGTCTTAGCAATTTCTGCCGGAAAGGTACGACCGCCTGCTGCCGAGGGCCAACCGTACGAGAAGGGACAATCGTAATGAGTGTACTTCTTGAAATATCTGGAATCTCCAAGCAATATCCTGGCGTCTTAGCAAATGACAATATCTCTTTGACAGTTAACGCCGGTGAAGTTGTCGCTCTGCTGGGAGAAAATGGTGCCGGAAAATCAACTTTGTTGAAGGCAGTATTTGGTCTAGTTAAACCAGATTCTGGAGAAATTAGGATTGCCGGTAAATCAATTACCTTTGGTGATACGGCCGGGGTTATCTCACGAGGTGTTGGAATGGTTCACCAGCACTTCCAGTTGGTGCCGGTTATGAGCGTTACGGAAAATATTATCCTCGGTGATGAGCCAAAGCGAGGTCTCTTTATAAATAAGAGCGCCGCGCGCGCTGAGATCATTGCTCTCTCTCAGCGCTATGGACTTGAAGTTGATCCCGATGCCATAGTTGAAGATCTTCCAGTAGGAATGCAGCAACGAGTCGAGATTCTCAAAGCGTTGCGCAAAGATGTCAAACTGCTAATCCTGGATGAGCCGACGGCAGTTTTGACTCCACAGGAAATTGATGAGCTGCTTTTAGTAATCCGCAACTTAGCAAAATCAGGCGTCGGCGTAGTTCTAATCACTCATAAACTCCATGAAGTAATGGCTGTTGCTGACCGCGTGATTGTATTACGTTCTGGAAAATTAGTTGGAACTACTTCACCGAAAGATACAGATGAAGCTGGTCTGGCGCAGATGATGGTTGGGCGATCAGTAGTTCTGCAGGTAAATCGTACCGAGGCTAAACGTGGCGAAGTGGTACTTGAGGTAAAAGGGTTAGAAGTTCTAGATGATCGCAAAATTCTCACTGTGAAAGGCGTCGATTTAAAGCTCCACCAAGGCGAGATCTTAGGAATTGCTGGAGTTGAAGGAAATGGCCAACGAGAGTTGGTAGAGGCTATTTGTGGGATGCGCCATCGAATTGCCGGGGAAGTTCTAATAAATGGTAAGGCGACTAAAGATATGCATCCGCATGGAGTACATGAGGCTGGTATTTCTCATATTCCAGAAGATCGCGAGAAGCATGGCCTAATTGCTACCTACAGCATCGCCGATAACTTGGTATTAAATCAATTTGATCAAGTTCCATTTGCAAAAGGCTGGATTAGAGATCTGGGTGAAATATCAAAGAACGCCTATGCAATGGTCGAGAAATTTGATATCCGAACCCCCTCTCCTTTTAATAATGCTGGCTCTCTATCTGGTGGAAATAAACAGAAGGTTGTCGTTGCTCGTGAGTTAAGCGAGGAGCTGCCGGTATTGGTAGCTGCTCAGCCAACGCGCGGTGTTGATGTTGGCTCGATTGAATTTATCCACGATCAATTGATTTCAGCTCGCGATAAGGGTGCTGCGGTTCTCTTGGTATCTGCTGAATTAGATGAAATCCTCTCGCTCTCAGATCGGATTGCAGTTATGTCAGGCGGCAAAATTGTGGCGGTCGTAAATTCCAAAGATGCAGATCGCAACTACATTGGTCGCCTTATGGCCGGCCTTGCCAAGTAGGTTAACCCTGTGAAGATTGGCATTATTGCAGGTACGGGTTTTTATAGCCTTCCGGCACTCTCTGGATCTACACCTCAAAGAGTAGATACCGTCTACGGAAAAGCGCTAGTGACAAAGGGAATCTGGCATGGAGCCGAAATTTTCTTCTTAACCCGTCACGGTATTGACCATAGCCTGCCACCTAGCGCTGTAAATTATCGCGCCAATATAACTGCGCTCAAAGAAGCTGGCGTAGATTTTGTAATCGCGGTAAATGTTGTCGGAGGTATTGATCCACAACTTCCAGCTGGCTCGCTTCAACTCTTAGATGATTTTATTGATTTCACACACGGACGGGCAGATACCTTCTTTGATGGAGTACAACCTGGTGGTGTGCAACATATCGATATGTCGCATCTTTATGATGAAAAGGTCAAGGCTGCCATGTCATTTTCTGCAAAAAGTGCAGGGATCGAACTTAAAACTGGCGGAATATATGCAGGATTTAATGGTCCGCGCTTTGAAACTCCATCGGAAATTCGCCTGGCAGCGCTGGCAGGGGCCACCGTTGTTGGAATGACCGGAGTACCTGAAGTTTCACTCGCCAAAGAGGCCGCGCTTAGATACGGCGCAATCGCCCTAGTTGTAAATCCTGCTGCAGGTGTTAGTGATCACCCCATAACTATGGATGAGATTAATGCGGCTTTAAAGCTAGCTAGTGAAAAAGTGATCACCATTATCGATGGTGCGATTAAGTTGTTGGCATAGATATGGATCTACTAATTTTCAATGCCCGCTACTTACTTACTTCAAATAATCAAAATGAGATATTAGAAAACGTTTCGATCGGAGTAACCGGTGGCAAGATTTCCTATATTGGTGAAGAAAAGCTAGCCGCGAAAGTTACCTATGATGCTGGCGGCAAATTAATAGCGCCCGGATTTATCAATAGCCATACCCATTTGGGAATGTCGCTGCTGCGTGGTTGGGCGGAGGGAGTAAATCTGCAAGGCTTCTTAGAGCGTGTTTGGGCAGCTGAGGGCGCAATCATGGATGAGGCCACTTGCGAACTCGGTACCGAACTCGGAGCCCTAGAGGCGCTCTTATCGGGTACTACAACAACTATGGATATGTATTTAAACCCTGTCGCAACCCATCGCGGCGCAGTTAGAGTCGGACTTCGTCATATTGCCGGCCCAATCTTCTTTGATTTTCCAGGACTTGATGGGCTGGAATGGCCCGAAAGAATTGAACGAGCGCACAAATGGAAAGATGAACTAGCCAATATTGGTGGCCCATACATACCAACTTATTTAATGCCACACTCCACATATACAGATTCTCCCGAGAATTTGGCGCAAGTTGCTGAGATCGCCAAAGAGCTCAATGCGCGCATCCATTTACATGTATCCGAAACCGAGGCCGAGAATAAAGATGTCGCAGAGCGATATGGCAAAACACCTACCGAAGTCTGTCGTGATACTGGAATTTTAGATGTGCCTACGATATTTGGCCATGGCATCCACTTAAGTGATTCAGATATGGTTATCGCTGCAAGTAAGGGAACATCGGTAGGACATTGCCCAGGCAGTAATTTAAAACTTGGTTCAGGCCTGGCCAGATTTAATGATCTACGAAAAGCTGGTATTACAGTCGGATTGGGTACAGATAGTTGTTCATCATCTAATGATCTAGATATGTTCTCGGTGATGCGTATGGCAGCACACGTCGTCGCCCTGCGCCAGTCCCCTGCCGATGTTGATCTAGTGGCGATCGTTCGAGCTGCAACTATTGAGGCTGCTCGCGCAGTCGGCCTGGCAGATCGAGTGGGTAGTATCGAAATTGGCAAAGAAGCAGATTTAATTGCGCTCGATTTACGGGCAGCGCATCTAACTCCAGTTCATGATCTGCTTGCGCTGCTAGTCTTTGCCGCAGGGCGCGGTGATGTAACCGATGTCTGGGTGGCTGGGGAGCAAGTTGTCGCTGACCGTACCAGCACCAAAATTAATTTAAGTGATTTGATAGATCGCGTGAACACTAGAGTTCAAGTTTTGGCGCCGCTTAAATGAGCTATGCCGGCAAAGTAATTTTAGTAACCGGAGCATCTGGATTTATTGGTAGATCCTACGTTTCCCGTTTCCTAGAACTTGGTGCCATCGTCTGTGCGCAGGTAAATACTGGAGATATCCCATCGGCTAAAAATCTTCATATCATCGCTGAAGATTTATCTATTCCTAAATCAGGTACCTCTCTTGTACAAGAGGCCGTCTCTCGTGCTGGCAAGCTAGATTTTGTAATCAATAACGCTGCTAATCAATCTGTATTAGATCCCACACTGGCCAAACGTGGCGAGATTGAGTCGATGATGCGGGTTAACGTTGATGCCCCACGTGAAATTATCGAGGAGAGCGCAATATCTGGGGTACAAGTCGTGTTAAATATTTCCTCGGTAGAAGCGCTAAATCCACGTAGCGGCCATGAAATATATGGAGCCAGCAAAGCCGCCCTTGATCAATTAACGCGCACCGCCTCACGTTCTCATTCACCAATGCGTGTACTCGGATTGCGTTTAGGCCTAATCGGTAAACCTGGAATAGATCAAGCTTGGCCCGAAGGAGTCGCAGCTTGGAAAGCAGCTACTCCCACCGCTCGCTATGCCAGCGCTGCAGAAGTTGTTGGTGTTACCGAGTTTTTACTCTCCGATGCCAATGCCTGGGCCACCGGAAACACATATGACTTTGATGGTGGTTTGGGCGCGCAAGCTTGGTGATTTATTTCTAGCTAGCGCGGTGAAGTAAATAATAGAGTCATTGCTAAGAATAAAATTCCGATTGCAGAAAATACAGTTAAACCCCGTCTAACTTTTGGGCGGGCGAGAACTATTGAGGCACGAGCAACAAGTGAGATAACGAAGGCATACCATGATGATGCTGTGAGCGCCTGCACTACTGCAAGTAGAAATATTCCTAAAGCTAGATTGAAATCTGCAGGGACAAACGCTGGAATAAAGGCGACTGCAAAGACAGCTGCTTTAATATTTGTCATATTGGTTAAGAAGCCGAGGCGAAAAGCAGGACCTAAGCCATTTTTAGCAGTTCCTTCATAATCAAAGCGACCGTACTCTTTACGCGCCTGCCAGAGAGTTTGTAAGCTTAAAAAGATTAGATATGCAACACCGGTGTATTTAAGTAAGTCATAAGCTGTTTGCGAGTGAGCAAAGATTTGCGAAAGGCCAACTGCGGATGCGCTCCCCCACACGATCAGTGCGCTACTAGTTCCAAGCAAGGTCTTATAAGCGGTGCTTGGCCCGCCCATAATCGCTTGGCGCAAAATCATCGCAACTGTTTGGCCCGGAACTAACGCTAGTAAATAAGCGGTAGCGATAAATGCCGGCAGTACCTTCATAAAGCCAATCAAAATAGTTACACCAATCACGCGTAGCCCCGAAGGGATTCGAACCCTCGTAGCTGACTTGAGAAGCCAGAGTCCTAGGCCGCTAGACGACGGGGCCCTAGTACATTTTTAAATCTATACTGCTTTTCTTGCGGTAATGCGCTGGGGTACCAGGACTCGAACCTAGACTTACTGAACCAGAATCAGCAGGGCTGCCAATTACCCCATACCCCAATAGAACAGGCGTAAGAATACATCAAAAGTTAGAGCGCAATCGCCGCTGAAATTCGTGCCAGCGCCACATCTTTACCGAGCAACTCCATTGACTCAAAGAGCGGTGGAGAAATAGTAGAGCCAGTCGTTGCGATACGTACTGCACCAAAAGCAACCCTAGGCTTTAGCCCCATCTCTTCAATTAGAGAGGCACGTAAAGCCGCTTCGATTGCCGCATGCTCCCAGCTTATTAATGGCGTTAATTCCGAAAGAGCTCGTTTTAAAACATCCTTCGAGGGGCCATCGGTTACCTTGGCAAGAGACGATTCTTCTATTTGGAAATCTTTAACAAATAGGAAACCTAGCATGGCCGGAATTTCATCTAGTTTTACAATGCGTTCTTGAACAATTGGTAGCGCTTGTTTAACTAGTTCAATCTCGTCATCAGTTCCGGTGATCACATTCGCTTTCATTAAAAAGGGCAGCGACCAGTTTAAGAATTCATCTAAAGTCAGCGCCCGAATCTTATCTCCATTTATAGCTTCCAATTTCTTCATATCAAATCGGGCTGGAGATGAATGAACCTTATCGACTGTAAAAAGTTCACATAGTTCAGCCATAGTAATATCTTCACGATCATCACCTGGAGACCAACCTAGTAGCGCTAAATAATTACAGATTGCTTCGGGTAGATACCCTTGCTCGCGATACCAGGCGATTGATACTTCGCCATTTCGCTTAGATAGTTTGGCATTATCTTGGCCCATCACAAATGGCAGGTGGGCAAAGACTGGATAATCATCCGGTTTAACACCCATCGCTTGATAAACTCGAATTTGGCGTGGAGTAGAGGAAAGTAAATCTTCACCGCGTAACACATGCGTTACCTTCATTAAAATATCATCAACGGCAACTGCCAAAGTATATAAAGGTGATCCATCTGCGCGCACCAGGACGAAATCTGGCACAAATTTGTGATCAAAGGTGACATCACCGCGGATCTCATCGGTAAATGTGGTGGCGCCTTCAGGCATTCTCATGCGAACGACTGCGCTACGTCCTTGTCCCTTAAAATCTGCTACCTGCGCTGGTATTAAATCTCGACAATGGCCGTTATATCCTGGTGCAACGTTGGCAGCTCGTTGCGCCTCGCGCACTGCCTCTAACTCATCGGGTGAGCAGTAACAATGGTAAGCATCTTTCTGCTCTAAGAATTTTTCTGCCCATGTGGCATAGATATCGAGTCTCTGTGATTGTAGATATGGACCATTATCTCCGCCAACTTCCGGACCTTCATCCCAATTAAGTCCTAGCCACTTTAAGGTGTCGATAGCTGCCTGTATATATTCATCTGTTACACGCGTTGTATCAGTATCTTCAATACGAAATAAGAAGGTTCCACCTGTGTGTCGGGCATATGCCCAATCGAAGAGCGCGGTGCGAATATTTCCAACATGTAAATCACCGGTAGGTGATGGGGCAAAACGAACTTTCACTTTTTTCTCACTCACGGTTTTGCACTCACCTTATTTGTTAGTTGACCAAGCCCATCGATACCGATTGTTACGCTACCTCGCTCGATCAAGGGACCGATGCCGGCAGGGGTACCGGTAATAATTACATCACCAGGTAGAAGTGTCATGACTTGCGAGATAAATACCACGATGTCAGATACGTTAAATATCATCTGATCTAACGTGGCGTCCTGGCGAATCTCACCATTTACCTCACTATAAATTCTTTGCGTCCCAGGAATAAAATCAGTTTCAATCCATGGCCCGATTGGACAAAAAGTATCAAAGCTCTTTGAGCGTGCCCACTGACCATCACTTCGCTGCAATTCGCGAGATGTAACATCATTTGCCAAGGTGTAGCCGAAAATAACTTCGTTGACTCTCTCGCGTGGGACATCTTTACAAACTCTTCCGATGACAACTGCTAACTCGGCTTCGTAATCGATAGTTGGTGCCATGGAAGGCCAGACGATGGTCTCTCCTGGCCCAATAACGGATGTATTTGGTTTCAAAAAGATTATTGGTTCCTTCGGTACTTCTGAACCCATCTCCTTGGCATGATCTGCATAATTTTTACCAACGGCAACAATCTTGCTCCGTGGAATTACTGGGGCCAGTAATCGGACCTTGCTAAATTCAACCTTTGCCGCAGTTTTCGTAACTCCGTGATAGATCGGATCTCCTGAGATAACAGATATTGAATTATCTTCTTCTAGGACTCCGTAGAGCGGATCGGTGCCAAGGCCTGCTTGAGCAGCTGGAGTAAATCGGACGATGCGCATTGGGCTATCTTACGCCCTGCCTACTTGGTTAATTAAATCCTATTAAATAAGGTAATTACGCCACTGTCGGTGATGTGGAAGATGGTTGCATCTGGTGAATTTTCGCTGATAACAGCCGTGAGAGCCAATTTATCACCAGTGATTACTACGCTCTCAATGCCAGAAATTTGTGAAGCAGTTGCCACAGTGAAGACTGCTTGCAGCGCATCGAGAGATAGTGAAGCTGATTCAATATTTATGGCAACATAAGTACGCCCAGTGGTATCACGTAGCGCCGCTGATTGTTTTGCGCCTGTGCGAGCCAAAGTAGCAACCGCTAGGGTTGCTAACTTTTTATCCTCAGAGTTGCTAAAATCGATAACAGTTGAATCAGACATTTTCTAGTATTTCTCCATCTTTGATTCGCTCAATCATCACACTACTTATTTTTCGGCGACGACCTAGCGGGCGCTCTGAGGTAATTGACCAACCTGATAAATCAATTGTACTTCCAGCAATAGGGACGCGCCCTAACTTCTGAGCCATTAACCCACCGATGGTATCGACATCTTCAAAATCAGATTTATTAATTATAATTTTTAGTTCATCCGCTAGATCTTCAATATGCAAAGTGGCCTTAGCGCGCGCTCTATCATCATTAATCCAAGTAAACGCATCTACACCATCATCGAATTCATCAGCAATCTCACCTACTATTTCCTCGATGATATCTTCAATGGTAATAATTCCAGCAGTGCCCCCATATTCATCTACCACGATAGCTAGGTGTATCTGATCGCGCTGCATCTCCTTTAATAATTCGGCTGCAATTTTTATCTCTGGGACAAAGACAGCCGGGCGCATGAGCTGTTCTACCTTTTCGGTAGTTTCTGCTTCATGACGATCTAGCGCGCGTTTAGCAAGATCTTTAACGTATGCAATCCCGATAATTTTGTCGAGGTTTTCGCCGACTACAGGAATTCGAGAATATCCAGAACGTAAGGCTAGTGAGAGCGCTTGGCGTAGCGTTTTATCGCGTTCAATCCAGACCATATCTGTGCGGTGAACCATCAGCTCGCGCACCAAAGTGTCGCCCAACTCAAATACAGAGTGGATCATTTCGTGCTCATCTGATTCAACTAAGCCACGTTCATGTGCCTGATCTACCAAGTCACGTAGCTCGGCCTCATTTGTAAATGGGCCACCCCGAAACCCTTTACCAGGGGTAATTGCATTACCAATTGCAATCAATAAATTTGTTACCGGACCCAAGATGAAAGCTAAAAAATAGGCAATAGAAATTCCGGCACGCGCCCATTTGTGAGGTTGTTGGCGCCCCAGCGTTCTTGGGCCAACTCCGATTAAGACATACGAGATTACGACCATGATCGCTACAGTCAGCGCCATCGCCTGAGCCGATGAATATTGACGCAACAAGGCAACTGCCAATAACGCTGCAGCTGTAAATTCACATATTTTACGGACAAGCAAGAGCACATTTAAATATCTAGATGGCTGTTGGGAGTACTTCTTAAGCAAATGTCCCCCTCTTTTACTCTCTAGCTCTTCAATTAATACACGAGAAATCGAGGTGAGCGCAGATTCTGATGCAGCAAGAAATGCGGCGAATACAATCAGAAATAGTATTGCGGTGAGATTTAATACGCTCATGCAGATGCCTGCCATTTCCTTACTAGATCTTCTTGCAAAGCAAACATAACTTCCTCTTCAGCTTTCTCGGCATGGTCATAGCCGAGGATATGGAGTAAGCCATGGGTAGCCAGAATATAAATCTCATGCTCAATACTGTGGCCAGCTACTAAAGCTTGTTCTGCTGCAACTGTGGGGGCTATGACGATATCTCCGAGTGTCACAGCTTCACCTGGGGTGCTTGGCAGGTCCATCGGGAAAGAGAGCACATCGGTGGCTCCGCCTTCATTCATCCACTTTATATGCAGTTCGGTCATTTCGGCTTCGTCGACAAATACCATATTTAGCTCACACTCTGCATTTAATTTAAGTTCTTGAAGTGAGTTCTCCATCAACTCCCGCAAATTTTCAGTTGGCACAAGTTGGCCAGATTTGTTAGTGATTTCAACGCTCATTATGAGTTTTGGATATTTCGGGGAGCTGACTTAGCTTCGTCATATTTTTCATAAGCTTGTACTATGTCACCGATTAAGCGATGGCGAACCACATCCTCAGCGGTTAATTCTAAAAAGGCAATATCATCAATATCTTGCAGAATATTTGAAATTATTCGTAAGCCAGAGTGGGCTCCATTTGGAAGGTCGACCTGAGTGACATCTCCGGTAATTACCATCTTAGATCCAAAACCTAACCGCGTGAGGAACATCTTCATCTGCTGGGGCGTGGTGTTCTGCGCCTCATCTAAAATAATAAAAGAGTCATTTAAAGTACGACCGCGCATATATGCGAGAGGTGCTACTTCAATAACTCCGGTCTGCATCAAACGTGGGATTGAATCCACATCGATCATGTCGTGAAGAGCATCAAATAGCGGGCGCAGATACGGATCAATCTTTTCACTCAAGGTGCCAGGTAGAAAACCTAAATGTTCTCCTGCCTCCACAGCTGGGCGTGTTAATATTATGCGATTTACTTTCTTAGCCTGCAGAGCCGCTACTGCTTTAGCCATTGCAAGGTATGTCTTTCCGGTTCCTGCTGGACCAATTCCGAAAGTTATAGTGTTATCCTCAATCGCATCCACGTAGCGTTTCTGGTTTGCTGTCTTAGGACGGATTGTACGTCCGCGATTTGAAACAATATTTAGCGAGAGTACTTCTGCTGGACTATCTGCTGGATCTTGTTCCAACATGGCGATACTGCGCTTAATGGCATCCACTGTAAGTGATTGTCCAGAGCGGATAACAACTGTCATCTCTGAAAAAAGTTTCTCTAAAGCCAGGCAATCGATGTGTGGCCCGCGCAGCGTTATTTCATTACTGCGCACAGTTATGTTAACGCTGGAAAAAGCTGCTTCTATTACCCGCAAATTGGCATCGCCAACTCCAATTAGTGAAACCATTGGAATGGCAGGAGGAATGGTGATTAAAGTGCGTTCCATATAGTAAGTGATACTACTTTTAACCGGGTGGCCAAGCGAGTCCGCGCCCGCCCAACAGGTGGAGATGAGCGTGAAAGACGCTCTGGCCGGCATCGGCGCCAGTATTAAAGACGGTGCGATAACCAGTTAACTGCCGTTCTGTGGCGATCTGATCTGCAGCGGTAAATAAGGCTGCTGTGATGGTGGCAGATAGCTTTGCCAGTGAACCAGCGTTCTCAGTGTGAATCGTGGGAATAAGTAAAACATGGGTGGGCGCCTGTGGGTTTAGATCGTTAAATGCAACCACATTCTCATTACGAAAAATTATCTCTGCTGGAATTGCCTCGGCAATAATTTTACAGAAGATGCAATCTGGATCTAAAGACATATGTAAATCATACCTTTACCAAATTTTTAACGCAGCATTAATGGCAGATAGCGCAGCCACGCCAGCATGAGCAGAGCGGAAAACTGGGCGGCCCAGATGTGCCATATGGGCACCAGCAGATTCAAATATCGCCAACTCTTCATCCGATAATCCACCTTCCGGGCCAATAATCACCAATATTTTCTGAGCTGTCGGCTTTAATACATTAGTTAATTTAATTGCCGCACTTTCGTGTAGAACTATGGCTAAATCATAATTTGGTATTTCTGCAGCCAACTTCTTCGCATCAAAGACTCCCATAACAAATGGAATTCGGTTACGACGAGACTGTTTGCTAGCTTCGCGTGCCGTGTTTGCTAACTTCTGCATAAAATCTGGGGTTGCTTTGCCAATTGATCGCGCCGCTGTCCACAATAAAATTACATCGGCACCACCAGCCGTATTTAGCTCAATGGACTCTTTGATTCGATCACTCTTGGTTAGCGCTTGCGCCACAGTAAGCTCAAGAGGAAGCGCTTGCTCAAATCCTGATTCGCTTACTTGAACAGTCATGGTCTTCTTATCTATCGCCATAACTTTCACAATTGACCAAGAACCTTGACCATTTGATAAGGATAAAGAATCACCTACTTGTGTGCGTAGCACCCGAATTGCATGTCCTGCTTCCTCGCCACCAAATTGATAAGTGCTACCTACCTCCGTCGGTAGATCGCTAACAAAGAAGAGGCTAAGCATTAGCGCCCAAAAGCATTTCTAAACTTTCCAAAGAAGCCTTGTTCATGTCCCTTGATCTTTACATCTCCAGGCTTTTCTCCACGCGCAGAAGCGAATTTGCGAATCAACTCTTCTTGCTCGCGATTTAACTTATGTGGGGTCTGAACTTCCACATGAACTATTAAGTCACCGCGGCTAGTTGCACGCAGTCGCGCCATACCCTTGCCACGAACTGGGATGGTTGCTCCACTTTGAATTCCAGGGCGAATTTCAACTTCGATAGCCTCATCCAAGCACTCCACCGAAACTTTCGTTCCCAGCGTTGCTGCCGCAAAAGATATCTCTATCGCTACATGCAAGTTATGGCCATCTCTAATTAAAAATGGGTGTTCGGCTTCTACGATTTCGACATAGAGATCACCGGCGGGACCGCCACCTGAACCTACTTCACCGCGACCTGAAAGCTGAATGCGGTTACCAGTCTCAACGCCTGCTGGAATCTTTACATTGATTGTTTGGCGGGCGCGGACTCGACCATCGCCAGCACATTCGCGACAAGGATTTTGAATTACGCTGCCATAACCCTGACAAGTTGCACAAGGCCGAGAAGTCATTACCTGGCCCAGGAAAGAACGCTGTACTTGCTGCGTTTCGCCGCGACCCTTACATACCTGGCACATAGTTGGCGCCGATGAATCTGCCGAACCTTGTCCACTGCACTTAGTACAGGTGACCGCGTTCTCAACTGAAATATCTCGCTCACTTCCGAAACAGGCTTCATTTAAATCAACTTCGACGCGGATTAGCGCATCTTGACCTTGACGCATGCGAGGTCGCGGGCCACGATTTTGTCCGCCGCCAAAGAATGCATCCATAATGTCGCTAAAACCGCCACCACCAAATCCAGATCCGCCAAAGCCAGATCCACCCATGTCATATGACTGGCGCTTTTGTGTATCACTCAGCACTTCATAGGCAGCGGTTACCTCTTTAAATTTATCTTGCACCGCTGGATCTGGGTTCACATCTGGATGCAGTTCGCGTGCAATTTTGCGATAGGCCTTCTTGATTTCATCGGCGCTAGCGCTGCGATCAACGCCGAGCGTCTGGTAAAGATCTGACATAAGTTAATTACTCTCCGAAATATAACGTCCGACATAGCGGGCAACTGCAGAGACTGCCGCCATAGATCCGGCGTAATCCATGCGAGTTGGCCCTAGTACTCCGAGCGCACCTATTGGTGAACTATCAGCCCCATATCCTACGGTCACTAGCGAGGTTTGACGCAGATTAGTTTCATTCTGCTCTCCCCCGATGCGTACTCGGACATTTTCATTGGCATCACCCAATAAGCGAAGCAGCACGACCTGCTCTTCGAGAGCTTCAAGCACTGGATGAATTGTGGCGCTGAAATCCTCACGAAAGCGAGCCAAATTAGAGGTACCAGCCAGAACTACCTTCTCTTCCAGAGGTTCCATAGCCATTTCTATTACTGCCGAAACAACTTGGGCAACATCTCTGCGTTCTTTAGCGCTATAGCTATCCATTAGCGATGTGATGCGATCTGCAATATCTGGCAGGCGTTGTCCCATCATCGCATTATTTAATTGGCTACGAAGGCTAGTTATGAAAGCTTCGGGAACCGCCTCGATTAGCTCGATTACTCTCTGCTCGACCCGCCCAGCATCTGTAATTAAAATTAACATAAGGCGCGAAGACGTCAGCGCCACTAATTCAACGTGTCTCACGCGAGACTTGATCATAGAAGGATACTGAACTACCGCTACTTGCTTTGTGACATCAGCTAGTAGCCGGACAGTTCGCATTACAACATCATCTAAATCGAGGGCTCCTTCTAGGAAAGTCTCAATCGCGCGACGCTCGGCAGAAGAAAGTGGTTTAACCGTCGCCAACTTATCTACGAAAACACGATAACCAAGATCAGTTGGTATGCGCCCTGCTGAAGTGTGCGGATGAGTAATTAGACCCTCATCTTCTAAAACCGCCATTTCGTTACGAATAGTGGCAGGGGATAAGCCAAGTGAAGATTTATCTGCAATTGATTTTGAGCCAACCGGTTCTTGCGTAGCCACATACTCATCAACGATGGCACGTAGTATTTCCAGTCGTCGTTGAGATTGCATCTGCACTCGTCTTAAATCAGAACTAACGCGATCGAAATTAAAGTTAATAAGAAAAAGGCAGGAAATGCCGTCTTTGCTTTACCAGCACGGAACTGAGCCCCTACTGCGCCAGCCATAATGAACCACAAACCTAATAGTGGGAAGTAAGCCATCCAATTCCACTTCAGTCCAAGAATTAATCCCAGTGCCAGCAGAGCTTCAAAGAAGCCAATTACGCGAGCAATGCCATCCCTAACGTTAACTTCCCGAGTTCCGGAGAGACCCTTTTCGTTGCCACTTGCCTTGGATAAACCCGATACAACGAAAATTACAGCAAGGAAAGTTAAGAGAATCGTGGCACTAGTGCTCATGAGCTAAAGGTACTACAGAGCGCTAACCTAGCGCCTCTCGTACCAATCTGTCGGCGATTAATCGCCCTTTTCCCGTTAACTGTATTGAACCAGCAACTTCATTTATATGGCCGCTACTTTGATATTGAGATAAGCGTTCAATTGCTGCCTCGTCCAATAATTGCAGCGGCAGACCAGATCGCATTCTAATTGCCAACATAATTGATTCATCGCGTAATTGCTCAGCAGATAAAATCTCACTTTCAGCAATTGGAGATTCGCCAGCAAATAATTTTTGCTTATATGCAGTTGGATGCTTCACATTCCAAAAACGTTTCCTATCGACATGCGAGTGTGCACCAGGTCCTAATCCCCACCAATTTGCGCTACGCCAATAAGCAATGTTGTGCTGACACTCATGCCCGGGCTTTGCCCAATTTGATAGTTCATACCATTCAAAACCTGCTGTGTTACACATCTGGTCAACCAGTAGATACATATCAGCCATCAAATCATCGATCGGCATCGTTAAATCCCCACGCTTTATCTGCGCTGCAAGTTTTGTGCCCGTCTCAACAATTAACGCATAAGCGCTAATGTGATCGATATCTAGAGATAGCGCCTCAGTTACAGTGCTCTGCCATTCGGCAAGTGATTCACCAGGAGTGCCATAAATTAAATCAACGCTGATACTTGTAAATCCTGTGGCTCTTGCCATATCAACTGCGCGCTTTACATTAGCAGGATTATGAGTGCGATCCAATGTGGCAAGCACATGTGGCTGCGCCGATTGCATTCCAAAGGAGATCCGATTAAAGCCAGCCTTTAAATACCCATCTAGCTTCTCCGCCGTAACCGAATCAGGGTTGGCTTCCAGAGTTATCTCACAATTTTTCGCTAAACCATTTCGTTCTCTTATAGCGGTGATAACTCTGCCTAAATCAGTCGCCGGCAGAAGAGAGGGAGTGCCTCCCCCAAAGAAGATTGTTGGTACCTGATCCAGCGGTGCAGATTTTAATTCTTGCAGTACCGCATCAATATAGTCATTGGAGACAATTTCAAGTGATGCGCCATCTTGTATTTCAGAGGGGGTATAGGTATTGAAATCACAGTACCCACATCGCTTGATGCAGTAAGGGATATGTACGTAGAAAGAAAGCACGATCAGTCTTGCTTACGCGCGGCTTTAATTTTTTCGATATCAGCATCTGTGGCAAGGGCGGCAACGAAGGCTTCTTGGGGAACTTCAACGCGTCCCACCATCTTCATGCGTTTCTTGCCTTCCTTCTGTTTCTCCAGAAGTTTGCGCTTGCGCGAAATATCTCCGCCATAACACTTTGCCAGAACGTCTTTACGTATTGCACGAATACTTTCGCGGGCAATGATGCGTGAACCAATTGCGGCTTGGATTGGTACCTCAAACTGTTGACGTGGAATTAGCTCACGTAGCTTGCCGGTCATCATCACGCCATAGGCATAAGCCTTATCACGGTGGACAATTGCGCTAAAAGCATCGACTGCTTCACCTTGTAACAAAATATCAACTTTAACCAAGTTACCTTCTTCATCACCTAGTTCTTCATAATCAAGTGAGGCGTAACCTTTAGTGCGGCTCTTTAATTGATCAAAGAAGTCAAAGACGATCTCTGCAAGAGGAAGGGTGTAGCGAATCTCGACCCGATCTTCGGAGATGTAATCCATGCCCTGCAGGCTGCCACGGCGTTCTTGGCAGAGCTCCATGATGGTGCCGATATATTCCGATGGCGCCAAAATTGTGCATTTAACGATTGGTTCTTTTACGAAGTTAATCTTGCCATCGGGAAATTCTGATGGATTAGTAACCACAAATTCTTTGCCATCTTCTAGCATTACGCGATAAACAACGTTCGGGGCAGTTGAAATAAGGCTGATGCCTGATTCACGTTCTAACCGCTCACGCACGATCTCCATATGAAGCAACCCTAAGAAACCACAGCGAAATCCAAAGCCGAGTGCGGCAGAGCTCTCTGGTTCATAGACAAGTGCGGCATCATTTAATTGCAGTTTATCCAGAGCATCACGCAATAGCGGGAAATCTGCGCCATCTAGCGGAAAAAGCCCTGAGAAGACCATTGGTTTTGGATCTTTATATCCAGCTAGCGCTATTTTAGTTGGATTGTTGTAAGTAGTTACTGTGTCACCAACGCGAGATTGGCGAACATCTTTTACGCCGGTGATTAAGTAACCCACTTCACCCACCCCTAAGCCTTTGCCGGGTAATGGCTCCGGTGAGATAACGCCGACCTCTAAAGCCTCATGGCGAACGCCGGTTGAAAACATTTGGATCTGCTCGCGTGGTTTTAGGTGACCATCTATTACACGCACATATGTAACAACGCCGCGATAAGAGTCATAGACAGAGTCAAAGATAAGTGCGCGAGCTGGCGCGTCAGCATCACCAATGGGCGCGGGAATTAGCGCAACTATTTGATCGAGAAGTTCAGCTACGCCATCGCCAGTCTTACCTGAGACTCTTAAACAATCCTCCGGTTGGCATCCAATTAAACGTGCAAGCTCTGCGGCAAATTTATCTGGCTGTGCATTAGGTAGGTCAATTTTATTTAGAACTGGAATGATCGTTAAATTATTCTCCATCGCTAAATATAAATTAGCTAGGGTCTGAGCTTCGATTCCTTGTGCGCAATCAACTAGCAGTACAGCGCCTTCACATGCTGCTAGCGAGCGCGATACTTCATAAGTGAAATCCACATGCCCAGGAGTATCGATCATATTTAAGATGTATTCCTGGCCATCTATTCCACTACGCCATGGCATACGCACGGCTTGAGATTTAATGGTAATTCCGCGTTCGCGTTCGATATCCATGCGATCTAGATATTGGGCGCGCATATTGCGCGCATCTACTACTTCGGTAATACCCAACATGCGATCGGCCAGAGTTGATTTTCCGTGATCGATATGAGCAATGATGCAGAAATTACGAATCTGCGCCGGGTTAGTTGCAGCTGGTTGCGGCGCCTTCGCAAGTGAAATTGCAGGCACGTTTATCCGCCTTTTTTCTGGTAGCTATTAAGAATTAACGAGCGCCGGCTTTGGCTGCTGCCTTAGCCATTGATGACTTCTTATTTGCGGCAGCATTACGATGAATAACACCCTTTGCAACTGCGACATCGAGTGCCTTTGAAGCAGCGCGAAGCTCGGTAGTTGTTAGAGATGCATCGCCCTTAGCAATTGCTTCGCGGAATTTGCGGACCGCAGTCTTAATTGATGAGGAGACAGATTTATTGCGTAGGTACGCCTTATCATTTGTCTTTACGCGTTTGATCTGCGACTTGATATTTGCCACGTGTATTACTCCGAACGTTTAAGCTGTGATAACCCATTTGGTTGCCAGGCAGATGCGTAGGTTATCAGCGCATGGGGCGCAGGCTCAAATTGGGGTGAAATCCCCGCCTAGCGAGCAATCCGTGCAGCGGTGATATTGGCAAGAGCTTTCTCCAGCGCATAAATCGGATCAGTGGCAGCTCCCTTGACCTGTGCATCAGCTAAAGCGATCGCCTGTACCGCCTTAGAAAGTGCGCGCGGAGTCCATCCTTGTAATTGGCGGCGCGCTTTATCAATTTGCCACGGCGCCATCCCCAGTTGTCCAGCTAATTCAAAAGATTTTGCACCGCTGGCAGCGCCCGATACTTTCGCCAGCGAACGAAGCGCTGATGCAATCGCTGAGGTAACCATTACCGGATCAGTACCTGTATCCATGGCGCTACGAAGGCAGATTAAGGCCTCCGGTAAATTTCCATTGATCGTGGCATCTGCAACATTAAAGCCCGTAGTTTCCACACGACCTTGATGAAATTTATCAACCATCGCTTCATCAATTACACCAGCCGGTGCATCTAATGAAATTTGCGAAACGGCCTGCTGTAGCTCGCGCATATCACCACCTAGTGCGCCTACTAGTGCAGAGATTGCGCCAGCACTTGCTTTACGTCCGCCATCTAAAAATAAATCTCTAACGAAAGCTTCTTTCTCAGCCTCTTTCTTTAAGGGATCACAGGCAATTATCTCTGGCTTAACTTTCTTGATCGCATCAAGAAGAGCCTTCCCCTTTACGCCACCCTTATGAATAAAAATTACTGTCGTTGTCACATCAGGATCAGGTAAATACCTAGTTAGTTCATCTTTAGAATCTTCTGGTAGATCCTGTAAATCTTTAATAATCAGCGCACGCCGCTCGGAAAAGAGTGAAGGCGCTAGCGCATCTGAAATATCTCCCACCAACGCATCGGCGGCAAAGATAGTTGTCACCTCGGCCTGTTCCTCTTTTAGCTGCGAGAGAAGTTTGGCCAGAGCGCGATCGGCTAGGGCAGGCTCAGCGCCAAGGATGAGATAGAAAGAGTTCATCTATCTTTCCTCAATTCTTACTCCCAACGTAGAAAAGCAAAGTGGTATTTGCTGGTCTTAATCCGTAGTCGATGATCTTGGGCGCGAATTGCAATCGCTCCATCAGTATCGGTACGTAGTACTTTAGCGCTTACCTGCGCCAAAAGTTCAAGCGTGCCTAGTGCGGGATGGCCATAACTATTACCAATTCCAGCGCTAATCAATGAAATCTGCGGTGATAAGGCGCGGGTAAAAGCCTCATCTTGATATGCAGAGCCGTGGTGGGAAACTTTATAAATATCAACTGGCGCAAGCTCGGCCGCAATCACCGCTTGGGTTAACGGCTCCATATCTCCGCCTGCAAAGAGCGAATAGTCTGGCGTATCGATACGAACTGCAATACTTGAATTATTCGCGTCATAGCTACCAGAATCAGGCCAAAGAACTTTTACTTGCGTTGTATCAATTTTGGCAGATACACCGCGTTGCACATTTCCATACCAAGTTGTCCCGACTTTTCTATCTTTTACCGCACCCGCTAACCCGGCAATGTGATCGGCATGTCCATGAGTGAGAATTAATAGCGGGATCTCTCGAATCGATAGCTGCTTTAAACATCTGTCGATAAGCGCTGGATCAGGTCCAGTATCGATCAGGATTGCGCGATTGTTACCTAAATTCACAACTAGTCCATCGCCTTGACCTACATCACAATTTACAACTTGCCAATCACCTCCGGGAAATCTCTGCGTGTATGCCAGACCTAGCGTTACGAGTAAGACTATGACAAGTATTTTTCGCGGAGCGAGGAAAAATAGTAGAACTAGCGTGGCAACTATAAAGAATCCCAGTGTGCCCTTCTGCAAGGAAATTACTCTAAATCCTGCTGCCCAGTGCGCAACAGTGGCAATCCACCAGGCCATTGGTTTAATTACGCTAACTAATATCGATGATAGCGCTGGAGAAAGGGGTGAAATGAGAGCGGCAATAAAGGCAACAATGGTTATCGGTGCAACTACCGGTGCTGCGAGTAGATTTGCTGCGATACTCATTGGCGATAAAAACCCTGAAAGCGCAACAATTACTGGGGCACAGAAAAGCATCGCAGCCATCGGTGGCGCCATAGCTTGCGCAGCTAACTTAGGTAGAAATCTCTCAAAGAAGGAGATAATGCTTGCTGATAAGAGTAAAAGGCCAGCCGTTGCTAAAACCGATAGCGCAAAACCAGGATCGCGCCCTTGCCATGGATCGCCAATTACTACGATGGCAATCGCAAAACCTAGAGCTGGTAGAGAATCTTTCCCACGTCTAGTGGCAAAGGCGATTAGTAGTACCGCTGCCATTGCTGCCGCACGAAGCACTGATGGTGATGGCCTGACAAGTGCGATAAATGCAAAGAGTGCAAAGGCTGTTGCTACTACTCGCATACGGGTGCCACGAAAGATAAATTGCATACACCAGAGGACGAAGGCGGAGACAATTGCAAAATTTGCACCACTTACTGCAACTAAGTGGGTCAGACCAGAGCGACGCATATCGCTTTTAAATTCATCACTTTGCAGTGAGGTATCACCTAAAACCATTCCCGGAATTAAGGATCCGCTATCGCCGCTACCGCTAGCTATGCGCAGACCTAAGCGAATGCTGGCTAAGGCCTTAGCCCAGGCAGATGGTTGGCTAATTACTTCTATCTCACCGTTTGAAATTAGCAGCGCCGCAACCCGTGGTTCTCTGCTCTTGAGAATGCGAAACTCTGCCTTTATCCGCTGTCCCGGCAGAACCTCTCTAATGGAGATATCTGTCGTAATTAGACGCACTGGAACATGTAAATCAAATGACTTACCGGCAACGTTAAATTTCTCTAACGAGCCAAGCGCACTAAAACTGGGTGGAAGAAAGTTACGTCCACTCACCGCTTTTGCGGTACGTTGTGGATCGGTACTTAACTTCAATATTACTTCGCCACTTTGATCAAAGTAATTAGCGATTGCACTCGATTGCAGACTCTGCTGTCGAATAGACATAAGCGTTGACCCAAGTGCAATAGCAAGGGCTAAAGTTATAAACCTGCCCTTTCTTTGACTTAGCGCAAATATCGAGATCAATAGTGCAGCGATAGTGGTTCGCCAAGGAGCTGCCCAGCTTTGAGTCAGTGCGCCAATCCAAATCGCACCGCCTAAAGCTAGTGCGCGGAAATCAACTAGATTCGTATCTTCTCTTTAAATTTGGCAAGGGTGGCCGGACCAATTCCAGATACTTTCAATAGATCCTCTAGATTTATAAAGGCGCCGTTCTGACTGCGATAAGCAACTATGCGTGCGGCAAGCACTGGACCGATTCCATCTAGAGTCTCTAACTCTTTAGTATTTGCGCGATTTATAAAAATTGGACCGGCAGGTTTGGGCTTGGCCCGCTCTTTAAAGATACGTATTGGTCCTCCACTCTTACTCGGAGGGTAGATATAGATCTGTTCGCCATCTTTAATAATGCGCGCTAGATTAATATCGGAAATATCAGCCCCTTTCATGGCATTGCCAGCCGCCTTTAGCGCATCGATTACCCGAGAATTGATAGGTAAGGCATATACACCTGGTGTATTTACTGCTCCTGCGACATCAACTGTTACTTCAGCAGTCTCTGCAGTAATAGCAAGTTCTATCGGCGCCGTAGGTACTTCCTGCGAATTGCCACGTATGACCAAGAAGACAGAGAGCGCAATAACTAGCGCTGATATAGCGAGTAAGGATCTTTTCTGTGGAGCCGAGAATGTGATCTGGCTCCACCAAGATTGAATATTTTCGGAATTTAGATTCATGGCGCGATTGTGGAGGAATAAATAAACTTAATTTTAAGAAAATTAAAAGCTGTGGTTAAAGAACGATATTTACTAGTTTTGGTGCGCGCGCGATTACTTTCCTAGGGGTGGCGCCATTTAATTCAGCAGCGATAGCAGGTAGAGCCAAGGCCAACTTTTCGATCTCGCTATCGGAGATATTTGGTGAAACTTCGATTCGTTCTTTTATCTTGCCGTTTATTTGAATTACCGCTTCTACCGCATCTGCCACAAGCAACTTCTCATCCACAACTGGCCATCCTGCGGTTGCAATTGCTGGTTTATGCCCTAAGCGCTCCCACATCTCCTCAGAAGTAAATGGGGCAACAAGCGAGAGCATGATTGCGGTTGCCTCGGTTGCCTCGCGCACAGCCGGATCTGCCGCCCCTGGGCCTGCATCAATTGCCTTACGAGTTGCATTAACAAGCTCCATGATGCGCGCCACGGCCACGTTGAAACGAAATGATTCAACGGCAAAGGCAGCATCATTTAGCGCTCTATGCGTTGCCTTACGTAAAGGTAAATCCCCAGTTGAAAAATCAACACCGGGCTTTGATGTCACATCGCCAGATAAGCGCCAAGCGCGACTTAGAAATTTAACTGAACCAGCTGGTGACACATCAGACCAATCAACATCATCTTCGGGCGGTCCAGAGAAAACCATCGAAAGACGAATCGCATCCACCCCATGGTTTTCCAATTCATCAGATAGCCGGACTAAATTTCCACGCGATTTCGACATGGCAGAGCCATCCATAACAACCATGCCTTGATTTAGTAAACGGGTAAATGGCTCGGTAAAAGAGAGCATGCCAATGTCATGAAGTACCTTTGTGAAGAATCTGGAGTAGAGCAGGTGCAAGATGGCATGGGTTACTCCCCCAACATATTGATCGACAGGAAGCCAAGTATCAATATCAGCGCGTGAAAAAGGCTCGTTATGGTTGGTAGAAGATGGATAGCGCAGGAAATACCAAGAAGAATCAACGAAGGTATCCATAGTGTCGGTATCGCGCAGCGCTGCCCCGCCGCACTTAGGGCAGTTGGTATTTACCCAATCGGTAGCAGCAGCTAGTGGAGATTGGCCCTTGGGTTTTAAATCTAAGCCTTTGGCATCTGGCAGTTGCAAAGGAAGTTGCTCTGCCGGAACTGCGACCTCGCCACATTTTTCACAATGGACGATCGGAATAGGCGTACCCCAATAACGTTGACGAGAGACTAGCCAATCGCGCAGGCGGTAATTGCGGGCAGATTTGCCTAAACCATCTGCCTCAAGTTGGGTGTTGATTGCAGCGATTGCCTGCACTTTATTTAAACCATTTAAAGTTCCAGAATTAATTAGCTCTCCATCACCGGTAGTGGCTACGCCACTTGAATTTGGATCCTCTTCGCCAGTTTCAACAACTACGCGAACAGATAACTCCATGGCACGCGCAAAATCTAAGTCGCGTTGATCATGTGCTGGAACTGCCATGATCACACCAGTACCGTAATCGGCTAAAACATAATCTGATGCCCAGATTGGCAACTTCTCACCATTTACAGGATTAATGGCATAGCGTTCGAGAAATACACCAGATTTTGGACGATCTGATGCAAGTCGATCAATATCAGAGGCTGCTTTAACAGATTCGCGATATTGAATAAATTTAGCTTCAGCTGCGCTACCGCTAGAGAGCTCTGCAGCCAGCGCAGAATCAACTGCAACGACCATAAAAGTTGCCCCGTATAGAGTATCGGGACGTGTTGTGTAGATAGTGATTGGATCGGCGCGACCTTCAATCATAAAATTCACATTCGCGCCTTGTGATCGACCGATCCAGTTGCGCTGCATCATTAATACTTTCTCGGGCCATTTGCCTTCGAGTTGAGCCATGTCATCTAATAGACGATCGGCATAATCTGTAATTTTGAAATACCACTGGTTTAACTTCTTCTTGGTAACTGCCGTATCGCAACGTTCACAAAGTCCAGCTATAACTTGCTCGTTGGCAAGTACCGTCTGACAGCTCGGACACCAGTTAACTGCGCTATCTTTGCGATAGGCCAAACCACGTTTATGGAGTTCAATAAACAACCATTGATTCCATTTATAGTATTCAGGATCGCAGGTATTAAAAACGCGATCCCAATCAAATGAGCAGGCGTACCTGCGCATAGAAGCTTTCTGGGTAGCGATATTTTCGTAGGTCCAAATTCGTGGATCTTCATTGCGTTTAATTGCCGCATTTTCCGCAGGCAGACCAAAGGCATCCCATCCAATTGGATGCATAACGTTAAAACCTTTTTGGATCCAGTAACGTGCGATTACATCGCCGAGGGCATAAGCCTCAGCATGGCCCATGTGTAAATCACCTGATGGATAGGGAAACATATCTAGAACATATTTTTTAGGACGCAGATCATCGGGGCGGCCAGATTTAAATGGCTCTATCGCATCCCAAATTGGCAGCCACTTCTCTTGGACATAGGCAAAGTCATATGCCTGATGTTCTTGTGAAGTGCTCATCCCTTTAGTTTATCGGGCTTTAGCGCCAGATTACGCCAGTCAATTCTTCGCTAACACTCCACAAATCCCCCGCCAAACGTTGATCATATGCAATCGCTGCCGCTCTTGTGATTTTTGGAAAGCCGCGCATCTCCATAAATCCATCAGGTCCGATGTATGAAGCGCCGTAAAGACCTGGGAAAGTTGCCGCGCATAGCGTCGGTAGCGCACCGCGTTCTGCACTTTGTGCAAAAAGTGCATTAGCTAGAGCACCTGCGCGGTCTTGCACTGATGCTCCAGTAATCAAATTTGTATCTGCATAACCTGGATGAGCCGCGATAACTTCTAAATTCCAATTGCTGCGAAGTTGGCGCCGCTCTAGCTCGTGAATAAATAATAAATTGGCTAATTTACTCAAAGCATATGCAGGCCATGGGTTATATGCCCCGATACCTAAAGCTTTATCCCGCAGATCATCTGCCGTGAAATTAGAGATACGGGCCGCGCGATGGGCCTGCGATGATACTGCCACAATGCGTTCTTTAATCTGACTGCGGAGTAAGCCGGCTAACGCAAAGTGTCCTAGGTGATTGGTGCCCATCTGTAATTCAAAATTATCTTTAGTTAGCGAAAATGGAGTACCCATAACGCCAGCATTTAGGATTAACACGTCAAAATCTGTATTTACAGATTTGGCAAAGGAGCGAACTGATGAAAGATCAGCTAAATCAAGTAATTTAAAATCAACGAGGTCGCTACCGAGTTCAGCAACCGTATTGGCACCCTTAATCTGGTTACGTGCCGTAATTGTGACACGTGCACCAGCGCGCGCTAGCGCGCGTGCAGTCACTTTACCTATGCCACTGGTGCCGCCAGTAATCAGAAATAACTTTCCAGTTAGATCACCGAGATTGTCGGCATTCCAGCCGCGTGGGACTGTAGTTGCGCTCGCCATTTAACTTTTCCTCTTCGATTTGATCAATGATTTACTCAAGTGGAGATAAGGGGATTCGAACCCCTGACCTCTTCCATGCCATGGAAGCGCGCTACCAACTGCGCCATATCCCCTTTTGTAAGAAATACTACATATCTTTACTGATTAAGAATGTAACTCTAGCGCACGTGATCTGGTACCTCGCCACCGGATTCTTCACCGAAGACTGGCTCCAAGATACTTCCCGCATTATGTTCAGCTAAATGCCAACCTTTGGGGCTGGTCTTTAACATTGACCAACGGGCATTGGATAGCCCACCGATCTTTCCCCAGTGCGCCATTGGTAAATGTAGATAGTGGCCAAGAATGCAGCGAGCAGTGCCGCCATGCGTGGCAACAACGACTACCTGATCATCTTTATCTCCCAGAAATTCATCAATTGCAGCGCTAGCGCGAGCGGCAACTTCACTACGGCGCTCACCAGTGGTTCCGGCTGGATTATCGTTGCCATCTATCCAACGTATGAAATTCTCTAAATCTGCGGCACGATTTTCTGCACCGGTTTTGCCTTCCCAATGCCCACCATTGGTCTCACGCAGACGCTCATCAATGGCAATCTCCAAGTTAATAATCTCTGAAAGCTTAGCGGCCGTATCTCGTGCACGTGAAAGATCGCTGCTGAGAATCCCGGTTGGTTCCATGCCAGCAATAATCGCAGCAGCCTGTTCTGCTTGATAAATTCCTACCCCATTTAAATCAAGATCAGAATGGCCTTGAAAACGGTTGAGTACATTCCAATCTGTTTGACCATGTCGCCAAATAATTATGCGATTATTTTTACCCGCCATTTGCAACGTTCTCTCTTACTACATCTAAATCAATTGTTGGGCAATCATTCCAAAGGCGATCTAACATGTAATATCGGCGCAATTCTGCGCTTTGAATATGTACAACTAGATCTGAGTAATCTAATAAAATCCATTCATCGGTACCTTCACGACGTGCTGGTTTTTCACCAATTAACCGTAATTTTTCTTCAACTTCATCAGCGATGGCATCGACTTGGCGCACATTGGCTCCGGTGACAATTAAAAAGACTTCAGAGAGAACCATCTGATCGGAGAGATCGATGGCAATCATCTCTGTTCCAAACTTTTCAGCAGCTGCGCGCGCAGCAACTTGGGTTAACTCAGTAACGCTCTTACTTGCTGGCATATAAATCGTGCTCCTTTATATAAGCAGCTACCTGCGGAGATACCGAAGTGATATCTCCTGCGCGTACGGTGGTAGCTGAAATGTTGAGTGCGCCAATATCCAAATTTGGTGCGCCCGGAAAATCAGGTCTGTCGATGATTATGAAGTCGACCATATCCTTTAATTCGCTAGCGCGATGCCACTGATCAATCTTTGAGTAGGCATCCGTGCCTACAATCACCGAAATTTGATCATCTGGGAAGCTATTTACCACTGCTGCAACTGTATCAATAGTGTAACTAGGACCTTCACGCAAAATCTCAATAGGATTCACCTCTACCAATTTGGCAATCTCAGGGCGCAGATCGCCAAGGGCGGCAACACACATTGCGCGGCGTTCTGCCGCAGATGCAACTGGAACACTTTCCCGTAAGCGCGGCTGCCCCGCAGGAATTAAGAGAATTTTATTTAACAGACCGCGCTCAAGGATTTCCGTGATTACATGGAGGTGGCCCTTATGAATCGGATCAAAAGTTCCGCCGTAGACACCGATCTTTGCCAAATTTATCCCTGGATTATTTCTACTATTAGTCGCTAGCGTCTTAAATAAAACTTAATCGTCGAGGCGAAGTGCTAGATAGAGAAATAGTGCGAAAATTAAAAAGGCTCCGATACCAAAGGCATAAGGTGGCGCTGGAAGCTCGCGCAACCCCTCTGATGCCAAGCTAATTGATTTAAAGTTAATAGCTGCCATGATCATGGGTACAGACTACCCCCGTCCTGCAAGTAAATCTAAAAAGCGCGCCTCATCGATGATCGCAACCCCCAGCTCTTGCGCCTTTGCCAACTTAGATCCTGGGTCACTTCCCGCCAATACATAATCTGTTTTTTTAGATACTGAACTGGTGGCTTTTCCTCCATGTGCGGTAATCGTTTCAGCAATTAAATCGCGCGTAAATTTATCAAGTCCGCCAGTTACAACAAAGGTTAAGTTGGCTAACGTCTGCGGGAGCTCCAAGGTTGTCTCTGTCTGCATGAGAACGCCAGAAGTACCCCATTTTTCAATTATTCTGCGATGCCAATCAACTTCAAACCACTCGACTATCGATTGCGCAATAGTTTCGCCCAGACCATCTATCTCAGAGAGCTCCGAAATTGTTGCCTTAGAAATAGCCTCCATCGAGCCAAAATTTTTTGCTAGCGCTTGGGCTGCAGTTGGACCAACATGGCGAATTGAAAGTGCAACGATAATTCTCCAGAGCGGACGCGTCTTTGCTCTCTCTAGCGCGGCAAGAAATTTCTCACTATTTTTGCCGGCGCTGCCATCTTTCTTGGTGAAGAATTCAGAGCGCGCAAGTTGGGTAGCGTTTAGATTAAATAGATCAGATTCATCGATAATTATTTTTTCATTTAAGAGGGCAATGGCCGCCTCTAAACCAAGAACATCGATATCAAGGGCTGCGCGTGAGCCGATGTAATAAATACGTTCGCGTAATTGCGCAGGACAGCTCTGGGTATTTGGGCAACGAATATCAACATCACCTTCAGATATTGCGCGTAACTGGCTGCCGCACTCCGGGCATTTGCTTGGCATCACAAATGCTCGCTCGCTACCTGTGCGCTTATCTAACACTGGCCCGAGTACTTCGGGGATTACATCACCAGCTTTTCTAATAATTACTATGTCACCAATAAGTACGCCCTTGCGTTCAATCTCTTCTTGATTATGCAGCGTGGCATTGGTGATAGTCGAGCCCGCAACTTTAACTGGCTCCATAAATGCAAATGGTGTAATTCGGCCTGTTCGCCCAACGCTAACTTTGATATCAAGTAACTTGGTAGTTACCTCTTCAGGTGGGTATTTATAGGCGATCGCCCACTTTGGGGCGCGCGAAGTGAAACCTAACTTCTGCTGATCTAATATCTCATCAACTTTTATTACAACTCCATCAATCTCGTGCTCAACGCTATGGCGATTTTCATTATAGAAATCAATAAATTTCTCAACTTCAACTCGTGAAGCGCAGACATTAAAGCGCTCTGAAGTTGGCGCACCTAAAGTTTTTAACACTTCATAGGCTGCTGATTGAGATTTAAAGGCGATCCCATCGGATGCTCCCACGCCATGTACAACGACGTTCAGTGGACGTGCGGCGCTAATACGTGGATCTTTCTGGCGAAGGGATCCGGCAGCGCAATTGCGCGGATTGGCAAAGAGTGGTTTGCCTGCTTCCTCTAGCTCCTCATTTAATTGGTTAAAGGCGGCAACTGGTAGAAAGACTTCACCGCGGATTTCAATTAGCTTAGGAATATTCTTACCGGCTAACGAATGTGGTAGACCTTTTATGGTCTTAACATTTAAAGTTACATCTTCACCGGTAACGCCATTGCCGCGAGTTAGCGCGCGCGTTAATAGGCCTGCTTCATAGAGCAGGTTAATAGCTAGTCCATCAACTTTTAATTCACAAAGATACTGCGGGGTTGGTACTTCCTTTTCAACGCGATCAAACCAGGCAGCCAACTCTTCTAAATCAAAGACATTATCTAAACTCATCATCTTTTCAATGTGATCGTGTTGTTCAAAGGTTGTGGCAAATCCCCCACCGATGCCTAGCGATGGAGAATCAGGTGCGAGCAACTCTGGGTTCTTTGCCTCTAACGCTTGCAACTCTTTTAAAAGTTGATCAAACTGAGAATCAGTAATGCTTGGAGTGTCTAAAACGTAATATTTAAATTGATGATCACGAATCTCATTGGTGAGCTCGGTAATCCGATGGCGCGCTTGGTTGCTCATGCGCTCTCGCAGATTGTCGCCGATCCGACTACCCGGTCACCGTCGTAGATAACTAGCGCTTGACCGTTAGCAATTCCTAATAATGGGTTATCTAGATCTGCAATTAGGCGTTGCCCATCGAAATAATATGTACATGGCAGCGGTGTGCCATGTGCACGAACTTGTGCAAATCCTCGTAGTGGCGCGTTATCAACTGATGGGCCACACCAGATGGTTTTCTCGCCCATTAATTTACTAACAGCTAGCTCTTCGCGTGCACCAACGACAACGGTATTGCTCACTGGTTCAATTTTTAAAACAAATCGGGGCGAACCATCAACCGCTGGAACCGTTAGCCCCAGCCCTTTGCGTTGACCGATTGTGTATGTGTAAGCGCCTTTATGTTCTCCAATTTTCTTACCTGATTGATCAACTATCGGACCGACTTGACTACCTAATCGATCGCGCAACCAGCCAGCGTTATCACCCGATGGCACAAAACAGATGTCATGGCTATCGGGTTTCTGGGCAACTGCTAAACCGCGAGCTTCAGCCTCTTTTCTAATATCAACTTTCTCAGTATCGCCAAGTGGAAAGATCGCGCCATTAATCTGTTCGGTAGTTAAAACCGCCAGAACATATGATTGATCCTTTAGCGGATCAATTGCGCGATGGAGCGACTTCCCATTAGGGCTGATCTCAGTTCGTGCGTAATGCCCAGTAACTACACCATCAAAACCCATTGCCCTGGCACGATCTAAAACAGCCGCAAACTTAATTTTTTCATTGCAACGCAGGCATGGATTCGGTGTACGGCCGGCGGCATACTCGGCTAAGAAGTTCTCTACTACGCCATCATGAAACTCCTCTGCCATATCCCAGATGTAGAAAGGGATTCCAATCTTGTCTGCGGCGCGGCGAGCATCATGTGAATCTTCAATAGTACAACAGCCGCGGGCGCCCGAACGATATTTTTGTGGATTAGCAGCTAACGCTAAGTGGACACCGATTACTTCATGACCGGCTTCAACTGCGCGCGCTGCAGCAACGGCAGAATCAACTCCGCCGCTCATAGCAGCAATAATTTTCATTTTAGATTTGCCGCCCGTCCACGTTTGATAACAATCGGAAGTACTGAGAGTGCAAAATCAACATCTGCCTGTGTTGAGCTAGCGCCAAGTGAGAAGCGCAGTGATGATTGCGCAGTTATTTCGCTATGGCCCATGGCAAGTAATACATGGCTGGGACGATGAACTCCGGCACTACAGGCAGCTCCTGTCGAACAGGAAACTTTCTCGCTATCCATCAAAAGTAGAAGTGAGTCGCTCTGCGTTCCGGGAAAAGTAATATTGCTGATACCAGGAAGGCGCTCAACATCTGCGCCATTTATATAAGCATCAGGAGTTGCAATGAGAACGCCCGCTTCAAAATTTTCTCGCAGAGACTTAACATCGGATGCGCAATAAATTTCACTTGCTACCGCTGCGGCGAAGGCAACTATGGCTGGTGTATTTAAAGTGCCGCTGCGAATTTCTCGTTCTTGCCCACCACCATGCAATAAAGCGGGGATTTCATAGGCGCGACGCAAAATTAAAGCACCAATTCCTAAAGTTCCACCAACTTTATGGGCGCTTAGCGCCATTGAGGTTACGCCTAAATCTTTATATGAGAGTGGCACTTTAGTAAATGATTGAATTGCATCGGTATGTACAGGAATATCTCCAGCCAACTTCACAACTTCAGCGATAGGTTGGATTACTCCAGTCTCGTTATTGGCATGCATTACTGAAATTAACGCTATCTCATTGGCTCGCCTGGCAATAATATCCTTGAGAAAGCCTAAATCAATTACTCCTGACTTATTTACAGGAATTTCAATTAGCTCGGCACCTTCATGCTCGACTAACCATCGCGCTGGATCTAAGACTGCCTGATGTTCAATCGCGCTTATTAATATTATTTTCTTATCGCTCTTCCAAAATAAACCTTTGATAGCCGCGTTATCTGATTCAGTTCCAGAGCCGGTAAATATAACTTCAGATGGCAGGCAATCGATTGCCTTAGCAATTTCCTCACGAGAATCTTCAACCACCTTGCGCGTTGAACGCCCTTCGGTATGTAGTGATGATGGATTTCCAACTTTGCGCAAAGCATCTTGCATGGCATCTGCGGCGACGCCAAAGATCGGCGTAGTTGCCGCATGATCTAGATAGACGCTCATTGCAGCAGTCTAGTTTCTCCCAGGATTATTAGCCCTGCTTGGCCAAAATACCCTCTGTCGCATTCGGTAATACATTGAATAGGTCGCCAACCACGCCAAAATCTGCGATATCAAAGATGGGGGCTTCAGGATCTTTATTAACCACCACAATGGTTTTAGAGGTCTGCATGCCAGCACGGTGCTGAATTGCTCCAGAAATACCACAAGCTACATATAGTTGTGGGCTAACTGACTTGCCAGTCTGACCAACTTGATGGGAATGCGGATACCAACCAGCATCAGTAGCAGCGCGGGAAGCCCCGACCGCTGCGCCAAGTGAATCTGCAAAATTTTCCACTGCCCCAAAATCTCCATTAGTACCACGTCCGCCTGAGACGACGATATTTGCCTCGGTTAATTCTGGACGTCCTCCCTTAACTGGCGGCTGCGTCGCAGTAATTCTCGCTTGCTTTGCTGCATCACTTATTTGCGCGCTTTCAGATGCGATGGCAGGTATCGATGGAGTTAAATCTGCCTCTACGCTATTTGGGCGCAGTGTAATTATTGGTGTGCCATGCGAAACCTTTGAGTGCACAGTTGTTGAACCGCCAAAGACTAATTGGGTGGCTGTGATATCAGCTGATACATCAACTGCATCGGTAATAATTCCAGAATTTGTCAGGACAGCTACGCGTGCGCCAACTTCCTTACCAAGGGCGTGCGATGCAATCAAAAGAGCAGCTGGCGATTTTTCCTTGACTAAATGAGCCAGTGCATCACCAATTGCAGATACTCCATGCTTTAAGAAATCTGCAGATTCAACAATTAGAACATTAGATATTGGACCTTGGTTTACGCTCGCAGCAAGCGCCTGACCGTTTCCTGTATCTGCCATGACAACTGCAGTCACACTTCCAATTCGCGCACCAGCGGTGGCCAGTTCGAAGGTCGTCTTGGTCGCTTTATCACCTGAAAAATCAGCCAAAATAAATACTTCACTCATATTAACTTCTTCTCTGCTAGGAAATCTACTAACTCAGTTCCGCCATTGCCCTCATCTATCACTTTAACTCCCGCAGCTCTAGGAGGTCGCGGGGTGGCATCATTTACTTGTGACCATGCACTCTCAGCTGCAACTCCTACAGCCGCTAAATCTTTCTGTTCAATAACTTTCTTCTTCGCCGCCATAATTCCCTTGAAAGAGGGATAGCGCGGTTCGTTAATTTTTTCAACCACACTGATAACACATGGAAATTGTGCGCTCATTTCATCGACGCCCGCTTCAGTAACGCGAGTGATTGATACTTTTCCTGCTGGATCAACCTCCACTTTTGATGCAAAGGTTAACTGCGCCCAACCTAGGCGAGCGCTGATCATCGCAGGTACAACGCTCATGCGAGCATCGGTTGATTCGGTGCCACATATAACAATATCAAATCCGCCATCACCAATTACTTTAGCCAACACTGCAGAAGTTGAAAGTGCATCTGCCCCAATAAGTGCACTGTCAGAAATTAAGATCGCATCATTTGCACCCATTGATAAGGCTTTACGTACCGCCTCAGTTGCACGGTCTGGTCCCATAGAAATAACCGTAACTGTGTTCGCTGCTCCTTCATCATTGCCACCATGGGCTTCAACAATGCGCAGCGCCTCTTCAACTGCATATTCATCTAGATCATTTAAAACAGCATCCACATTTTCACGATCTAGCAATCCATTGACCATCTTCTTTTCGGCCCATGAATCTGGGACTTGCTTTACACATACGGCGATCTTCATAGCCCAGATGTTACTCATCAGTAGCAATATTCACAACGTGAAGCAGGTGTGGCGGCAAACTCACTTCTTTGCGTTACAGGTACTAGGTAGTAAAGAGGGAGACACCTAAAATCGTTCACATGTTGGCCTACTTAGCTCCAGGTCAAGGCGCGCAGACTCCTGGAATGTTTAATTCGTGGTTGGTCGATGGGCCAGCGCATGATCTCTTAAAAATGTGGTCTACCGAGATCGATCTAGATTTGCTCAGACTCGGCACAGTTGCAGAAAGTGATGAAATTAAAGATACCGCTAACGCTCAACCACTTATTGTCGCCGCTGGCCTACTCGGCGCTCGAACGTTAACTAGTGAATTAAATAGTGGTTCGCAGGTCGCCGTTGTCGCAGGTCACTCTGTTGGAGAAATCACCGCAGCAGCGTTAGCCGGTGTTATCACTGAAATTGATGCCCTGAAGTTGGTGCGCGCTCGCGGATTAGAGATGGCAAAGGCTGCAGCGCTAAAACCTGCTGGTATGTCTGCCGTATTAGGCGGAGACCGCGCAGAAGTTTTGCAGTCAATTAAGGCGCTTGGCTTAGTTGCTGCAAATGATAATGGCGCCGGACAGATAGTTGCAGCCGGTGATATCGATGCGCTCTCCAAACTCGCACCTGCAGGTGCACGGGTGAGAGCGCTCGCAGTCGCGGGTGCATTTCATACCTCTTATATGGAATCTGCTGTTGCGCCATTACAGTCATTAGCTGCACAGATTTGCGTTAGCGATGCTCAGTGCGGATTCATATCTAACAAAGATGGCCAGATATTAACTGATGGTCGTGAGATTTTAAATCGAATAGTGGCGCAGATTTCCAACCCTGTTAGGTGGGATCTCTGCATGCAAACTTTAGCTACCCAAGCATCAGGTGCCATCGAGGTGCCGCCGGCTGGAACTTTAGTTGGGCTCTTAAAACGTGCGATTCCCATTATCGAGACTTTTGCCCTTAAATCAAGGGAAGATGTCACACTTGCTAAAGAGTTTTCAGTTCGGCATCAAGATGAAACTAACTAACGGAGTAGACCATGGCAATTAAAAGTAGAACGGGAAGTGAGAGCTCCATACTTTCTGTTGGCGCATACCGCCCATCTCGGTTAGTGCCTAACTCAGAGATAGTAGATGCCATTGATTCCAGCGATGAATGGATTATTCAACGAACTGGAATTGAATCGAGGCGCTTTGCTAGCGCTGATGAATCCGTCATTGATATGGCTATTGGGGCAGCCGAACAGGCTTTATCGCGCGCCAAATTAACCATTAAAGATATTGATTCGGTAATTGTGGCAACTATTACCTACCCTCACCAAGCACCATCTGCGGCAACTGCAGTTATTCAGCGAATGGGTAACCCCACGGCTGCTGCATTTGATATCGCCGCTGCCTGCGCTGGATTTTGTTATGGAGTTGCTATGGCCCATGATGCGATTCGTGCTGGAAGTGCTAAGAAGGTTTTAGTTATCGGCGTTGAAAAGATTTCAGATTTTACAGACCCGGCTGACCGTGCAACGGCATTTATCTTTGCAGATGGCGCTGGTGCAGTTGTAATCGGAGAATCCGATGAAGCCGGAATCGGTCCAGTTGAGTGGGGATCTGACTCTGAAAACCGTGATGCAATTCTAATGAATCCGTCTTGGATCGAAGTGCGTGATACGCAAACTCAGTTAACTAAAGCTGATGTGAAATGGCCAAATATTACGCAAGAAGGCCAAAAGGTTTTTCGCTGGGCAGTATTTTCGATAAGTAAGGCAGCACTCAAAGCGCTGGATTCTGCTGGCTTAACAGTCAATGATCTCGATGCATTTATTCCACATCAAGCCAATATCCGAATTATTGAAACGATGGCCAAGGAGATGAAGCTGCCTGAATCGGTAATTATCGCCGATGATATCCGCACCAATGGGAATACCTCTGCCGCATCCATTCCACTGGCCATGGATGCGCTTCTCATCGAACGCCCTGACCTTCACGGAAAGCTAGCGCTAATTATTGGATATGGCGCAGGACTCGTTTACGCGGGGCAGGTAGTGAAATTGCCACCTAAACCATAATTTATTCGATAATACCTGCCCGCTTACTGGGAAGTAAGGGGCTTTATCGGTGAGAATAACCATCTGTTATATAAGATAAGAAGTAGAGCAGTAAAAGATAAATATAATAAAACAAGAGAAGAGAAGGAATAAGAAAAATGGCACTAGCAGCAGCGGATGTACTTGCAGGAATTAAAGAGATCGTAGAAGAGGTAGCTGGTATTCCAGCGGCTTCAATTGAACTTGATAAGAATTTTACCGATGATCTAGAAGTTGATTCCTTAAGCATGGTTGAGGTTGTTGTTGCTTGCGAAGAGCGCTTTGGAGTAAAAATTCCTGATGAGAAGGTAACTGATCTTGCAACCGTAGGAGACGCGGTTAACTTCATCGTAAATGCTGCTGCTTAATTGAGTTAGCTATAAAATTAACTCCATGTCTGAACGTCGCGTTGTAGTAACTGGACTAGGTGCAACTACCCCACTTGGTGGAGATGTAGCCAGCACATGGAGTGCGCTACTGGCCGGAAAGAGCGGCGTGCGTCTGCTTACCGAGGATTGGCGCGAACTTCTGCCAGTACATTTTGCTGCGCGTGTTGCAACAGAACCAGTTGATCAAATGGAGCGTGTAGAAATGCGCCGTTTAGATCGATCTGAACAATTTGCACTAATCGCATCGCGCGAAGCATGGAAAGATTCTGGTGCGCCAGGTGTTGAGAAAGAACGTTTAGGCGTTGTTATTGCATCGGGTATAGGTGGAGTAATTACCTTGCTTGATCAATTCGATAATTTAAAGGAAAAGGGCCCACGCGGTGTAAGCCCACATACCGTTCCCATGCTGATGCCAAATGGTCCGGCGGCAAATGTTGGTTTGGAGCTGCAAGCAAAAGCGGGAGTCCATACACCGGTTAGCGCCTGCGCCTCGGGAGCAGAAGCAATTGGTTATGCGCTAGAGATGATTCGCAATAATCGCGCCGACGTTGTTGTTAGTGGCGGCGTAGAAGCTGCTATTCACCAACTTCCCATGGCTGGCTTTGCCGCGATGAAGGCACTTTCAACTCGAAATGACGCTCCCGAACGCGCATCGCGTCCATATGATGCCGATCGCGACGGATTTGTTCTTGGTGAAGGTGGCGGCATCTTGATTCTTGAAGAGTATGAATACGCCAAGGCGCGCGGTGCCAAAATTTACTGCGAGTTAGTTGGCCAAGGACTCTCATCTGATGGGTATCACATCGCCGCACCTGATCCTGAAGGATCTGGAGTTCAGCGAGCAATTAAATTTGCCCTAGCCGATGCCAAACTTTCCACAAAAGATATCGTCCATTTAAATGCACATGCCACATCAACGCCTGCGGGAGATATTGCCGAAGCGAATGCTTTACGTTTAGCGCTGGGTAAAGATTCCGATCATGTTGCAGTATCTGCAACTAAATCTATGACTGGTCATTTATTGGGCGGCGCCGGTGCTATCGAATCAGTCTTTATCGTAAAAGCTCTGCAAGAGAGAATGGCTCCCCCAACAATAAATATTGAAAATCTAGATTCGGCAGTGACAATAGATGTGGTTAGAGATAAGCCACGCGCCCTGCCTGCCGGTCAAATTGCAGCGCTCAACGACTCCTTCGGATTCGGCGGCCACAACGTTGTGTTGGCTTTCGCCACTCTATAAACTCATAAACCATGGCCCACAATGAGGTTGACCCTCGTGATCCGCAGATTCGAATTGCGCGCCTATTAGACCCAGGTACTGATTTGTTACTGCTAGAGCGCACAGATTGCGGAATGATTGCGGCAACTGGTGCAATAAATGGAAATAGAGTTGTAGTTTTTGCATCTGATGCTACAAATAAAAGTGGCGCACTTGGAGTTGCCGGATCAAAGGTAATTATCGAAGCCTATAAAGAAGCGATGGCTAAGCAACTTCCAATTATTGGAATTTGGCATTCAGGTGGCGCGCGTTTAGGTGATGGAGTCTCATCTCTCGATGCCTTTGGCGAAATTTTTCAATCAATGATCACAGCCAGTGGTCGAATTCCGCAATTATCGCTAGTGCTTGGGCCTACCGCAGGTGGTGGTGCATATGGACCGGCCTTAACGGACATCGTGGTCTTGGCACCGGAAGGAAGAATATTTGTAACTGGCCCGGATGTTGTTAAATCAGTTACGGGTGAAGATGTTGATATGGCCGCACTTGGCGGACCAGAAGCCCATAGTAAAAATAGCGGGGTAGCCCATGTCATTGCCGAAAGCGAAGATTCTGCATTTGCAGCCATTCGCGCAGCAACTACTTTATTTGCAGATCAAGGACATATCGATACTAATTTAGTCGATGTAGATCTCTCGGTTTATGTTCCTGATGTTTCTAAGCGCAGCTATGAAGTACACCCACTAATTGATGCAATCTTGGATAAGGGTGGAGAAAAATTAGAGATACTCCCAGTCTGGGCTGAAAATATGTCTACTGTGCTTGGTCGATTCGGCGGGCGCACGGTGGGCGTAATTGCTAATAATCCAGCACATATAGGCGGGGTTCTAGATGCTGCTGCGGGAGAAAAGGCAGCTCGCTTTGTTCGCACCTGCGATGCATTCGGAATTCCACTAATTGTGATTGCGGATGTAACTGGTTTTCTTCCCGGCGCAGGCCAAGAATGGGAAGGTGCAGTTCGCCGCGGCGCTAAATTGCTCCACGCCTTTGGCGAAGCGGTAATCCCGCGCATCACATTAATTACCCGCAGAGCTTATGGCGGTGCATACGTTGCAATGAATTCCAAGGCGCTCGGTGCAACTCGGGTATTTGCTTGGCCAGCAGCCGAAGTATCCGTAATGGGGGCAGTTGCTGCCATCCGTGTATTACATCGCCGGTTATTAGCTGACCTGCCAATTGAACAACGTGAAGGTATGGAGTTAGAGCTAGCGGCTGAGCATGAAAAAACTTCAGGTGGTGTTAGGAAGGCCGTTGAAATTGGCGCAGTAGATGAAATTGTTGCACCTGATAAAACGCGAAGTGCAATAGCTAAAGCGCTAGCGGCAGCGCCACATCGCCGCGGAGCTCACGGAAATATCCCGCTTTAAAAATTAATTTTGGTAGCCCTGAGGCAAGAGCGTGGAATGATCTTCCGGCAATCCCAACCTCTCGATAATCGCTTCGTATCCCTGATGAATTCCGCTTAACTCAGAGCGCTTAATTCCACGGAAACATGTACCGATAAACCCAGGCGACATGGTGCATGAAAAGAGTGACCAATCTCCACCGGGGGCCACCTCTCCACCCTGAATAACACCTGCGCGAACAGTATGTTGCAGTACCTGGCCGGCAGCTATATCGCGTCCTAAAATAATGGTGCGCGCTCTTTTATCTGCATGAAATTCATAAAGTGCCACGGGATCGCCTTCATAGAAGTGCCAAACTTCATCAAACTCCAAAACGTGCAGCGTTGATGCGCTACGTGGGTTGCTTCTATACAGTCCGACCCCAGCAGTACCCATGGGGCCACCTGCTGCAGTTTTTTCATTCGACACATATGTATTTACAAAATATGTACCTTCAACAGGTAAAGGTTTCATTCCAAAATGAGCGATTAGATCTTGGGCACGTGACATCTTGAAATATGGCTAACTAAACTAGCTTGTCTTAAATGTGACGGAGACGGTTGAAGTTACAGTTTTATCAATTGAAGATGTGTCATATGCGCCACCATCAGATGTCATAGTTGAATCCGGGGTCGTAACTTGGAAAACACCACTTCGAACGCTGGTGAGAGCCCCAACTGATCCGCCAAATGCTACTGCCAAGATTATCGGGCTCTCAGGAATTGCCATGGATTAAGTGTATCTAATGCGAAGTTTAAATTGCCCGCAACTGAATAATATGATCAATTTCAACTTCTCTAAATGGTGCTAGCTCCCTTTCCCAGTGATTTCCCAGAACTTCATCCATTGCATCTTTAATTGAAAGATCATCAAAGCTCTTAGCGAGCACATCCATAATTTGATGTTCAGTAACAACAATATTTCCCATGCCATCGATACTGGCGCGATGAATCCCAAGCTCGGGCGTGCAGCGATAAAACTCGCCCCCAAGTTCGGACTCTTCGCGAACTTCAAATCTCAGATAATGCCAACCGCGTAGTGCAGATGCAATCTTCGCAGCGCTTCCTCGCCTATCCCGAAATTCGACGGTTGCCCTAAAACTTCCACCTGCAATTGGTTGTTCAAGCCAAGTAAGTGTTAACCAAGTTCCAAGTATTGATTGCAACCCCCATTCAATATGTGGGCGCAGCGCTGCGGGAGCGCTATGTATTACAAGTAAACCCGTAACAGATTCTTTTAATCGATCTCTGTTCCGGCCAGATGGTTGTAACTCTTGCATGAGAGACTCCTAGAAAGTACCTAGCAAGACCGCGCTATGCGACCTTCCCCAGCCCATATGCGCCTGCTATTGCAATCTAGTAAGGCTAATTTTGCTCTATTTAGGCGTAACTGTCTAGACCACCGTTAGGTATACGCGTGCTTAGGCAGTACCCTTAATCTCAGTCGGACGCTTAATCAGGACCCGTTTCATGGCAGTAGTGCTTTGCTCGGTATCGCTGGCGCAAGAGGAAGACCGTGTTTGAGGATTTCTTAAACACCCACATATCGAAGGAAAAGTAAAAACATGGCAACAGGCACAGTTAAGTGGTTCAACTCTGAAAAGGGTTTCGGTTTCATTGCAGTTGATGGTGGCGGACAAGATGTTTTCGTTCACTACTCAGCAATTCAAGGAAATGGTTACAAGTCCCTTGAAGAGGGTCAGTCAGTTTCATTCGAGGTCGTACAGGGTCCAAAGGGTCCTCAGGCCGATGCAGTGAACGCTAACTAATAACACTTACCGTTTAAAAAAACCCCCATCGCGCGAGCGGTGGGGGTTTTTTAATTCAATTTTTCGGAAGCGGTGGAATCTCTCCCTGCTTGCGTAAAGATTTAGCGACAGCTTTAACCGGTGATAAATCTTTTCCGGATTTCCAAGCATCTAAATATTTCCAGGGCAGAACTTCGCCACGACGAACCCACCAGACATCGCTTTGTGATGGCGTCGCCCAAGAAATACCAAAATGTAAATGTGGTGATGTGCCCCGCGCGCTACCGGTTGATCCGATTTTCCCTAGATAGCGTCCGGCTGCTACTGCCCGCCCTGGGACAATTTTCTTAGGCACATGTTTAAGGTGTGAACCGTAATATCTAAGGCCATCTTCACCGATTATCGAAACGTATAAACCACCACGGTCGGTCCCCAAATTTGTCTTTCCGCTCCAATTATCAACACGACTGACCTCATCTACAACGCCGTTAATGGGCGCGACAAAGCGACAGCCTTGTTTTGCCAAAATATCAGTTGCTGCATAATCGTGGTGCGCACGAGCATAGTTAACTTCACAGTCAGCTACCGGAAAAATATAAACAGGTGCAGCTTTGGCTGGCGCCATTCCTGTTAACAAGAGAAGAGCTATCAAAAGTATTTTCATGAAAGTGCCTTTCGGTCTAATCTGGATGTGACTGCCATGTGAGGAACTGTGAGCGCCCAAACGACTACCAATAAAATCCATAGCAACTGATCATTAATTTGATCTCCGCGCGCGATAATAATTGCTATGGCAATAATGAACGTTCCGACTAACGCAGGCGTGCCCGGGATAACAGCTTTGAAAAATGCGCGTTCTGCACTTCCATCCTTAAACGCTAGTTGGGAACTGGGCAACTCAAGAGTTAATCGAGCAGTATGGCGCATAGCGTGCCAGCATCCAAAGTAAACAGCGAATGCGACTAATGGTGGCGCAACTACAGCAAGAAGTGCGAGCAGAATAAGATCGATTGCATCTGCATTTCTTTTCCTTTGAACCAGACGTAATATAGAGAATCCCGCTAGTAGAAGAACAAGGAGAGTTAATTCGCTAGCGAGCCCTTGATGCCAATTAATCAATTCCGGATTTACCTTTTCCAGCGCTGCCGTACTTTTTGCGCTTACTAAAGGGATAACCACTGGCAAGGCTCCAGCCGCAGCGGCGTATGTGAATTTCAATGAATTACTGGAGGTTGTTTTCCGGCGATCAATTTCAGAGATAAAAGCAGCATCGCCGATACCAAAATGGATAGCGCTCATAACAACTACGAAAATAAAACCAACTACGTTCCATGATAAAAGTGCAATGACGGCCAAAATGGCTACTGCAACATAAATTGAAATAAATAAAATCATTTTTGATAAATTTGTGCGGGGCAAGGTTACTAAGTGGTCGAGAGCCCCATGGGGTATGCCAATTGCTAAAGCGATCAAGGCAACAATGACCTGCCAGGTGATATCGCTATTTTTTATTAGTTGGGAGAATGCGATGGAGAGCAAAATTACAATTACAACGGCCCATCTTGAGAAATTCCGAACTTTAAGAAATAGGTCCAATTCGAGTTCTAGCACTGAATCACCCTTTTCCGAAGAGACATCATATATATAAGTAACACTACCAAAGCAGAGCGTGCCAAGAGGGTTTTAGCGTGAGAGTATTTACCTGTGGAGAAATGGAATTACATGGCAATGTTGATCTTCACTGTTTGTGGTTCATTCTGGCTAGAAATATATTTAAAAGTTGGCGTCTTACGCCGTATTAAACGTGTGGTGCTAAGTATCCTGCCGATCAGTGCACTCTTTCTCACTTGGGATGCATATGCCATTTCTCAAGGACATTGGTTTTTTGATCGCAATCAAATGCTTGGCATAAATGGCCCATTTAATATTCCGCTTGAAGAATACCTCTTCTTCATTGTGGTTCCTATAGCTGCAATCATGACTATTGAAGGTGTGACAACGGTTAAACCCCACTGGCGAAAAGATGAGTTTGGCCAATGATCTATAGCGATATAGCAATCACCGCCTTTGCCATTGCTGTGATGGCAGATCTATTTCTATTTAAGAATTCGTTACTTACTCGACCAGCATTCTGGACTTCTTATGCAATCATTTTGCCATTTCAATTTCTTACCAATTGGTGGCTCACCTCAAACAATATAGTGATGTATAGCCCGGATGCGATTGTCGGATTGCGCATCTTCTCTGCTCCCGCCGAAGATCTACTTTTTGGTTTCGCTCTAATATTAGGAATTTTGGATATGTGGGGGTTCTGGGGGCGGCGCGGCTTGCAACGTGATCCACAGAGAAATAAGGCAAAATGAAGAAAATTGGTTTTCTTTTTGATTTGGATGGAACCTTAGTAAATTCGCAAGAGGCGGTTATGAATTCTTGGATAACTATGGCCAATGAAGCGGGAATACCACTGGAGGCGCTTGCTGGCCATCATGGAGTTCCTGCAGAGCAGACACTTAGGAAAGTATTAAATGGGCGCGAGGAAAAAGAAATCCAAAGTTGGATCAGGCGTGTTACAGATCTGGAGATTTCTGATATCGAAGGAGTCCATGCAGTGCCAGGAGCTCTCGAGCTACTTGCAGAGTTAAACGATCGCCAAATTCCTTGGACGATCGTTACATCATGTACTACAGATCTTGCTATTGCCCGCACCAAGGCTGGCAAAATTCCATTACCGGCAAGCGCTGTCACCTTTGATCAAGTCACTCGTGGTAAACCATTTCCGGAGCCATTTATTCTTGGCGCGAATCGAATTGGCCTTCCACCAGAAAATTGCTGGGCTATTGAAGATGCGCCTGGCGGTGTGACATCAGCAAAAGATGCTGGTTGCACCGTGGCTGGAGTTCTGACAACTCACACGCGTGAAGAATTGCAGCGCGCTGACTATCATCTCGAGCATCTAAATCAACTTCTCGAAAAAGCAGGGCTATTGATACAGTAAAGTTCGCTTAACCCCACAAGGGACGGTAGCTCAGTTGGTTAGAGCCCCGAACTCATAATTCGGTCGTCGTCGGTTCAAGTCCGACCCGTCCCACCAAATAGCGCCTCTGACCTGCGCTTTTATCTTTTGTGATTTATTTATTTAATTGTTTTTATCCGTTTTTGGTCATTTGGTCTTTTGTGGTCTTTTCACTTTTGGAGTTTGTGATCTAAACGGTCTCCCGATTGCTTAGCAATCAAGATTCGGCGTTCAGGTTTCATTGAGGCGTAGTGCTTCAAAAGAGTTTCAGCCTTAGCACCTACGCGGTCGGATACTTCATGAGGTGAGATCCCTTCACTTAGGAGATCGGTTATGTGATACGCCCTAAGGCTGTGAAGCCTTTGATCAGGTAGCCCAATACGCTTTTGAACTCGCTTGAGTACTTGATAGGGAGTCTTATCCCCTAACGGTTCACCGAACTCGGTGGCGAAGATGAGATTGTTCTTGGTGTATCCCTGACCAATTAGAGATTGCCAAAACTCTTGGTGAGATGCTTTATGCGTGTTCAGGATCTCGATAAGCGAAGGATGAAGATAAACCTCGCGAACCATCCCCGTCTTTGTCGTACCTGTAAGAGATTCGTTCTTGCTTCCTCTTTGTCTGCTCTTTGAGATTATTATTCGACCTTCAATCGGATCGAAGTCGTCCCAAGTCAGCGCTAAGAGTTCGCCGGATCTTGCGCCCGTGTGGACACTTAATCGGAAGAACGCATAAAGGCGCTTGAAGTCTTTATGGCTCTTTACATAGTCCAAGAATTGAATTACTTGTTCATCCGTCCAAGGAACAAACTTCTTGGTCTTAACTTTTGGAGTCTGTACGAATTGAGCAGGATTCGAAGGAATACATTTCTCGACATTAACTGCGTACTTCAAGCCCGTCTTTAAAACGAGTTTGATATTTTCCACCGATCCGGTCGAAAGCGGTTTGCCTGACTTCGAGCCTTCTCTTAAGAGATATGAATAGAACTCGCCTATGTGAAGAGGTTTGAGTTTGCCTATTGGGATCTCCCCAAGACGCGGAATGATGTAACTATCTACATTCATTCGATAGCGACCTGCCGTTGAAGCCTTCACCTTCAGCGAGTGAGTAACGATCCACCGATTGAAGAACTCCCCTACAGTCAGACTAGTTTTGGCGAACCTTTCCCCGTTATGGGCTTCATGCCTGGAATCTAAGGCCTACCCCTGACAAATGACTCACTGATACTCAGTCAGTAAGTCACTTCTTCTTGTAGCCCTTCGGACACTTTGGCTTGAACTTCGTTACTTTCTTGGTGAGTTTGCCCTTGACGCAGGTGATGGTTATTTTCTTCGCTGCTGCAGCTTTAGCAGCAGCTTCCTGCCCAGCCTTTAACTCCGCAGCTGCCTTTTCTTCCGTCTCCTGCTTAGCCTTGAGTTCTGCAGCTAAATTCGACTGCACTTTGCTTGAGGTTATCTCCTCAAATGTGGTTGAGAAAACCTCCCAAGCACCTGGTGAGGCAAGTCTCCAGCGAAGGATTTCTCCCTTCTGAGCTCGATAAGCTGTCCAGGGCTGACTGCAAGAATCATTAATTGTTACCCCGCCTTCAGCGGTTGCAACATCCTGCCAATCCCCTGACTTTCTCGATTGCAAAACCGCAACGATTCCATTGCTATGGCACGCAGTCTCTTCTTGATAATACTGACCTGCGTTCTTAAGCGTTTTCAGTCTCAATTCATTGGTAATTAGCGCGCTGGATTCCCACTTCAGAATTTCACTCTTGTTTGCTAAAAAATATTCCCACTTCTTCCAAAGAAGGGATTCGTATTGGTGCACGAGGGTTCCGAATGTTCCACCCAGCCCAGAACCTGGACCGCCGCAACCAGAAGCTCCTACTGTGTTTGCCACGATAAGTAATTTGCCATCTAACTGCGCATACCAAGGGCCACCAGAATCACCACCACAAAGTGCACCTACTCCGGTTTCATCGGTGATAATTGAGAAATCTTCGGGAACTACATTGTTAACTTCATATGACCGTTCACGTAGTCTGATTTTTAAATCTATCCTTTTCGGCTTTCCTGTTTGTAAGCCTTTATCTGAGAGGCCATATCCGTAATGCGTTATCAAGGCCCGTTCAGCTTTCAATTGCGTTACCTGCGCCTGGCTTGCCACAGTTGGATAAGAACTAATCTTTATGGGTTCTTTCAGAAAAATGAATGCGATATCGTGAATAGTCGTCGCGTAGTCATTCGATTTCGGGTCAAAACTATTCGTGTAATCATCAGTGATAACAACATATGCAGACTGCACTCTCGTGGAGATGTCATCGCTCTTGAAATCGACCCCAGGTCTTGATACCCAATATCCCCAGTGATTATTCTTGATTACACCTGGATGTTTTCCAGGCTTACCTAGACAGTGTGCTGCCGTAAGTACAATTTGGGATGTAATTGATGCGCCTGAACATCCACCATTTCGTGACTCTTTGCTATCGAGAATAACAACCACTCTCTCGCTACCTACAACTTCTTCTCCACCATAGACTGCATGAGATGAAGGCATTATGAAGTTGGCACTGAGAATAAAAGCTAAAAGGAAATATCTCTTGCTCTTCATGTGAAAATATTACTCAATTGTGGACTCAAATGAACAACTGCCGTGCTCAATTCGCAATCTTGAGATAACTGATTCCTAGTCAGTCAGTTTTATTCTTTTGCTGATTTTGTGCTTGGTCCAGCATAGTTTGCACAATTTTCTCAGCCGCAGCTCGTTTTTCCGCTTGAGTCATCTCGCCTACCGGTTTGCCTAAATCGGTTACACGATAATCTGACTTTATAGGTGTAGTGACCTTCCGCTTAATGCGGGGCAAAGTAAAGGTGCCCCCTGTTTGTCTCCAAATCTGAAAAAAGAAGATTGCAGTGCCAAGTAGTACGCCATACTCTATAACTGACCAACCACTATTGTCAGAGACAATAATCAACACGAGAGCGCTTAACAAGAAAGCCATGAATTGCTTAGTGTCATCTTCTAAGTCTTTATCTAAGGATTCGCTTATTCTGAAATTCTGAAAAATACCTTTAACCACTCCCACAACTAACGTTGCTAGCAGGTACACAGGATAGAGAGTTGCCCAAGTAGCGAATGCTATGAGAACAAGAAACAAAATAAACAAAAACGGAGCGAAAATAACTTCCATCTAAGAATCCTAGACTTTACTTATTTTGAGTGCAATGATTATCGCTGAAGGACAGTTGGTAGAGCACGGTGACTTACTGAGCGTGTGTAAACAAGCTCAGGAAGGGCTGTTAGGTAGGTCTGAGCGTAAGCAAGGAATATCTAACTCTCACAAGCAACTCCATCTTTATCTCTATCTAAGCCTGAGTTTATTTCATAGAGTTCAAGGACTTAGGTTTGCGGCCCTCGATGCTTTTCGGGGAACCTACTCCATTACCTTCGCTGAAGATGAGATTTTACTTCAGGAAACCATTCCTCGAGGTAAGAATGCTTTGGGTCGAGCCGAGAGTAAATTTCCCCATCTTCAGCGATGTAGCTGTAGCCCGAACCATACTTTTCCCATCCGAGAACATAATCTCGTTCTTTGAATTTAAGCTTCTTATTTTTCCAATCACTTGGTTCGTAACCAAAGGCTGTATAA
>JASJLO010000002.1:0-20488 GCA_037620605.1 Candidatus Planktophila sp.
GACTTTTTGTACATATATTGAATGCAGATTTAACAACTTGGGGTCAAACCTCAAGAATGCTGTCTCTATTGTTTTTTAGATGAATCCGTTTCTCAATTACTTGATAGGGCCTCTAGATCCTGATTTCTCCAATGGCATAAGGCAGATGGAGTGCGAGCATTGCTCGAGCGCAGATGATCAGTACAACTTTGCAACTCAACTTACGCACACTTAAAAAACTTTAATAGATGAATAGGTAAATAGATGAAGGGCTAAAAAGCCCGCACTGGCCGAACGTAGTAGGTGGAGCTCTTAATGTAGTTAGTCTGGGTGCCAAAGTTGAAGTTCTGGAACCACGCGCGGCCAGAATTGGCCTCAGACGAGGACCAGTAGCCGTTCGCCCCGAATCCTCCACTTGCGGCCGTTCCAGTATTAAGGGTTCCAAGCGCACACTTTATTGAGACATCTTGTGTCACATTTCTAGCCCATTGGCAGAGGAGGTTTAGCTCAGCGGTAGTTGGTAGGTACCAATCACTCCTAGAACCACCTGTATATGCGCGGGCCGCACCTGCTGCATAATTATTACTACTTGCGTTGTAGATACCATTCTGGGCAACAATTGCTGCCGAGTTCTTATAGCCAGGACCAATTCCCGCTGTGGTATTGGGGTCGTCAGAACTCGCCTGGTTTGTAATTTCAGTTACATCAATACCGTGGTATGCAGAAACTGCCCATACTTTCTCCGGATCGGATCTGGTATCCCACCCACTTGGAGCCACCTCTAGGTAATTACAACTTAGGTTCAGGGTCGGACCACAAGAGAATGATGTGTCTGCAACATAGTAGACAATTCCCCCACCAGGTCCGGTATCCCCAACCACACAATCCCCGCCCTCAGCACAAGTGGGAACGTGTGTATGCACTGCGCTCTCAACAGTTAGGTTAAAGACGGCACTTGATGTAACAACTGGGGCTGTGAAGGTGACGGTAAATGATGATGCTGAATTCGTAGCAACGCTTAACCCTGTTCCACCGATTCCAACCTCAAAGGTGTCATCATCCTTCATATAAACAACGGCTCTAGTACTTGAGGTGTTAAATATTGCTTGTGCTGCGCTGCTTGCCACATTGTTATAGGCAGAGAAGATGAAGTCTTGGCCGCGGCAGGCCGTTGGGATATTTGTGACCTTGATGCTGGAGAACTTATATGAGCCAGCGCCGGCTGAGTTAGTAAAGGAAGAGAGCGGAGTAATGATTAAAGATTGTTCCTCTGAGCAGGCAACTGTGCGGGCACTTCCTTGGCCGAATTCAAGGGCGCCGCCTGAGTTAATAGAGACATTAGGTGCCAGGGTTGTTTGTAGATAAAAGCCGGCCCCGAAGATAGTAAGTACTAAAGCAAGTAGGCCTGAGATCCCCTTGGAGCCACCACGGTTTCTGCGATTATCAGCAGGATCATCGTGGTAGGAATCCTGAAAATCATTATTGGAGTGGACCACTTAACGCCCCCCCAAAAAGACTCTTCGCTCTAACTTTGAACCGTGTAGGTAGTTATGAGAGCTGAGAGCGACAACTTGGTAGCTGCGGTCAGTCAATACAGTGATTCTATAGCAATACTTAAGTGAACTGAATAATTAGAAGTAAGCAATTCTGGTGGCTTGGCGCGCGGAATTGAACCTTTGAAGTTATCGAGTGGTGGCTAAAAAGCTCGAATTGGGCGAACAGACCGCCCACTGCCGTTGGATTTCCCCTTAGTAGAGGTGCCTCCATTGCCGATGAACATAACATATACGGTACCGTCAATGGCTTCAGTCGAGGACCAGTAGTTCGTTGCCCCATCAAAACCTGACGCGCCAATGCCTGTATTGATAGCTCCAGTTGCACTGTTACAAGCCGTATCGTCCGACACCCATGGAACTCCTCTAGCCCACTTACACAATTGAATCAATTCATTTATCGAGGGTAGGTACCAATCGCTTAATTCTCCCCCCCTATATGCTTGAGAGAGCGTGCCGGCTTTATCCGCGGTCGCATTTTGTTCAATCATTGCAAGAGTGTTTTTGTAACCACTTCCGATTGCAGATGAGGTTGCGGGGTCAATTAGATCAGAAGTGTTACCTGACCATGCCTTGCCTACCTGGAGATCTCCATCGGCCGCTTCAAGATAACTACAACTTAAATTAAGTCCCGGACCGCAAGTAAAAGGGGAGCTTGCAACATAGAAAATCTTTCCACCGCCTGGACCCGTATCTCCTATGTTGTACGTTACTACCGCATGTGCTGCGCTTTCAACAGTTAGGTTAAAGACGGCACTTGATGTGACAACTGGGGTTGTGAAGGTGACAGTAAATGATGATGCTGAGTTCGTTGTAACACTTAACCCTGTTCCACCTATTCCTACTTCAAAGGAGTCATCATCCTTCATATAAACAACGGCTCTAGTACTTGAGGTGTTAAATATTGCTTGTGCTGCGCTATTTGCCACATTGTTATAGGCAGAGAAGGTGAAGTCTTGGCCGCGGCAGGCCGTTGGGATATTTGTGACCTTGATACTTGAGAACTTATGTGAGCCGGCCCCGGCTGAGTTAGTAAAGGAAGAGAGCGGAGTAATGATTAAAGATTGACTTTCTGAGCAGGCAACTGTGCGGGTGCTTCCTTGGCCGAACTCGATACCACCGCCTGAGTTAAGTGAGACATTAGCGGCCAGAGTAGTTTGTAGATAAAAGCCTGCGCCAAAGATAGTAAGTACTAAGGCAAGCAGGCTTGAGATGCCCTTGGAGCTACCACGGTTTCTGCGATCATCTACTGGATCATCGTGATAGAGATTACCGAAAGACATTTGCTACAAACTCCAATGGTTTCGGCGACGGGGCTATTTCAAAGGAACTTAGAGAAGGATAGGTTATTTCTGAAGTATTTGAAACTTCCTTTTCAGGCATTTGTAGGGGTTTATCGAGATTTGGAGATTGAAAGAAGATGGTCACTAAACAGTTGGCGAGTCGATCTTTCTTTAGTAGTAATTGCTTCGCTGGAATTTAGCCCAGGCCCGGCAAGGTGTGTCATAGCGCGCCTCGATATAGCGCAGCCCCCAACGAATTTGGGTAACAGGGTTGGTGCGCCAATCGGTGGCAACATCGTCCATGCGGATCGCTGGCAGCGCTTGCGGAATTCCATGTGCGCCCGAACTTTTATTATGGGCGCGGTAGTTCCAGTGGCTCTCTTTAGTCCAAAGACGATTTAGACAGAGAAACTGCTTATCGCCCCAGTCGTATTCGCTGTCGGCAATCGCCTTGGCAACTTTCTTGGCGCCGACGGTGTTGCGAGCCATCTCAACTTGGCGGCTAATCGATGCAACTAGCGCCATCTGTGAGGCGAAGAGCTCTGACTTTTGATTTAGCTGGGTATATAAAGCTGCGCCTTTAGATAAATCCACATCGGTGTTAAGCGAAACTGCCTTTACCAACTTAGAAGATGCCGGAAGCGAGAGGCTGGTAGTCATCGGAAAATCAAGACCGTAGGCGGTCGGCTGGGCTGAAGATATAAGTAAGAATGAGGCGATAAGGGTCCAGAGCGCGTGCGACTTTAGCCGCTGCGACTTGGTGATCGAGAAGATAACCATTGCCTGCCCTCCCATCTTGCTCATTAGGCCCGCGAGCCATCAACCTAAGAAATAGGTAAATGGCCTTCGGGGAATAGCGTAAGAGTGGCAATCAGGGTGCCAAGTCGCAAATTTAACTGCGCGTGTGGCGCAAATTCTCAGGAAGGTGAGCGGTTGTGGAGAAGTAAAAGTCCTGCTCAGTTAGGGCAAAGTCTAGAATGTCCGAATTGCGACTGTGAGATTTAAAGAGGGCTAACTCGGCGCCTTGGATCGGCTAGCTGATCGGACCTTCCAGCAGTTCGGTGACCAAGGCAGCGATTGGCGAGCGCTCGCTGCGAGTCAAGGTGACATGGGCAAAGAGTGGATGTCCCTTGAGGATCTCGACCACGGCCACGATCCCGTCATGGCGGCCCACCCGCAAGTTATCGCGCTGGGCAACGTCATGGGTTAATACAACTCGCGAGGATTGGCCGATTCGCGAGAGCACTGTTAGCAGTACCCCGCGTTCTAGTGATTGGGCTTCATCAACGATGACAAAAGAATCGTGTAGCGAGCGACCACGGATATGAGTCAGCGGCAGAACTTCAATTAATCCGCGCGCCATTATCTCCTCGATTACCGCCTCTGAAACTAAAGCCCCCAAAGTATCGAAGACCGCCTGCGCCCAGGGCGACATCTTCTCGCCTTCGCTGCCGGGAAGATAACCAAGCTCTTGTCCACCAACTGGATATAGGGGGCGGAAGATGACAACTTTCTTATGCAGGCGCTTTTCCATTACCGCCTCTAAGCCGGCGCATAAAGCCAGCGCGCTCTTTCCGGTACCGGCTCGGCCGCCAAGTGAAATTATTCCGATCTCTGGATCAAGTAGTAGGTCAAGTGCGATTCGTTGTTCGGCAGAACGCCCATGTAGACCAAAGGCGCTGCGATCTCCGCGCACCAATTGCAACTGCTTATCTACTCTCACTCGGGCAAGGGCACTGCCTTTTTCAGAATGTAAAACGATTCCGGTATGGACCGGCAGCGAATGGGCCGCTTCATGGTCGGCGCGATCTGACGCGTAAAGTTCATCAATGATGTTATGGCCAACATCTAACTCTTCGATCCCAGTCCAACCACTATTTGAAACAAGTTCGGCCAAGTACTCCTGGGCTTCGACGCCGACCGAGGATGCCTTGACGCGAAGTGGCAAATCTTTCGTAACCAGCACAACCTGCTTGCCATCTGAAGATAAGTTTTTAGCGATAGCCAGAATACGAGAATCGTTGGTGCCATCGCGCAAGAATCCATATGGCAATGTATTTAAGTCGGTGTGGTTTAACTCAACCGATAGTGTGCCACCTTCTGGGGTTATCGTTATCGGTCTATCTAGGCGGCCATGGGCAACCCTTAGATCATCGAGTGAACGCAGAGCGGCTCGGGCAAAGTAGCCAAGTTCAGGATGATCGCGTTTTGTCTCTAATTCACCGATTACCGCTATCGGAATAACAACTTCATGCTCTTCAAATTTCGAGAGTGCGTTCGGATCTGCCAGTAGAACGCTGGTATCTAAAACATAAGTCTTTTTTAGTGCTTTTTTCTTACTTGAAGATACTGGAGTAGCCAATGGCCAGCTCTCACATTCTTTTTAGTTTTATCCGATGGAAGTTGCTTCTGACTAGAAAAAGATAGAACGGCTTTGCTCTCTTATGGGTGCGACACGCCATAGTTTAATTTTAACTAATGGTTAAATCTTTATGCCCCTAAGCGACGCTGGCGCAGTGAATATGCACGCAGCGCACGTAAAAAATCGACACGGCGGAAATCTGGCCAATATGCTTCACAGAAGTAGAACTCTGATAATGCGCTCTGCCATAAGAGAAATCCACCTAGACGTTGTTCTCCAGATGTACGAATTAATAGCTCGGGATCGGGTTGACCTGCAGTATAAAGATATTTAGAAATTTCTTCACTAGTTAATGCAGAGATTGCAATATCAAGATTGGCGCCAGCGGCACTCTTATCTTGCAGGTATCCCTTGACAGCATCAACAATCTCTCGCCGGCCTCCATATCCAATAGCTACATTTACTTCGACCCCGCCATCTACTATTTCAGGCAGATTCGCTAATTTCTCGCTTAACCATGGCGGCAGTAGATCTAGTGCACCGACAGCTTTAATATTCCATTTACCCGTTGCACATAGCTCATCTACGGTATCGCCAATAATCTGTAGCAGTCCGTCTAGCTCTTCATCGGTTCGTTTAAAATTTTCGGTAGAAAGTAACCATAGGGTCACGACCTCTACCTGCGCCTCATCACACCAACCTAAAAACTCAACGATTTTGCTGGCGCCTCTGCGGTGACCTTTTGGATCCTGCAAGCTGGGATTTTCCTTGGCAAAGCGGCGATTACCATCAAGGATTACTCCGACATGGCGCGGAGTTTTAGAGAAATCAAGATCGCTAACAATCCGCCACTCATAGAAAGGATAGAGCGCTGATTTGATTGAGCTACGAATACTGCTTAACAATTTTGCGCTCAGCCAATAGAGATGCCACTGGAAGCGTGCCGGCCAGCGCCAGCCAAAGTACTTTTCCAAGCGGCCAGCGCGCCTTTACCGAAAATTGAATGGCGGTAAGCAAATACAGGGCATAGACCCATCCATGAACAAAGGGAATCCAAGCGACGTTATCTTTCCAGCTCTGATTATTGAGAATATAGGCGACCGGCAGATCTACAAACCATAAAAGCAAAGACATAACACCGGCAACTATCGCCATTATCCGAAAACGTAGAATTGCATCACTCATAACTTAATCCTACGGCGGTAGAAGGGTAAATAGATCACAATCGCCGCCATTAGCCACCAAATAATCACATAAGAGATATGTTGCCAGTAATAGCCAGCTACTTTCGAAACTGGGGTTGATGCAGCTACGCGAGTGCGGTTTAACTGACCGTTACTAGTATTTTCTGATTGAGCGACGATGAATCCGTCGTAGAGCTCTAAATCGGTAACTCCCACAATAACGCTGCTATCCAAACGAGAGATTACTCCTGGCAAATTATCTGCGCGATCATCATTTTGGCGAGGTTGCATTGTTCCAATGATTTCAATTCTGGTTGACATCGCAACTTCAGGGCTTTTTAGTCGATCAGCCCAAAGACCGCGCGCCACCAATATGCCAGCAGGTGGGTTTGAGTCAGCGACCTGTAATAAGGCGATCTCCCAATCAGCGACCTTTCCGTCTATATCTCTCTGTAGGGGCGCGTTAAAATTAGCAACATAGAAGCCGCTTAGTGAAACCTTCTTGTTTACATTTCGAGAATCCAATACGCCCGTTGGCTGCGCTAACTCTGCTAGAGAATAAACCTTGGGATCAATTACCTTGGCAGCTGCTTGCGTGGCTTTCAGATTTGCCGCCCGATCTAACTGCCAATTACCTAATCCAATTAGCACCAAGACAATCGATAAGATGCCTGCTCCTTGAAAAAGCTTTTTAATTATCGCTCTGGTCTTCATTATCGCGTGCGCTCATCCGCACGTAGCGCTTATAAAAACTACGCATTAAGAGCGCAACCGTTATACAGAGAACTAGAACGGTAGTTGAACCAGCCCAGCCCATTTCAACATCATTTTGCATGCGATAATCATCCCATGCATTCGGTAGATGGGTTTGACTACAACGATCGATACGGTGTGAGATCTAATTCCAGTTGGAAAAAGCCTGCCCTTATATTTGCAGTCATAGGAGGCGGTTGGCTGATTTGGGCTGGAATCCACCACGCTAACCCGGAAATTCGCAGCGAGATAATTTCATTTGACGTCACCGCAGATCGAGAAATATCACTGCGTTATAGCCTTATGCGCACCGACCCAAACCAGGTTGTTCTCTGCACTCTGACCGCTAGCGATTTCGATAAAAATATCGTTGGCCAAATTGATGAAACCATCCCCGCCGGAGCCACATATTCCCAACAAACCACGGTAATTCCAACACGTTCTACGCCTGTAACAGCTGCAATCGCACGCTGTCGCGCCAAATAACTACTTCGTATACCGTTCTCTCTTATGAGCACTCCGCAAACCTGGTTAACCCAAGAAGCTGCCGACCGCCTGCAGGCCGAATTAGCGTATCTTGAGACAGATGGTCGTAAAGAAATTACCGCCAAGATTGAGGCCGCTCGCGCAGAAGGTGATTTAAAAGAGAACGGTGGATATCACGCAGCGCGTGATGAACAAGGCAAGATGGAAGCTCGCATCCGCCAACTAAAGCAGATGCTTGAAAATGCACATATCGGAGCTCCACCGGCATCTGCTGATGGATCGGTTGGTCCTGGCATGGTGATTACCGCAATCATTGCAGGCGATGAAGAGAAATTTTTACTTGGATCTCGCGAAATAGCATCCGGTGATCTAAGTGTTTACAGCGAGAAGTCTCCACTCGGGACAGCTGTAATGGGCGCCAAAATTGGCAGCACCGTTACTTACACTGCGCCAAATGGGAAAGAGATAAAGGTCGAAATTAAATCAGCTACTAATTACTAATCAGCTGATCTCTTATATTTTCTAACGCTTATCGGGATAAATATCGCCATGATCAGGATCATGTAGAAAACTGATGTGATCAGCGGATTCTCACTTGGGAAAGATCCAGCGGTAGCTCCAAATTGATTCTCTAATCCAAAGAGTTGGCGGCACGCTGCCACCATCGTCGATACTGGATTCCACTCCGCAATATATTGCAGCGCCCTTGGCATTCCAGTAGTTGGTGCGAATGCGTTAGATAGAAAGGTAAGTGGGAAAGTTACGATAAAGCTTACGTTCTGCACGACGCGAGCATCAGATGCTGATAGCCCTACAAAAATTCCAACCCAAGAGAGCGCATATCCAAATAAAAGTAAGAATATAAAACCAATAACAATATTTAGCGCACCAGATGTTGGCCGCCAGCCAACTAAATAACCAGCAAGCCCCATTACTGTTAAAACAACTATATTAAGTAGGGAGTCCCCTAGGGTGCGCCCTACAACGAGGGCAGATTGGGAGATAGGCAGAGATCTAAAGCGATCAATTAAGCCTTTTTTCATATCTTCAGCAAGGCCAGATGCGGTGCCCGCGAGCGTGAATGCAACTGTTTGCACGAAGATTCCGGGCATAAGTAGCTGAACATAACCACCTGGTTGGTCAGTAGATATTGAACCGCCAAATACATATCTAAATAAGAGGACGAACATGACGGGCTGAATAGTTGAGAAGATTAAAACTTCTGGCACCCGCGTTAACAGGCGCAACTGGCGTTGGGTGATAATCATCGTATCTTTAAAGGCGCTCATCTCTTCGCCCTCTTTCTACGTCCGCTAACTTCTAACTCTTCGGTTTTCTTTTCTTCGGCAGCATGGCCAGTAAGTGAAAGGAATACATCATCTAGTGATGGGCGCTTTAGGCCAACATCGAGCGGGTGGATGCCAGCGCTATCTAAAGATCGCAGCGTTTCAATTAGCGCAGTTGCACCAGTTGAAACTGGGGCAGAGATCATTCGTAGCCCAACATCGAGTGATGCTTTATTTCCACTTACAGCAGCGATAATCTCCATCGTCTTGGCAACGTTTTGGCTCTCAACAACTATCTCAAGCCGTTCACCGCCAACTTGCTTCTTCAACGCATCTGAGGTTCCGCGCGCAATTACCGTGCCATGATCGATTACCGCAATTTCATCGGCTAGCTGATCTGCCTCTTCTAAATATTGTGTAGTCAGTAACAAGCTGACTCCACCTTTTACCAACTCTTCAATAACGCTCCACATCTCTTGTCGGCCGCGTGGATCAAGCCCAGTTGTGGGCTCATCAAGAAAGAGAACCTTTGGTTTTACAATCAAAGATGCAGCTAAATCTAGGCGGCGGCGCATGCCACCTGAATAGGTTTTGATCGGGCGCTTGGCGCTTTCAGTTAGTGAGAATCGTTCAAGTAACTCTTCGGCTCGTGCAATGGAAGCCTTTCTTCCAAGGTGATAAAGCTGGCCAAACATAACTAAGTTATCCCAGCCAGTTAAAATCTCATCTACTGCAGCATATTGGCCAGATAAGCCAATTACTTCGCGGACTTTCTCTGGATTCTTTATGACATCTATTCCGCCAACCATCGCTCGGCCAGAATCTGGCTTTAATAAAGTGGCAAGGATGCGCACGCATGTTGTCTTTCCAGCGCCATTTGGACCGAGAACACTTAAAACGGTGCCTTCTTCAACATCTAATGAAAGGTGATCTAGGGCACGGACTGCGCCGTTACGATAGGTCTTGACGAGGTCTTCAGCTATTACTGATTTCACGGAGTAAACTTACCGCCAATCGCTTCCTTTTTATAATTAAATAATCGTTTTTCGAGAGGCACCAATGTCCGATCAAGGACCAGTTAAAGAACATACGCATAAAGAAATTATGGTCATCCTTGGCGGATTAATGATCGGAATGCTGCTGGCAGCTCTTGATCAGACAATTGTATCTACCGCTCTAAAAAGTATTGTCGAAGATTTCCAAGGTTTAAATCATTACACCTGGGTAGTCACCGCATACTTACTGACTTCAACTGCATCCACACCGTTATACGGAAAAATTTCAGATATCTACGGGCGTCGGATCGTATTTCAATTTGCAATTGTTACATTCTTAATTGGTTCATTTGCGGCAGGTGCTTCGCAAAATATGGCACAGTTAATTGGCACCCGCGCAATTCAAGGCTTAGGTGCTGGCGGATTGATGGCGCTAACTTTTGTAATTATTGGTGACATAGTTCCGCCGCGCGAACGTGGCCGCTACCAAGGTTACTTTGGCGCAGTATGGGGTCTGGCTTCAGTTGCCGGCCCACTGCTAGGTGGATTTTTCTCAGACCATGCCACCATTCTTGGTATCACTGGCTGGCGTTGGATTTTCTATATCAACTTACCTTTTGGAATTGCTGCACTGGTTATCACCTCTGCGGTTCTACATATTCCTAAAGTAAAACGAGATCATAAGATCGATTATTTAGGCGCCTTACTTATGGTTACCGCTGTCTGCTCTACCTTATTAGCAGTCTCTATCTACGGACCAGATCGTGGTTGGACCAACTCCACAACGCTTACCTGTCTATTTGCTGGCTTAGCGTTAACTGCTTTCTTCTTATTTTGGCAGACAAAGGCGCAAGAACCAATCTTGCCTCTGGCACTCTTTAAGAACCATACATTCTCACTTACATCCGCACTCGGCTTCATTATCGGTGCCGGAATGTTCGGAGCAATTGTGATGCTTCCTCTTTATCTGCAGGTTGTTAAGGGCGATAGCGCAACCGAGGCAGGCTTAAAGTTGATTCCATTTATGTTCGGAATTGTCTCTACCTCAATCTATAGCGGAAAAGCTATTACTAAACATGGTTATTACAAACGCTTTCCAATAATCGGAACAGCGATTATGACTATTGGGCTGCTCTTGATGTCTACATTGGGTAGAAATACTCCTTTCTGGCAACTATCAATCTTTGCGATCATGATCGGTGCTGGTCTTGGGCTATCTATGCAGACCATTGTTATTGCACTTCAAAATTCTGTTAACTTCAGAGATATGGGTATCGCAACTAGTTCAAATACCTTCTTCCGATCCCTTGGCAGCGTCTTTGGAACAGCGGTCTTTGGAACAATCCTTACTAACCGCTTGGGCCATTATTTAAATGAGAATTTCAATAATCTAGCGGCCACAAACCCGGGTGCCCTGGCTGGATTTGATACCAACAAATTGGATGGAATTCAGAGCAACACCGCCATCCTGGCAACACTACCGCCAGTAATCCAAAGTACGGCGCTAGATTCATTTGTTAGCTCTTTCCATATGGTCTTCTTAACGGCGGCTCCAATAACGGCGGTCGGTTTTATTTTGGCCCTGCTCTTGCGCGAGATGCCACTTCGCACCAATAAAGATTATGCAGCCGCGCGCGAGGAGGCTGCAGGTGAGGCTCTGGGTTAAGCAAATTTGAGCGCTCCTTTACAAGCTAGGTTTTCTAATCCGTTTTCGGAATTTCCCCGTGAAGTCGGAGTCCTTGTCTTTGCTTCATTTTTTGTAGCAGTCGGATTTGGCATCATCGCACCAACTATTCCGTTATTTGCGAAATCTTTTGGAGTAAATAACGCCCAAGTGGGTTCGATCATCTCTGCCTTCGCATTTGCTCGTTTTGCCAGCGGCCTCTTCGCTGGAAAGTTAGTCGATATCTTTGGTGAGCGAATCGTTTACACAACAGGTATTGCCTTTGTCGCAATCTCTTCTTTCGCAGCTGCCATGGCGCAATCCTTTGAGCAACTACTGGTCTATCGCGCAGCTGGCGGACTTGGTTCTTCCATGTTTTCTGTGGCAGCAGGTTCGATTGTGTTGCGCGCAGTTGATGCATCCCAGCGTGCAAGAGCGCAATCGCTCTACAACGGCAGCTTCTTAGTTGGGATGATGGCAGGTCCAGTTATCGGTGGGCTCTTAACTGCTATCTCGCTACGAGCGCCTTTATTGGTTTACTCAGCCCTACTAGTTCTTGCCAGCGTTGCCGGAGGTTTTTTGCTTCGTAATTCTGTTTTAGCTGCCAGGCCAACTCAGAAGAGCGCGCATCAGAAATCTTCTCTGCGCAGCACGCTATCTAGCCGACCCTACTTAATCGCGCTTATCATTTCATTTTCTACCGCATCTGTTCTCTTTGGTATGAGCCGCTCGATCTTGCCGCTCTTTATGGTCGAAGATATGAAATCAACGGCTGGTTATCTCGGCTTAGGCTTTACTATCGCCTCCGTTATCCAGGGGGTGCTCTTACTAAAAGCCGGAAAGATCTCTGATACTCGCGGGCGTAGATTCTCTGCCATAGTTGGAACTTCACTGCTTGGCTTTTCCGTATTAATCCTGGTGGTGACAACCAAACCTTGGATGTTCCTAGTCTCTATGGCCATTGGCGCACTCGGCGCCGCATTTTTATCCAGCACACCAGCTGCAATCGTGGGCGATGTTATGCAAGGTAAAGGTGGCCAAGTAATCGCGCTCTTTCAAATGGCTGGCGATGCCGGTGCGATGGTTGCCCCAATTCTCTTGGGTTTCGTGGCAGATCACTATGGTTTCAGGCCTGCCTTTGCAGTGAGCGCATTTATCATGCTGATTGCAGTTTTTGCGGCAACAAAATTGCCCGAGACGCGGGCTTCGCATCTCGGGCAATCAAGTTAATTTAAGTATTAGTCACCACTGCGAAGTATTGAAAGCAATCTCAAAACCTCTAGGTACAACCAGACAATTGTTACCATCAAACCAAAAGCGCTGCGCCATGACTCTTGCTGCGGCGCACCAGCGGCAATAGTTTTTTCGATTTGATCAAAGTCTAGTACCAAGAAGAATGTTGCAAGTGCAACAGCTGCTACGGCTACAAGAAGGCCAGTTGCGCCACCTGGGCGTCCGGTAAACATGGTGATGAGTGCAAAAACGAAGTAACCCATCAAAGCGCCAAGCATGATGCGTGTGAACTTAGGTGTTACCCGAATCTTGCCACTGCGATAGGCAACCAAGATTCCACCGAAAGCACATAGCGTTCCGATTACAGCTTGTCCCACGATTCCAGAGTATGCCTCGTTGTAGATGCGGCTAATTGTTCCGAGTGCAAGACCTTGCGCGGCTGCATAAGCAACTATTAGCGGGACGCGGACCTTCTTTGAAAAAATATTGACCATGGCAAGAACAAAGCCGCCAAGGAAACCGACCATTGCAAGCGCTGGGTTATTTGCACCCCATGCGAATGAACCGACTGCAACCAAGACTGCAAATAAAGTTGCAGTGCGCATAACAACATCATCTATAGTCATACGACCGGTTTGAAGTGATGATGCAGCTGGAGATGCGTAGGCTGATTCAAGTGGATCGTTATTTAAACGAGTTGGATCCATCTGAGCAAAACCACGGTTCGAACGAGTTAGAACTGGATTTGAACTGCGCACTAATTTCCCTTTCTAGGAAATCTCGACCCATGCGGGGCGAGGTAGGTACCCCTATTAAAAACCAAAAACCTGAGAATTTCATTCCAGTTTCAGCTCTTTACGCTCAGATTGAGCGCCAGATCACGCTCAATACGCCTGCAAAGAGATTGAGCGAGTCGCGCTAGCCCTCTGGATCGATCGGGCGCTCCTCGCCCTTCCACACAGTCAACTGCGGGAATGGGAACTCGATGTCAGCTTCGTCAAAGCGTTCCTTAACCAGCATCCTTAGCGAACGAGCCATCTCCCACTGTTTACCTGCCAGAACTCGAGCCACAATTCTAAAATCTATCGAACTATCCGCCAATCGTTCCACGCCCAACAGTTCAGGTGAATCAATTAATTTGTCTTTAATATCTGGCAAAGCTGCATACTCTTGCAAAATCTCGGCAATAGTCTTTTCGACATACTTCAAATCGCTCTTATAGGCAACGCTTACATCAAGAATCATGCGCGACCATTCTTGGCTCTTATTGGCGACACGCTCTATCGAACCATTAGGTACATGCCAGAGCGTTCCATCAAGTGCGCGAATTCGGGTGCTTTTTAATGTAACTGACTCGACCACACCTACTGCTTCACCAACATCAATAACATCACCGACCCCGTATTGATCCTCAGCGAGGTTTGATATTCCCGCGATGAAATCTTTTACTAAAGTCTGGGCACCAAAGCCAATTGCAACGCCAACAACGCTAGCACCGGCAAGAAGTGGGGCCAAGTTAACCTTTAATAAATCCAAGAAAATCAGAAAAGCCAAGATAGTAATAAAACTGGTAATAATAGAGTTTGAAATGGCCGTTAGCGCATCTGCCCTTTGGCTAATTCGTCTATCGATATTGGATTCACCTTGGCCGCCATCTCGCAACCGCAAGATTCGCACAATAGTTCTATGCATCAGAGATCGAACTATTTTAGTAACCAGTAAAAATCCAATAATCAGACCGATTATCTTGGCTGCAAGAATCCAAACTTCGCTGATTTCAATACTCATATATCAAGAATACAACTAATTCAGCTGTAGCGAGTGCCTGCACTCATTCAACCGTCATTTTCCGCGTAAAACAGCAAAAGGAGAGTAGCGTGCAAAAACGAGAGTCAGTTAGATTCCCTAAATATTGATTGCGAGCTAAAAATTAAGGATACAGAAACGCTTGAAAAAGAAGAGCCCAAAGATTACATTATTTGTCGAAAAGCAACATGTGTTTGTGGACGGGAACTTCTTTAGTAACTACTTTCTTTAATCTTACTCAGCATTAAAAAATAAAATTTAATAGATGAATAGGTAAATAGATGAAGGGCTAAAAAGCCCGAACGGGCCGAACGCGGTAGGCGACGCCCTTACCGATGGCGTACGGGCCGGGCCCAGGGCCGAAGTACTGGCGCCAGGCATCGCCCGCACCGTTCTCAGACGAGGACCAGTAGAAGCTCTGCACGAACCCTCCACTTGCCCCAGTTCCAGTATTAAGGTTTCCGCCCGTACACATTGTTGAGACATTTTGTGTCACATCTCTAGCCCATTGGCAGAGTAGGTTTAATTCAGCGGTAGTTGGTAGATACCAATCACTCTTAGAACCCCCTGTATATGCACGGGCCGCACCTGCTGCATAATCATTAGTACTTGCGTTGTAGATACCATTCTGGGCAACAATTGCTGCCGAGTTCTTATAGCCAAGTCCAATTCCAAGCGCATTGTTATAAGCACTGGACCTGTTTGTAATTTCAGTTACATCAGTACCTTGGTATGCGGGAACCGCCCATGCTTTCCCTGGATCACTACCACCGTTCCAGTCAGGTGGAGCGACTTCTAGATAATTACAACTTAAGTTCAGGGTTGGACCACAAGAAAATGGTGCACTTGCTACATAGAATATTGTTCCTCCACCAGGACTAGTTTCGCCAATGGCGCATGCGCCTCCATCAGAACAAGGTCGCACAGTATGCGCAGCACTCTCAACAGTTAGGTTAAAGACGGCACTTGATGTAACAACTGGGGCAGTGAAGATGACGGTAAATGATGATGCGGAGTTCGTTGTAACACTTAACCCTGTTCCACCGATTCCGACCTCAAAGGTGTCATCATCCTTCATGTAAACAACGGCTCTAGAACTTGAGGTGTTAAAGATTGCTTGGGCTGCGCTGCTTGCCACGTTGTTATAGGCAGAGAAGGTGAAATCTTGGCCGCGGCAAGCCGTGGGGATATTTGTGACCTTGATGCTGGAGAACTTATGTGAGCCGGCCCCGGATACGTTAACAAAGGTTGATTGCGGGGTGATGATCAGTGATTGAGCTCCTGAGCAGGCAACTGTGCGGGCGCTTCCTTGGCCAAATTCAATGGCACCGCCTGAGTTAAGTGAGACGTTTGCGGCCAAAGTAGATTGCAGATAAAAGCCTGCACCAAAGATAGTAAGTACTAGGGCAAGTAGGCCTGAGATTCCCTTGGAGCCGCCACGGTTTCTGCGATGAGGCGCAGGATCATCATGATAGGAATCCTGAAAATGATTATTGGAGTGGACCACCTATTGCCCCCCCAAAGAGTCTTTGCTCTAACTTTGAACCGTGTAGGTAGTTATGAGAGCTGAGAGCGACAACTTGGTAGCTGCGGTCAGTCAATGCATTCAGGGTACAGGAATACTGAAGGGAACTGAATAATTAGAAGTAAGCAATTCTGGTGGCTTGGCATTTCTTGAACAGTAGATGCCTGAGTAGCCAAAACAAGTCGGAAAACCTGCGAGTTGGGAGTAGTTCTCCCCTTCCTGGTCATCTTGTATGGGTAAGGGGTAGTTATCGCTTCAACTCGAAGTTGATTTACTTTTGTTTACTTCTGTTCAGATTTTAGGAAAAATATTTCTCAGGGGTGTTAACTACTAGGCGAGGGCAAATTTAAATACCCGGAGTCTTGCTTAGCCCAATGGCATAAGACAGATGGGGCGCGAGCGTTGCAAAAGCGCAGATGTTAAGGGGTCACAGATTTCTACTTGCTACTTTCTTGCTACTTTCCATGGGGTATCGTCTAAGTCCGAGAAAGTATTTCACGCGTAAATAAGCAAGATGTTTGAACGTAATGCACTGGACAACACGCTGAAAAACTTACCGAGGCAGATTGACATTGTGGGGGTCACTGGTTCGATCCCAGTATCGTCCACTGTTTGACCTGCGCTTATCCGTGTTTAGCGTTCGTTATTTATTTAATTTTTACGTTTGTCTAACACTTGTCTACCCCACAGTCTTTCCTGTCTATCTCTGCCCGATAGGGCAGAGATTTAACTACTAGAACCCAATCACGCCTGATTAGGATTCTTTGCGCTCGAATTGGGGAGATACAGGAAGGGAAAAAAGGGAAGGGTAGCCAGCCCATAGGAAAAAAGCTACATTTTCTAAATGAAAAGCGTCTCTATAGTCGTAGTCGTAGTCATATTCGTAATAGCCATTGGCATTATCGAAAACATGTCAGATTTTACTTCGCCTATTACTGGTGAATTAATCTCACTTTTTGGCACCGGTGGAGGCGAAACAACTGCGGAACGTCTATCCAAATTGCTTGGCATCGATGTTGCGCCGCTGGGAAAGATTCCTTTCAATATGAAGTTGCGTACTGGCGGCAACGCAGGCACTCCTGTTGTGCTACAAAATCCAGAATCGCCGGCAGCGATAGTAATTTCTAAGAGAACCACGCAAATAATTGTGAGAAATAAATCTTTACTAGGCCGCCAGTTGGGTATTGCTACGTGATTTTATTAAGAATCACTCGATGAGTGGAATTAATCACGATGCCTAATCGCCTAAGCTTTGCGACAAGTCCATATTTGCAGCAACATGCTACCAATCCGGTTCACTGGTGGGAGTGGTCTGATGCGGCATTCGCGGAGGCGCGCAGACGTGACCTGCCGGTATTTCTCTCAATTGGATACTCCGCTTGCCATTGGTGTCACGTCATGGCGCATGAGTCATTTGAAGATGAGAGCATCGCAAACTTTCTCAACGAACATTTCATCAGCATTAAAGTGGATCGAGAAGAACGCCCGGATATAGATGCGGTGTACATGCAAGCAACGGTGGCCCTTACTGGTCACGGCGGTTGGCCGATGACGGTTCTGTTAGATCAAGAAGGCCGCCCCTTTTACGCAGGAACTTATTTCCCTCCGACTCCGCATCACGGCCTGCCATCATTTATGCAGTTACTGCATAGCATTCAAGAAGCGTGGGTCGAAAAGCGCGCAGAAATTCACATAACTGCAGTTCAAATTATCGAATCCCTGGAAACTCCCACGCTGCAATCAGGCGAGTTACCCTCTTCAGAAGATTTACAGAGCGCAGTTACAGCACTAACTCGCGATTTCGATCCTGTCCATGGTGGATTTGGCAATGCACCAAAATTTCCTCCCTCAATGTTGTTGGAGTTTTTATTACGCGAACATGCTCGAGCTGGTAATACGCACGCCTTAACGATGGCAGAGAAGACACTTACCGCAATGGCGCGCGGCGGTATATACGACCAACTGGGCGGCGGATTCGCACGGTATTCAGTTGATAGTAAATGGGTTGTACCTCATTTTGAAAAAATGTTATATGACAATGCACTCTTATTACGCGTATACACGCACTGGTGGCGTCTTACAGGATCGGAATTGGCCCGTCGCATTGTCTATGAAACCATAGAGTTCATGCTGCGTGAACTTCGTACCGATCAAGGCGCCTTCGCATCTGCCCTTGATGCCGATACTGAAGGCTCCGAAGGTATCTACTATGTATGGAGTATTGAAAAATTAATTGAAGTTCTCGGTGAGAGCGACGGTCGATGGGCCGCTGAAGTTTTATATGTCACGGGTGAAGGCAGCTTCGAGCATGGCTTATCAACGTTGCAACTGTCGCATGATCCAATCGATCATGAGCGGTGGAGTCAGATTAAGTCGCAACTTTTCAATGCCCGTAATCTTCGTCCGCGCCCAAACCGTGACGACAAAGTAGTGGCGGCATGGAATGGGTTGGCTATTGCAGCCCTTGCCGAAGCGGGGGTGCTCTTTAACGAATCCTCATGGATCGCCGCCGCAGAGACCGCCGCAGAACTCATTGCCAATGTGCATTTGGATGTCACTGGGCAACGACTGCTGCGAACTTCACGCGATGGTGCGGCAGGTTCAAGTTGGGGCGTTTTAGATGACTACGCAAATGTGACAGAGGGATTTCTAGCACTCTATCAAGTCAGCGGAGATGAAAAATGGATACTCCTAGCTGGAAAGTTTCTGGATACCATTCTTCTTCACTTCGATGATAGTGAAGAGGGATTTTTTGATACCGCCGATGATGCGCCGTCGTTGGTACGCAGGCCACAGAGCATCTCTGATAACGCCGAACCCGCTGGCTGGTTGGCAGCTGCCAATGCACTGCTGACATATGCCGCCATCACAGGGGAGAATAATTGTCGAATTCGCGCAGAAGCCGCGCTGACAAAGATTACGCCGTTAATTGCGCGTGCTCCGCGCGCTATTGGCTGGGGGTTAGCGGCGGCAACCGCCTTGATCGACGGACCGATACAGGTTGCAATTATTGGACCAGCAAGCGAGGAGACCGATGAATTGTGGCATCGTGCTTGGATGAGCACCGCACCTGGCGCCGTCATTGCCCGCACTGCGCCGAACGTGAACCCATCGGTTGGACTGCTTAAAAATCGTTCCATGATAAGTAATCAACCCACCGCTTATGTTTGCCGCGGTTTTATCTGTGAACTACCAACTACGGATCCCACTGAACTAACGGAGATACTACGAAAGTAGGACGAGTTAGGTTCTCTAAGAATCCCTTTTTTGTCTTAATTATTTTTTGGCTGAAGGTAAACAACTGGCTAATTTGGTGCTCTTATTTCTACACTACTCCCTCTTAAACCTGAGCATCAGCGCCTAAAGTTTTAGGGAGAAAATATTCATAGAGAGTCCAGGGGTAGAAATTTATCCTAAAAAAACTATCATAAAGGTATGAAGTCACGACTCATAGGCGTTCTGGCCATTCTCGCCCTGTCTATAAGTGCGACTGCTATGCCAGTAAGTGCTGCAGTCAAAGTAGGGGCTAAGTGCAAAGTAGTTGGTCAGATAAAGGCGAAGAAAAGCAAGGAATTTACTTGTATAGCCAAAGGTAAGAAGTTGGTCTGGAGCAAGGATAAAATTGTAATTACTTCCAAAAAAGTAAGTAAGACTCTAGCGCCAGTGGAAAGTGCAATAAATTTGCCATTCGAGATGTGCTCATCGGATGCAGATACTTGTTTTTCTTGGTCGCCCGATGCCAGCCAGAAATGCATAGATAACTACCCGCTACTTCTAACCGAGGAAAACCGACTTGCTCGCGGGCCATTTGAAGAATGCGTCTACGAACTGGATTTTTTGGGGATGCGACATTTAACGCCCGAGCGGTTCATGGGCCCGGTTTCTGACACAGCCAAGAAGAATGCGAAAAGGCTCCAATCCCTCGGGTGGGACCGGCCGCAGACCAGCCCCATTCAGATGCTGGCTACACCGGATGTTCCGCAGTACATTCTTGATGCCACCACTAAGGGCTTGCGAGCTGCCACAGATTACTTAGGAAATTACGGTCCACTCAAGTTTTATACAGTCGGTAATGACCCCAAAGTGGTTGAGCCAATAATCAAAGACTTCTGCTCATGGGGCAACTCACACCTCAGTTTCGAAGCGTGCTCGCAAGATCAAGGGGAAGCAATGCGAGAAATGTCCTCAATCTATCCCGGTGGCAACGCCTTCGCCGGATCCGCCTGGCAATTAGATAAACCAGTTGCCTATTTTGTAAACAATCCTTGCGCCAACGAACAAAATGAATTCTGTTCCAAAAAGTTTCCCGAAGAGCTAATCGGCCTGCAGAAGATGACTGCTCATGAATATTTTCATGTTTACCAAGGATCCCAGCAGATC
>JASJLO010000003.1:0-79038 GCA_037620605.1 Candidatus Planktophila sp.
CTCGCGGATCTCATCGATCTTGATGGAAAGGCCCTCGGTGCGGATGATTTCGACATCGGGATGGCCCGAGGTTTGAGCGCTGTGGCACTCTTGGCAGCTGCCACAGCCGCCTGTGGGGCAGATTAAGGCTGCGGCGAAGGCAACTGCTGCCGAAGATCGGCCTGAGCCCGGTGGGCCGGTGAAGATCCAGGCGTGAGTCATTTCTTGGGTGTCTTTCTTGGTGCGAGATGCCGCCACTGCGCCCTGCAGAATCTCGGTTATGTGGGCTTGGCCGACTAGTTGATCAAAGATTGATGGGGTGATCATTTGAGTTTAAATTTTTTCTTCTCGAGCTTTCCATTTCTGATTAGCGCCGGGATTTCACCCACGCGGGCGATGATGGTGGCGTGGATTTCATCAATTGATCTGGTGCCATCTACAACTAGGTAACGCTCTGGATCAAGGCGTGCGATCTGTAGAAATTCTTGGCGTACGCGCTCGTGAAATGCCAGTGGTTCAGATTCTAAGCGATCTGGATTATGTAAGCGGCTGATACCGATTTCAGCTGGCAGGTCGATGATAATTGTTAAAGTTGGAAAGAGTGATTCGGTGGCCCAACGCGAAATACGGGCGACTTCACCAGGAGACAAAACACGGCCGGCGCCTTGATAGGCAATTGATGAATCAAAGTAGCGATCAGAGATAACAACTTGTCCGGCAGTTAGCGCAGGGCGAATAACAGAGTAAACATGATGGGCGCGGTCTGCGGCATATAGCAGCGCTTCTGCGCGCGGGCTGATGGCACCGGTTTCGTGGCCGAGCAGAATTTTGCGCAGGCCTTGGCCCAGGTCGGTGCCGCCGGGTTCGCGCGATAGCAGAACAGTTTCACCTTGTGATTCCAACCAGCTCTTTAACATTATTGACTGCGTTGATTTACCGGTGCCTTCTCCGCCTTCAAAGGCGATAAAGATTCCTGTAGTGGGCTCACCTGTAATGCTGCCGAGTTCACCTTTTAGCGCATTTGAAATATCAGACCAGAGAGAAACAGTTGGGCGATCGCGCATCTGGCGATAAGAGATGTAACCGATAAGGGCGGCAAGAAGGCCGAAAATTAAAATTGTTACCTGTGCGCCGTTAATGTTAAAGGTGACATTTTCGATCTGGAAAGTTTTTACACCAAAGGCTGCAGCAATTAACGGCGCGATAGCTAAGACGGCAACGAGTGTGATGCGAATAAGTGATTGCACGAAGGCGAAGGTGCGCCCGCGCACCTCATCTTGCACCTCAAGGCCCAGCATGGTGAAGCCGGTAACCCAGGTAATACCGCTAAATGCGCCCAAAATCGTGACGGTAAAGACTGCCATTACAAGGTTTGGGATAAGTGCCAGCAGGACAAGGAAGAAACCTGCGGTGGTTAGTGATGCGCCAAATAAACGGCGGCGGGAAAATTGTGCAAATATCTTTGGGCCAAATGCGATGCCGATAGCCAGGCCGGTAAAGACTGCGCCGAAGAGAATTCCGTATGCGGCATCGCCACCACCGAGGCCGCCCACAAATGTTCTAGCTAGTCCAATTACCGCACCTGCTGCAGAGAATGCACCGATCATTCCAATGACAAGTCCACGTACGATCTTGGTTTCGCTAACTGATTTCCATCCATCGTGAAGTGATTTCATGATGTTCTCATCTTTTGCCTTCTTTGCGGCAGCACCCTTTGGGATCTCTTTAAGTCCCCAAATAGTTAGGGCAGCAAATAGAAAACTTAAGGCATTTGCATATAACGCTATCTCAACCGAGCTACCAATTGAAAAAGGGAAGAGTGATTCGATTGCGGTGGCAAATAGCGTTAACAGTGCGAATAGAATCGCAGCAACTGGTGCTGTTCCATATGCTGCTAATAGCGAGACTTGATTAGCGCTCTCTAGCTTTTCTTTACCAACAAGATTGGGAATGCTAGCTTCTTTAGCAGGTGACCAGAAGAGGGTTACGCATTCGACCAAGATCATTGCGGTGTAGAGCCAGAAATATGTCTGAACAATTGGAATTGAGATATAGAGCGCTGCGCGAATAATGTCTGCGACCACCATTAACTTGCGGCGATCAAAGCGATCGGCAATTACGCCAGCGATTGGGCCAAGGAAGACTGCAGGTAATAAACGGGCGATAAAGACACCAGCGATTGCAAAGTTTGCAGTTGTGTAAGAGCCGCCGGAAAGTTGTTGCGCTAGCGCCGTCGTTGCAAGAAGGCCAAGCCAATCGCCAAGGGATGAGAAGACCATCGAGTTCCAGAGTTTGCGAAAACCAGGAATAGCTAGGACGCTGCGGGTCTCATCCTGGGCCGGGGCGGCGGGTCTGGGCAGGCTATTTGGCACGGGGTGAGTCTATCGGGGGCGCATATATGGCTAAATAGGGCGTAAAAAGTGGCTTAGTTAAATGGTTTTCTGATAACTTTTAGATGTAGCACAATTTATGGTTGTGCTACGCTTATCAAATGACAACTGCTGCACGTAAGCCAAAGAAGGTGGCCGCCAAGAAAAAGGCTGCATCACCTACGGTGTTGCGCTCTGTCGGTGTTCGCGAGCTACGGCAAAGTGCTTCTAAAGTTTTAGATGCTGTTAAAGCTGGGGCAATTATCGAAATTACTGAACATGGAGTTCCGGTGGCGCGCCTTGCACCGATTACTCGTTCACTTTATGAAGAATATATAGAGAGCGGACTTATAAAACCGGCAGAGAATCCAGATTGGCGGCCGCACCCTGGGCGAGTGAAAATCAAAGGGTCTAAAACATCTACCGAAGTCTTGATGGAGATGCGAGCTGAGGAGAGATATTGAGTTGGTATATAGATAGCTCTGCGATCTTGAAATTGATATTTATAGAAAAAGAGACAGCCGAGCTAGATAAGGTTATGAATAACGCGATGGTGACCTCGACCTTAACGCGCGTTGAGGTTAAGCGTGCGGTGAGCCGAATAAATCCTGAGAAGTTAGTTGTTGCAAATGATGTCTTGAGCCAACTTCAATACACTGAATTAGATCCACAAACCATGCAACTAGCTGAGGCTTTTACTCCAGATATAACTTTAAGGACTTTAGATGCAATACATGTTGCCTCGGTTCTTCAGATTAATCGTGCAGTCCAAGGGATAATTACCTACGACAAACAGATGATTGCAAACGCCCAAAATATGGGGATAAGAGTTCTCTCCCCAGGTGCCAAGGTTTAGCTAAAAGAGGCTACGGATACTCTCTTCCAGACTATATTTTGATCTAAATCCCATTTCGGCGGCGGCAAGTGAAACATCGGCGCATAAGAAAGCTGGGTCGCCGGCTCGGCGGGGGGCATCAATTATTTCGGTATCTGTTTTATTTGTCGCCTCTAAAACCAGCTTGATGATTTCGCGTACTGATGCCCCGCGCCCTGTGCCCACATTTATTATTGGTGGGACTTGCGATGTGGCATTTGCCGCAGTTAAGTGGGCTGCTGCAATATCGCGCACATCTACATAATCGCGCACGCAGGTGCCATCTTGGGTTGGGTAATCAATACCGAAGATAACTGGTGCTTGGCCTTGATTTAACTTGCCCAGCACGATCGGCACAAGGTTTTCAACTGAGTTATCGAGTAGCTCAGAAGCTGATGTGCCGACAACGTTAAAGAAGCGAAGTGATGTGCCGGAATTACCTGGTGTATTTATAAATTCACTTACCTTGCTTTCGGCATCTAACTTTGTAGAGCCATACGGGGAAATTGGTGCCAGTGGGCCATTTTCTTTACAAGGCTCCATCGAATCTGGGCTGCCATAGACCGCGGCGGTAGATGAGAATAAGAATTTCTTAACGCCATGCTTTTGGGCAAGTTTTAGGAGTTCAAGAGTTGCTGTGTAGTTTACTTCCTTATATTCATCAGGTTTTTCCACTGATTCACCAACTGCTTTGAGTGCTGCGGTATGAACAATGCCAGTAAATGTTTTGGCCTTTAAAATATTTTCAATAGCTGTGTAATCACGGATATCAATTACATGTAGTGGAATTTCCACGCCATGCTTTTTGCGCAAGTAGGAAACACGCGATTCCAAACCTTGATATAACGAATCAATCAGAACCACATCTTTGCCATCGGCGATAAATAGATCAGCGATATGTGTGCCGACATAACCTGCGCCTCCTGTGATTAACCAGCTTTGGCGATCCATAGTTTTAGCCTATTCGGCTTTCTTAACAGCTTTGCCGGATGCTTTCTTTGCCGCCTTTTTCTTGGTGGCAGCTTTCTTTATCGTGTTCTTGGTTAGGCTTGGTGCGGTGGCGCCAGGTTTTGCCTTGACGGCTTTCTTCTTTGATTTCTTAAGGGAAGGGCCGTTTTCGGCCTCCCACGCGCGCCGGCCAGCAAGTAGTTCAAGTGCGCGTTCAATCGTTAGCGCTTCTAAAGTATCGCCGCGGCGCAAGGTGGCATTTGTCTCGCCATCGGTTACATACATACCGAAGCGACCATCTTTGACGATAACTTCTTTCTCTGTCGCTGGATCTTTGCCAAGTTCTTTAAGTGGTGGTTTAGCAACTCCGCGACGACGCTCTTTTGGTTTGGAGTAAATTTCTAACGCTTCATCTAGGCTAAGAGAGAAGAGTTGGTCTTCACTAGTTAGTGTGCGCGAATCAACGCCGGCCTTTAAGTATGGGCCGTAGCGTCCATTTTGAATTGTTATATCTTCCCCAGCTGAATTTGTACCGAGAATACGCGGGAGTGAAAGAAGTTTTAGGGCATCATCGATTGTGATGGTATCTAGCGTCATCGTTGAAAGAAGGGAAGCGGTCTTTGGTTTAGGGGCATCTTTCTTTTTGCGCTTCTTCTTTGGTTCGCCTTTATCATCTAGCACTACTGGCTCTTCAGGGAAGACTTCGGTGATGTAGGGGCCAAAGCGCCCGGATTTTGCAAGAACTTCCAAACCGGTACTTGGGTCGGTACCGAGTTCGCGTTCGCCAGAGGGTGCGGCCAATAGTTCAATCGCTTTTTCAAGTGTTAACTCATCGGGTGCGAGGGCTTCAGGGATATTGGCCAGTTTGCGATCTTGATCTGGCAAATTCTCTTGTAGGTATGCGCCGTAGCGGCCAACGCGAATTTCAATGGTCTCAGATAAATTCATGGTGTTGGTAGCGCGCGCATCGATGCCGCCAAGATCTAGCGCTAGCTCGTTAAGACCCGGTTGGCCATCACGTCCGTAATAGAAATCGCGCAGCCAATCAACGCGGCCAGCCTCGCCAGCTGCGATCTTGTCAAGATCGTCTTCCATACTGGCTGTGAAATCGTAATCAACTAACTTTGTAAAGTGAGTTTCTAGCAAGCCCGTAACGGAGAATGCCAAGAATGTCGGCACTAGAGCGCGGCCGCGTTTATAAACATAGCCGCGATCTTGAATTGTTTGAATAATTGATGCAAATGTTGAGGGGCGGCCAATACCAAGTTCTTCTAACTTCTTTACAAGGGTTGGTTCGGTATAACGCGCTGGCGGTTTGGTGTCGTGGCCTTCGCAGTTATATTCGCTGACCTTAATTGATTGTCCAACTGTCATTGCAGGTAGGCGCTTATCGGTTGCCTCTTCATCTACCTTGACGCTTTCATCGACGACATCGTCATACGCGGCAAGAAATCCTGCGAAAGTAATTACGCTGCCATTGGCGCGAAATATTGTGGCTTGGCCATCTGAAGTTTGCACATCAAAGTCAACGCGCATCTGCATCTTTTTAGCATCGGACATTTGGGATGCAACGGTGCGCTTCCAGATTAAGTCATAGAGCGAGAACTCATCTCGTGATAGCTCTGGCGCGAGCTCGCCCGGAGTTTTAAAGGAATCTCCTGCTGGGCGAATTGCTTCGTGCGCCTCTTGTGCGTTCTTAGATTTACCTTGGTAAACACGCGGTGAATCTGCAACATGGTCTGCCCCGTATAAAGCCTTGGCGGCGGCGCGAGCTGCGTTGACTGCCTGGGCAGAAAGATTGATTGAATCGGTACGCATATAAGTTATGTAACCGTTTTCATATAGACGTTGGGCCACGCGCATAGTGATCTGTGCGCCCCAACCGAGTCGTGAGCCAGCATCTTGTTGCATGGTAGAAGTTGTAAATGGTGGCTTTGGACGTTCGGTGCGTGGAGATTCCTCCATAGATTTAACGGTTAGTGAATTTGATTTAAGTGAGTCAACTAGTGAACGTGCACCGATCTCATCAAGGAGCAGAATATTTTCAAGTGACTTTTCTTTAACTGCGCCGTCAGCGCCAAAGTCACTTGTGGAGGCTACTTTTTTACCTTCAACAGATAGTAAGCGCGCGGTAAAGCCGAGTTCGCAAGTTGCATTTAAATCCCACCAAGAGGATGAGATGAAGGCCATGCGTTCACGTTCTTTTTCAACGATTAATTTGGTAGCAACTGATTGCACGCGCCCGGCTGAAATACGCGGCATCACTTTCCTCCATAAGACAGGAGATAGGCGATATCCGTATAGCCGGTCTAGGACGCGGCGGGTCTCTTGTGCATCAATTAAGTTGTAATCTAGATCGCGGGTATTTTCAACTGCGGCTTGAATAGCATCTTTAGTAATTTCGTTAAAGACCATTCGCTTAATTGGAATCTTAGGTTCTAGAACTTCAACTAAGTGCCAAGCAATAGCTTCGCCTTCGCGGTCTTCATCTGTTGCCAGCAATAACTCATCGGCGCCTTTCATTAACTCTTTAAGTTCGGCAACTTTTGCCTTCTTATCGGGGTTGATGACATATAAAGGTGCGAAATCATTTTCGATATCAACGCCCTCTTTTGACCAGGCGAGTTTCTTTACCTCTTTGGGAATATCGGCCGCACGCTGTGGCAGATCACGGATATGACCGACGCTAGCCTCGACGATGTAGCCATCGCCGAGGTAGTCGCCAATCTTGCGGGCCTTCGCTGGTGATTCAACGATCACCAGCTTCTTTAGCTCTTTAGCCATAGCGCGCCTTGGGGAAGGTTATTTCTTAATACTCGATAGAAGTTGCCTGGCGACGGCTGCGAATTAGCGAACCGACGATAAGTGCAACCGCAACGAGTGCGATGACAAGTGATGTGCTCTGTTGAGTTGGTAGCGCAAAGCTAACAATCGCAGGTGTAATCAAGAGCGCGACCAAGTTCATAACTTTGATAAGTGGGTTAATTGCAGGGCCGGCAGTATCTTTAAATGGATCTCCGACGGTGTCACCAACGATTGTGGCAGCGTGCGCATCAGAGCCCTTGCCGCCGTAATTTCCATCTTCCACCATCTTCTTCGCGTTATCCCAAGCACCGCCTGAGTTAGAGAGGAAGACAGCCATCAGAGTTCCGGTGCCGATGGCACCTGCTAGATATGCACCGAGTGCGCCGACACCGAGACCGAAGCCAACTGCGATTGGTGCCATAACTGCAAGAAGTCCAGGTGTAGCAAGTTCGCGTAGCGAATCGCGAGTACAGATATCAACAACGCGACCGTACTCTGGTTTTTCGGTTCCGTTCATGATTCCTGGGTGCATCTTAAATTGATTGCGAACTTCCATAACAACTGCGCCGGCTGCGCGAGATACCGCGTTGATAGCAAGACCTGAGAAGAGGAATACCACGGCTGCGCCGATAATTAGACCAACTAAGTTACGTGGATCTGCAACATCGAGTACGCCTTGGAACTGAAGTGCGACATCTTGTCCTTCACCGACTGCCTTAATTACTGCCTCTTTAATTGCATCTGTAAATGCACCAAAGAGCGCAGTTGCCGCAAGGACTGCAGTTGCAATTGCAATTCCTTTAGTAATAGCTTTAGTTGTGTTACCAACTGCATCAAGTGAGGTAAGGATCGCAGCGCCTTCACCCTTAACATCGCCTGACATTTCAGCAATACCTTGTGCGTTATCAGAAATTGGTCCGAAGGTATCCATCGCAACGATTACGCCAACGGTTGTTAGTAGACCAGTACCTGCGATTGCGATTGCAAAAAGGGATAAGGTAATTGAGCCGCCACCGAGCAAGAATGCACCAAATACTGATGCTGCAATGAGAAGACCTGAATAAACCGCTGATTCAAAACCAATTGAGATACCAGCCAAAAGCACTGTGGCGGCACCTGTCTGTGATGATGCTGCAACATCGTTTACCGGACGCTTGCCAACTTCGGTGAAGAAGCCAGTAAGTACCTGGATTGCTGCGGCAAGTGCGATACCAATTAGAACTGCGCCAAAGGCGAGAATGCGTGGATTGATATTGCCCGCATCTTCTAGCACCTTAGGCGAGAAGTTGGTAAGTTGATCAAACTTTGCTGGCAGGTAAGTAAAGGTGGCAAGACCAGTAAGTCCTGCAGAGATAATTGCAGATAGGAAGAATGAACGGTTAATTGCGTTCATCGCTGACTTATCTGTTGAACGTAGCTTGGTAAGGAAGATACCAATTACCGCAGTAAGGATTCCGATAGCAGGAACAATCAATGGATAAATTAAACCTTCATTACCGAAGGCAGCCTTACCGAGAATTAGTGCAGCAACGAGAGTTACAGCATATGACTCAAATAGATCTGCGGCCATACCGGCACAGTCGCCCACGTTATCGCCCACGTTATCTGCAATTGTTGCAGGGTTGCGGGGGTCATCTTCGGGAATTCCTTTTTCAACTTTACCTACCAGGTCAGCTCCGACATCTGCGGCCTTAGTAAAGATTCCGCCACCAACGCGCATAAACATCGCAAGCATTGCCGCGCCGAAACCAAAGCCTTCGAGAACTGTTGGTGCATTTTCGCGGAAGATTACAACAGCGCCGGCAGCGCCAATTAGCCCAAGGCCAACAGTTGTCATTCCAACAACGCCGCCAGTACGGAATGCGATTTGAACTGCTTTCTCGGCGTTCTTCTGACGTGCTGCCTCTGCAACGCGCACGTTGGCGCGGACCGCCAACCACATTCCGTTATAGCCAACGAGTGCAGAGAAACCTGCGCCCATTAGGAAGAAGAGTGAGCGACCAATGCGAATTGATGTTGTATCTGCAGGTAATGCAAAGAGTAGGAAGAAAACGATTCCCACGAAATATGAAAGTGTGCGGAACTGGCGCGTTAAATATGCGGCGGCACCTTCTTGGACCGCTTCGGCAATTTCGCGCATCTTCTCGGTGCCATCACTGGCAGCTAAAACTTGGGCGCGCAATACCCAGGCGATTGCCAGGGCGAGTAGGGATATCACCAAGACTGCATAGGTGATATTTAGGTTTGCGCCAATTACTTGGACGTTAGACAGGGCGGCAGATGCTCGCATCGGTTCTCCTCCATTGGAGAGTCAGGGCGTTCTATTCGAAGGTATGAACGCGAAGATGGCGAGAGTTTACGCATAAACACCCCTGAAGTACCAAAATAAGCGCGGCATACCTCTTATATGCACGTCATATATACCTCATCTGTGGGCAGATCAAAACATAGGCAGGGGGGTAGGTCCGTTCATATAACCTTGCCGCAATGAATATTTCGGTCAATCTCTTTGATGCCCACTCCATTATCTCCACCTTGGGCTTAGTTGGAATTCTGGCAATTATCTTTATGGAGACTGGGTTGCTAGTTGGTCTCTTCTTTCCGGGCGACTCATTATTGTTTTTATCCGGTGTTGGCGCATCAGCTGCGACTGCAAAAATCTTTGACGGAGTACAAATTGATATCGTCGCACTTTTAATCACTGCTCCGCTAGTGGCAATTTTGGGATCGCAGACTGGTTATTGGATCGGTGCAAAATACGGGGTAAAGCTCTTCGACCGCCCTGATGGGCGAGTCTTTAACCAGAAGAAGGTGCACGCCACAGAGAAGTGGTTAAATAAATATGGCACCGGTAAAGCCTTAGTTTTGGCGCGCTTTATTCCATTTGTTCGTACCTTAATTAATCCAATGTGCGGCGTAATTAAGATGCCGGCTAGAAAATTTTTCTTCTGGAATGTAATCGGCGCGATTTTATGGACCGATGGCATAATTATTGCTGGATATTATTTAGGTGAAAAATTAGAGGGCAGTGTGGATAAATATTTGCTGCCCGTTGTTGGACTGATCATTTTGGTAAGCGTTTTGCCAGTTGGAATTGAATTTCTGCGCGAGTGGCGAACTCGCAGACATTTAAGTTAAATTAAAAGTTATAGGCCAAGATCAGCTAATTGATAAGCGGCACGATATTCATATCCCGCATCTAAAATTGCTTGCTTAGCACCGCGTTCGACGATAACGGCAACTCCAACAACTATTGCGCCAGCTTCGATTAGTGCAGCAACTGCCGTTAATACCGAACCGCCAGTCGTTGAAGTGTCTTCGACAGCTAAGACGCGCTTGCCTAGAACATCTGGACCTTCGATGCGGCGTTGTAGACCATGGGCTTTCTCGGCTTTACGAACTACAAATGAGTCAATACTTTTGCCGTTGCGCGCTGCGACATGCATCATCGCTGTTGCCACTGGATCGGCGCCAAGTGTTAGGCCGCCTACTGCCTCGTAATCTAAATCCCGAGTTAACTCCAACATAACTTCGCCCACTAGCGGCGCTGCCACATGATCTAAGGTGACGCGACGTAGATCAACGTAATAATCGGCCTCTTTTCCAGAAGAAAGTATGACTTTCCCGTGGACTACAGCTTTGTTTACTATCTCGTTTTTTAGCTTATCGCGGGCGCTCATGAGGGGAGCCTACACCGACTAATTATCTTCTTTGTAAAGAAGTACCTCAGATTTTTTGCGCAGCGCCAGTGATTTAGGGGGGTTTTCAATAAGCAAAGCGTTTACTTCAATTCGCAGTTGTGCAACTTCAATGGCCATATTGGCCATCGCTGATTCAAGTTCGATAATTCTTTTAATTCCGGCATGGTTAATACCTTCGCCTACTAACCGTCCGACCATGCGCAGTGATGCGATATTGCGTAATGAATATCGTCTATTGCGGCCCACTGTGCGATTTGGTGAGACGAGACCTAACCGGTCATATTGGCGCAAGGTTTGCGGATGAAGCCCAGAGAGTTCGGCGGCGACAGAAATTACATAAAGTCCGGCATCATCATCTAACGGTTGGCTATCTTTTTCTTCTACGCTCATATATTCGCCTTAGCTTTTAAATCAGCGCGAATATCCGCGTTCTGACTTACCTCAGCATATTTCTTTAGCGCATCTAGCGCTGGTCCCTCAATTTTATTTGGCACTTGTACTTCCACAGTTACTAAAAGATCACCGGTGGTAGAACCTTTGGTAATTCCGCGACCTTTCACACGCAAGACGCGACCGTTAGATGTGCCAGGTGCAAGTCGTAAGGTGACCTCTTCCCCGGTTAAAGTTGGAACTTTTATATCGGCGCCAAGGGCTGCTTCGGTAAATGAAACTGGAACAGTCAGGGTGATGTTCTCGCTTTTGCGCGCGAATACGGGATGTGTCTTTACATGTAAGAGAATAAATAAATCTCCTGGGCCGGCTTCGCCTTTTCCGCCTTTTCCTTTCACGCGAATCTTGGCGCCATCATTTACTCCAGCAGGAACGCCCGCTGAAATTGTTTGCGAAGGCCCACCATCTATTGAGAGGCGAAGTTCCAAAGTTGTTCCGGATGCTGCTTCCTTAAAAGAGATAGTTGCTTCAGTCTGCAGATCTTGACCTTTACGTGGGCCACGCCTGCCGCCGCCACCAAATAAATTTGCGAAGATATCTTGCGGGTTGCCACCACCGAAGATGTCAGAGAAGTCGCCACCTTGGAAGTTTTGGCCTCCGCTACGGGCCCGCATTCCTCCACGCTCAAACATCTCGCGCGCTTGATCGTATTCAGCGCGTTTTTTGCCATCTGACAAGATGTCATAAGCCTCGGAGACCGCTTTGAATTTCTCCTCCAGCGCTAAATCGCCCGTGGTCTTATCTGGGTGAAGAGCTTTAGCTTGCAAACGGTAGGCATTTTTTATTTCAGACTGGCTCGCCGTAGGCGACACGTCAAGGATCTTGTAGAAATCCTTCTCATAAAGGTCTTTAGCGGCCATGGAAAGTTTTTACTCCGCAGCGGCTTCGACTGGATCTGTAACTGCTACCCGAGCTGCGCGCAAAATGCGCTCCTTATATTTATATCCGGGTTGCAAGATCTTCGTCGCAGTTGGAATTTTTACATCCGCATCTGTGTCGTGCATTAGCGCTTCATGAATTTGTGGGTCAAATACATCGCCAGCAACGCCATATTGCTCTAAACCTAAGCGGTTAGTTGTGGCAGTGATTTGATCTGCTACAGATTTAAATCCACCAGTTAACTCACCGTGTTCTGATGCGCGCGCAATGTCATCTAGTGATGGAAGTAGCTCTGTTAAAACAGCGCCGATAGCAAGCTCATGGGCAAGTGCGCGATCGCGCTCAACGCGCTTTCGGTAATTTGCATACTCGGCTTGTAAACGTTGTAAGTCAGCGGTGAGCGTTGCCACCGGATCAGTCTCCTGAACCGGGGCAGCCTCTTCTGCTACATCTTCATTACTTTGCTCTAAAGATTCTTCGGCTATCTGTTCTGACATTAGTTAGTGCCTTCTTCGATAACTTCTTCAACAACCTCATCGATAACTTCAGCATCTTCTACGCCATCTTCAGATGGTGTTGCATCTTCGCCTGCGGCGCCCGCTGCTGCATACATCGCAGCTCCAAGTGCTTGGCTAAGAGTTGCTACCTTTTCGGTATTTGTTTTGATTGATTCGAAGTTAGCTCCGCCAAGGTCAGTCTTAAGTTCAGCAAGTGCTGCTTCAACTTCTGTCTTCTTCTCAGCTATTTCACCTTCAGATAATTTCTCTGCATTATCTGCAATGAACTTCTCTGTCTGGTAGACAAGTGAGTCTCCGTTGTTGCGAATCTCTGCCTCATCGCGGCGCTGCTTATCTTCTTCGGCATGTGATTCAGCATCGGCCATCATGCGATCAATCTCTTCCTTAGAGAGAGCAGATCCACCGCTGATAGTTACTGATTGTTCTTTGCCAGTTGCCAGATCTTTTGCACCTACGTGAACAATTCCATTGGCATCAATGTCGAATGTAACTTCAACTTGTGGAACTCCGCGTGGTGCTGGTGCCAGACCGGTGAGCTCAAACATGCCTAACTTCTTGTTATAGGCAGCCATTTCACGCTCACCCTGGTAAACCTGGATCTGTACCGCAGGCTGATTATCATCGGCTGTCGTAAAGATTTCGCTGCGCTTAGTAGGAATAGTTGTATTGCGCTCGATCATCTTGGTCATAACTCCACCCTTGGTTTCGATTCCAAGTGTTAGTGGTGTGACATCTAGTAGGAGAATATCTTTGACTTCACCTTTAAGAACACCAGCTTGTAGAGATGCACCAACTGCAACAACCTCATCAGGGTTAACGCCCTTATTTGGTTCTTTTCCGCCAGTTAGTTCGCGAACTAAATCTACAACCGCTGGCATACGAGTTGATCCACCAACTAGAACAACGCTCTTGATATTTCCGATTGCAATTCCTGAGTCTTTTAGAACTTGCTGGAATGGCTTCTTGCATCGATCAAGTAGCGGCGCCGTTAGTGTTTGAAATTGTGCACGAGTTAAAGTCTCATCAAGGAAGAGTGGGTTCTTCTCTGCATCAACGGTTATATATGGCAAGTTAATGGCTGCTTGCTGTGAAGAAGAGAGTTCGATCTTTGCTTTTTCAGCGGCTTCACGAATGCGTTGCATCGCCATCTTATCTTTTGTTAAATCAATTCCGTTTTGGGAACCAAATGTTTGTACCAAGTGATCAACAAGTGCTTGATCCCAATCATCTCCGCCTAGGTGGTTATCACCGGCAGTTGCCTTAACTTCGACAACTCCATCACCTATTTCAAGAAGTGAGACGTCGAATGTTCCACCACCAAGGTCAAAGACAAGAATTGTTTGTTCTTGGTCGGCTTTATCAAGACCATATGCAAGCGCTGCTGCAGTTGGTTCGTTGATAATACGTAACACATTTAGCCCAGCAATTTCGCCGGCCTCTTTAGTTGCTTGACGTTCTGCGTCAGAGAAGTACGCAGGAACTGTGATAACTGCATCGGTTACGGTTTCACCAAGATATGACTCGGCATCGCGCTTTAACTTTTGCAGAATACGTGCAGAAATTTCTTGTGGGGTGTACTTCTTGCCATCGATATCAGTGGTCCAATTAGTTCCCATGTGGCGTTTAACGGAACGGATTGTGCGTTCAACGTTGGTCACTGCCTGGCGCTTGGCGACCTCACCGACGAGGACTTCCCCGTTCTTAGCGAAGGCCACGATAGATGGGGTGGTGCGAGCGCCTTCCGCGTTGGCGATAACTGTTGGCTCTCCACCTTCAAGTACCGATACGCAGCTATTTGTTGTTCCTAGGTCGATTCCGACTGCTCTAGCCATTTTCTTACTCCTTTTTCACCTCTTTTAGCCATCTCAAGCCCAATTTGGGGTGAGGATGCTCTAACCTGAGTCGATCTTACTCGAAAGAATGAGTCGCGATGACTCAAGTTTGAGACGTTGGGTATAACTACGGTGAGGCTGCACTTATTCCCATCTCAAGTTAGGCGATTTAAGATCGGGCAAATATCTGCCCTGATCGGTAACCTCGCGTTATGCAAACAGCCTTAGCCAGCCTCTCCTATCTAATTACTGTTGTTGCTCTGACGCTGCTGGCTATTCGCGTGCCCCAATTGGTTTCTATCTATCGCAAAGGCCAGTCTGATCCAACGCGTAATGAGAATCCCGGTACGCGTTTTAAAAATATGTTGCGCGAAGTTTTGGGCCATACCAAGATGCTCAATTTCACGGCAACGGGGATTGCCCATTGGTTTGTCATGGTTGGTTTTGGTGCGCTCTTTGGAACTTTGATTACTGCATACGGACAGGTTTTAAATCCAGAGTTTGCGCTGCCAATTATCGGCCATTGGGTGGTTTATGAGCTTTTTGCCGAATTTATTGCGCTAGCTACCGGCGTTGGAATTGTTACCTTAATTGGTATCCGCCAGGTAACGCGCTTTCGAATGTTAAATCGTTTTCAGGGTTCTGGTATGGGTAAGGCTTATTACGTTGAAGCAACCATTTTGGCAATTGTCTTCTGTGTCATCGCACTTCGCGGCTTAGAGGGTGCTTTATTTGGCGAGACCGCTTGGAATTGGCATTATGCAATTTCTTGGCCGGCTGTCCTTGTCTTTAAAGGTATGGGCATTGCTGCGATTGAAAACGCAATTGTTTGGGTAGCTACTGCAAAAATTGTAGTTTCGATGGCTTGGTTTATTGTTATTGCCAGCAATTTAACAATGGGTGTGGCATGGCACCGCTTCCTAGCTTTCTTTAACATTTATTACAAGCGCAATAGCGATGGCAGTGACTCTCTCGGTGCGCTCCCCGAAATGCTTTCTAAGGGTAAGCCGATAAATTTTGAAGATCCGGCCGAAGATGATGTCTTTGGACTCGGCAACCGCCAAGATATTTCTTGGAAAGGGCTGCTGGATATGACAAGTTGTACCGAGTGTGGCCGTTGCCAGTCGCAGTGCCCTGCTTGGCATACAGATAAACCGCTTTCGCCAAAACTTTTAATCATGGCTATGCGCGATCACGCTATGTCTAAAGTCGTTGAAAGCGATGCTTTAGTAGGTGAAAATGGCCCTATCTCCTTAGATGTTTTATGGTCTTGCACGATGTGTGGTGCGTGTGTAAATGAATGTCCGGTTGATATCGAACATGTTGATCACATCGTTAACATGCGCCGCTTTCAAGTATTAGTTGAATCGGAGTTTCCTTCAGAGCTCGGTGGCACATTCCGTAATTTAGAGAAAGCTGGTAATCCATGGGGTGCCAATAAACAAGATCGTGAGGGCTGGATTGCAGAATGTGATTTCCCAGTTCGCGTAGTTGAAGGTGTTCTGCCTGATGAAGTTGAGTATTTATTCTGGGTTGGTTGCGCTGGTGCATATGAAGAGCGCGCCAAGAAAACGACTAAGGCGGTGGCAGAACTTTTATATATGGCCGGGGTTAATTTTGCAGTCTTAGGTAAGCGTGAGACTTGTACCGGAGATCCAGCACGCCGATCTGGAAATGAATTTTTATACCAGATTCTTTCGCGCGAGAACATTGAAACTTTTAATGAGGTATTTGCTGATCGTCCAAAGGGTAAGAAGAAAGTTGTAGTCACCTGCCCACATTGCTTCACAACAATCGGTCGTGATTATGCACAGAGTGGTTTTGAACTTGAGATGTTGCACCACACTCAACTGCTTAATACTTTAATTAAAGAGAAGCGTTTAAAACCAAGTCCACATAAGAGTGAAAAGAAGTTGACTTATCACGATCCTTGTTACTTGGGCCGTCATAATCAGATCTATGCACCACCGCGCGAATTATTGGAAGCATCTGGTTGCGATGTAACCGAAATGCCAAGGAATCAAGAGCGTTCTTTCTGTTGCGGTGGAGGCGGTGGACGTATGTGGATGGAAGAGAAGATCGGCACGCGTATTAATTTAAATCGCGTTGATGAAGCTATCTCAACTGGCGCTGAAGAAGTTGCAGTTGCATGTCCGTTCTGTCGTGTGATGGTTGGCGATGGAATGGTTGCCCGGCAGAGCGATGTTGAAGTTTTAGATGTGGCGCAGGTTCTTCTCAGAAGCGTTAAAAGTGCTAATTAGTTATCCACAGGATTAGTCCACAGGTGTGGAGGAATTACACGCGTGTAATTCGTAGCAAAAGTGCGGTAGTTAGGTAGCCCCCAATGAGCCCTCCTAAGTGGGCGCGCCAGTCGATGCCACCTATTACAAAGCCCAGGGCGAAGTTAAGTCCCACAATCAAATAGATATCGCGTGCGCCTTCGTTGATGCGGTTGCGCAGCGCGATGAATGCTCCAAAGAGACCGAAGATGGCACCTGATGCCCCAACTGAGACATGGGGGAAGCTATTTAAATAGATCGAGGCAAGTGAACCGGTTAATAGCGAGATAAAGAAAATTACCAGAAAGCGCGCTTTGCCAAGGCAGGCCTCGATTGGATTTCCCAAAATTAAGAGTGAGAACATATTAAAAAATAGGTGGGTTAGCCCGCCGTGGACAAGTGCCACAGTAAATAACCGCCAATATTCACCCGATGATACATAGGGGCCAAAGAGCGCTGTGTATTGATAGAAGTCCGGAAATACTTGATCGGCTAAGTAACCTGCACAGATAATTGTTATTAGAGAGAGTGTTGCTGACTTTTTTAGTTGATACATTTAAAGTCGGTGCTGTTATTTAAGCGATTGTGACGCTATTAATTACAACAGGTGTAACTGGAACATCTTGAGCCCCAGTCGGTGTTGCACCAATCTTCTCTATAACTGCCTGTGAAGCAGCGTCTTTAACTGCTCCAAAGATGGTGTGTTTACGGTTTAACCAAGTAGTTGGCGCAACTGTAATGAAGAATTGTGAACCATTTGTACCAGGGCCTGAATTAGCCATGGCAAGAATATATGGGGCATCAAATTGCAGTTCGCCATGGAATTCATCTGCGAATTGATAACCAGGTCCACCAAATCCTTTTCCGAGTGGATCTCCACCTTGGATCATAAATCCTGAAATAACGCGGTGAAAAATTGTTCCGTCGTATAATTTTTCGGTTGTCTTATTGCCGGTGCGTGGATCAGTCCACTCCTTGGCACCAGTTGCAAGATCAACAAAGTTGGCAACAGTCTTTGGTGCGTGATTTGGATAGAGCTCGATAACAATGTCACCGAGTGATGTGTGGAAGGTTGCTTGTGTACTCATGTGGAGACCAGGGGAATCGAACCCCTAACCCCCGCCTTGCAAAGGCGGTGCTCTACCAATTGAGCTAGGTCCCCGTGTTAGAACGGGTGGGCCCAGGTGGACTTGAACCACCGACCTCTTCCTTATCAGGGAAGCGCTCTAACCAGGCTGAGCTATGGGCCCGCAGTAAAGATTGCTCTTTATTGCAGAAGCGCTAGGTTACTTGAACTTGCCCAAGAGACCAAAACGCACGCCTTAGCGCAGAAGGCGAAAGCGTAGCGTTATTTAGCCGAAATCTCATCTTCCCGGTTCTGGGTTACCGAGAGAAGAGCCACACCTTCATCGAGATTTACTAGGCGTACACCCATTGAATCGCGGCCAGTTTGGCGCACCTCAGCAGCTGGCGTGCGCATAACGGTACCGGCAGATGTAATTGCCAAAATTTCATCGGAATCAACTAGAACTAAGGCGCTCACTAATGTGCCGCGCGAATTTTCATCGATTTTAGCTGCTTTAATTCCAATTCCGCCGCGACCTTGTAAACGATATTCATCTATCGGGGTCTTCTTGCCATAGCCGCCATCGGTTGCGGTAAATACAAATGAATTAGTCGATTGCGAATCGATACGCGCCATTGTTAAAAGTTCATCGCCTTGGCGAAATTTCATTCCGATAACTCCGCTAGTTGAACGTCCCATTGGACGTAGCGAATCTTCATCTGCTGTAAAACGAAGTGACATTGCCTTTTTAGATACTAGTAAAACTTCATCGCCTTTGTTTACCAGGGCCGCTGATACAACTTCATCGCCTGGTTTAAGTGAGATTGCAATTAGGCCGCCATTGCGCGGTGAATCGTATTCAGTAAGTGGCGTCTTTTTGACTAACCCTGATTTAGTCGCTAAAACCAAATAAGGAGAAATGTTGTAATCCTTAAATGAGAGAACCTGGGCAATCGTCTCATCTGGTTTAAATGCCATTAAATTGGCAACGTGTTGTCCGCGCGCATCGCGACCAGCATCGGGAAGCTCGTGAACTTTGGCTCGGTATACCCGGCCCTGATTGGTAAAAAAGAGCAGCCAATCATGTGTGCTGGCTACAAAGAAGTGGTCGACAACGTCATCTTGTTTTAGGGCAGCGCCTTTTACGCCTCTACCTCCACGCCGTTGTGATTTATAGAGATCGGCATTGGTGCGCTTGGCATAACCAGTGCGTGTAATAGTTACAACAGCATCTTGATCAGGGATTAAATCTTCGGCAGAGAAATCACCTTCGCTAGCAACAATTTGAGTGCGGCGCTCATCGCCATATTTAGTGTTTAGATCAGTGAGCTCTGTAATGATTATTTGGCGCTGTTTTGCCTCGCTAGCCAAGATTTCATTTAGTTCCACAATATCGGCCATTAGGCCGTTGTATTCATCATTAATTTTTTGGCGCTCAAGGGCTGCAATGCGACGCAATTGCATATCTAGGATTGCGTTGGCTTGTATTTCATCAACATCTAATAATTTCATAAGGCCGGTGCGGGCTTCTTCAGGGGTCGTTGAAGCACGAATTAAAGCAATTACCGCATCCAGGGCATCCAAGGCTTTTAAATATCCTTGCAGGATATGGGCGCGTCTCTCTTTTTCAGATAAACGGTATTTAGTACGGCGAATAATTACTTCTACTTGGTGTTGAATATAAAATTTAATAAATTCATCTAGGCGCAACGTGCGCGGCACACCATCTACCAGAGCCAACATGTTGGCGCCGAATGTATCTTGTAGTTGAGTTTGTTTATATAGATTATTTAAGATTACTTTTGGAATTGCGCTATTTTGCAGAACAATAACTAGGCGTTGGCCCAGGCGTTCGTTGCCTTCATCGCGAACATCAGCAATACCTTTTATCTTTCCATCTTTAACAAGCTCGGCGATTTTTAGGGCTAAGTTATCTGGGTTTACTTGGTAGGGAAGTTCGCTAACGACCAAACAGGTTCGTTTATTGATCTCTTCTACTTGAACTACTGCGCGCATTGTGATCGATCCGCGTCCAGTGCGGTATGCATCTTCAATTCCGGTGCGCCCGACTATTAAAGCTTTGGTTGGGAAATCAGGACCTTTTACAATCTTAAGTAGTTCTATTAATAACTCTTCTGGTTTTAAATCTGGGTTATTAAGGGAATAAATTACGCCTTCGGTTATTTCTCGCAAATTATGTGGTGGGATATTGGTTGCCATACCAACTGCGATTCCAGCAGAACCGTTTACTAAAAGATTTGGGAAGCGACTTGGTAATACATCTGGCTCTTGTGAACGACCATCGTAGTTTGGTGAAAAATTAACTGTATCTTCATCGATATCGCGCATCATCTCCATCGCTATCGGAGATAGGCGCGCTTCGGTATAACGCATAGCCGCGGCTGGATCATTACCTGGTGAGCCGAAGTTACCGTTGCCATCTACTAGTGGATAGCGCAGAGACCAGTGTTGGGCTAAGCGAACAACGGTGTCATAGATCGCGGTGTCACCGTGCGGATGGTAATTACCCATGACATCACCGACGATGCGTGAAGATTTGTAGTAGCCCTTATCTGGGCGATAACCCGCGTCATACATTGCATAGAGAACGCGGCGGTGAACTGGCTTTAAACCATCGCGAACATCAGGAAGTGCGCGACCGACAATGACTGACATTGCATAATCGAGATACGAGCGCGCCATCTCAACTTGGAGATCAACGGTTTCTATGCGGTCGAAATCATCACCCGGGTTAACCATGCCGGTGCGATCTAAAGGCGTCTTATCTTCAGCCATTTATATATTCCATTAGATATCCAAAAATCTAACATCTTTAGCATTACGTTGAATGAAGGCTCGTCTTTGCTCAACATCTTCTCCCATTAAAACAGAGAAGAGATCATCGGCTGCAGCAGCATCCTCTAAAGTTACTTGAATTAAAACACGGTGTTCTGGATCCATTGTTGTATCCCAAAGTTCTTTAGCTGGCATCTCTCCTAAGCCTTTAAAGCGTTGGATTCCGTCATCTTTAGGAAGTCTTTTGCCAGAATCTAAACCGATTTTTATCATGCCATCGCGTTCACGATCTGAGAAGGCGTATTCAACTGGATCTTTTCCGCCCCATTTAATTTTATAAAGCGGTGGTTGCGCTAAATAAACAAAACCATTTTCGATAAGTGGGCGCATGAATCGAAAGAGGAGTGTTAGTAATAAGGTTCTGATGTGTTGACCGTCAACATCGGCATCGGCCATTAAAATAATTTTGTGGTAACGCAGTTTTTCAATATTAAAATCTTCGTGAACGCCTGTTCCAAGTGCGGTAATTAGAGCCTGTACTTCATTGTTTTGTAATACGCGATCGATACGAGCTTTTTCTACATTTAAAATTTTTCCGCGGATAGGCAGAACGGCTTGGTTTCTGGAATCTCTTCCGCCTTTAGTGGAGCCGCCAGCGGAGTCACCTTCGACAATATAAAGCTCGCATTTTGATGGGTCGGTCCATTGGCAATCTGCCAACTTTCCAGGCATTCCGCGCCCCTCTAATAGACCTTTGCGGTTGCGTGATAGATCACGCGCTTTGCGCGCTGCTACGCGCGCTGCTGCAGCATCAATGCTTTTACGGACAATGTCTTTGCCCTCTTGTGGGTTTTGTTCAAACCATTGTGTTAAAAATTCATTTACTGATTTCTGTGTAAATGATTTTGCTTCCGTGTTTCCAAGTTTTGTTTTTGTTTGGCCTTCAAATTGTGGTTCGGCAAGTTTAACTGAAACGATTGCCGTTAAACCTTCACGTACATCATCTCCGGTTAGGCGGTCTTCTTTCTTGCGAATAAATCCTGCCTCTTCACCAAATTTATTTACTACCAATGTTAGAGCTGTGCGGAATCCCTCCTCGTGTGTTCCACCTTCGTGGGTATGGATCGTGTTGGCAAAGGTATAGACCGATTCTGAGAATCCAGCGTTCCATTGCATGGCAATCTCTAGGGATATTTTAGATTTCTTTTCTTCGGTCTTAAAAAATATAATTGATTTGTGGGTTTCACCGCGGGTTGAATTTAAATGTTTTACAAAGTCGGCGATACCACCGTCATATTTGTAATTCACATATAGCGGTTCACCTTTATCATCGACATGGCCAGGGCGAAGATCAGTAAGGGTTAAACGTAGCCCTTTATTTAAAAATGCCATTTCGCGGAAGCGAGTTGATAAAATTTCAAAAGAGAAATCTGTGGTTTCAAATATTTCTTTAGATGGCCAAAATTGAACAGTGGTCCCGGATTTTTCGGATGCGCTACCTTTTTTAACTGGCGCTGTCGGCACACCTAATTTGTAATTTTGGTTCCAGAAAAATCCGTCGCGTTCTACCTCTACTGCTAAATCACTTGATAGCGCATTAACAACTGAGATTCCGACGCCGTGCAATCCGCCGGAGACTGAATATCCGCCATCTCCAAATTTTCCGCCGGCGTGGAGAACTGTTAGTACAACTTCAAGTGCTGGCTTTTTTTCAACTGGGTGAATATCTACGGGGATGCCGCGCCCGTTATCGATGCATTGCAGTGAGCCATCTTCCATCAGGGTTACATTTATTTCATCGCAATATCCGGCGAGAGCTTCATCTACTGAGTTATCTACAACCTCATAGACCAGGTGGTGGAGGCCGCGCTCTCCGGTGGAGCCGATATACATACTTGGGCGTTTGCGGACAGCATCAAGGCCTTCAAGTACGGTGATCGAACTGGCGTCATATCCGCCGGTTTGTTTCGTCACTTAAAGCTCCTTCTAATTTCAGGTTCTAGTCTTAAAACGCACCTAGAAGGGGAATTCCTTCGCTAAGCGTGGTAATCCTATCGGTAAATTAAAAGTGTGCTAGCCATAAAAAGCCTTGGGTGAGCGAAATGCGCCATTTTCCGAGCGTGGGTGAGGGTTCCTAGTGGGTTTGGGGGTTTTCCTAGCCGTAGGTGTCGCGAGGGCCTCGCTCGTTTTTTATTGTGCGTAGCCCTCGTTTCCAAGATGGTGGTTGTGGACCGATAAAGGTTAGAGACTGGACCCCGGCGCCTGGGGATGAGTTTTTTACAGTGTTTAATAAATCTTGGCCCACGGCAGTTAGTTGGGTGGCCCAAGCAGTTGATGAGCATTGGATTAAAAGAGCGCCCTCTAATAATGAAAGTGGGGTTGTGTGTGAGGCAATGTCTGCACCAACAACTTCCTTCCATTTAGAGAAAAGTGTTCCTTCAGCGATCCCTAGATGCCAATCGCGCTGGCTTATTAAATCTGACATTACCTCGTTAATTAAAGTTGGATCACCTGGAGTACTTGTTCTTTCTTGAACAGGTTTTGTTTTTTTAATAAATCCAGTTTTATAACTTCGGAAGAGCTCTAGCGCTAAATCGCGTTTACTCATCATGCCACCGTTTTTTCAACTTGGCCGGGCGTAACATAAAATTTTGTAGTTAGTAACTCAGGCGGTAAATCACTCTCAACAGCTGCGGTGATAAATGTTTGTTCGGCTAGTTGAGTTACAGAAGTAAGTTGTTGGCGTCTAGATGTATCCAATTCGGCGAAAATATCATCAAGAATTATTACTGGGTTAGAGCCCTCTGATTTTAATAAATTGTAAGAACCAATTTTTAGTGAGATGGCCATAGACCAAGATTCACCGTGGCTGGCATAGCCCTTGGCGGGGAAATCTCCGAGTTGTAGGTGCAGGTCATCGCGATGTGGCCCGATTAACGAAACACCTCTATCTCTTTCTTGTTGTGCGACTTGGATTTGTTTATCAGTTAAAAGTTGATGGTTTTCTGTGGCGTTGGAGGATAGTTTTTCAGTACTTGATTTATAAGAGATTACGGCTGGTTTTACCTCATTTAAATTGGCGTAGTTGGCGGCTACATATGGGTTTAAAGCTTCAACTAAAGCAATTCGTTCAGCGGTTAACTGTGAACCTAAGTTTATTAATTGTTCAGTCCAAGCCGTGAGTGTGTTCTCGGCAGATCTATTTTTTAATAAGGCGTTGCGTTGCCTTACGACTCGCTCATAGTCTGCGATAACTCCAGCTAACCTAGGCGCGCGGGTGATTAATAACTTGTCGAGAAAGTCGCGCCGGTTGGTTGGTTCACCGCGCACTAAATCTAAATCCTCAGGAGAGAAATATATAACTTGTAGCGCGCCTAATATTTCTCGTTGTGATTTCGTGGGGTTTTGGTTTAGCCGGGCGCGGTTTGCTTTACTAGCATTGATTTCTAAATCCACTTGGAGTGTGCGGTTCTCATTTTCAATCTCGGCTCTAATTATCGCTTGATCAGATCCGAGGTTTAATAAAGGTAAATTTTGTGAAGTTCGATGTGAAGATAGAAATGCTAAATAAATTAAACTCTCTGCGATATTTGTCTTGCCTGAGCCATTATTACCTATGAAAGTTATTGGGCCGGCAGGTAGAGTTAACTCTAAATTTTTATAGGAACGGAAATTGGTCAGCGTTAATTTTGTAACGCGCATAAGTTGATCTTTATGAGGCGTAGCGCATCGGCATAAGAAGGTAGCGGTAGTTTTCTATAACTTTTCCGTCGCGCTCAGATTTGCCTGAGAGTATTGCTGGTTTATTTGAACCAGTAAATGAAATTTGGACAAATGATGTTCCGACAGCTTGTAGCCCGTCTGCTAAAAAGACTGGGTTGAAAGCGATAGAGATAGGTTCACCAGTTAAAAGTATTTCAATAGCTTCTGTAGCTTGTGCTTCTTCACCAGCGCCAGCCTCTAAAGAAAGTGAGTTTTCTGCAAACTCAAGCCTTAATGGAACTGTTTTATCGGTAACTAAAGCTACTCGCCGCACTGATTCTAGAAAAGGCGCTACTTCAATAATTGCAGTTGTTGTTATTTCTTGAGGAAGAAGGTGTTTGTAGGGAGGAAATGTTCCATCTAACATCCGTGAAGTCATAGTTTTGCCTTCGGCGGAAAAACCAGCGAGTCGATCGTTACTGGTTGTCGGAGCGAATGAGAGTGAAACGCTTTTTGAACCGGTTAAAGATTTAGCGGCATCTGCAATTGTGCGCCCTCTTAAAAGAGCGGTGGTTGATACTCCTGGCGCGGTTGGCTGCCAATTAAATTCTCGGACTGCTAAACGGTAACGATCTGTCGCAGCCAACGTGACAACATCTTCGTTTATCTCTATATACACACCGGTTAGGGTTGGCAGTGAATCATCGCGTCCTGCCGCAATCGCAACTTGCGCAACAGCGGTTGCGAAAATATCACTTGTTACAACCCCGGTGGTTTCAGGTAGTTCTGGCAGGTTTGGGTACTCATTTATTGAGAGCGTAGGTAAAGTAAATTTTGCAGATCCGGAAGTTACTAATACACGAGTGCCGTCTAAAGTTATTGTTATTGGTTTATTAGGAAGGGAACGTGAAATTTCAGCAAGTAGTCTTCCTGGAACAAGAACTTTTCCTGCTTGGGAGACATCTGCTTTAAAAAAAGATTTACTGGAGGTTTCTAAGTCAGATCCAGAGAGGGTTACTTCATCGCCTGATGCATTGATAACTATTCCGAGTAGCTCTGTTTTTATGGGGCGGGTAGAAAGGCTGCGGGAAACCCAATTAACGCCATCAGTGAGCGCTCCTTGATCAACAGTAAATTTCACTTACGTGCCCCTATCTTCTCTAGCGGAAAGTCTGTCATAGCCTTTCGAATCTTCAATACCTAAATTTATTTAAAGCTGTGTAGTTCGTTTGGGGATGGGTTTTCTTTATATAAAGGTAGTAGTAGTAGCCATTGAGTAAAACTGTGGATAACCCAAAAAAGTCCTGCTCAGGGCGTTTTTTAACTGTTGAGAAGGTGTGGATAAAAAGACCAAACCTGTGAGAAAGAACCGCCTCCACTTAACCCACCCCCCTTTTTTAAAGTTAATTAACCTGTTTTACTTTTTTAACCACAGAAAACAACAGTAAATCCACGCCTTATCCACACCTTATCCACACCTGGGGGTAAGGCCCCAAATCGGACAAATAGTTAAACTCACCCCCGGTTCTGAGATTTGATCCGGTTGGTTAATTCAGTTACTTGGTTATAGATCGATCGCCTCTCTGCCATTAATTGGCGGATTTTGCGATCGGCATGCATCACGGTTGTGTGATCACGCCCCCCAAAAGTTTTGCCGATTTTAGGCAGTGAGAGCTCAGTTAACTCGCGGCATAAATACATAGCTATTTGGCGGGCGTTAACCAAAACCCGAGACCTAGAGGTCCCACAAAGGTCATCAATAGTTAGGCTGAAGTAAGCCGCAGTTTGGGCCATTATTGTGGCTGCTGTTATTTCAGGGCCTGCGCCGGTTGGAATCAAATCTTTCAAAACTATTTCAGCAAGTCCTAAATCAACACTTTGACGGTTAAGGCTAGCGAAAGCGGTAACACGAATTAAAGCGCCTTCTAACTCGCGAATATTTGTGGAAATTTTACTTGCTATATATTCCAAAACATCGTCAGGCGCATTTAATTTATCTTGGGCGGCTTTCTTACGTAAAATTGCAATACGAGTTTCTAGTTCCGGCGGTTGAATATCTGTAATTAAACCCCACTCAAAACGAGAGCGAAGCCGATCTTCCAAAGTTGTTAATTGTTTCGGTGGACGATCTGATGAGATAACTATCTGCTTATTAGCGTTATACAAAGTGTTAAATGTATGGAAAAACTCTTCCTGGGTACGTTCTTTATTCTCTAAAAATTGAATGTCATCAACTAATAAAACATCAAGATCGCGATAACGACGCTGAAAAGCAGATGCTTTATCGTCGCGGATAGAGTTAATAAAGTCATTAGTAAATTCCTCGGAAGACACATATCGGACTCGGACGCTGCCGTATAACTCTTTTGCATAAGCGCCAATAGCGTGCAATAAGTGGGTTTTTCCAAGGCCGGATTCACCGTAAATAAATAACGGGTTGTATGCCTTTGCCGGAGCTTCCGCAACTGCCACCGCTGCAGCATGGGCAAAACGATTAGATGCACCGATAACAAAAGTTTCAAATATATAACGCGGGTTTAATTGAGATAGCTCATCACTTTTCCGAGATCCAACCGCAGTTACATCTCGCCCAGTACCTGGGCGAACCTGGGCCGGCTCAATAATAATATTTGGAGCGGGGTGGTCTGCCAACTCAAGAGACTCATCAACCATCACGGCAATATTTGTTTTATCGCCCAGCTCGCGAGTAAGGACCTCATTTACAATAACTCGCAAACGTGATTCGAGAACATCTTTAGCAAAGACATTTGGCGCGGCTACCAATAAATTTGTAATACCGCCATCGCTTTGAATCAAACCAAGAGGTTTGGTCATAGTTAAGAAAGCGCGGTGCTGCGGCTCCCCGAGTGAAACATGCTCAATAACCCGATCCCAAAGGTCGGCGAGTTCTATCTCAACTACAGCCATTTTCACTCCTTTGGACTATCCACAACGTTATCCACAGGCTGTGGCCTAAAGTAGGGGTTTACCCTTGGCTTAGAGCCACTTTGACGGATTTCTGTGGATAGAGGTGAAAAGTAGAGCTCTTTCGATAGAAAAGCAAGCGTTTATCCACAACCCTCAACCTAGCCTCCAGTTTGACCCACCTACATCCACACCTCTACCGTTACACCCTTGCTTCCCCCGCATTTATGAAGAGTTCATAGAAGTCGACTAAACCTTGAATTAGGTCAGCAATAACTTAATCGGGCCACAACTCGATGGATCAGATAGATCAACTTTGAAGTTTAAAAGGAGTCAATATGACAAAACGCACCTTCCAACCAAACGTTCGCCGTCGCGCAAAAAAGCACGGCTTCCGGGCACGCATGGCTACACGCGCAGGGCGCGCAATCCTCTGTGCTCGCCGCGCTAAAGGCCGCAACAAACTTTCTGCGTAAGCGATAGAGCCAGACCGGTATCCTCCGTGCTGCCTAAAAATGTACGCCTAACAGCAAGCGCTGATTTTGCTCGAACCACCAAGAGCGGAACGCGCGTAACAAGTGAGAACTTTGTTGGTTACCTTTACATCTCACCTGTCGTAAATCAAGATCACCCAAAATGTGGGCTAATAATTAATAAATCTGTTGGAGGCTCCGTTGCTCGCCACGCGCTTGCCCGGAAGGTGCGCCACGCGCTTATCCCAACAATTTCAGAACTACCCTCTGGCTCTCTATTGGTAATACGGGCGCTAAATAAAAAGAACTCTGTAGTAGTTAGTGATGAAATTAAAAAACTAACTCAGAAACTTTTAGAACGATCAAAAAGAAGCGCTATTAAATGATCCTAAAACCAATAACATTTTTAATTTCAGCCTACCAAAAATGGATCTCCCCGATGTTTCCAGCCCGTTGTAAATATTATCCATCTTGCTCTTCTTACGCCGTTTCTGCCATCTCACGTTATGGATTCCGTGGGCTTTTGATGTCTATCTGGAGAGTGGTGCGATGCAACCCTTGGTCACACGGAGGCGTGGATTATGCAGTTGCGCCAAGAGATTTAGAAAACAACCAAAAAACTAAAGCAGGGGTCAATTAATGGGTAATATTTTAAATCCACTTTACAATTTCGTATCAGGGGTAATTGTACTAATTCACAATTTACTTTCACCCATCCTTGGAAAAGATAGTGGTGTTACCTGGTCACTTTCTATTGTGGGATTGGTAATACTAATCCGAACAATTCTCATCCCGTTATTTGTAAAGCAAATTAAGAGCCAGCGTGCACTAACCGCACTTCAACCACAAATGAAAGCGATCCAAGCGAAATTTAAAGATGATCGGCAGAAACAATCTGAAGAGATGATGAAGCTCTACAAAGAGCATAAAACGAACCCACTTGCTTCTTGTTTTCCAATTCTGGCGCAAGCACCAATTTTCTTTGCTTTATTTACAGTTCTAAACGGTATTGCTGCGAAAAATGACCAAGGAATTTCGTCACCAATAGCACGAGGGTTTTTAAAAGGTGAATATTTAGATAGCGCTGCTCAAGCGACATTCTTCGGGGCTAAAATTTCACAGAGCTTCTTAGGCTCTACTGACACAACAGTAAAGATCGTCACTGTCATATTAATTTTTATCATGTCAGCAACTACATTTACGACTCAGCGGCAATTAATGGTTAAAGGCATGCCTAAGATGGATGCCAGCAACAACATGATGTTGCAGCAACAGAAGATAATGCTTTATTTATTTCCAGTAATTTTCGCTGTATCAGGGGTTAACTTCCCAGTTGGTGTTTTAATTTACTGGTCTACAACAAATGTTTGGACATGGGGACAACAGTTCTATGTAATTAAAAGAAACCCAACGCCAGGCTCTCCGGCATATGAAGAGTTAGAAAGAAAACGCGCGGAAAAAGGTAAGAGCGATCGAGTTATAGAGGGCGGTTTGGCCACTGACCCCGATGCAATAACCCCAGAGGAAACGAAAGATATAAAAGGCCAGAGGAAGCAACCAAAAAAGAAAAAGAAGCGATAAAACGGACATTTGCTATTAAAAACCTATAAAAAGTACATCAAGTTTCCTAATTGAAGGAGTTTTAAAATGAGCGAAGAAAAGACTGAAGTTATTGAGCAGGAGGTTGATACCGAGGCGAGCCAAGGTTCAACGAAGAAGGCCCCCAAGACCATTGCGCGCTTAGAGGAAGAAGGCGATATTGCAGCGGACTATCTCGAGGGTTTATTAGATATTGCAGACCTAGATGGCGACATCGATATAGATGTTGAAAATGACCGAGCCAGCTTGGCAGTTATGGGTGGAAAGCTGCGCCACCTTGTTGGTCAAGAAGGGGAAGTCTTGGATGCGATTCAAGAGCTAACCCGCCTGGCCGTTCAGACTGCGACAGGAGATCGGAGCCGATTAATGCTAGATATTGATGGCTTCCGCGCTGGCCGTCGTAAAGAGCTAACCGCCTTGGCCGAAAAGATGGCAGAACAGGCCAAAACAACCGGATCATCGATAAAACTCGACCCCATGAATGCATTTGAGCGCAAAATCATCCATGACACGATTCAAACCCTGGGTCTATCTTCAGAATCTGATGGCGAAGACCCAAACCGCTTCGTCGTCATTTATCCCGCGTAAGCGGTTACGATGGAAAATCTCCAGCCGGAGTCAGTTTCACGTGAAACTTTAATCGCCAAGTTTTTCCCTGGCAGCGAGGGAGCAATCCACGCCTACGCTGAATTTTTGACGAGCGCTGGGATTGAGCGAGGCTTAATTGGGCCACGGGAGGGTGAGCGAATTTGGGAACGGCACATCTTTAACTGCCTGCCAATCATCCAATTAATACCGCAAGGAGCATCGCTCTTCGATATTGGCTCTGGCGCAGGCCTGCCTGGAATAGTGATAGCCCTAGCCCGCCCTGATTTAGAAGTCACCTTAATCGAGCCGCTAGAGCGCAGATTTGAGTTTTTAAATGAGGCAGTTGTTGGCAGCGAGATCAAAGTGATTAGAGGTCGCGCCCAAGATATAAAAAAGAGCGCAGATTTTGTGACAGCTAGAGCGGTTGCCCCGCTAGAGAAACTTAAAAAAATTAGCTGGCATATGGTCAAAACTGGCGGATCCCTCTTAGCCATGAAGGGGGAGTCGGCCTCCCTTGAGATGGTGGGGGTTAAAGGGGCCGAGCTCCACGAGATTAAATTAGAGGGAATTGAGCTAAGCCGGATCATCTCCATCCGTAAAGGTGGCTGAAAGGTGATTAGATAAGCGCGTGGATGATTCACGTGAAACAAATGAGCGGGTAAGTGAGAGTAAAGTTGTCGGTGTTCGTCGCCTAAAAGATGCTATGGCGAAACCAGCCTCAACCCGGATCTTCACAGTTGCAAACCAGAAAGGTGGGGTTGGAAAGACCACAACTACGGTCAATATCGCTGCCGCCCTATCAATGGGGGGCCTGCGAGTCCTGGTAGTTGATCTAGATCCACAAGGCAATGCCAGCACCGCCTTAGGGGTGCCACACCGTGATATTGCTGGAACATATGACGTTTTAATGGGCCAAATAGAAATCACATCTGTAATTCAAAAAGTCGCGGGCTTCCCAGCCCTTGATTGCATCCCCTCAAACTCATCACTTGCAAACGCGGAAGTTAATTTAGTTTCAATGGTTGCTCGTGAGCTACGTTTAAAAGAAGCGCTAGATGGAATATCGCCAAATTATGATTACATATTTATTGATTGCCCTCCATCACTGGGCTTACTAACAGTTAATGCACTCGCGGCCGCCCGTGAGTTATTAATTCCAATTCAAACAGAGTATTACGCGCTGGAAGGACTATCTCAACTACTTGAGACATATGACGTTGTTAAGAAACGCTTAAATGCAACCCTTGATTTATCGACGATAGTTTTAACTATGTTTGATGGCCGTACCCGTTTATCAAATGATGTTGCCGCAAATGTGCGCGCCCATTTTCCTAAAGAGTTAATTGATATTCCTATACCTAGAGCAGTCCGCGTATCTGAAGCCCCCTCTTACAACCAGACAGTTATGACATATGACCCACTATCTCCAGGCGCTATTGCCTATATGCAGGTTGCGCGCGAAATTGCAGAACGCGGAAAACCGAAGGAAGAAATTAAATTCGATTCCAATATAGTTAATATTAATTACAAACGTGATGGAGAGATCGCATGAGTACAAAACGGGGCGGACTCGGTACAAATTTAGATTCACTAATTCCAACATCACTTACCTATGGCGGAAATGAAGTTGCGCAACAAAACGAAGTATCGATAGATGCAATTTCACCAAATCCACGGCAACCTCGTAAAGTCTTTGATGAGAGTGCACTAAATGAATTAATAGCCTCAATAAAAGAAATTGGTATTTTACAACCGCCAGTTGTTCGCCAAACATCCCCCGGCAAATATGAATTAATTATGGGTGAGCGCCGCTTGCGCGCGGCAAAAGCCGCCGGCCTAAAAAGTATTCCGGTAATTATTCGCCAAACACCAGATAACGAACTTTTACGCGAAGCGTTAATTGAAAATATTCACCGCAGCCAGTTAAATCCACTTGAAGAGGGCGCCGCATATGCACAATTACTAAGTGACTTTAACTGCACACATGAAGAGCTAGCTAGCAAACTCGGACGCTCCCGTCCTCTAATTTCTAATACGATGCGCTTGCTTAATTTGCCTCCCACAGTGCAACGAAAAGTAGCGGCCGGAATTTTATCCGCGGGGCATGCGCGGGCACTGTTGGGGTTAACCGATGGATTTGAGATCGAAAAACTCGCCAACCGAATCGTGGCCGAAGGTTTAAGTGTTCGCGCTACCGAAGAGGCTGTCGCGATTAATTCTCCAAAGAAGAAATCTAAAAATGCAAAAACTGGAAAAACTACAATAAGTGGTGAGACGCTGGCAGCCGGTGAGCTACTTAGCGACTATTTAGATACGCGCGTTAATGTCAGCGGAGTAAGCGGTAAAGGTAAGATCGTTATCGAATTTGCTGGACGAGAAGACCTGCAGCGGATTGTTGATTTAATCGAAGGTGAAAATTAATTAAGCGCCGTTCCACGTCGTGACATTTCCGCTTTAACTATCCCGCCCAGGGCCTTAACGCCCTCACGAATACGCTCTGGCGTTGGGTGACAGTATGAAAGTCGCATCGACCAAGATCCAAAACCGTCGGCGTAAAAGGCTGTGCCTGGAACATATGCCACCTTGGCCACTATGGCCTTGGGCATCATCGCCTTAGTATCAATTTCGGGTGGCAAATTAACCCAAACATAAAAACCGCCACCAGGTTTAGTCCAAGTTGCCTCTTTAGGAAAATATTCTTCTAGAGATTCCAGCATCGCATCACGTCGCACCTTATATAAATCACAGAAGGATGCGATTTGATCGCGCCATGGCTGATCAGCCAGATAGCTGGAGATGGTCAATTGTGTGAAATTAGATGGACATAAAATTGAAGATTCAGAAGCTGTAACCAATTTATCTTTTAACGACTGTGGAACTAAAGCCCAACCGATACGTAGCCCAGAGGCAATTGTTTTGGAGAATGAACCTAAGTAGATAACGTTTTCAGAATCTTCAGCTCGCATCGCATTTGGAGATGGGCGATCAAAACCCAATAAACCGTAAGGATTATCTTCTACAACAAAGATCTCTTCCTCGCGACAGATATCTAGAATTTCAGTACGGCGCTGCGCAGGCAGCAGGACACCAGTAGGGTTCTGATAATTCGGGATCAGATATAAAAATTTGATTTTACGCCCTTCCCCGCGTACAGATTTAATAGCGTTGCGAAGTGAATCGGGAACTAATCCATCCATATCCATCTCAACATGGACAACAGAAGCTTCATATTGTCTAAAGGTTCCAAGTGCGCCAACATAAGAAGGAGCTTCGACTAAAACTACATCACCCGGATCGATAAAAATTCTCGAAATTAAATCCAGCGCCTGTTGCGAACCAGTTGTAACCACAATGTCATCAGGATTTGCGCGAATTCCTTCCAACGCCATAACGTCACAAATTTGCTCGCGCAATTTAGGATGGCCTTGTCCGCTGCCGTATTGCAAAGCTTCGGCACCGTTATTTAAAATTAATTCTTTAACGACTCCTGCCATCATTTCCATAGGTAGAGCGGAGAGATTTGGCATTCCACCTGCAAGTGAAACAATCTCAGGACGAGATGCCACAGCAAATAATGATCGTATTTCAGAGGGCAACATTCCCGCCGCACGATTGGCAAAGCGCTCCTCTAAATTTTGCGGGGCACCGGTTTGAAAGCGAACTGAAACTTCAGACATAAAGGGAAGTCTCCCACATGCTCAGATAGGAGCGCTAACCAATTAAATCTAACGGCGGATTCCAGCGCTGCGCAGGTCCGATAAACGCAGAGTCCCAGTCTTGGCGTCATCCTCAACAGATAAATAAAGGCGTTGGATGGCGATGATAAAGGCTTCAGCCAAAGTATCTCGGAAATCTGGCCGTTCTAAGCGTTGCATATCGCTCAAATTACTTAGGTACCCAATATCGACGCGGACGGCAGGAGCTTGTGTCAGTCGCAGTAAATCCCAGGTTTTTGCATGGGTACGGCAATTTAATAAATCAGTCCTCGCACATATTTCTCTTTGGACAAGAGAGGCAAACCTCTCACCCACAATCGAGTGAACTCCATGAGTATTGCTACCGTAAAAGTAGGTAGCCACACCGCGAGCTTCTAAACTGGGATTCTTATCAATATGCAGCGAAATAACTAAATCTGCTGCATTTTTATTCGAGAATATAATTACCTCATTTTCATCCAATGAGTTTTTTGGACCGCGAGTTAAAAATACACTTGCACCAAGAGCAAGCAATCGACCTTCTAAACGTTGGGCGATATCGTAAACAATTTCATTTTCATCTTCACCAAAAGCCGGATCGATAACGATTACTTTATCAGCGAGTGCGGGTCCACGATTGCGCTGTGAAGCGCTTTCGCGCATCTGAGTTGGCGTACCACCCGAAACAATTTTCGTTAGTCTTATTAGAGCGATTATTGTGCTAGGGCCACACTTTCCATCTAATTTAATTCCAACTGATTTCTGAAACTCTCTAACGGCAGACTCTGTCCGTTCCCCAAAAACACCATCTACCCGGCCGGTGTTAAATCCCATCTCAGTTAAACGCGCTTGCAGCGCAGCTACATCATCACCGCGCATTAAAGGTTGGTTTTGCAAGTTTAAGGAGCGATCCCCTAGCTTCCAGCGTGCTTCATCTAAAGCTCGGGCCGTACTTTCGTTTAACTCACCGGTTACATGTAGGCCGCGCGCTTGCTGAAAGGATCGAATCTCGTCCGGAGATAGGGCTTCCATGTTTTATCTAAATCACAGAGATGATTAGAGGTAAGCCGCAAGCTCTTTGAGTAGGGCAGGCTTTGGTTTTGCGCCAATAATAGTTTTGACAACTTCGCCATTAACATAGACATTTAACATTGGAATTGAGGTTACCCCATATTTTATAGCCAGGGCAGACTCTTCATCAGTATTCAACTTTACAATTGTTAGTTTTTCGCCATATTCGTTGGAAATTTCATCCAAGATTGGACCTACCGCGCGGCATGGCCCACACCATTCAGCCCAAAAATCTACCAGGACCGGCTTATTACTTTTTAGAACCACTTCATCGAAGTTAGCGGCTGTGACCTTACCTGCACTCATAACTACCCCTTTGTTTATTCATTTTTTAACTTTAAAATTCAATATTGTAAGCGTACTAGTGCGAGAGAAACTTTTCAGCATCAAGGGCTGCTTGGCACCCTGAACCGGCAGCGGTAATTGCCTGTCTATATGTGAAATCAACCAGATCGCCACAAGCAAACACGCCTTTTAAGTTGGTTTGTGTAGAGCGGCCCTCAACTAAGACGTAACCCTCTGCATTTAAGGTAATTTGATTGGCGACTAGTTCACTACGCGGAATGTGCCCGATAGCCACAAAGAGCCCAGTGAAATTGCGTTTGGAAACCTCTCCAGTGAGGGTGTTGCGAATTTGTAGCGCTTCAACTTTTTCAGCACCCAATACATCAGCCACCTCTGAATTCCAAAGCATCTCGATCTTAGGATTTGTTAGAGCGCGGTCTACCATAATTTTGGATGCGCGCAGAGAATCACGGCGATGTATCAAAACGACTTTAGATGCAAATTTAGTTAAAAAAGTTGCCTCTTCAACTGCCGAGTCACCTCCACCAACTACTGCAATCTCCTGGTCTCTAAAGAAGAAACCATCACATGTTGCACACCACGAGACACCGCGCCCAGATAAACGTTTCTCGTTTTCTAAACCGATTTCTTTATAAGCAGAGCCCATGGCAAGAATTACAGCCTTTGTTTGAACAGTGTTTCCTGAACCGTCTTTAATTATCTTTACATCACCTGTTAAATCCATCTCAACAACGTCATCCGTAATTAACTCTGTACCAAAGCGTTTTGCTTGCTTACGCATGTTATCCATTAGATCTGGACCCATAACACCCTCAACAAAACCAGGAAAATTTTCAACCTCAGTGGTGTTCATCAGCGCCCCACCAGCGGTTACAGAACCCTCATACATGATGGGATTTAACTGCGCCCGCGCTGCATAAATTGCGGCTGTATAGCCAGCCGGTCCGGAACCTACAATTACGAGATCTTTAAGCATGTGCACAGACTACCCATTTCTAATTATTTTTGACGGGATGAACGACGCTTCTTAAAAAGTGATACAGCGAAATCCTTTAAGGTTGACATCTCCGTTATTTTAAAGGCATGTGCGATCAGAACAAAAGTGACCCCGCCCCCAATTAGGACAAAGGCCAAACGCAGTAAACCAAATAAAGCTGGTGCATCATCGCTATTCCAATTCAAAAGATATGTAATCGCAAAAAATGGGAGCATTGCTAGCAGCGAAGCAGCATAAAGACGTAAATGTTGTCCTAAGAAATGTGAATAATTCATTCGGCCGATATGGCGCCGCAAGAGATAAATTGTCACAAAGAGTCCAAATATGTAACTGATAGCAAAAGCCAAACCTAATCCGATGGTTACATACTCGCTCTTTAAGGTTGCCAAGAAAAGATAAGAGAGAGCAGAGGAAATAATATTGATAATTAAAATGGAGAGCACCTGAGTGCGGGTATCTTCAAACGCGTTGAAACCACGGATTAACACCAGATTTATAGAGAAGGCAACCAGTCCAAAGCTCAGCGCTGATAGGACGTAACCTATGTATCGGGAATCATCGAGTGAGATTCCGAAATATAGAACCTCTGTCATTAAAGAACCAAATAGTAGAAATGCGATCGAGCTAGGTACCGTAACTACGCCACACATTCGGATGGCGCGGACCAATTGCTTCTTTACCTCTTCAGAATTCTTTTCTATTGCTAATTTAGATAGATGTGGAAGTAAGGCTGTCACGATAGAGATGGTTACGATCGAATAAGGCAGAAGCATTATGTAATAAGCGCTTGTAAAGGGTGTGAAACCTACACCGGTAGTTATTCCGGCTTGTGCGCTACGGACTGCAGCGCTAGTTGCCACATTAACCGTAATTAAATAACCGAGTTGGGAGATAAATACATATACCAAAGTCCATCCGGCTAAAGAGAAAGATTTTCCTAAACCTGCCACTCCTAGAATCGGGCGCAGACGTATTCCAGATCTTTTTACGACTGGGATTAGAATTAGCGCTTGAATAATAATTCCAAGCGTTGTTCCTATACCTAGAAGTTGAATTTGATTCTGGCTAATACTCTCTACGGTAAGAGTTTTTTGCATTATTAATATCGTCGAGAAAACTGCAATTACTACTAAATTGTTAGCGATTGGCGCCCACATTAGCGGTGCGAATGAACCACGAGCGTTTGCAACTTGACCTAACATTGTAAACAAGCCGAGGAAAAAGATTTGTGGGAGACAGTAACGTGTAAAAGAAATAGCGATAGAAAATTCCTTCTCAAAACCGGGCGATGCAAAATCGGGTGCATAAAGACGAACCAGTGCAGGTGCGAATACAACCCCAACTATTACTAAGAGAAATAAAAGTCCAGAGATGGTAGTTACTAGGCGCGAAGCAAACCCATGCCCACCATCAGCATCTGAAAAAGATCGTACTAATTGTGGAACAAATATTGCAGTAAGTGCTCCACCCACCAAAAGGTTGTATAAAATATTTGGCATCGTATTTGCCACATTGTAAGAATCTGCCAATAGTGCGGTACCTAGAACAGCGACAACCAATATGGCGCGGAAGAATCCTGTAATACGAGAGAGGATTGTTCCAATTGCCATAATGCCAGAGGCACGGAATAGATCGTTATTTTTCATGGCGCCCCCTTCTAATCCTACGAATAGTTTGGGTCAGAGCCGCTCCAAAAAGCAAGAGCGCCGCTCCAATTGTGAAGGCAGTTACACGGGAATCAAAGATTTTTACATTTATAGTTAGCTTTGCTTCAGCGCCAACTTTCATGCCTTTCAAGTTCTCAATTTGGACGACTACAACGGTGGATCCCGGAGCAATCACACTAAACGGGACATTTAATTGAGTACGTGAGTTGGCTGAAATTTCTAAAGTGGAGATTTCTGATAATTGCACTCGTGAATTTAACGGAGTCAATTTTAGATTGACAGTAACTGGTACATCAAACTGATTAATTACCGATACCGGCAGCTTACCTTTCTCTGAGGCTATTTGGTAATTTCCGCTCGTAACACGCAACTTATTTAAAGTTGTAGCAACTCCGCTAAAACTATCTTGCGTAAAAAATTCACGATCAATCCTATTTAATTTAGGGGAGAGTAAAGTGGCTAATTTGGCTCGCTGGGCCTTGATAATTTCGGCATCTACCACCGAGGAAAGCGCAGTTATTTTCTGGCGGCTCTCAGTATATTTTTCTCGCAACTCTTGGCTTAGGCGCGATCTTCCAGTGCTCCAAAGCAAGCCACTTTCACTAGATATTTGGCGATTTAAATGGAATGAAACTCGCTCTACTCCGTATGACGAGTAAAAACGGAGTTCACTAGGCGCATATTTTTTCGCCGAAATTCTATCTGGGTTTCCATATGGCAGCGCGATGACCCGATCTCCCGAAGTGGCTAACTTAAGTCGAGATAACCATTCCTTCGCAATCAATTGCCCTACTGGTTCCTCACTACTTATTAACGAATAGCCACCAGCCATATTAAAAATTTCATCCAATAGAGCACCATCAATAATCCAAGTCCGTTCCACTGTGCGAATTAGTTCTAGTGGTTTTCCTAACCTCCCGGTGGAAAGTAAATCAGAGGTTAAAGTATCGTCGCGAAATTTCCCATTAGATAATTGGTGAGGTTTGCTAATTAAGCGTATGACGTTTTCTTCAGCGCTAGCGCTAACTAGATTACTTGGTACGAGATTAAAAATAAATAACGCGCTCAGTAAGGCAAGGATAAATTTCTTCATTATTGGGTAGCCTCTTCAGAGGCACCAGTACGAGCAATTAATTTCTTTTCATCCGGATAAGCCAAAAGTTCTATTATCTCTGAAAGCGGAAACCAACCAACTTCATCCACTTCACTTTCTTGTGGAGCTAAAACTCCACCAGTTTCTCGGAAGAGATAATGATGGACAGTTTTATGAATTCGATTCCCGCCCGCCATAAACCAAAAATCAATAACGCCAAGAGAACGTTCAATTGCGGATTCAATTCCAGTCTCTTCAGCGACTTCCCGTAACGCCGCTATCTCGGGAGTCTCACCCTCTTCGATATGTCCTTTTGGTAGGGACCAAAGAATTCTTTGCCCGCTAGGATCTTTATGATCGATCCGGCCAATCAAGAGACCCTTCTTGCCATTTTGATCTATAACTAGCCCACCAGCGCTTATTTCATCCACGCGTTTGGCGTAGGGCTTTCCACCAGACTTAGTTGGTTTGGCGGTCTGCTTCTTAGGGTCCTCAGGAACAGGAGCGCCAGGATTTGCCGCAACTACTCCATCTTTTACATGTGGGGCGCGATTTGCGGGGCGTCTACGCCTGCGCTTCTTCTTCGTAGCTTCGCTGCCCGCACCAGGTGCCGGGGTCATAGACCAAGGGTACTGCTCTAATCTTATCTATTGTGACGAGTGCATTAGGAGCCGCAGGGGAAATTGCTATCGCATCCCTGATTAAACGGGCGCCGCTAGCGAGCTCTCTTGCTCAGAGCTTTGCGGCAAAAGGATTTCGCCTAGCCCTTGTCGGAGGACCAGTTCGCGATGCGCTCTTGGGGCGCCTTGGTAACGATCTAGATTTCACAACTAATGCCAAACCGGAAGATAGTAAAAAAATACTGCGAAGTTGGGCAGAACATATTTGGGAGACTGGAATTGAATTCGGAACTGTTGCCGGAAAGCGCGGGGATACAACCGTAGAGGTTACAACTTACCGAACAGAAAGTTATGATCCAGAAAGCCGGAAACCTGATGTCGTATATGGCGAATATATCGTCGGCGATCTTTCCCGCCGAGACTTCACTGTGAATGCGATGGCGCTTGAATTAACAACTAAAGTTCCCGAATTTATAGATCCATTTAATGGTTTGGCAGATTTATCTAAAAAGATTTTAAGAACTCCTACAAAGCCAGAAAATTCATTCTCTGATGATCCATTGCGAATGATGCGTGCTGCGCGTTTTGCTAGCCAATTAGATTTTGAGATCGCACCCGAAGTTTTACAAGCCATCAAAGATATGGCAGGACGTATCTCAATAATATCTGCCGAACGAATCAGAGATGAATTTTCTAAGATGCTTATGTCAGAGCGACCACGTGTTGGAATTAGCATATTAGTAGAAACTGGTCTTGCTGACATAGTTCTTCCTGAAATTCCAAAACTAAAGTTAGAAATTGATGAACACCACCATCACAAAGATGTGTATGAACATTCGATTACCGTCCTCGAGCAGGCAATAGCACTTGAGGATCGCCTCGGCGGCCCAAATTTAATTATTCGTTTGGCAGCGTTACTACATGACATCGGTAAACCTAAGACGCGCGCGTTAATAGCTGGTGGAGGTGTTTCCTTCCACCATCACGAAATCGTGGGTGCACGTTTAGCTAAATCTCGATTGAAATCATTACGCTTTGATGGTCAGACAATTGAACAGGTAGAAACCTTGGTATCCCTGCACCTTCGCTTCCACGGTTATGGTGATGGCGAATGGACAGACTCAGCGGTTCGTCGTTATGTGCGCGATGCTGGAGATTTATTGGTTCATTTACACGTTTTAACGCGCGCCGATTGTACGACTCGCAACCTAAAGAAAGCTGAACGATTAGCGAAGGTTTATCAAAGTTTGGAAGAGAGAATCTCAAAACTCATGGAAGAAGAGGAGCTATCGAAGATACGGCCGGATCTAGATGGTGCGCAAGTAATGAAATTGCTTGCAATTAAACCTTCGGCGACAGTGGGCAGAGCCCTTGATTATCTTTTGGAGCTACGTCTTGAAAAGGGACCCTTAGGACAGGAACGAGCCACTGAAGAGTTACTGGATTGGTGGAGCAAAGAAAACCCTGCTGCGAAGTAAACGCAAACCTGAGACTAGATAGATAAGTGCTACCAATAAAGGTACTAAATAAGAGTCACCCGTATCTGGTAACAATAGCGCGGCGAAGAGAGCCCCAGAAACTATTGCGCTATTTACGACAACATCATAAACAGCAAAGACTCGACCGCGGTAGATGTCATCAATTTTTGATTGCACCAGCGCATCATTTGTGACTTTCAAACTCTGCCCAAATAGCGCGGTGATAAAGGCGGCGCAAATTAGCGTGAGAGGTGTTCTAATAAATATTATAAAGATAGGCCCTGCGGTACTCGCAATGAGCGCTAGGCGCATCCATCTATGCCGACCTATTTTACGAACTCCAAACGGGGCAATCGCAGCGCCGACAACAAAACCTACTGCGGCAATCGTTAGAGTAAAGCTAAGCCCAGCTAGTCCTGCCTCACTATCTGCAGGATCGTTGAAAGTATTTCTCTCTAGTAAGAGCGCAATTAAAGTAAGCGCGGTAATTCCCCCTCGATGCACAGCCACGGCGGCAATTCCGCGCGCAGCATCGACATGCTTGCGAAGAAATGCCAACCCTTCTCGCATCTCGATGAAACCCTGGATAAAACTGGCGTTTTTTATTTCGTGATCAAGCGGACCAATTTCTTTCTTTTTTAGCGCTGAGGCGAAAAGCGCGGCAACTAGGTATCCGCATGCCGCAAATAAAATAATGTATCCATCAGCATGATTAGCGCTGGTAGTGCCATTTATTAAGCGGCGTAACCCCAAACCCATGCCCCCACCGAGAACTACCCACACCGAACCACCAGTAACGGCAAGAGCGTTAGCGCTAATTAGATTTCTACCTTCAATCATTAATGGAATGCCTGCAGATAAACCAGCAAGAATTAATCTATTAACACCAAAGGCAATAAGTACAAACACAGTTAACTCAATACCAGTATTACCTTGAAATATTAGGGTTGCAATAATTATCAACGTTGCAGCGCGCGTTAAATTGGAGAACATAATTGCTCGTTGACGCGAAATTCGATCCAAAATAGTTCCGACAAACGGGCCAATCACCGAATATGGCAGCAGTACGACTGCAAAAGCTAAGGCAGCGTTTAGCGCGCCAGCTTGACGCTCTGGCGAAAATAGGACAAAAGAGGCAAGTGCGCTTTGAAAGATTCCATCTGTCATTTGCCCAGCCCAGCGAAGACGCAACAGTTTTGAAAATTTATGATCAGTAAGCAACTGCCACAAATTTTTCTCAGAATTCTTCATCTCAGGCAGAGCCATGGATACAGGGTAGTAGAGCAAAGCATTGGAAAGCCCATTATCCTTAGTTCACCATGAAATCAAAGCGCGCGCTCATCGACTATTCACTTGATAAGCGCGCCACGCTATTAGGGTTATTTCGAGGGGTAGTTGATGCGTGCGATGCAGATCCATACCTTATGCGAGCGGCCAAACATCATGGCGAAAAGGCCAATCGCAAATGTCCGGTTTGTAAAAAAGATTCATTAGTTGAATTACGCTACACATTTGGTGACCAACTCGGACAATTCTCAGGCCGCATTAAAACTGAGATTGAATTATTTGAGATGGAGAAAGAATTTGGAGAATTCTCAGTTTATATAGTGGAGGTATGCCGTGAATGTTCCTGGAACCATCTTTGCGCCACTTACCTTTTAGGAGATGGAACTGAAAGAAAGCCACCCCGTCGGGTACGCACCTTGGAAGATGATGATTGGGTTAAAGGGTAACCTTTAGAAATGATCCGCAGAAGATTAATCCGCACCGCCATTTTCCTAGCGGGCTTTGGCTTTATTGCTGGGTCTACCCTCTTTGCCTTTGCCTGGTTTACCGTCTCAATCCCAGATCCCAATGCATATGTGAACAGCCAATCCACGATTATTCAATATGCAAATGGCAATGAGCTAGGTCGAGTTGGTTCGCAGAACCGTGAAATTTTGCCACTTGCACAAATTCCCATGCATCTTCGTAACGCAGTTCTTGCTGCTGAGGATAGAAACTTTTACTCAAATAAAGCATTCAGCGTTACGGGAATTGCTAGAGCGCTCTTTAACAACTTAAAGAGTGGTTCACTAAATGGCGAAGGTGGTTCTACGATCACTCAACAATATGCTAAAACCGCTTTCTTATCACCAAGCCGTACCATCCAACGTAAGATTAGAGAGCTGGTTATAGCTCTCAAACTAGAAAATTCATTATCTAAAGATCAAATATTTGAAAATTACTTAAATACTATCTACTTCGGTCGCGGTTCATATGGTGTGCAAACCGCCTCACAACAATATTTTAATCGTAGCGCTAACCAATTAACTTTAGCTCAAGCAGTGGTTATCGCTAGTATTTTACGTTCTCCAGGTTACTACGATCCGGTTTTATCAAAAGATAACAAGGTTAGGCTGCAGAACCGTTTCCAATATGTAATTAATGGTATGAAAGAACGCAATTGGATAACTGAAGAAGAAGCGGCAAATATTGAATTTCCTGAGGTAACTCCTCGTACTACTACCGGACAGTTAAGTGGACCAAAAGGCCACTTAGTTGCAGCGGTTCAGAAAGAGATGGGTAAGTTAGGTTTCACCGAAGATCAACTTCTAGTAGGTGGTTTAGTTATTAAAACCACAATTAAACAGCGAGCACAGCGAGCGGCAGTAAACGCAGTTACAAAGTTTTATCCAAAGAACGCACCGGAGAGTTTAAGAATTGGTTTAGCCGCTATACAACCAGGTACTGGTGAAATAATTGCGATCTATGGCGGGCGCGACTATTTAGAGCGTCAATTAAATGATGCCACCCAGTCCATTGCGCTAGCGGGCTCAACTTTTAAGCCATTTGCGCTAATTGCAGCGCTGGAGGCGGGTATTGCGCTGACCTCTATGTGGAACGGGGACTCACCACAAAAATTTGATGACTTAGGTAAGCCGTATAAAGTTTCAAATTACGGAAAGGAAGATTGGGGCCAAATCAATTTATTGGATGCCACAAAACACTCTGTTAACACGGTTTACGTACCACTAGGCCAGATTGCCGGTTTGGAAAATGTAGTAGATGCTGCAAGGCGCGCTGGTATCCCTGAATCTGTAGCAATGGTTCCAACCCCATCAGTATCCCTTGGAGTTGCCAGCCCTCATGTAATTGATGTGGCAAATTCATATGCCACATTCGCAGCTGAAGGTGTTTATGCAAAACCATATTTAATCGCATCTGTAACTGGTCCGAATAAAGGTATTTTATTTGAAGCACGGAGACAAACACAGGAAGTATTTGCAAAAGATGTAATGGCAGATCTGACCTATGCGCTCAAAGGAGTAGTAAATGGCGGTACTGGCGCTGCTGCACTGGGACTCGGCCGACCAGCTGCCGGTAAAACTGGAACCAGCCAGTCAAATGCTTCAGCATGGTTTAGCGGATATACGCCACAACTTGCCGCCTCGGTCGCGCTATTTCGAGATAGCGCATCTGAATCGTTAAATGGTATCGGCGGCTTATCTTCAGTTACGGGTGGAACATTTCCAGCTCGGATCTGGACAGCATTTATGAAAGCCGCCCTTAAAGGACAGAGGGTGCTTAACTTTCCAGCGCCTGCAAATATCGGAGGGCTAGAACCAATCGTAATGACAGGTGAAACTGTTCCGATTCCAGATGCCAGTCCAATTGCTAGCCCAGATGCCAGTCCAATTGCTAGCCCTGACCAAACAAGTAACTAGGCGGAGTAAATCTTGCAGAAGAGCGCGCGAGTAATTATTGCGTTAGCGCTTATGGCTTCAATAGTTAGCTTTGCAAAATTTAATGAATGCCAAAGTTTTGGTTGGGCTACTCCGGGCCAATATGTGCACGCTTGTTATTCGGATATACCAGCTCTATTTAGTGAAAGAGGCTTAAATCAAGGCAATTGGGCATATACCAATGGAGCGAATTCAGTTGAGTATCCCGTAATTACCGGCGTACTGATGTGGGCGCTCGCGCAAATTACTCCATCTGGCGATAGTGCGACCAGTATTTATTTCTACACCAATATAATTTTCTTAGCCGCTCTATTTATTTTAATTTCCTTAATTACTTATAAAATACGACCGAAGTTTGCATATCTACTCCCTCTTGCCCCAGCTGCCATTGCATCGCTCTACATTAATTGGGATTTATGGGCGATCATTTCGATGATGGGAGCTATTTACTGGTTTGATCGCAAAAAATTAGATTTAAGCGCAATGGCAATTGGCATTTCTATCTCAACGAAATTTATGCCAATTTTTCTATTAATTCCAATTGGCATTATTTTGGTGCGGCGGAAGGAATTTTTGGCAATGGCTAGATATTTTCTAGTTACCCTATTTTTATTTGCTGCGATAAATCTGCCTGTCTACCTAACTACCTCAGAAGGCTGGTTACGTTTCTATAAATTGAATTTAGATCGCAATTCGGATTGGGGATCACTCTGGTTTGCACTTGGTTCACTCGGAGCTTATTTGCCTAGCTTAAATTATTTATCAATTTTACTAATTCTCGCAACAGTTGCCGGAATTTCAATTTACATACTAGAAGTGCCTAACCCCCCATCGCTAGCCTCGCTTAGCTTTGTAGTCCTAGCAACAATTATGTGCTTTAGTAAGGTTTATTCACCACAGTATGTCCTTTGGCTAACACCTTTGGCAGTCATTGCGCTTATAGATAAACGAGATTTACATGCATTCTGGATTTGGCAAGGGGCTGAATTTTTATATCATTTAGCAATTTGGCAACATCTAGCTACCGTAACAGGCGCCAAATTCGGACTCCCGCTATTTGCGTATTCGTTAGCCATTTTGATTCGAATTACAGCGACTATCTATCTGATCGCAATTTTTCTCCGACGCGGGCTGGCCAGCCGCGCTAAAGGGTCAAATACCCGCAATTCCCTGCGTGAATTTCTCTTTGAAAGCGGTAGCACGTACCCTTAACCCCTACGTAAGGCGCCCTTCGGGTTAGCCAAACAAAGAAGCACTAACCCTCCTGTCACGGAAATGCCGTGGCCGTCTTAGTCCAGAGGAGGTCGGGTTAACGCATGCGTCACTATGAATTAATGGTCATTCTTGATCCAGAACTTGAAGAACGCACAGTCACACCAAGCCTTGAGACATATCTCAAGATCATCAAAGATAGCGGTGGCACCGTAAATAAGCTTGACCTTTGGGGCAAGCGCCGTATGTCATTTGAAATCTTGAAAAAAGGCGAAGGTATTTACGCAGTTATTGATATGAACTGCGAACCAGCCGCAATCAAAGAGTTGGATCGCCAGCTTAATTTGAATGAATCGGTATTACGCACAAAGGTTATACGTCCCGAATAATCCACAGTTATGGAGCGTCGCTCCCTAACTGTCATCCGTTGACGGTAATTTAAAGCAAGGACTCCACCAGTAGAGAAGTCTTAAGAACACTTAAGAGATAAGAGGTAGAAAATGGCAGCAGGAGATACAACAATCACAATGATCGGCAACCTAGTTGACGATCCCGAGCTTCGCTTCACACCATCAGGTGCGGCCGTTGCGAAATTTCGCGTTGCCTCAACACCTCGATATCTCGATAAGACAACGAATGAGTGGAAAGATGGCGAGAGCCTCTTCCTGCAATGTCAGATCTGGCGTCAAGCTGCTGAGAACGTTGCCGAGTCACTAACCAAAGGAATGCGCGTCATTCTCTCAGGTCGGCTCAAGCAACGTTCATATGAAACCAAAGAAGGTGAAAAGCGCACGGTATTTGAGGTAGAAGTTGATGAAGTAGGTCCATCACTACGTAACGCAACCGCGAAGGTGACTCGTGCACAACGCGCAGGCGGAACAAGTGGCGGATTCTCGGCACCAGCTGCATCTACCGGAGAATCTGTTAATCAAGATCCTTGGGCTGCAGCCTCAACTAATAGCGCAGGCGGCGGATGGGCAACCACCACCTCCGAAGAACCACCATTCTAAAAGTTTAAAACTATCCATCCATTCCTAGCTAATAACTAGGGCCCACTTAAAAGGAGCACCACAATGGGAGCAAGAAATAACCGGAACCTCAAGGAACCGAAGAATAAGGGCGCAAAAGCTGCTGCCTTAAATAAGAAGTTCAAAAAGAAGCCATGCAGCTTCTGTCGCGATAAAGTGAAATATATCGATTACAAAGATATCGCCACTCTTCGCAAGTACATCTCCGATCGCGGCAAGATCCGCGCTCGCCGCGTTACTGGCGCATGTACACAACATCAACGCTCGGTTGCAACCGCTGTCAAGAACAGCCGTGAAGTTGCACTCTTGCCTTACACATCGACAGCTCGCTAAAGGGGAGTAGAAAATGAAACTAATCCTTACTCGCGAAGTTACAAAGCTAGGCTCAGCCGGTGATGTAGTAACTGTTAAAGATGGATATGCCCGTAACTTCCTACTGCCTCGAGGCGTAGCAATTGCTTGGTCACTAGGTGGAGAGAAGCAGATCGAGGGCATCCGTCGTGCTCGCGCGGCACGTGAAGTTCGCGATCTCGATCACGCTAAAGAGATCAAAGCATCACTTGAAAAGGCAACCATCTCTGTCAGCGTAAAAGCTGGCACTGCTGGTCGCTTATTTGGTTCTGTGACCGATAAAGATATCGCTGCAGCCATCAAGGCGGTAGCGGGTGTTGATATCGATCGCCACAGCATCAAAACCTCTGGCCATATCAAGAAAGCCGGAGATCACTCAGTGAAGGTCTCACTTGCGCACTCAGTTGTTGCAACAGTGACTGTAAAGGTTGTTGCTGCTAAGTAAGCGTTAAAAGTAAGTAAAGTTAAGAAACCCTGGCCACCAAAGTGGTGAGGGTTTTTTAACGCCCAATCTCATCAGATGAGAAGTAAGAATTTACTTTGATCCACAGGCTACGTGAGTGCTAGCCCTAAGTTGACCTGCACTTTTGTCTCTTTAGATCAGAATTCCAATAGTTACCCACAACCTGCACACAGCGATTTACACAGGAAAAGCGGGTTATCCACCGACTTATGCACAGATTTATCCCCACCCTGCCTCGTATTTGTCAGTGCAAGGTGGCAAGTTACACCCGTGAGCATCGCCGAATTTCCCAACAACTCATCTCGTGCCAACTCTTCATATAACAACGTCCAAAATAACGTTGGCACTGATTTCGAGCGAACCCCCCCACAAGATTTAATCGCAGAGCAATCTGTTCTCGGCGGAATGCTCTTATCAAAAGATGCAATTGCAGATGTACTTGAAATTTTACGCGAACGCGATTTTTATCGCCCGGCGCACGAACTTATCTACGATGCAGTTTTAGATCTATATGGTCGAGGCGAACCAGCTGATGCGGTTACGGTTGCCGCCGAACTTACTAAACGCGGTGACATTGCACGCGCTGGCGGTGCACCATATCTACATACCTTAATTTCATCGGTGCCTACTGCAGCCAATGCAAGTTATTACGCAAAGATTGTTCGTGAACATGCAATTATGCGCCGTCTAGTTGAGGCCGGAACCAAGATTGTTCAGCTCGGATATAACGTGGAAGGTGAAGTTGACGACGCAGTCGATCAGGCACAGGCCGAGGTTTATGCAGTTACCGAACGACGCACTTCAGAAGATTATGTACAGCTTGCAACGCTCTTACCTGAAGCCCTCGATGAAATTGAAGCAATTCAGAAAGGTACAGGAATCGAAGGCGTTAAAACTGGCTTCCGCGATTTAGATTTACTAACACACGGTCTACACCCAGGAAATATGATTATCTTGGCCGCGCGCCCGGCAGTCGGTAAGTCAACGCTCGGCCTTGATATTGCGCGCTATGCATCTATCCACGATGGAAAAACTTCAGTTATTTTCTCACTAGAAATGTCTCGTTCAGAAATTACGATGCGTATGTTATCTGCCGAAGCGCGAGTTGGACTAAATAATATTCGCTCCGGTCAACTCAGCGATGAAGAGTGGTCAAAGCTTGCTCGTCGTATGGGCGAAATTTCGGCCGCCCCACTATTTATTGATGATTCACCGAACCTATCAATGATGGAAATTCGCGCTAAAGCGCGCCGTTTAAAGCAGCGCCATAATCTCAAGCTAATCGTTATTGATTACTTGCAGTTGATGACTAGCGGAAAGCGCGTGGAAAATCGCCAACAGGAAGTCTCTGAATTCTCTCGTCATTTGAAATTGATGGCGAAAGAGCTTGATGTTCCAGTCATCGCAATCTCACAGCTTAACCGCTCACCTGAACAACGTTCAGATAAAAAGCCGATGCTCTCTGACCTACGTGAATCTGGTTCGATCGAACAAGATGCAGATGTGGTAATTCTGCTACACCGCGATGATATGTACGATTCTCAAAATCGTTCTGGTGAGGCAGATTTAATCGTAGCAAAGCACCGTAATGGTCAGACAAAGACAATTACCGTTGCTGCCCAACTTCACTTTGCACGCTTTGCCGATATGGCACAGAATGCCGGCGCGGGTCGAGATTTCACTACCTCACAGTCGCCAAGTGATGGCAGCTGGAACGAATAACTTTATTTAACTCTACTGCTGGTGCGGTCTGCAATATAGATTCCAACTAAAACTATTGCGCCACCAATTAACTGAATTGTGCTCCATGATTGCGATAACCAGATCCAAGCAAAGATTCCGGCTATCACTGGTTCCAACATCCCAATAACACTAGATGTTGAAGCACTTAACCTGCGTACCCCACCAACTACAAATAAATAAGGAACCATCGTTCCAAATGTAATTATGTAGGCGAGCAGCACCCAACCGGGCAGGCTGTATTGAGAGAAGATTCCTTGTAAATTAATCTGAGTAGAAAAGATAGCTACTGGAAAGTTCCAAATTGGTAGAACGATCGACCAGAATAATCCGGCGGTTCCCAGACCCCAAACCACCATTGCCTGCGCCGAACGCTTTGCACCCTGTGTCTCACTCATCAAGAAGTAGACCGCTAAGGCGATGGCGGCCCCGATTGCACCAAGTATGCCGATTAAATCAAAGGCGAAGCCCTCCCAGACTTTAGCCACCAGAATTAAGCCAAGGAGAGAGAGCGCAATTGCCACCCACATATCGCTTGCAACTTGGCTTTTACGTACAAATTTAATCCAGAGAACAATCCAAATTGGCGCAGTAAATTCCAGGATCAATACCAGGCTGAGCGGTATCCCTTGGGATATTCCAATAAAGTAACCAAGCTGCACCATGGCGTATCCGAAGATTCCATAAAATATTAAAGTTGGAATTTCGCGACGTTCGGCACGCAAGGATTTACGATCTTGTAAGAAAGTTATCGCAAACAATAGAAAGAATGCACCAAGCGCCCTAGCTTGTGCCAACCTAAAGGTGCTGATGTGATCAAGTACTAAGGTGACAATTACGCCATTAAGTGAGAAAAAAATTGCACCTAAAATTAGGTATATCTCGCCCCTGTACTTATTAAGCATTCGGCGAGCCTATCTCAAACTAGAAAGCGTTCTCTGACATCTCCATTATTGAATTATCGGTGGATTCGACAATTTTGCGATCGGCAGTTATGTGAGGCAAGTAATTTTCAACGAAGAACTTCGCCGAAGCGATCTTGCCTTCGTAGAAATCTTTATCTTTCACAGATGCGCCATCGACTCTGGCAGCTGCCATATCTGCCTGGCGCAACAGCAACCAGGATGTGATGATGTCTCCAACTGCCATCAAAACGCGAGAAGTATTTAGACCCACCTTGTAGATTTCGATCGCAGACTCTTGAGAAGCCATGGCGTACCCAACCAAAACCCCAACCATGCTATTTAAATCTTCTAAAGCTTTAAGCAGCGCCTGCTTCTCTTGTGCGTGAGCCCCACCGCTCTCAGCAAATACTTGAATCTCTTTTCCCAATATCCCAAGAGCTTTTCCGCCATCCTTAACAACTTTGCGGAAGAAGAAATCCAAACCTTGAATCGCAGTTGTGCCTTCATATAAGGTATCAATCTTGGCATCGCGTACATATTGTTCTAGCGGCCAATCTTGCGTAAAGCCTGAACCACCAAATGTTTGGAGTGATTCTGTACCAAGTAAAGTCCAAGATTTTTCAGAACCATATCCCTTTACTACTGGCAACAAGAGATCGTTAAGTGCTTCCATCAACTTTGCCTTAGCTTCATCGCCAGCAGCCTTAGCTAGTTCAATTTCATCCTGAATAGAGGCTGTATAAAGCAATAGCGCGCGCATTCCTTCAGAGTATGACTTCTGAACCATGAGCGAACGACGCACATCAGGGTGATGAATAATCGTTACGCGCGGACTTGCTTTATCGTTCATAACTTTCATATCTCCACCCTGCACACGAGTTTTCGCGTATGAAAGAGCTTGCTGGTAGCCAGCTGAAAGAGTGGCGATAGCCTTAGTTCCAACCATCATGCGAGCGAACTCAATGACCTTAAACATCTGCGCAATACCTTCGTGGACATCGCCAAGCAGATAGCCCACGGCTGGTTCATGCTCGCCTAAATTCATCTCGCAAGTTGCGGAGACATTGAGACCCATCTTATGTTCCACATTTGTTACATAGACGCCGTTGCGCTTTCCCAGATCACCAGTTTTTAAATCAAACATAAATTTTGGAATCAAGAAGAGCGATAAACCTTTTGTACCTGGTCCGCCACCTTCACGGCGCGCCAAGGTGAAGTGCATAATATTTTCATATAAGTCAGCATCACCTGAGGTAATAAATCGCTTAGTGCCAGTGATGTGCCAAGTACCATCGGCCTGTTGTACTGCTTTACTGCGGCCGGCGCCCACATCAGAACCAGCATCCGGTTCAGTCAATTGCATGGTTGCGCCCCAGTGGCGATCAACCATCAACTTTGCCATTTGTTTCTGATCTTGCGTACCTAATACATAAGCTACTTGAGCAAATGCATAACCCGATGCATAAATATGGATAGCTGGGTTTGATCCCAAAACCATTTCGGCAATTGCCCAACGCACAGATGCCGGAACTTTAGTTCCGCCAAGATCAACTGGCGCGTCTAGACGCCACCACTCACCATCGATATAAGATTTATAAGATTTAATAAAACTTGCTGGCAACTTCACATCGCCAGTGGCTTTATCGAAATCAGTTCCTAAACGATCTCCTTCAACAAAAGATGCGGCGAGATCGTTCTCGGTTAAACGCTTCATTTCTTCCAGCATCCCCATTGCAGTTTCGCGATCTATTTCGCTGAAGATGGATGTACCGAGAATTTTTTCAGTTCCCAATAGATCGAATAGACAGAATTCAATATCTCGAAGATTGGCTGTGTAATGGCTCATGGGAGAATAATGCTACCCGCCAGTAACTTAAGCAAGCCGTAAAGCCAACTTCCCAGGAGAGTCAGATAGGCTCACGCCGTGTTACTAAGTGATCGCGATATCCGCTCAGAAATCAAATCTGGCCGTGTATCGGTAGAGCCATTTGCCGAGGCGATGATCCAGCCTTCATCAGTTGATGTGCGGCTGGATAAATTCTTTCGGGTCTTTGAAAACCATAAGTACTCTGTGATCGACCCTTCAATAGAGCAGGCTGAGTTAACCCGCGAAGTAATTGCCCAAGACGGTGAAGCTTTCATTCTCCACCCTGGAGAATTTGTACTGGCAAGCACTTACGAAGTTATCACCTTGCCAGATGACATCGCAGGTCGCCTAGAAGGCAAATCATCGCTGGGTCGTCTCGGCTTACTCACGCACTCAACAGCCGGATTTATCGATCCAGGTTTTTCTGGCCATATAACTTTAGAACTCTCCAACGTGGCAAATTTGCCAGTAAAACTCTTTCCAGGAATGAAAATCGGTCAACTCTGCCTTATTAAATTAAGTTCACCAGCGGAACATCCTTATGGTTCTGCGATTTATGCATCTCGTTATCAGGGACAGCGCGGACCTACCGCTAGCCGATCCTTTATGAATTTTCATCAAAGTAAGATTGAATAAAGCTGCAAAATAAACTGTTGGGCTAAGTTACTTGGCCAAATCAGAAGTCAAAAATTTCGGAATATTACTTCCCTTTAAGGAGTTGAAAGAAATATGGAAATTATTATTGCACTCGTCATAGTTGGATTAATTGCGCTATTTGCTATCGCTCAATACAACCGTCTAATTCGCCTAAATATAAGCGTTAATGAATCTTTCGCCCAGATTGAGGTACAACTAAAACGTCGCTCCGACTTGATCCCAAATTTAGTCGAGACCGTTAAAGGCTATGCCAAACACGAACAAGGAACATTTGAAGCAGTCGTCAGCGCTCGCGCAAAAGCAACTTCCGCAACTTCTGTATCTGATGTTGCGGCTGCAGATGGCGCGTTGACACAAGCGCTTCGCGGATTACTTGCAGTCGCTGAGGCGTATCCAGATCTAAAAGCGTCATCTAATTTTCTATCACTTCAAGAGGAGCTATCTACTACAGAAAATAAAGTCGCATTTGCTCGTCAGTTCTACAATGACAATGTACGTAACTTAAATACCGCGGTAAAAACCATCCCCACCAACCTTTTTGCAGGGTTGGCAAAAGTTAATGAACGTGAATTTTATGAGGTTGAAGATCCACAATCTCGTAATGTGCCAAAGGTTAATTTTTAATAAGTAATGGCGACACACGATTTTCGTGCGCAGCAGAGCGCAAATAAAGGTAAAACCTACTTTCTCCTCGCCTCCATGGGGCTACTAACAGGGCTCGTTGCATATGCAGCGCTCACTTATTTCGGTGCCGGAACTTCAACTTTTGTAGTGCCGCTAGCGGTTGGTATTTCACTTATCGGCGTATGGGGTTCTTACTACGGTTCGGACAAGTTGGTTATAACGATGACTGGTGCAAAGTTAATTAACCGTGAAGATAACCCAGAACTATTTAATGTGATCGAGGAAGTTGTAATTGCCAGCGGACTTCCAATGCCGAAAGTTGCCATTGTTGTTGATAGCGCGCCCAATGCATTTGCCACAGGTCGAAATCCAGAGCATGCTCTTATCGCCTTTACAACGCGTATCTTGGAGGTGATGGATCGCGAGGAACTGCAAGGAGTTATTGCACATGAAATGTCACATGTGGCTAACCGTGACACTTTAGTCTCAGCAGTAGCTGCAACAACAGCAGGAGCTATTGCGATATTAAGTGATTTTCTTATCCGTATGATGTGGTTTGGCGGAGGGCGTCGAGATCGCAATAGCAGCGCAAACCCCTTAGCGCTAGCGCTCTCATTATTGGTATTGATTCTGGCACCAATTGCGGCAACTTTATTAAAGAGTGCAATCTCGCGCCGTCGTGAATCTTTAGCAGATGCAACAGCAGTCTCCTTTACCCGCAACCCGGCGGGCTTGCGCAGAGCGCTGGAAGTACTGGCCGCAGATTCAACTGTGGTGCATCAAAAATCAAATGCGGTCGCCCATATCTGGATTGAGTCACCGTTAGATGGAAAGGCGGTCTCTAAAATGTTCTCAACTCATCCGCCGATAGAAGAGCGCATCGCAACGCTGCGTGCAATGGAGTCGTTAAATAATTAGCGCCAAATTAAGCATTTACTGGGAAAAAGAGCGTAAATATAGATCCTTCACCAAGCACGGATTCAACGCTGACATTTCCCCCATGGGCACGCATCACCGCATCAACGATAGATAGACCTAACCCGGTTCCCTCGCCATCGTTGCGAACACGGGAGGTATCAGCGCGGTAGAAACGTTCAAAAATTCGCCCTTGATCTGATTCGCAGAGACCAGGGCCGTGATCTGCAATGCGAATGCGAACTCCATCTTCGCTCTGACTTAAAGATACATCGATAGAAGTTCCAACTGGCGTGTGAGTGCGCGCATTCGCTAATAGATTAGCAACTACTTGATGGATTCTATCTAAATCACCTAAGGCATAAAAATCTTCCCTAGGCTGATCAAAGTAAAGAATGTGGTTAGGCCCCGCAGCTTGCGCAGAAGCTACAACTTCGGCAACCACCTTTGTTAAATTCACAGGTAGTGATTTCATCTCCCGTGCCTGGTCGAGGCGCGCAAGTAGTAATAAATCTTCGACAAGAGAACCCATTCTCTTTGATTCACTTTCAATTCGCCCTACTAGCTCTTTGGTCTTCTCTTCACCAATTACCGCACCTTGACGGTGCAGCTCTGCAAAACCTCGTATTGCAGTAATTGGGGTTCTTAGCTCGTGCGATGCATCAGCTACGAAGCGACGCAATTTACTTTCACTTGCTAGGCGCGCAGCGAAAGACTCTTCAATCTTTCCAAGCATGGTATTTAGCGTGCTAACTAACCGGCCAACCTCTGAATTTGGTGTCACATCCGGGAGGCGAGCTGTTAGATCACCACTAGCAATTTTCTCAGCGGTAGTTTCAACATCGGAAAGAGGGCGTAACCCAACTTTAATTACCTTACGCGAGGCCAGTGCAATAAATAGAATCATAGTCAGACCAATTAATATAAAGAGAGCCTGCAGCTTTGCCAAAGTACCATCTATATTTTCAAATGATTGCGCCACAACTACTGTTCCCAGTCTGGAAGGCAGCGCCAGCGCGATAACTCTAAAATCAGAGCCGGTAGCCTCGATTGTAAATGGCTGGCTCTGACGGGCAATTACCTGTGTGATAGATATTGTCTGCAAATAACTAGTTACTGCAACACTATTTAAATCTCCGCCAATCTGGCCAAGTACGGCGCCATTTGGCCCGAGTAAAGTTAAAGAAGTTGATGATGGAACACTTTGCAAAGGAGTAGTCGGTACAGTCGGCACTCTACGATCATCATCATCATTATCGTTCATCTCTCCTGCTTCATAAGCAATTCCGGCACGTGCAACTCTAGGTAGAGAGCCGCCAGCAATACTTACCAACTCTTGATCCATTTGATCTGTTAAATATGATCGAAGCAAAGTTTGCGCAGCTATATCGGATGCGGCAAAGCCTAGAGCAGAGAGTATAACTACACCCAATGTCAGACGGTTGAGCAAACTCCAATTTGAAAATGGACTATTCATTTATTTTGCGGGTGGTAATCTAAGTCGGTATCCGACACCACGGACAGTATGTATCAGAGGTGGATCAAAGATATCTATTTTCTTACGCAGGTAGGAAATATAAGTTTCAACAATTCCAGCATCGCCACGGAAGTCATATTGCCAGACATGATCAAGTATTTGAGACTTTGATACGACGCGATCGGCGTTAATTAGAAGATAGCGAAGTAGCTGAAATTCAGTAGGTGACATCTCAAGTAGTTGACTAGCGCGCCGGACTTCATGAGTTGCCTCATTTAACTCCAAATCAGCAAAATGAATTTTTTCATCATCTATATTAATTTCACTGACGCCGATGCGGCGCAATAAGGCGCGCAGGCGAGCAACTAACTCCTCCAAACTAAATGGCTTAGTCATGTAATCATCGCCGCCGATAGTTAATCCAGAGACTTTATCTTCCATGCCATCTTTAGCTGTTAAAAAGAGAACACCAATATTTAAACCTTCGCTGCGGATTTGTCGGCAGACTTCGAATCCATCTAAATCGGGCAACATGACATCTAGAACTACCGCGTGGGGTTTAAATTCCTCTGCAACCGTTAGCGCTTCTGAGCCAGTCGCTGCTGTGCGAACCTCAAATCCTACAAAGCGTAGGCTGGTTGAAATTAGATCGCGGATACTTGATTCATCATCTACGACGAGAATTCGATGAGTGCTCTTACTTTCTACATTTGCCATAGCTTCAGAATGCTCTCATAAACTGAGAGAATGCTGGGAATTACTTCAGATTTACCGCTCTATCGCCATTTACTCAGGCGATGACGCTCATGCTCTATCGCCATTTAGTCGCGAGGCTGAACCCAACACCTATAAAGCTAAAGCCAATAATCATGTTCCATGCCCCAATACCCGGGACCGGATATTGAGTCTGGCTAACGTAGAAAATTACGATCCAGAAGAGGCCAATCAAGAAGTTAGCGACCATAACTGGGGCCAGCCAGCCTGGGCTCTCTAGCGGACCATGTGGCTCGGCCTCGTGGAGCAACTCGTCGTGAGCGTGGCGCTCCTGAACCTTCTTACGCAATTTTGATTTAGGCATAGAGGAAAGGTTACAGGTTAAATTCGATACTGGAAACAGCGATGGCCCATACCCTGCCAGAATTACCCCATGACCCGCATCCTGGTAGTCGATAACTACGACTCATTTGTATTCAATCTGGTCCAATATTTAGGCCAACTTGGCGCTGACTGCACCGTGAAACGAAATGATGAAGTAAGCGCTGTCCAAGCAAGTGATTATGACGGTGTCCTTATTTCACCAGGCCCGGGAACGCCAGAAGCCGCCGGGGTCAGTATTGAAATGATCAAATACTGCGCCGAAAAAGAAATTCCATTATTTGGAGTTTGTTTGGGACTGCAAGCAATCGGAGTGGCATTCGGCGCGAAAGTTTCACGAGCACCTGAGTTGTTGCACGGCAAAACTTCAGAGATTATTCATGACGGAAAAGGAGTATTTAGTAATTTGCCTTCCCCTTTCATCGCAACTCGTTATCACTCACTCGCCGTAGAGCGCGAAACCATTTCTGATGCACTTGAAATCACGGGGGAAACTAAATCAGGAGTGGTTATGTCACTTCGCCATAAAAAGTATCCAATTGAAGGAGTGCAATTTCACCCTGAATCAGTATTAACCGAACATGGCCACCAGATGCTGGCAAATTGGTTGCTGCAATGTGGTGATAAGAACGCGCTCGCCAAAGCCGTTGGACTTTCCCCAGTAGTTGGAAGTCGTTCTTAAATTAAGGAGCGACGTTTATTGTGATTGTTACAGGATCACCGATTGTCTGAGTTGTTCCCGCCGCAGGTGCTTGGCGAATCACAACACCGATTGCTTGTTCAAGATCGTAATCATTAAATTCACGAACTAGAAACCCTGCTTGAATAATTAGAGTTTTCGCTTGAATAGCTTCTACTCCAATTAAGTCTGGCACTTCAACTTCACCACTAGCTATTGTTAAAACTACGCCAGAGCCTGCGGTAATTATTGACCCAGGTTCAGGCGTAACACTTAAAACAGTTCCTTGCGGTTCTCCCGACGAGGCTGCCTCAGTCTTACTAATAACTAAGCCTGCTGCTGCCAGCGCAGTGCGGGCATCAATTAAAGACATACCAACCAAGTCATCGGGAACAATTGCATCTCCTGGCCCATCAGAGATGGTCAAAGTTACCGCTGAACCCTTCTGCGCTTGCGCTGTTGCCAATGGAAGTTGGCTTGCGATGCGATCAATCGGAATACGAGGATCATGCGCACGTTGGATCGTAACTACAAAATCTCCTAGAAGAACCCGCGCCTGCGGTTCAGTAAGTCCAACCACATTTGGTATGCCATTACCTATTGAAGGCGTAGAAGCCCCACCAAGTGATAAACCAGCAATTGCAAAGCCACCAAGAATTAGCGCAGATATTGCAGAAATAATTATATTACGCCGAGTTAACATCGGGGCGCGCGCAACTTTTGTCGTGATGTTTTCACCGCTGCGAATCTTATTAATGTCATCTAACATTTCACGGGCGGATTTATATCGATCCTCGGGCTTCTTCGCCAAAGCAACTTGCAACATCACCTCAACGCTTTCTGGCAAATCTGGCTGAATCTGACGCGCTGGAGTTAAAACTCCGGATACATGTTGGTATGCAATCGAAACTGGAGTCTCACCTGTAAAAGGTGGCTGGCCCGTTAGTAATTCATAAAGTAGACAACCGGTTGAATAAATATCTGTCGGCGCTTCCGCAATTTCACCGAGCGCTTGTTCTGGAGATAAATATTGAGCTGTGCCAACTACATTCCAAGTGCTTGTTAACGTTGCCCCAAGATCATCCATCGCACGAGCAATACCAAAATCCATCACCTTGACATCACCTGTATCAGTGATCATCACATTCGCAGGCTTTATATCTCGGTGGACAATTCCTCTTTGATGTGAGTAATCAACTGCATCTAGAATTCCAGATCCAATTTCTAAAGCTCGGTCTAACGGTAAGCGCTCTCCATCGTGAATTAAATCGCGCAAAGTTAAACCAGAAACTAACTCCATAACTATGTATGGAGCTGGTTCTTCCCCAGAGTCATATACAGCAACAATTCCAGGATGGTTTAAACCAGCGGCCGCTTTAGCCTCTTTACGAAAACGCGAGACGAAGGTTGCATCCTTGGCTAGGTCGCTTCGCAGAATTTTTACCGCTACCTTGCGTGATAAACGCTGATCCTGTGCAATATACACATCGGCCATTCCACCGGTACCTATCATTTCACCAAGTTGGTAGCGATCTCCCAAAATTTTATTCATTGATTCTGAGCCGCCCCCAACTTCGTTACCTCGGAAGTAGATATATCCACCAAATCGGCAATTACTACTGTGACATTATCAGGTGCGCCATTTATATATGTGGCATCAATTAAGGAATCGATTGCCGCGGTGGCGTCTTTGCCTTTTATTAAAATCTTAATTTCCTTTTCCGTTAGAACTCCACTTAAGCCATCGCTACAGAGTAAAAAACGATCCTTAGCTTTTCCATCAAGAACCTGTAAAACAGGTTCTAAATTTTTGTTGCCCATAAGGGCCTGGGTCAGCATTGAACGCTGTGGATGATCAGCTGCATCGGATTCGGAGATCACCCCGTTATTTAAAAGTTCTTGCAACACCGTGTGATCAGCACTAATTTGTAATAATTCGTTGCCTCGTAAGCGATAAGCCCGCGAATCACCAATATGCAGTAAGGAAACTTCTAAGCCATTAATAAAAAGAGCGGTGAGAGTAGTTCCCATCCCAGATAACTGCGGCTCATCTTGGAAGACGGCATGGATTTGCGCATCAATAGTGTGAAGTGAATTTAGAAATAGATCACTGGCAGAGTCTGCATCAATCTCTGAATTAGTGAAGAGAGGTGAGATATCGGCTAATGTATTGATGGCTACCGATGATGCAATTTCTCCGCCAACATGACCTCCCATACCGTCTGCCACTGCAATAACTTGTGAGCCAATTAGCGCAGAATCTTCATTTCCATTTCGGATCAATCCAACCACAGAACGTGCTGCGCTTTGAAAATAGAGGCGGTCCATAGTCGTGAGCCTAACGCCGTTAATCTAAAAGTAGGAAAATTTACGCTCGCCAAGGGCGCTCCGGGAGCACTCAGATTTAAAAAGATAGACTATTGAAAAGAGAATTCTTATCCCGCCAGAATTTCTTAGCCGTAAAATTAGGCAACCGTGCCTACTTTCAAGCAGGTATCCTTGCGTGGTGAGCGCGACGGAAAGTCAGAGATTTGCCTATTTAGGCCCAGTTGGAACTTTCACTGAGGCTGCGCTAAATAAAATAACCTGCGATTCAGATGTAAAGATCCCTTATGCAAATGTAACTGCTGCCCTCAATGCAGTTCGAACTGGCGAGGTGCAATTTGCACTAGTTCCAATTGAAAATTCAGTTGAAGGTGTAGTTGCTCGCACCCTAGATGAACTTGCAACGGGGGAACCCTTAACGATCTCTGGCGAAGTTACTCTGCCAGTGACCTTTGCGTTAATGGTCAAACCTGGAAACACAGAGATCAAACGGATTGGCACTCATCCCCACGCAGAGTCACAATGCCGGACATTTATTTCTGATAACTACCCGCATGCCGAAGTTGTTCCGACAAACTCCACTTCAGCTGCGGCAGAGCTTGTAAGTAAAGGTGAATTAGATGCTGCCATCGCTTCAAGTGTTGCCGCGGCACATTTCGGTTTAGAAATTCGCGCAGATAATATTGGTGATAACGAAGGTGCTGTAACACGATTTATCTGTGCTCAGAAGCCAGGCTGGGTACCTGAAGCAACTGGTAACGATCGTACCTCTATGGCAATCTTCATCGATATAGATCATGCCGGAGCGTTGCTGGAGATTTTGCAGGTATTTGCTAAAAGAGAGGTAAACCTGACATTTATTCAGAGTCGTCCCACTGGGCGCGAGCTAGGCCACTACCATTTCATTATTGATGTCGAAGGCCATATAAACGATACTGCTGTTGGCGAGAGCATTACCGAGCTACGCGAGTTATGTGATGACATTAGATTCTTGGGCTCATACCCACGAGAGGAGCGTTAAGAGATGATTGATGTTAAATTCTTGCGCGATAATCCCGATGTTGTGCGTGCATCGCAGAAGGGCCGCGGTGAAGACGTCGCAATAGTTGATCAAGCTTTGGCAGCCGATGATCTGCGTCGCAGCGCAATTTCAGAGTTCGAAACTCTTCGCGCAGAACAAAATAACCTTTCAAAATCTGTCGGCGCGGCAAAAGGTGAGGAGAAAGCTGCCCTATTAGAAAACGCTAAATCTTTGGCGGAAAAGGTGAAGGCAGCCGATTCCAAACGCGCCACCTTGGAAGTTCAAGCGAGCCAACTATTAATGCAACTATCTAACTTACTTGACCCCGAAGCACCACTCGGAGGCGAAGCAGATTTCGTGACAATCGAACATGTTGGCACATCCCGCGACTTTACGAAAGATGGCTTTGCCGCAAAGGATCATGTCGAACTCGGTAAATTACTTGGCGCAATTGATACTGAACGTGGCGCGAAGGTATCTGGATCTCGTTCTTACTATTTAACCGGCGTAGGCGCGTTGCTCGAATTTGCTCTAGTTAATTATGCAATTCAAAGTGCGCTCAAGGCCGGATTTACTCCTGTCATCCCGCCTGTTCTAGTAAAACCTCCAGCGATGGAAGGATCAGGATTTCTAGGGCAAGCTGCTGAGAATGTTTACCGCCTAGAGAAAGATGATTATTACTTAGTTGGAACAAGTGAAGTGCCACTTGCTGCATTCCATATGGATGAAGTTCTGCCAGCGGATAAGCTGCCAATGCGTTATGCCGGCTACTCAACGTGTTTCCGCCGTGAAGCAGGTAGCTACGGAAAAGATACACGCGGAATAATTCGAGTGCACCAATTTGATAAAGTGGAGATGTTCTCTTTCTGCAAGCCAGAAGATGCTAAAGCAGAACATGCCAGATTGTTGCAATGGGAGAAGGATTTCCTAAATGCCATGGAAATACCGTTTCGTGTAATTGATGTTGCATCGGCAGATTTAGGATCTAGCGCAACCCGTAAATTTGATATTGAAGCTTGGATTCCCACACAGAACGCCTATCGCGAAGTCACTAGTACCTCAAACTGCAGTGAATTTCAGGCGCGACGATTAAATATTCGCTATAAAGATAGCGATGGTACAAAGACTGTAGCAACGCTAAATGGGACTTTAGTGGCTATTCCCCGCATGATTGTGGCGATTTTAGAGAATCATCAGAATTCTGATGGGACAGTAAATGTTCCCGTTGCACTGCAACCATTCTTGGGAATGAAGAAATTTGAGCTTGTGTGAGTAATCGTCGTCCAAAGTTAATCGCAACCGATCTTGATGGAACGATAGTTCCTCATAACGAAGGAATTTCTCAACGCACTATCGCCGCTTTTACTAAGGCGCGAGATTTAGGGATAGAAATTTTCTTCGTAACCGGGCGTCCACCTCGCTGGATGGGTGATATCCGTAAAGCCTTTGATTTCGGAAGTGCAATTTGCTGTAATGGTGGAGTTCTTTATGACCTACATAATGACAAAATACTTGAAGAGTGGATGATTCAACCAGCCGAGATGCAGTCAGCTGTAAATATTTTGCGTAAAACTATTCCGAATATTTCCTTTGCAGTTGAATCCAACAACCATTTTCATCGCGAGAAGTCGTACATTCCGCGCTGGGATATTGGAATGGACGATATCGGTGTTGAGACTATCGATGCCGTGACAAACCGACCTGCTTTAAAATTATTAGCACGTCTATCACAGGAAGAAATTTCAGCAGATGAAATGTTGACTCTGGCAACTCCTGCGCTAGCGGGGATTGTAAATGTAACTCATTCAGCCAACAATGACTCACTCTTGGAAATTTCAGCTATAGGTATTTCTAAAGGGGAGACGTTGGCGAAGATGGCCGGACGGCTCGGAATTGATGCGGCAGATTGCGTATCATTCGGTGATAATCCAAATGATTTTTCAATGTTGCAATGGTGCGCCCGATCATATGCAATGATTGATGGACATTATTTAGGGCCGGAAAATGCCAAAGATGTGGCGCCGCCCCATAACCAAGATGGTGTTGCGGTAATAATTGAGAAATTACTAGAGCTACCAGAATAGAGATCGGGTTAGTTCGGCAGTACTACGCTCAATTTCGGAAGAATGCGATATTCAGGTAATCTCTCCCACGGAGGGCTCGCATAGCGGCCGAGTGCACCGGTCTTGAAAACCGGCAGGTGAAAGCCTCGTGGGTTCAAATCCCACGCCCTCCGCCATTTTTTCTCTACCTACATCACAAACTTTGATTTCTTTGAGGCTAATCTGTGGCTGACTTCATAGCCCAACAGCGGGGTTACGCCTAGCGACATCCGAGAATGCAGCGCACACTTCTCCTTAGTGATTCTCTAACCTCAAAGGGGTAGCAATGTCAGGAGTATTTTCTCCAACGCGCGCCAATATCAAAGAGCGCACGCTGCGAACAGATAAGTGGTGGATTCAACCAGCCCTAACCTTCGGAGTATTACTGAGCTTCGTTATCTATGCGACCTTTCGCGCATTTGAGGGTGCTAACTATTATAAAGACCATCTAATCTCACCTTTTTACTCACCATGTTTATCTGAAGCCTGTATTCCAGAAGCAACGTTTTTCGGTTGGACTCCAGTTAGTGCCGAGATTTTAAACTTCGCTATTTCACCAGCGCTTATTATTTTGATCTTCCCACTGGGTTTCCGTATGACTTGTTATTACTATCGCAAGGCGTACTACCGCGCTTTTTGGTTATCGCCACCTGCGTGTGCAGTAGCTGAACCGCATAAGAAATATACAGGCGAGACTCGCGCACCACTAATTCTGCAAAATACCCACCGTTGGTTCTTTTATGCTGGCTTAGTCTTTAATGTAATTTTGACCTATGACGCAATTATTTCTTTTAAGAGTGAAGCAGGTGAATGGGGACATATGAGCGTTGGTTCGCTTGTTCTTGTCTTAAGTTCGACCATGCTCTGGTTCTACTCACTCTCTTGCCATACCTGCCGCCACACAATCGGTGGCCGCTTGAAACATTTCTCTGCTCACCCTGTTCGTTATAAACTTTGGAGTTGGGTCTCGGAGCTAAACCATAAACACCAACAGTTCGCCTGGTATTCGCTAGCCGCAGTTGCATTTGCTGATATCTATGTTCGCCAAGTCTCATCTGGCGCCTGGACCAATTTCTACTTCTTCTAAAGGATGCCAATAGATATGACTACAGAGATAACAACACTAGAACGCCACAAGTACGATGTATTGGTAATCGGTGCCGGAGGTGCGGGGCTACGCGCTGCCGTTGAAGCTCGCGAATCAGGCCTGCGCGTTGCCATCATCTGTAAATCCCTATTTGGTAAGGCACACACTGTTATGGCAGAAGGTGGCGCTGCCGCATCTATGGGAAATGCCAACTCAAATGACAATTGGCAGGTTCACTTTCGCGACACGATGCGCGGCGGTAAGTTTTTAAATCACTTCCGTATGGCAGAACTCCACGCTAAAGAGTCCCCAGATCGAGTTTGGGAGCTTGAGATGTGGGGCGCCTTATTTGACCGCACCAAAGAAGGCAAGATCAGCCAACGTAACTTCGGCGGACATGAATATCCTCGCTTAGCTCACGTTGGAGACCGCACTGGGCTTGAATTAATTCGCACAATGCAACAGAAAATCGTAGCGCTGCAACAAGCAGATAAGCGCGAACACGGAGATTACGAATCACATATTAAAGTTTTCGCTGAATTAACAATTACTGAAATTTTAAAAGAAGGCGGCAAGATCGCTGGTGCTTATGGATATTGGCGCGAATCTGGATCCGAGGTTTTATTTGAAGCACCCGCAGTAATAATCGCAACCGGCGGAGTCGGTAAGACTTTTAAAATTACTTCCAACTCGTGGGAGGGAACCGGCGATGGCCACGCGCTGGCCTTAAAAGTTGGCGCCAACCTTGTAGATATGGAATTCCTACAATTCCATCCAACTGGAATGGTCTGGCCACCATCTGTTCGCGGAATTTTAGTTACCGAATCTGTCCGTGGTGAAGGTGGAATTCTTACCAATAATAAAGGTGAACGTTTTATGTTTAAGTACATCCCTGATGTATTTAAAGATAAGTATGCTGATAATGAGGAAGAAGCTGATCGTTGGTATGTCGATCAAGATAACAACCGACGCCCGCCTGAACTTTTGCCACGTGATGAAGTCGCGCGCGCTATTAACTCTGAAGTTAAAGCAGGTCGCGGCTCTGAACACGGTGGTGTATTTCTAGATGTCTCCAAGAGAATCTCTGCAGAGATAATTAAGAAACGTCTTCCTTCGATGTGGCACCAGTTCTATGAGTTGGCCGGAGTTGATATCACCAAAGAGGCGATGGAAGTTGGTCCAACCTGTCACTATGTAATGGGCGGGGTGGAAGTCGAACCAGATACTGCCGCCGCTGTCGGTGTTCCCGGTTTATTTGCAGCTGGTGAAGTTGCCGGTGGAATGCATGGCTCGAATCGACTTGGCGGAAATTCACTCTCTGACCTATTAGTCTTCGGGCGCCGCGCCGGTATGGGCGCTGCTGCATATTTGAAGGAGAATAAATCTGCGAGCGTCTCTGATGCCAGCGTTAGCGCCGCAGCTACACGAATTGCCGCACCTTTTGCACGCTCCGGCGGCGAGAATTCATATTCACTCCATGCTGAACTACAGGAGATCACCCATAATTTGGTTGGAATCATCCGAACAGGCGAAGAGTTAAAAAGTGCGATTGCAAAAATTGCAGATATCCGAAAGCGCAGCGCGAATGTAGCTGTCGCAGGCGGTAGAAAATTTAATCCTGGTTTTCACTTAGCTTTTGATCTCGACAATATGTTGTTGGTGGCCGAGAGCACGGCAAAATCAGCCATAAGCCGCGAAGAGTCACGCGGTGGCCACACACGTGATGATTTCCCGGGAATGGATTCGGACTGGCGTCAGTACAACCACATCTCGTCATTTAACGGAACGGAAGTCTCTGTCCGCAAGCAGGAGTTGGTCTTTATGCCGGAAGAGCTCTTCGATCTCTTTGATATAGAGGAGCTAAAGAAGTACATGACACCAGAGGAAATTGCGAAAGGCGGAACCAAATAATGGCTCGCAAAATTAATATGCGCATCTGGCGCGGTGATTCAACTGATGGTGGTCTACAAGATGTTCAAGTAGAGGCCAATGATGGAGAAGTAGTCCTTGATGTAATCCATCGCGTGCAAGCGACTCAGATGGGTGATCTAGCTGTACGCTGGAATTGCAAAGCCGGCAAATGTGGTTCATGCTCAATGGAAATCAATGGAAAACCACGTTTGGCTTGTATGACTCAAGTAGCAGCTTACGGTGATGATGAAACCATCACCGTTACCCCACTTCGCGCATTCCCAGTTATCAAAGATCTTGTTGCTGATGTTTCTTTTAACTATAAGAAAGCTATGGAGATTCCCGCTTTTTCACCGCCGGCTAATCTTAAAGCGGGCGAAGCTCGCATGGAGCAGATCGATGTCGAGCGCTCGCAAGAGTTCCGCAAATGTATTGAGTGCTTCCTATGCCAAGATACTTGCCACGTTATTCGTGACCACGAGGAGAATAAGAAATCATTTGCTGGACCGCGATTCTTTATCCGTATCGCAGAACTGGATATGCACCCCTTAGATACTCTACGCAATCGTAAAAAGAGCGCTCAAGAAGAACATGGGCTAGGAATGTGCAACATAACCAAGTGCTGCACTGAGGTCTGTCCAGAACATATCCGGATAACTGACAATGCAATCATTCCTATGAAGGAGCGCGTTGTTGATGAGAAATACGATCCAGTGCGTTGGCTAGGATCAAAAATTCGCAAGCGAGAAGGTATCGTTTAATACATGAAGAATCTGCTACTCGTCTCTCTTGGCGGTGTAGCGGGAACTCTGGCTCGATATTGGTTATCTCTTGCAATTCCAGATGATCGCTCTGGCACTCTAGCCGCTAATTTAATTGGCGTAGCTCTCGCCTCTTTTTTCTTGGTTCTTATGGAACGTGGCGCAAGCTCTGAGTTAGGCCATCTCTTACTTCCTGGATTTTGTGCAGGGATGACTACATTTTCTGCAGTTATGGTTAAGTCAATTGAACCCGTAAGCGGTGGAGCCTTATACCTAATTGAAAATATCATTTTAAGTTTAATTATCGCATCAGTATTTATACCCATAAGTCGCAAATTGATTCCGGCGAAGAAATGACAACCTGGTATGTAATTTTGGGTGCGGCGCTAGGTGCGCCAGCAAGATTTGCCGTTGATCAGTACATCCGTAAATATTCTGCAAAACCTTATGGAATTATCTTGGTTAATATATTTGGTTCCTTTGTATTTGGTTTAACGATTAACGCAAGTGAAAATTTATATGGGCTATTTGCAATTGGATTTGCCGGCGCATTTACAACCTGGTCAACGCTCATACTTGACCTTTACTTAGCCTTTGAGTTAAAACGCTATCGTGATCTCTCAATAAACATATTGGTATCGCTATCTTTAGGCTTACTAGCGGCATATCTTGGAATAAAGATCGCTGGATAGAAATACTATTTGAGTATCGCCGCCATCCAAGCTTCAATCGCATCCGGATGGCGCGGGATATATTCGCTTAAATTTCGGTAGCCATCAGCGGTAACAACTACATCATCTTCAATACGGATTCCGATTCCGCGATATTCTGGAGCAAAGAGCTCATCATCAGGTTGAATATAAAGTCCTGGTTCTACAGTTAAGACCATTCCTTCTCTGAGAACACCATTACGATAATTCTCATCGCGAGCATGCTCGCAGTCATGTACATCTAGACCTAAATGGTGGCTAACGCCATGCAAAGTCCATCTACGATGTAGCCCTACTTCAGGTTGCATCGATTCTTCCGCGCTGATCTTTAGTACGCCCATGTCAGCCAGTCCTTGCGCTAAAACTCTTTGCGCCGCGCGATTTATATCAAGGAAATTTGCTCCGGGTTTGACTGCTGCAAAACCGGCTAGTTGCGCCTCGTAAACCAACATATATAAGGCTCGTTGGGCAGGGGAGAATTTTCCATTTACTGGCAAAGTACGAGTTATATCTGCTGTGTAATAAGAATTCATTTCAACGCCAGCATCCAGCAGTACTAACTCGCCATTGTTGACTGCGCCATCATTGCGAATCCAGTGTAAAACGCAGGCATGTGAGCCGGCAGCAGCGATTGTGGTGTATCCAATGTCATTTCCTTCTAGCCGCGCACGACCAAAGAAAGCACCTTCCACAATTCGCTCGCCGCGAGAATGTCCTGCTGCAGCTGGCATTGCTGCAATTACATCGCTAAAGCCGCGTCCAGTTGCATCGACTGCGGACTCTAACTCGCTAATTTCGTAGCTATCTTTAACTAATCGCTGCTCCGAGGTAAAGGTCAAGAACTCTGCTTCACGCGGGTGCACCGATACCAATTTATCCAGTAGCGCATCTTCGCGGCGGATCAAAAGACTCTCTTTGCTAAAGCGCAGCAGATCCTCAACTTTTTCTACATCGCGAGTTTCAATTTGATAAACAGTATTTGCTTCTGCAAGGGTGAAGTGGCGTCCAACCCAGAGTTCACCGTATTTGCGGTCAGTATAGAAAGCTTCAGTTTCCCGTGTAGAGCGGGGATGTAAATATAGATAACTATTATGGCCACCTTCGGCATTTGGTTCCATTATTAATACAGAATCAGCAACCGCATCCGCTCCTTGAACACCGCTGTAATAAGCAAATGCGCTATGCGGGCGGTAGACATACTCAGTGTCATTAGAGCGAGTTTTGAAATTTCCAGAAGGAATTATTAAGCGAATATTTGGAAAAGAAGCAGATAAAACTTGGCGACGCGTAAATGCATAAGTTACGACCGCTAGTGGCTGCAAATCTTCTAGATTTGAAGAAGCCCACCCTGAACGCATGAAATCGGCGAATTGATTGGTTGGGGCAACATCGTAGGGCCGGACATTCTTTACTTCCTCGGATGTGATCTTTTCGCTCATAGTGAGAAGAGTACCGAGATGTAAGAAATTGTTAGCATTCGAATTTCACGCTTGACCACGCTGAAATTATGCGTAAGGTTGAGCCATTCTTCGCAATCAAATTCAAAAATTATGGGGGCGGGCGTTGAAAACGATAGAAATCTCTGAATTAGCAAGGAGTATCCGCTGGCAGATAATTCACACAATAAAAGGTGCCGGGATGGGCCACATTGGCGGTGACTTCTCAGTAACAGATATTTTGGCAACGCTTTATGGCGCGGTTTTAAAGGTTGACCCTAGCGAACCAAATAAGGCCGACCGCGACAGATTAATTCTAAGTAAGGGCCATGCCGCCGTTGCTCTTTATTCCACGCTAGCGCTTAAGGGCTTCTTCCCAGTTTCAGAACTAACAACTTTTGCAAAACCCCTTAGTAAATTAAATGGACACCCCAATAGAAATAAAGTTCCCGGGGTTGAATCAAACACCGGACCCCTAGGGCACGGATTTCCAATTGCCGTAGGAACCGCAATCGGAGCCACTTTATTAAAAAATGGTAGTAGAACATTTGTAATTATGGGAGATGGTGAGCTGCAAGAAGGAAGTAATTGGGAGGCTGCGATGTATGCAGGACATCGCAAACTAAGTAATCTAATAGCGGTAATTGACCGAAATGGATTTCAGCAAGGGAGCCCGATTGCAAAAACAAACGAGCTAAATCCGCTTGATAAAAAATTTGCAGCTTTTGGTTGGGAAGTCAAAGTCATCAACGGCCACGATTATGTAGCGTTGTTCGAAGCTTTCACTGCACCACAAGATAAACCACGCGTTGTAATCGCCGAAACAGTAAAAGGCAAAGGCGTTGATTTTATGGAGAATCGCGCTGAATGGCATCACAAAGTCCCGTCGGATGAACAGTTTGCAGCGGCACTTTTACAAATAGGCATCAAATGACCATCGAGGAGTTTGATAACCGAATTGCATTTGCTGAGACTTTAATTTCTTTAGCTAAAGCTGATCCTAAAATTGTCGTTGTCTGTAACGATTCAGTCGGTTCAAGTAATCTAACGGAATTTCGCGACATTTATCCGGAGCGTTTGATCGATGTAGGTATTGCTGAACAAAATATGGTCGGCGTAGCTGCGGGTTTAGCAAATTCTGGATTTACTCCATTCGTTTGCGCAGCCTCACCCTTTCTAACTGGCCGCGCACTAGAACAAATAAAGGCGGACATTGTTTATTCGAGAGCAAATGTAAAACTTTGCGGTATGAGCCCTGGAATCTCCTATGGTGAACTAGGACCAACGCACCATTCAATTGAAGATATAGCTTGGATGAGAGCACTTGATTCACTCCCAATAGTTTTACCAGCAGATGATGCCCAAACTCGTGAAGCCGTAACTTGGGCAGCGCAAACAACCGGCCCAGTATTTATGAGAATTGGCAGATTTAAAGTCCCTTCCGTTTCCCAAGGCCAGAGCCCAGCCTTTATTCCCAATAAGGCGATGCGCATAATTGAAGGAAATGATTTAACAATTATTGCTACCGGAACACTTGTATCCCGAGCACTTGTCGCTGCAGACGAACTTAAAGAGGATGGTATATCGGTTCGCGTAATTAATATGAGCACTGTCGCACCACTTGATACTGCAGAAATATTGGCGGCGGCTAGAGAAACTAAATTCATCATTACTGCTGAGGAAGCGGTCACGCGTGGAGGTATGGGAGGTGCGGTGGCTGAATATGTTGTGCAGAACCACCCAGTTCCTATGAAATTAATTGGGATAGATACATTTGCACCGACTGGATCTGCCACATTTCTGCTGGAACATTTTGGATTAACGGCAGAGTCTTTAGTTAGAGCAGCGCGAGAACTTTTGAAAAATGGAAAGTAACACACCAATTATTCTGGCTATCGATCAAGGTAGCGGATCAACAAAAGCGCTAGCAATTAATTTGTATGGTCAGGTAATTGATCAGTCAGAGGTAAAGATTAATTCAACTTTTCCAAATCCGGGATGGGTGGAGCAAGATCCAGAAGAAATTTGGAGGTCGGTCGTAGCTGCCGCACGTTCAATAAGTTCCAAACACAACATTTCCGCAGTTGGCTTAAGCGTGCAACGAGAGTCAGTTCTCTTTTGGGATAAAGAGACCGGAGCTGCTCTTACTCCAGTTATAACTTGGCAGGATCGCAGAGCCTCTGATTTAGCGCAGAGCCATGAAAGCATGGCTTCTACAGTAAAGAGAATTAGCGGACTAAATCTCGACCCAATGTTTTCTGCCCTAAAGGCGCAATGGTTATTAGAAAATTCAAATATTGGCGATATACCTAATCTAGCCTTAGGAACCATAGACTCATGGATAGCTTTTAAGCTCGGCGCAGGGCACATAATAGAAGTTGGAAGCGCTTGTCGAACTCAATTATTAGATTTGCAGACAGGTCTGTGGAGCCCTGAACTTCTTAAAATATTTAATATTGATGCAGCTATTTTGCCGACCGTCTGCGCATCAGATGCGGTGCATCTGTGTAGAAATATGGGTGAATTAGGCCTGGCTAAAGACATCCCTCTTTCAGGGATTATGGGTGATTCACATGCTGCTCTATTTGCTCACCAGGGCTGGAGAGATGGTAATTTCAAAGCGACCTTTGGTACCGGAACCTCCTTAATGGGTTTAGCTAAAGTGAATGCAGAAACAATAGCTTGGTCGATCAATGGAGAGATAACGCGAGCCGTTGAGGCAAATATTCTTTCAACCGGATCAACTCTTCTCTGGGTTTCAAAATTGTTAGGCGTGACGGCGGAAGAACTTGCCTTACTAGCCGAAAGTTCCACCGAGCAGATTGAAATCGTTCCTGCTTTTAGCGGTCTCGGCGCACCTTGGTGGGATAGAGGAGCGAATGGGGTTATTTCCGGCATAACACTAGGTACATCTTCATCCGACTTGGCAGCTGCAGCGCTGCGCTCAACTGCAAATCAGATTAACGAGGTAATAGAGAGTTTCTCAAATTCCAAAATTGAAATTGAAACCCTGTACGCTGATGGTGGCAGCACTCGAAATGCTTACCTAATGCAATTAATTGCTGATATTACGGGTAAGAAAATTAAATCTTCAAAAATATTAGAAATGTCAGCATTCGGCGTGGCTTTAGTTGCTGCACTCGGCTCAAAACTGGCGTCCTTAAAAGAAATAAGTTCGATTCAATTGGAATACGATGAATACTTACCTATATTGAGCGAAGAAGAACGTCAGAATAAGATTAAGTCCTGGAGAAGAGCACTGAGGCAATCGCGAACAAAGTAACCGAAAACCCTATTAAAAAAGAAAATTAAGTTCTAGAATTAAAATTCAAGCGCTATAGAAAGTGGGATGAGATGGCTAAGTTGACTTACGGCGCAGGAATTTGGGCTTTTGGACAGTTTGTAGACCGCTACGCAGGCGATGGTTATGGTCCTATTCGCACTAGCGCGCAGATGATTGAAGATGCCGCGAAGGTCCCCAACTTAAAGTATCTAGATATTAATGTGCCATTTGATATCCCTGAGCGAACTGCAGTTGAAATAAAGAAGATGTTAGATGATAACGGAATGATCTGCCGTGCGACTACCCCCCACATTTATATGCGCGAATACGTTAAGGGATCATTTACCAATCCAGACACAAAATTACGTTCACAGACCAAAGATCGCGTTCGAGAGGCGATAGCAGCTGCTGAAATCTTAGGTGCGACATATGTAAAGTTCTGGCCTGGGCAAGATGGCTTTGATTTTCCACTTCAGGCAAATTATCTACAAATTTGGGATTACACCATCAACGGAATTCGTGATTTAGCGAATGAAAATCCCAAGGTGCAATTTGCTATTGAATATAAATGCAAAGAACCGCGCGTTCGCATGACTCTCGCAACCGCTGCTAAGACCCTTCTTGCAATCAGCGAGATGAAAGTAGATAACGTTGGAATAGTTATGGATTTTGGCCATTCACTTATGGCGCAAGAGACCCCAGCTGAATCATTATTGCTAATTCATCGGCACGGAAAACTTGTGAGCGCAGAACTCAATGATAACTGGCGTAGTTGGGATGACGACCTACCGGTGGCCTCAGTACATCTATTTGAAACCATTGAATACATGTTGGCACTTCGTAGCATCAATTGGAGCGATCCGATTCTGCTGGATCAATTCCCGTTCCGCGAAGACCCAGTTCGGGCCCTCACCCGCAGCATTGAGATAATTACTTATCTAGAAGAAGTCTGCGACCGAGTTGATATTAATGCGCTAAATCACGCTCAGAATTCGCAAGATGCCTTGGCCGCCCAAGCTGTTATTTGGGACGCGATTATGCAGGAGAAACGTTTCACGCGATAGACATAAACTTATTCGACAAGAATCAAATAAGAAGTAATTCCCTAAACGAAAAAGAGAGAAGACCATGACATACGCACCATCACCTGCAGATAAGTTCACATTCGGTCTTTGGACTGTCGGTTGGCAAGCGCGTGATCCATTCGGAGATCCAACGCGTGAAGCGCTTGACCCAGTTCGTACTGTTAACGAACTCGCAGCGCGTGGAGCATATGGTGTGACATTCCATGACGATGACTTATTCCCATTTGGTTCAGATGATTCAACTCGCCAAGGACATATCGATCGCTTCAAAAAGGCTTTAGCTGAGACCGGAATGAAAGTTCCGATGGCCACGACCAACCTCTTTAGCCATCCAGTTTTTAAGGATGGTGCCCTGACTAGCAATGATCGCGATATTCGACGCTTTGCAATCCGTAAGGTCATGCGCAATATCGATTTGGCTGTCGATCTCGGTGCAAAGATTTATGTCTGCTGGGGTGGACGCGAAGGAGCTGAATCCGAAAGCTCAAAGGATGCCTATGTTGCACTCGAGCGTTACGCCGAAGGATTCAACATCCTTGGCCAGTACGTCATCGATAGGGGTTACGACATTAAATTTGCAATTGAACCGAAGCCAAACGAGCCACGTGGGGATATCTTTTTGCCAACAATTGGCCACGCACTTGGATTCATCCAGATGCTCGATCACCCAGAGATGGTGGGTCTTAATCCAGAGGTTGGCCACGAGCAGATGGCTAACCTCAACTTTGTTCACGGAATTGCTCAAGCGCTATGGCAGAAGAAGTTATTCCACATTGATCTCAACGGTCAGCGTGGTCCAAAGTATGACCAGGATTTTGTCTTCGGCCACGGCGATGTGAAGAGCGCCTTTTTCCTCGTCGATCTTCTCGAGCGTTATGGATATGCAGGACCTAAGCACTTCGATTACAAGCCTGTGCGCACCGATGGTGATTCAGGCGTGTGGGCATCTGCAACATCTAATATGCGTATGTACTTAGTGCTTAAAGAGCGTGCAACTGCTTTCCGTAAGGATCCACGAGTCATCGCAGCGATGAAGGAATCAAATATTCCAGGCCTTTCAGAACCAACTCTTGCTGTAGGTGAAAGTTGGAAGGATCTCGCAAATGATTCATTCGATGCTGATGCGGCCGGAAAACGTGGATATGGATATGAAATTCTCGATCAACTTGCGATGGAGCATTTGATGGGCGTAACTCCGTAAATGCCATCACCTAAATCTCGCTTATGACACAGAAAAACTGGAGCAAGAACGTTGAATTTAACGATCGCGGATACTTGCAGCCAGAATCACTAACTGAGTTACAGGAGTTAATCCGTACCAATCCAAAGGTACGTGCTCGTGGAACGGCACATTGCTTCAACGAGATTGCCAATACAAGTAGTTATGCGATCAATCTTTCGAGGATGCCTAAGATTATTGAAGTCCACAGTGATAGCAACTCTGTGACTGTGGCTGCTTGCATTACGTATGGTGAGTTAGCCCCAGTACTTCATCAACAAGGCTGGGCGCTTAACAATCTCGCTTCGTTGCCACACATATCTATTGCAGGCTCGATATCAACGGGTACGCATGGTTCTGGCATCAAGAATCAAAACCTTGCAAACCAAGTTCTATCACTTGATATTGTCACTGCTGAAGGCGAACTCAGACATATTGATTACACAAATCCAGCTTTCAACGCACTTGTTGTCGGGTTAGGCCTAGGTGGGATTGTGTATCAATATGAGCTAAAGATTGAACCCACTTTCCAAGTACGACAGGTGATCTACCCAGAAATTCCTCTTGATGTTTTACAACGTAACTTTGATCTGGTTATGGGAACCTCTTATAGCGTCAGCTACTTCACCGACTGGAGCAGTGCACATGTTGGAAATCTTTGGTGCAAATTTCGCGATGATGAAGTAATCCCTGAAAGTGTCGGCGGAAGCGCGAAAGCAGATAAGAAGTATCACCCAATTCCATCGGTAGATCCCATTGCCTGCACGGAACAACTCGGAGTTCTAGGACATTGGCATAATCGCCTTCCCCACTTCAAACTTGAATTTACTCCTAGCGTGGGCGAAGAAATCCAAAGCGAATTCTTCCTTGATCGTAAGGATGCAGCAGCAGCAATCGAAGTGGTCTCACAACTTGGCGCAGAAATCTCACCACTTTTATGGATTACAGAGATACGAACATTGGCTGCAGATAACCTATGGCTCAGTGGCGCATTCGAAAGAGATTGTCTGGCAATTCACTTCACCTGGAAGAAAGTCGATGCTATTTATCCAGTAATTGAAAAAGTTGAAGCAGCTCTTCGACTATTTAACTACCGCCCACATTGGGGAAAAGTCTTCACCGCAGATGCTGCATACTTAAAGAGCGTTTATCCAAAGATGGGCGAGTTCCAGGCTTTGGTTCGAGCCCTCGATCCAACTTCCAAATTCGCGAATTCATTCACTCGACGCAATCTTGCCTGAACTAAGCGGGTGGCACTAGCTTTGGTAGGCGGTAGACTTCCCCTGCAACTCGGAGACGTCGCATAGCCCGGTCGAGTGCGCCTCACTGCTAACGAGGTAAGGGGTTAAACCCTTCAGGAGTTCAAATCTCCTCGTCTCCGCTCTTTTATAGATTTCCAATTTACTTGAAACTCTGCAACTCTTGAATATGAATCCTTTACGTACCGGCTACATCTATCATGAACTTTTTGGTTGGCATGACACTGGCACTCAGGCGGGCATGTTTCCCACAGATCCATCCCGAGGTTTACAACCTTTTATAAACTATGAAAATGCTGAGACAAAGCGGCGCATCCACGAACTAATTGTTGTTTCTGGGCTGATAGATTATTTGGATCGACGAACACCACGCCACGCAACAACCGAAGAACTTCTATTAGTTCATCCTCAGAAATATTTAGACCAATTAAAAAAGACAAGTGACCAAGAATTCGGTGGAGATGCCGGTGATGGGGAAACACCCTTAGCTAAAGGTGGGTATGAGATAGGCACGCTTGCAGTCGGTGCAGTTACACAGTTGATTCAAGATTCGATAGCAGGACACATCGATAACGGATATGCCATTGTGCGCCCACCCGGCCACCATGCAATTCGCGCTGGCGGAATGGGCTATTGTCTTTTTTCAAATCTGGGTGTTGCAATTTCAGTTGCCAAGAAAGAAAACCCTGGAATAAGGATTGCCGTCGTTGATTGGGATGTTCACCATGGAAACGGCACCCAGGATATTTTTTACGATGATGAAGATGTTTTGACAATTTCACTTCACCAAGATCGGCTTTATCCAAGAAATACTGGTGGCCGGGACGAGCGAGGCGTAGGCACAAATATAAATATTCCTTTACCTGCAGGTACCGGAAACGGTGGCTACTTGTACGCTTTTGAAACTGTGGTTAGACCGGCACTAAAGAAATTTAAACCCGATCTTATTGCGGTCGCTTCAGGTTTCGATTCATCGGTGTATGACCCACTTGGCCGAATGCTTGTGACTGCAAAAGGCTATTCTCAGATGACGAAGTTATTAATGGAATCCGCAGCAGATACTGCTAAAAATCGTTTAGTCATCGCACATGAAGGTGGATACAACGCTGTTTACTCGCCATTTTGTGGTCTTTTCGTTCTTCAACAATTATCAGGAATTCACAAACTCGATGATCCCTTTTCACATACCAATGATTATCCTGGTCAAGCCCTCTTGCCACACCAGAAGAATGAGATTGATTTAGTAAATCCTTCTGCTTTTTTAAGTTAGCAATTAGAGTACGTCAATGAGTAGAAGAAGTGTTCTTATAACAGGTGGATCTCGGGGCATTGGGGCCGCAATTGCTCGCGAATTTGCACAAGCTGGGGACCAGATAGCGATTCATTATGTCTCATCGCAATCAGTTGCCGAAGGGGTATGTAAATCTTTGGCGGGTGACGGGCATATCACTGCTCAAGCCGATCTGCGAGTCCCTGATGCGATTGGCACAATGGTTGATCAGGTTGCAAAGGTATTCGGAAAAATTGATGTATTGATTAACAATGCCGGAGTTTTCGTGGATCATCCGATTCAAGCCACAACATATGAACAGTGGCAGGAAGCTTGGGCGCAAACAATCGGAGTAAATCTCATTGGCGCTGCAAATGTTTCTTGGTGCGCGCTACAACATATGCCCAAGAACGGCACCTCTCGAATTGTTAATATTGGATCGCGCGGAGCTTTTCGGGGAGAACCTTTGAGCCCGGCATATGGTGCATCAAAAGCTGCGCTGGTTGCCTTCGGCCAATCAATAGCAAAAGCGTTAGCACCGATGCGTATTGGAGTTACCACCCTTGCCCCAGGATTCGTTGAAACCGAGATGGCAACTAGATTGTTAGATGGCCCCGAAGGCGATGGAATCCGTGCGCAAAGCCCATTTAATCGGGTGGCAAGACCGGATGAGTTAGCCAAAGCTGTTTACTTCTTGGCATCACCCGATAATGAATGGGCCAGCGGAGCAGTTTTAGATTTCAATGGAGCTTCTTATTTACGAATGTAAGTTACTTCGCTAATTCACGTAACCCGGCAATTAAGCGATTGACATCATCAGTGTTGCTGTAAGGCGCTAACCCAGCGCGTACCGCTCCCTTATCTTCAAGTCCCAATGCACGGGAAGCTTCGAGGGCGTAGAAATTTCCAGCGGGTGAATTTATCTTTAGCCCGGCTAAGTGCTGGTAAACAGCGGCACCTTCGATCCCTTTGAGATTAAAATATATGGTTGGTGTGCGCTTTTTGGCGTGCCCATATAACGTAATGCCAGGCAGGGCGGCAATTTCAGTTTTCAGGTATTTAAAGAGCTCGTCCTCATATTTTTCTAACGCTGTCATCGAGTGAATAATTCTTTGACGTCGACCGACAGGGCCGCCTTCAACCATGTTTGCCAGGTAGTCAATTGCGGCAGTACAACCAGCCATTAGTTCATAAGGAAGAGTTCCAAACTCGAAGCGTTCGGGTACATTGCTTGTTGCTGGCAGTAATTTGTCATTATTTAAGGTTTTAAGTAACTCAGGTTTTGCTGCAATTGCTGCGCAATGGGGCCCAAGCAACTTGTAGAGGGATAAGCCAAAGAAATCTGCGCCCATTGCTTGCATGTCAATCGGGGTATGAGGAGTTAAATGAACGCCATCGACATAAAGGAGCGCATTTGTCTTGTGCACCTCTTGGGATATTTCTTGAATATTAGGTCTAGTTCCTAATGTATTGGCAGCACCAGTGACGGCAACGAGGCGCGTCTTCTCATTTAGTAGTTCAGAAATCTTTGAACTGGGTAATTCACCAGTGGTTGGATCAAACTTAGCCCACCGAACCACTGCGCCTGCCGCTTCTGCCGCTTGAACCCATGGCCTGATATTTGAATCATGATCAAGAGTTGTAACAATGATTTCATCGCCATACTTCCACGTCTTGGCCAAAGTCCTTGAGAAGTCATATGTAATTTGCGTCCAACTGCGTCCATAAATTACGCCACCTGGATCTGCATTGATCAGATCTGCAACTGCTTGGCGGAAGTTTATGACGATCTCTTCAGCATTTCTTTCAGAGAGTGTCGTTACATTGCGATTCGAGATGGGCTTTGTAATTGCTTCAGAAATCCCCTCGCCCACTTGTGTTGGAACCTGACTCCCACCGGGACCGTCAAAGAAAGCCAACCCAGATTTTAAAGCAGGGAAATCGGCGCGTATCTTCTCAATATCGTAGGTCATGCCGCACATTAAATCAGTGCTTGTTTGAGGATTCAATAGATTCAAGAATCAGCTCAAAGTGAGCTTTTATTGCTTTGATTGTTGGAGAGGTCGCGGGAATGCTGTTTGTTGGCTGAGTTCTGGTTTAAAAGAGAGGATTACTATGATT
>JASJLO010000004.1:0-113794 GCA_037620605.1 Candidatus Planktophila sp.
GTGTTACATCATCTAAAGCATCTGAACTAGCCCAAGCTTTTCTAATTTCCTCAGCACGTCTGTCATCAATTACGAAGTGAACTGCGCTCAATTCCCGCGGCTTTAGGCTTCGCGCATAACGAACGGCCCCTACTGTTGCCAGATCTACGTTATCTACCAAAACAGTGACATTATGTTTAGCAATTGATGTGGCTCGCTCATGAACTTGCCGTACCGCTAAAGCTTCCTGTTCGCGAGTGTATTGCCGCCTTAGTCGCAGAAATGAGATAACCATTATTGGTGCAACTATCAATACCAGCCATGCGCCTTGTGTAAATTTAACAACTGAAAAAATAATTACAATAATGAGTGAGACTGAACCTGCCAGTGCATTGATCAGAACTCTCAATCTCCAACCATTGGGCTTAGTGCGAAGTGAATGTTTTGTCATTCCAAAACCTGCTAAGGCAAATCCCGTAAAAACACCTAGGGCATAGAAAGCTACTAAATGTTCTACCGAGCCAGCAGTAATTAAAACCAGGAAGAGCCCACCACCTGACAGCAAGAGAATTCCATTAGAGAAAGCTAAACGGTGCCCGCGCTTTGTTAGTTGGCGCGGCAGATAACCATCTGATGCTACAAAGTTAACCAATAATGGGAATGCGCTATAGGTCGTGTTAGCTCCCGCGAAAAGGATAAGCATTGTCGCCAACTGAACCAAGATAAACATTACGCTGCCAAAGGCGCCATCTCCTACGGCAACTTTGGCTATTTGAGAAATAACAGTGGGAGTGCCTGCTTCATATGGCATTGCATGAATTTTATGTGCAAAATAAGAAACACCTAATACGAGCGTACCTAGTAGACAGCTCATGATCACCAATGTACGTTTTGCATTTACATGCTCAGGAGTTTTAAATAACGCTACTCCATCTGAAATAGCCTCTAGACCAGTCAATGAAGATCCACCATTTGCAAATGCTCGTAGCAGAATAAATACAGCAGCAGCAGTTAATAAGCCCTGCTCTTGTCCTAGTGGAATAGCACCAGGAAGATTAGTCGCTAATTCTGGAAGTGTGCCTTGAGATAGGCGCCAAAGCCCCATACCGAAAACGATCATCATGCACGAGACGAAGAAATATGTTGGCAGAGCGAAAGCTTTACCAGCCTCTTTTACCCCTCGTAAATTTCCGAATGTTAAGAGAGTTATAACTAGAAAAATCATCGGCATCTTCCACGGTTGCAACGATGGGAAGGTCGAAATAATCGCAGCTACTCCTGCAGCGGATTGAATTGCAACAGTTACTACGTAATCAAGTATTAATGCAACTGCGGCAATTTGGGCAACAACTGGCCCAAAGTTATCGCGCGAGACAATATATGCGCCACCAGTCTTTGTATAAACTTCGATTACATTTCGGTAAGACAATGTAATCAAAACTAAAATAGCAATTACTACAGCTGTCATTGGCATCAGAATTGCAAATGCGGCGAGACCAAAAGCAGGAAGTAGCGCAATCAAAATCTGTTCACTTCCATAAGCAGAAGATGAGATACAGTCAGATGAGAGGATGCCAAGGGCATAGCGCTTGGATAAACGTTGATGTCCTAGTGAATGCCGATTCAGCGCATTTCCTAAGAAGGATCTTTTGATCTTGTAGCTAAGTGGATCCTTTACGTGGGCATGCTCCTGAAGCGCTACTGGCTGCGGAGCACCATCTGTCCACGACTTTGGCACTTTAAACTCCTTTAGTTCTCGCGGCTGGCGCGTCTATTTACCTCTTCAGTATGCTCATCTTATGCGGACTCAGTTATATATAGATGGCCAATGGGTCGATGGCAACGCAACTTTAGATGTGATTGATCCTAGCGATGGCTCGGTAATTGCCAAAGTTGCCACTGCAGGAGATAACGAAATAGAGGCTGCCCTTGCAGCAGCCGATCGAGCAGCTCCATCTTGGGCTAAAACGGCGCCACGGGTGCGCGGTGAAATTCTGCGTAAAGCATTTGAGTTGATGACAGCAGAGGCTGATTATCTAGCAGAGTTAATATCTAAAGAGAATGGTAAAGCGCTGCCTGATGCGAAAGGCGAGGTTGCTTATGCTGCTGAATTTTTCCGCTGGTTCTCAGAAGAAGCGGTAAGAATCGCAGGAGATTTTCGGATGTCTCCCAGTGGAGATAAACGAATTTTGATAACCCACCAACCAATTGGGCTTTCACTGCTGATTACTCCTTGGAATTTCCCAGCCGGAATGGCAACACGAAAGATCGGACCAGCAATTGCAGCGGGCTGCACAATGATTCTTAAACCTGCTGGTGAAACTCCGCTGACCGCGCTTGCGATTGTAGATATTTTGGATCGCGCTGGCGTTCCTAGGGGTGTAGTTAATTTAATTTTGCCGACGCCAACTGGTCCAGCAATTGCCAAAATCTTGCATGATAAACGTTTAAAAAATCTATCATTTACTGGCTCAACCGAAGTCGGGCGGATAATTCTTAAAGAAGCGGCTGACAATGTCATTAGGTGTTCTATGGAGCTGGGCGGGAATGCTCCGTTTGTAATTATGGATGATGCAAATATTGATGAAGCAGTTAAAGGGCTGATGCTGGCCAAGATGCGCAACGGTGGAGCGGCATGTACTGCCGCCAATCGCGTCTATGTACAGCGCCCAGTTGCAAAAGAGTTTATGGAGAAATTCGCTGCAGCGATGGGCGCCTTTGTGATGGGACGCGGCCGCGATAAAGGTGTACAACTCGGCGCCAGCGTCTCGGTCAAAGAGCGGAATAAGATTGCCGAATTGGTAGATAGCTCAATTAAAGCTGGCGCTAAAGTCCTAACCGGAGGTAAAACACCAGATGGACCAGGCGCTTTCTATCCAGCTACAGTTCTTGAAGTAGATAAGCAGGCAGAGATCTTAAACCATGAAGTCTTTGGTCCAGTAGCGCCAGTTGCTATTTTCGATACGGATGCTGAAGCAATTGAGTTAGCAAATGGAACTGATTTTGGGCTTATCAGTTATGTTTATTCTGAAAACTTAAAGCGCGCCATTCAGATTTCAGAGGCAATTGAATCTGGCATGGTCGCAATCAACCGCGGACTTATTTCAGATCCCGCCGCACCATTTGGTGGAGTAAAGCAGAGTGGGCTTGGTCGCGAAGGTGGCTTCGATGGCATTCACGAATTCCTTGAGACTAAATACATCGGGGTGGAAATTTAATTTTTCGATCGGGGGATCGCCGTACTTATGGTCTCGCGGAGAATGAGGGATTTGAACCCTCGAAAGGTTGCCCTTTACACGCTTTCCAAGCGTGCGCACTCGGCCGCTATGCGAATCCTCCTGGCGGGATCTCTCCCGACTGGCTAAGGGTATAGGGGTAATAACTATGCTTACACCAGATCCCTCACGCGGCATCACCGCGCTGAACTCCCCCAGGGTAGGAATACAGCAAGGGTAGGCGTGCTCTGATGGGTGCGTGAGGGGTCCCTTAAGATTTAAGTAAGTGCAGTAAGAATTGAAGATGAAGCCGAGAAGAGAGGAGCGAATATGTCGCTCGCGTTGTACCGCAAATATCGTCCATCCGTATTTGCAGATGTAATTGGCCAGGAACATGTCACAGTCCCGCTATCTAACGCGCTAACTTCTGGCAAAACACATCATGCATATTTATTTAGCGGACCCCGTGGATGCGGAAAAACTTCCAGCGCTCGCATTATGGCGCGCTCTCTTAACTGCGAACAAGGTCCAGCAGCAACTCCATGTGGCATCTGTCAATCTTGTAATGACTTAGTTGCCAACGGTCCAGGTTCGCTAGATGTTATCGAACTAGATGCAGCTACTCATGGTTTGGTTGACGATGCCCGCGATTTACGTGATAAAGCTTTCTTCGCACCAGTACATAGCCGATACAAAATTTATATTATTGATGAAGCACATCAACTCGGACCGGGTGCTGCCAATGCGCTATTAAAAGTTGTCGAAGAGCCACCCCCACACGTTATTTTTATATTTGCCACGACTGAGCCAGAAAAATTAATTTCTACAATTCGATCTCGTACCCATCACTATCCTTTCCGCTTGGTACCGCCTGGAATCTTGGGCGAGCATCTAGAGAAGATTTGTAAGGAAGAAGGGGTATCTGTCGCCAAGGGCGTAATTCCACTTGTTGTACGTGCCAGCGGTGGATCTGTGCGAGATGCCTTATCTGTACTTGGCCAGTTACTTGCTGGCGCTGGCGTCGATGGCGTTAGTTATGAAATTGCTATTCAATTACTGGGCTTTACCGATGGAGCACTTTTAGATGATGCAGCTGATGCGCTCGCGGCACGTGATGGCGCTACTTTATTTCAAACAGTTGATCGAGTGATTGAATCTGGTCACGATCCCCGCCGCTTCGCTGGTGATTTACTTGAGCGTCTGCGTGATCTAATGATCGTCGATGCCCTTGCTGCAACCAATTCGAATGCGATCCTGCGCGAATTGCCTAATGATCAATTAGAACGCATGCGCAAGCAGGCAGCCAATATTGGGGCAGCTAATTTGTCTCGGTGCGCAGATATTGCGGCAGAAGGACTAACGCAGATGCGTGGCGCAACCGCTCCGCGTTTAATGTTGGAATTAATTTGTGGCCGGATGTTATTACCCGGTGGCGATAACTCTGAGGCCGGCTTGCTTTCACGTATCGAACGTTTGGAACGAGTAGAAAATATCTCCACCCCCACTCCACCCCCACCTCCGAAGCCATTGCCAGCAAAGACATCTGTGGAACCTGCTCTCATCAAGCAGTCTGAGAAGGAAGCAGCAGTAGGAGATTCTAAAGAAGCTTTTCCCGAATCTTCGAAGGTTGCTTCCGAAAAGCCTGTTAAATCTATTTCTACTGCAAAGTCATTTGATATCGCTGGACTGAGACGTTTATGGCCGGATGTAATCGAGAACGTGAAGAAGCGACGCCGCTTAACTTGGTCACTTCTATCGGCATCAGCGCAGATAATGGCGGTAGATGAGAAGTTAATTACCATTGGAATCGTTAATGCAGGCGCACGTGACTCATTTGTTCGCTCTGAATCTGATGAGATTTTGCGACAAGCATTTATTGAAATTGTGGGGATTGATCGCAAGATTGAGGTTGTCGTAGATGCATCTATCGATAACAGCTCAACTCCTGAATCACGCGCAGTTCGAAAAGATGAGGCGCCTACGGATAAGAACTTGCTAACTGGTGCAGCGCTACTAGCGGCTGAACTAGGTGCAACTGTTATAGATGAAAAGAATATGAATTAATGAGTACAGGTATGTATGAAGGCGCGATCCAAGATCTTATTGATGCCTTGGGGCGTTTGCCTGGAATCGGACCAAAGAGTGCGCAACGTATCGCATTTCATATATTGCAATCAGATGGCGATACCGCTTTAAATTTAGTTGATGCAATTCGCACGGTAAAAGAGCGAGTTAAATTCTGCGAGCAGTGCGGGAATGTTTCAGAAGAAACACAATGTCGCATTTGCCGCGATCCACGGCGCGATCCAGCACAAATATGTGTAGTTGAAGAGAGCAAGGATGTAATTGCAATTGAACGCACTCGCGAATTTCGCGGTAAGTACCATGTGCTCGGTGGGGCGATCAGTCCAATCGATGGCATAGGCCCAGATCAACTGCGTATTCGGGAGCTGATGGTTCGTTTAGCTGATGCAAATATCACCGAAGTTATCTTGGCAACCGACCCCAATCTGGAAGGTGAAGCAACAGCAACATACCTGGCTCGCCTAATCAAACCCCTTGGTATTAGCGTCTCTCGTTTAGCCAGTGGGCTGCCAGTCGGCGGAGACCTCGAATATGCCGATGAAGTAACGCTGGGCCGCGCCTTTGAAGGCCGCCGCAGGGTTGAAAACTAACTATCTCATTATTTGAACAATAATCGTCTCAATAAATGATATAAACCTTAATTAGGTGGCCGGGTGAAGGAATTTGCTTCACTATTGCTACATGGGACTAATAGTTCAAAAGTATGGCGGATCCTCAGTTGCTGATGCCGAAGGCATGAAGCGGGTGGCCGCTCGTATTGTCGCCGCCAAGAAGGATGGCAATCAGGTCGTAGTTGTAGTCAGCGCAATGGGCGATACAACTGATGAGCTAATTGACCTAGCCAACGCAGTCACCCCAATTCCAGCGGGCCGTGAATTAGATATGTTGCTTACCGCCGGTGAGCGAATTTCAATGGCGCTGCTTGCTATGGCTATCTCGAACTTAGGTCACGAGGCGCTCTCTTTCACTGGTTCGCAAGCTGGAGTAATTACAGACTCTGCACATGGTCGCGCCCGTATTATCGATGTAACTCCTGGACGAATTCAAGAGGCGCTTGACGAGGGTGCAATTGCGATCGTTGCGGGTTTTCAAGGTATCTCCCAAGATACAAAAGATATTACAACTTTAGGTCGGGGCGGTTCAGATACAACTGCTGTTGCCCTTGCTGCCGCACTTGATGCAGATGTCTGTGAAATTTATACAGATGTTGATGGAGTCTTTAGTTCAGATCCGCGCGTAGTTCCTGCGGCGCGCAAATTAAAAACTGTTACCTATGAAGAGATGTTAGAGCTAGCTGCCGCTGGTGCAAAAGTTTTACATCTACGTTGTGTCGAATACGCAAGACGCTACAACTTACCAATACATGTACGTTCATCATTTTCAACAAACGAAGGAACCTGGGTGGTTGAAAACCATCCTGAAGGAGGAAGTATGGAACAAGCAATAATCTCGGGAATTGCTCACGATAAATCTGAAGCGAAGGTAACCATCGTTGGCGTACCGGATCGAACTGGCGTTGCCGCACGTATCTTCCAAGCAATTGCAGATTCAGATATCAATATTGACATGATTGTTCAGAATGTATCTGCAGCAGCAACTGGATTAACAGATATTTCCTTTACTGTTCCGAAGGCAGAGGGTTCAAGTGCAACTGCAGTTTTGCAGCGCATTAAAGGCGAAGTTGGCTTTGCCTCAATTCGATACGATGATTCCATCGGAAAACTCTCACTGGTTGGTGCTGGAATGCGTTCACATCCAGGAGTTACTGCGACATTCTTTGCTGCAATGGCTGAAGCAGGTGTAAATATCGAAATGATTTCAACTTCAGAGATTCGTATTTCAATTATTTGCCGTGAAAGTGATCTAGAAAAAGGCGTCCGTGCAGCCCATACTGCCTTTGGATTAGATGCTGATCAAATCGAGGCAGTCGTTTATGGAGGAACTGGTCGATGAGTCAGTCAGATAAAAAGAAACCTTCACTTGCAGTTGTCGGTGCGACAGGTGCGGTAGGCACGGTAATGCTTGGCATTTTGTCAGAACGCGAGGATGTTTGGGGCGAAATTAGGCTAATTGCCTCTGCTCGTAGTGCGGGCAAGAAATTAAATTGCCGCGGGCAAGAGCAAACTGTTGTTGCACTTTCTCCAGAGGCTTTTGATGGCATAGATGTTGCAATGTTTGATGTACCGGATGAAGTTTCAGCCGAGTGGGCTCCTATCGCAGCCTTACGTGGCGCTGTCGTTGTTGATAATTCAGGTGCATTTCGCATGGATTCAGATGTTCCATTAGTTGTTCCTGAAGTAAACCCAGATGATGTTAAAAAACGCCCAAAAGGAATTATTTCTAATCCAAATTGCACCACTCTCTCAATGATCGTGGCAATTGGCGCACTACATCGAGAGTATGAATTAAAAGAGCTAGTTGTCTCTTCCTACCAGGCAGCATCAGGTGCGGGCCAAGTAGGCATAGATACGCTGCGTGCCCAAATTAGCGCAGTTGCAGGAACTTCAGTTGGCGATCAAAGTGGCGATCTGCGTAGGGCAATCAAAGACAACGGTCCATTTCCTGCACCTCTTGCCATGAATGTTGTTCCTTGGGCAGGTTCGTTGAAAGAAGATGGCTATTCATCGGAGGAGCTAAAAGTCCGTAATGAATCTCGCAAAATACTTGGCCTTCCGACTTTAAAGGTTTCTGCAACTTGTGTACGCGTACCGGTACTAACTACTCATTCACTTACAGTCCACGCAACTTTTGCCAAAGAGCCATCTCGTAAAGCGGCGCAAGATATCTTGGCCGGCGCTGCCGGTGTAAAGCTCGTCGATGACCCAGAAAACTACCAATTTCCAACACCTGCAGATGTTGTCGGGACAGATCCAACCTGGGTAGGCCGCGTGCGTAAAAGTATTGATGACCCAATGTCACTTGATCTATTTGTATGCGGAGATAACTTACGTAAGGGCGCTGCGCTAAATACCGCACAAATCGCAGAACTTTTGGCGGCTGAATTCACTAACTAAATCCTCAGCGCATCGCCTGTAGACTCAACGCTATGAGCATTGTTGTCGCGGGAGCCACGGGGCTGGCAGGTTCGGCGATTGTAAATGCCTACAAAAAAACTGGGGCCGAGGTTGTCGGCATCAATCGCAGCGTCTGCAACCTTTTGGATCGAGAAGCGACAATTGCCTTCATAAAGAGCGTAAAACCAACGCTTGTCGTTGATGCCGCTGCAAAGGTGGGGGGTATTGGCGCCAACAGCTCCTATCCTGTTGAATTTTTAGCCGACAATGTTCGGATACAAAGCAACCTAATGGAGGCAGCCCATGCTGCCGATGTTGAGAAATTTATATTCCTTGGTTCAAGTTGCATTTATCCGCGTGATGCCGCACAGCCAATAAAAGAAGAGTATTTGCTAACTGGGCCGCTGGAAGAGAGTAACTCAGCTTATGCGATTGCTAAGATCGCCGGCATTGAGTTAATTAAATCTTTCCGTAAAGAATATGGCCGGAAGTGGATTTCATTGATGCCGACAAATCTTTATGGACCATATGATAATTTTGAGTTACAAGGCTCACACGTACTTCCCGCATTTATTCGGCGTTTTGTTGAAGCGAGGGAATCTGGACGGAGCAAAGAGATTCTCTGGGGAACTGGTGCTCCGATGCGCGAATTTTTACACGTTGACGATTTAGCTGCGGCAGTGGTAATTGCTGGAGAAAAATATGATTCGGCACAGCATATAAATATCGGAACTGGGGAAGACCTCACAATTAAAGCACTCGCTGAATTAGTGGCTGAACTTGCAGGCTTTAGCGGTGAAATAGCCTGGGATTCATCAAAACCTGACGGAACACCTCGTAAGGTTCTTGATGTTACTAAGGTTAAATCGCTAGGTTGGGAACCTAATATTTCATTACGGGATGGAATCGCCGCAACTATCGATTGGTATATCGATGCAACCGCTAAAGGAGAGAGCCGACGATGAGTAGAAAAGTTGCTTTTATAACGGGGGTTACCGGTCAAGATGGATCCTATTTAGCTGAATTTTTGCTGGCCAAAGGTTATGAAGTTCATGGTCTCATCCGTCGCTCGTCCACTTTTAATACTTCTCGCATCGATCATATTTATCAAGATCCGCATGTGAAGAATCCAAAACTTTTCCTTCATTATGGGGATCTGATAGATGGCGTTGGCTTAACCAATTTAATCCGTGAAATTAAACCAACTGAGGTTTATAACTTAGGAGCACAATCGCACGTTCAAGTCTCCTTCACAATGCCGCAGTACACAGGTCAAGTAGATGCAGTTGGCGCAGTAGGACTTTTAGAGGCGATTAGATCAGCGGATATAGATACTCGTTTCTACCAAGCATCAACTTCTGAGCTGTATGGCTCAACCCCGCCACCACAAAATGAACTTTCTATGTTCCGCCCGCAATCACCTTATGCAGCCGCAAAGTTAATGGCCTATTGGTGCACGGTTAATTACCGAGATGGATATGGGATGCACGCTACAAACGGAATCTTGTTCAACCACGAGTCACCTCGGCGCGGAGAAACTTTTGTCACACGCAAGATCACTAGGGCTGTTGCGGCGATTAAAGCCGGCAAGCAAGACAAGGTCTTTCTGGGAAATCTAGATGCAGTCCGCGACTGGGGATATGCCAAAGAGTATGTCGAATCAATGTGGTTGATGTTGCAGCAAGATAAACCCTCAGACTATGTGGTAGCAACAGGTGTTGGCGCTACTGTAAAAGATTTTGCAGAAGCATCATTTGCACGCGCTGGTTTAATTTGGCAAGACCATGTTGAAACTGATAAAAAATATATACGTCCAACAGAGGTAGATGCCTTAATCGGAGATCCTTCAAAAGTAGAGAGAGCCTTAGGTTGGAAAGCAAAGACTCATTGGAAAGAGTTAGCTGAAATTATGGTTGACGCTGATATTGCGGCGCTGGGGTAAGGGTTACCAAACTTACCTCTGGTGGACTTGCTACACGGATGCGCGCAAATGGACTTGTGCCCATACCTGCAGATACATGCAGATAAGGCTGGCTATCTAATTTAGTTAATCCGCGCGCGCGCCAAGTTGGTAGATCGCAATTAGTTGTTAACGCTCGCGAACCTCCTGGTAGCGGCAACCGAACTTGTCCACCATGGGTGTGCCCAGCAAAGACGGCATCTAGCCCATCGGCTGCCATGCCATCGATGATTCGTAAATATGGAGCATGCGTGAGACCGATCGCTATATCGCAGGCACCGGGTTTGCCTGCAACGAGTGAGTAATCATCAAATTCCAAATGTGCATCATCAGTGCCGCGCGATTCAATAGTCGTATCATTAATTTTAATTGTGGCGCGCGAGCGATTTAAATTTTGCCAGCCTCGACTTTGCAAACCTTTATCTAATTCTGGCCAAGGTAAATCTTCACCATGGATACGTTTTCCATGGTTAGGCAGTAGATATTTAAATGGATTTTTCGGCTTGGGGGCGTAATAATCATTAGATCCAAATACAAATAAACCTGGTAAAGCCAATAATTTATCAAGAGCGCCTAGCGCCACTGGTACAGCATCTACATGAGCGAGAAAATCGCCAGTTGAAATCACCAAATCGGGTGCAAGATCTATGAAGGATTGGATATCGGCGATCTCGGTTTTTCGAGCAGGAGTTAGGTGCAGATCAGAAAAATGCAGCACTCGAATAGGCCTGTGGCCCGCGGGCAGGATTGGGATCTGCGCCTGACGAATTTGATAACTCATTACATGAGAAGATACACCCAAACAATTCAAGGAATTGGAGCATCAAACTAGTGGGACTCAAAGACAGACTTAAGAGCGACCTCACCGAGGCTATTCGCAGCAGCGACAAGGTCGTATCGGGCACAATCCGCATGGTGCTAACGGCAATTACCAACGAAGAGGTTTCAGGAAAAGAAGCTCGCGTACTATCTGATGACGAGATAATCACTGTCTTATCGCGTGAGGGAAAGAAGCGTCGCGAGGCCGCAGATGAATTCGCTAAGGCGGGGCGCCCTGAAAGAGCTGCCGATGAGAAAGCTGAAGGCGAAGTCATCGCCAAATACTTGCCGGCGCAACTTTCCGAAGAAGAGGTTAAGAATTTAATTGCTGCGGCAATTGCATCAACTGGCGCCGCTGGACCTGCCGATATGGGTAAGGTAATGGGAGCGATCAAACCACAAATCGCAGGTAAAGCAGATGGGTCAATCGTCTCTTCACTTGTCAAAGCAACACTAGCCGGAGGTAAGTAATGAAGTTCGAATATGCAACAGTTCCACTTTTGTCACATGCTACAAAACAAATTCTTGATACTTGGGGTTCTGATGGCTGGGATCTTGTAACAGTAATTCCTGCACCTGGTGGAGAGCAATTAGTTGCTTACATGAAGCGAGAGCTTAAGTAATTATGGCCACAGACGTTCGCGCTAAATTGGCAGAAAAGGGGCTAACGCTTCCTGTTGCAGCAAAGCCCGTAGCGGCATATTTTCCTGCAACAAAGACAGGCAAAATTGTTTTCACCGCAGGTCAACTTCCCCTAGTAGATGGTGCGATTCCAGAAACTGGAAAAGTTGGTGCAGACCTAACCCAGGAACGGGCTAAGGAATTAGCTGAGATATGCGCTCTTAATTGCCTTGCTGCAGTTGAACTAGTTGCACCAGTGGATTCAATAGTAAAAATTGTTCGAGTTGTTTGTTATGTAAATAGCGCTCCAGGTTATATAACTCAGCCGTTTGTAGCTAACGGAGCATCTGAACTATTTATACATATTTGGGGCGATGCCGGGCTTGCAGCTAGAAGCGCGGTTGGTGTGGCAGAACTGCCGATGAATTCACCAGTTGAAGTTGAACTAACAGTCGAGATTGCCTAAAAATTACTCAATCTTTATTTAACGAGAACGTTTACCTAAACGTTCAACATCAGTAATCAAAACCGAACGGCCATCTAACTTAAGCCAACCGCGACCTGCAAAGTCAGCAAGCGCTTTGTTAACGGTTTCACGGGATGCTCCGACTAATTGGGCAAGCTCTTCTTGAGTCAGATCATGATTTACCAAGAGGCCTTCATCGGTTGATTTTCCGAAGCGATCACCTAGATCAATGAGCGCTTTAGCAACTCGGCCGGGAACATCAGAGAAAACTAAATCACCGACAGCTTCGTTTGTCCGGCGCAGCCGCTGTGATAAACGTGTAAGTAATTGCAGAGAAACTTCTGGATTCTGCTTAAGCCAAGGAAGTACCTTCTCGTGGCTGAGCGAAAGCAATCGTGCATCGGTAACAGCAGTAGCAGTTGAAGTACGTGGACCGGGATCGAATAACGAAAGTTCGCCAAACATTTCACCGGGACCAAGGATGGAGAGAAGATTTTCCCGACCATCGCCGCTAGAAGTACCGAGCTTTAGTTTGCCTTCGATGATCACGTATAGGTGTTCGCCTTCATCTCCCTCTTTAAAGAGGATTCCTCCCTTGGAAATCTTTACTGAATCCATAGACGCTCGTAAAGAAACGGCGGCAGCTTCATCTAGCGCAGTAAAGAGCGGAGCGCTGCGTACGACTTCATCTTCTTGGGGCACGACTGTAGTTTACTCTTATGGCCCCCGATAGCGAAACTCGCAAAAACGCTAGGGCTATCTATCGGATTCTTTCTGAGCGCTATCCCAACGTGCGCTGCGAATTGGATTTCTCAAATCCGCTAGAGCTGACGATTGCAACTGTCTTGTCGGCCCAATGCACTGACAAAAGAGTTAATAAAGTTACCCCGGCCCTTTTTGGAAGGTATAAGAATGTAAGAGCGTATGCCAAGGCGCCCCTGGCAGAGATTGAAGATTTAATTTATACAACAGGTTTTTTTCGTGCCAAAGCACGACACATAAAAGGGCTAGCTATTAAAATTATTGAAGATTTCGATGGAAACTTGCCTCAAACTCTAGATGAATTGATTACCTTGCCAGGCGTTGGACGCAAAACTGCCAATGTAGTTTTAGGCCATGCATTTGGAGTACCAGGAATTACCGTAGATACCCATTTTGGTCGGCTATCTCGTAGATTTGAGTGGACTACTTCAATGGACCCAGTAAAAATTGAATTTGAAGTAGGAGAGTTAATTCCACGAAAGGAGTGGACCAACCTGTCACAGCGAATGATCTGGCATGGCAGACGCATATGTCATTCACGTAAACCTGCTTGTGGCGCTTGTCCGATGGCGAAAATTTGTCCATCGGTTGGCATAGGAGAGATGGATAAGATTAAGGCCCATCTATTAGTAAAGAGTGATGAGGATTTCAGATGAGGAAGATTTTCCTTAACTTGCTGGTTGTCACTTCATTAACTTTTGGCTTTGCTGGTTGCGCTAGTGAGAAACCAGCGGCGCTTGCCGGAAAAGTCATTTCATGTGTTGATGTTCCTCGAGACGTAAATATTTCATCTGGAATAGAATTGGAATGTGTAGATGGTTCTAACGGTGCCTTTCTCGAATCCTTAAGGGGGCCGGCTGTTATCAATGTCTGGGGATCATGGTGCACATCTTGTTTGGCTGAAATGCCAGAATTCGTTAATTTTTATAAGAAAGCGGCTGGGAAGATAGCTCTAGTTGGCATAGCGGTGGAAGAGCGATCTGCTGAAGATTCTCGTAAATTTATAGAAAAACATGGAATGACTTGGCCAAATTTCTATGATCGCAAAAATAAAACTAGAGAAACTTTTGGAATGGGAGTTCCCGTTACTTGGTTTATAGATGAGTTAGGCGAAGTAAAATATAAAAAAATAGGTGCAGTAGAGAGCGAATCTGAACTAATTGATTTAACTGAGAAATATTTAGGAGTAAAGCTCTGATGCTGACAGATATCCTGATAGCTATAACTTTAATTGTAACGGCAGTGATCGGTTATCGAAATGGGTTTATTCGTACAATCCTAAAATTTTTAGGATATATCGCTGGCGGGGTACTGGGAATATATTTTTCGCTAAAACTCTCGCATGACTGGTCGCTAGATATTAAAAGAATTGCATTTGTAATTGTTGCAATTGTTGGTGGAGGTTTTATTGGATCTCTTGCCGGTGGCGCTGTTGCAAAGAGTTTGCGTGCGACGATCATTCGTGGACCACTTGCAGTAATAGATTCACTAGCGGGAGTAGCGCTAGAAATGATCAGAACAGTGGTAGCCCTGTATCTAATTGCAACGGTATTACTTTGGTCGCCCTGGGAAAGCGTTCAGAGCGAAGTTGCTGATAGCCAAATATTGGCAAAGGTACAGCCTTATATTCCAAGTATTATCACTCAGGCAAATGACTGGGTGAAGGAAGAGTTTCTTAATCTTCGCCTTTAGCGTTATCTAAACCCTCAGAAATTAATTTCATAACATTCGGATCAGCCAAAGTAGTGGCATCTCCAACTGCACGATTTTCAGCTACATCCTTAAGCAAGCGACGCATAATCTTGCCGCTACGTGTTTTAGGCAGTTCGGCAACCACCATTATTTGGCGCGGCCTGGCAATCGCCCCAATCTCCTTAGTTACATGAGCCCGGAGTTCTTTGATCAATTCCTCGCCTCCTGCGCTAGGAATTCCTCCGCGCAAGATAACGAAGGCAACAATTCCCTGACCAGTCATTTCATCGGCAGCCCCTACCACTGCTGCTTCAGCAACAGCCTCGTGTGAGACAAGCGCTGATTCAACTTCAGTTGTTGAAATGCGGTGGCCAGAAATATTCATGACATCATCTACGCGACCCATCAACCAGATTGCTCCGTCTTTATCTAACTTTGCACCATCACCAGCAAAATAAATTCCAGGAAAACGTGACCAGTAAGTTTCTTTGTAGCGTTCATCTTCACCCCATACTCCACGCAACATGGAGGGCCAGGGTTGATCAAGAATTAAGAAGCCGCCATGTCCGTTTGGTACCGCAACTCCTGATTCATCAACAACTTTGGCACTTATGCCAGGAATTGGTTTCATCGCCGAACCTGGTTTGGTTTCTGTTACTCCAGGCAAGGGTGAAATCATTATCGCGCCAGTCTCGGTCTGCCACCAGGTATCAACGATTGGACATTTATTAGCACCGATAATCTCGCGGTACCACATCCACGCTTCAGGATTAATTGGTTCGCCAACTGAGCCAAGTAAACGTAACGATGAAAGGTTATGAGCGTTAGGGAATTCATCACCCCACTTCATCCAAGTGCGAATTAGCGTTGGTGCGGTATATAAAATAGTGACGCCATATTTGGCAACTATTTCAAACATGCGACCTTTTGTTGGAGTATCAGGAGTTCCTTCATACATTACCTGTGTCGCGCCATTGATGAGCGGGCCATAAACAACATATGAGTGGCCCGTAATCCAGCCCACATCAGCGGTGCACCAATAAATATCGGTTTCGGGTTTGATGTCGAAAACTACACGGTGCGTATAGGAAGTTTGGGTTAAATAGCCACCAGTTGTGTGAAAAATTCCCTTTGGCTTAGCTGTAGTTCCAGAGGTGTATAAAATAAATAAAGGATGCTCACTATCGAAAAATTCAGGCGTATGGCTTTCACTTTGGCGACTCACAATCTCATGCCACCAGATATCACGTTCTGAATTCCAGGCGGTCTCTTGGCCGGTCCGCTTAACAACAAGAACTTGCTTGACGTTATGTCTACCTTCTAGCGCTTGATCAACAGCAGGCTTTAAGGCGAAAGCTGCACCTTTGCGGAAACCACCATCGGCGGTGATAACTAGTTTGGCATCTGCATCTTGGATACGAGATAACAGCGCATCAGCTGAGAATCCACCAAATACAACGGAGTGCACTGCTCCGATCCTGGCGCAAGCCAGCATCGCTACCGCTGCTTCAGGAATCATCGGCAGATAAATCGCAACTCGATCACCTGCAGTTATTCCTAATTCAGTCAGCGCATGTGCTGCTTGGGAAACACTAGCCAACATCTGTGAGTAAGTAATTGTCTGCGTATCACCAGGTTCGCCTTCAAAATAAAAGGCAACTCGATCTCCAAGGCCGGCAGCAACATTTTTATCTAGCGCATTGACGGAGGCATTGATTTTTCCGCCGGTAAACCATTTTGCGTACGGGGGATTCCATTCCAGAACGCGTTCCCATGGCTTATCCCAAGTAAGTTTTCTGGCCTGTTCTTCCCAAAAAGCTAGTTGGTCGCTATCTGCTTCTTTATATAAATTCGCCCCGGCATTTGCCTGTGCAATAAATTCTGCACTGGGCGCAAAGGTGCGAGATTCATGCGAGAGATTTTCAATGGAATCGCCAATTTTTCCTGAACTCATAAATGATGAGATTACTCGTCTTTATCAACAGGGGGAAGCCCACTACTAGGGGAGCAATGCAATTATTGGAAAAATGCCTCACATAAGCGAACAGTTATCTCGCTAATCAACCCATAAATAGACCCATAAATCGAAAGGATATGAAAACAAAGATGCTTACCTCATTTCTCGTTTTACTACTCAAAATCATTTCCAATCCAGTGCTACTAGCTGGGCTAATTGCCTTCTTGCAGAAATACCTACACCCCTAACCCAGAGTCAGCCGCTCCTGGCGGCTGCTTAGCGTAAAAATCGCCACCTATCCCGCTCGGGCTGCATGGCGATTTTTCATAAACCCCTGAAGGTGGTTGGATTAGGCGTAAGCCTGAATTCGGCTCAAAGATGCGCCTGGTCAGGGATTACACCAGAGATATTTTGGAGTCATCATGGCAATAGCAACCCCTGAAATTTATGTAGAAATGCTTGATCGTGCTAAAGCTGGTGCCTTCGCATATCCAGCGATCAATGTTTCTTCATCCCAGACTGTAATCGCTGCTATTCGTGGATTTGCTGAAGCTGAATCCGATGGCATCATTCAGTTCTCTTGGGGTGGAGCAGAGTATGCCTCAGGTTCAACTGTTAAGAACATGGTAGATGGCGCAACTGCGCTCGCCGAATTTGCACATGTAGTTGCAAAAAATTACAACGTCAATATTGCAATCCACACAGATCACTGTCCTGAAGAAAAACTTGATGGCTATATGAGGCCATTGTTAGAAATTGGTGCAGAACGCATCAAGAATGGACAAGCTCCACTATTTAACTCGCATATGTGGGATGGTTCAGCGGTAGATATGAATGTAAATATGAAGATTGCTGATGAATTACTAACTAAGTCAGTGGCAGCTCGCATAATTCTAGAGATTGAAATTGGCGTTGTTGGCGGTGAAGAGGATGGCGTGGAAGCAAAGCATGATGCCAAGCTCTACTCAACTCCCGAGGATGCGCTAATGACCATCGAAACCCTAGGGCTGGGTGAACGCGGTCGCTACATGATCGCAGCAACTTTCGGAAACGTTCATGGCGTTTATAAGCCAGGCAATGTTGTTTTACAACCTAAGATTCTGCAGACTCTGCAAGAGGCAGTCGTTGCCAAAAAAGGCCTCGCAGCCGGCAGCAAACCAATGGATTTGGTTTTCCATGGTGGCTCTGGCTCACTTCTATCAGAGATTCGCGATTCACTCGATTATGGTGTGATTAAGATGAATATCGATACCGATACTCAATACGCATTTACCCGCCCAATTGTTGAGCATATGTTTAAAAATTACGACGGTGTACTGAAAATAGACGGTGAAGTTGGAAATAAGAAAGCTTACGATCCACGTGCGTGGGGTAAGGCTGCTGAAGCAGGAATGGCGGCGCGCGTAACACAGGCTTGTGAAGATCTTCGTTCCACCGGAACATCTCTTAAGAAGTAACCTAGTGCTCTTGAATTTCTGCAGAGGAGTTTTGCCATGCCAGCGTTAGTCTTGCTCGGAGCTCAATGGGGCGATGAAGGTAAGGGAAAAGCCACAGATATTCTGGGTGATCGCGTCGACTATGTTGTTCGATATCAAGGTGGAAATAACGCTGGCCACACAGTAGTTATAGGCGATCAAAAATATGCGCTCCACCTTCTTCCATCTGGAATCTTGAGCCCTAATGTGATTCCAGTAATCGGCAACGGTGTCGTAATTGATCCTGGTGTTTTGCTGGAAGAGATTAAAGGTTTAACTGAGCGCGGAATCGATTGCTCTAAATTAGTTATCTCAACCAACGCTCATTTAATTACTCCTTACCATCGGACCATTGATAAGGTTTCGGAGCGCTTCTTAGGTAAGTCAAAAATTGGAACCACAGGGCGTGGAATCGGCCCAGCGTATGCTGACAAGATAAATCGTATTGGTATTCGGGTACAAGACTTATTTGATCCATCAATTCTGCGACAAAAAATTGAGGGCGCGCTTCGTGACAAGAATCAAGTTTTAATAAAAGTTTTTAATCGCAAAAATATTGAAGTAGATGAAGTACTCAATGAATACTTAGAATATGCAGAAGTACTACGACCTTACGTTGCAGATACTGTTTTATTGCTAGATCAAGCTTTGAAAGCAGGCAAGCGCGTGCTTCTTGAGGGATCTCAGGGCACTCTCCTTGATGTTGATCACGGCACTTACCCATTTGTTACCTCATCAAATCCAACAGCAGGTGGAGCTTGTACCGGTTCCGGTATTGGACCAACCAAAATAGATCGCGTAATCGGAATTGTTAAGGCCTATACAACTCGCGTTGGGTCTGGCCCATTCCCGACAGAACTTCTCGATGAAGATGGCGAAAAATTACGCACTATTGGTGGAGAAATCGGCGTTACCACCGGAAGAGCCCGTCGTTGCGGTTGGTATGACGCTCCGATAGCTCGTTATGCGGTGCGCGTAAATGGACTAACTGATTTCTTCTTAACAAAGCTAGATGTTTTGACTGGTTGGAAAGAAATTCCTGTTTGCGTTGCCTACGAAATTGATGGCAAGCGAGTAGAAGAGCTACCAGCATCACAATCAGATTTTCATCACGCAAAACCAATTTATGAGTATCTACCTGGCTGGACCGAAGACATTTCCACTGCCCGTCGATTAAGTGATCTCCCAAAGAATGCACAGGCTTACATCTCCTTCCTTGAAAAAATATCAGGTGCGTCTATGAGCGCTATTGGAGTCGGACCGGGGCGAGATCAAACAATTGTTGTTAAGGATTTCATCTAAACCATGAAAATCCTCCTAGTCGGAAGCGGTGGTCGCGAACACGCACTCGCACTAGGGCTAAAGGCAGATCCAACTTGTACCGCACTTCACTGCGCACCAGGAAATCCTGGGACCGCGCAAATTGCCACAAATCATTCGGTTGATATCACCGACAACGCAGCAATCGTTGGCTTAGCTCAGAAGTTATCTGTAGATCTGGTGGTCATTGGTCCAGAACTTCCACTTGTAAATGGCGTTGTCGACCAACTGCGAGCAGCAAATTTCGCAGTCTTTGGCCCATCAAAGGCAGCAGCCCAACTGGAAGGCTCTAAAGATTTTGCTAAAGGAGTGATGCGCGATGCTGGAGTACCGACTGCGCGTAGCCTCACCTGCGAAAATCAAAGTGAAATTGAAATAGCCTTAGATACTTTTAGCGCACCATATGTCGTAAAAGATGATGGTTTAGCCGCAGGAAAAGGTGTAGTTGTAACAAATGATCGAAGCGTTGCCCTAAACCATGCCCTCGCCTGTAAGCGTGTAGTAATTGAAGAATTTTTAAATGGCCCAGAGATATCACTCTTTGGTATTTCAGATGGCCGAAATATTTTGCCGATGCAACCGGCTCAAGATTTTAAACGAGCATACGATAGAGACGAAGGACCAAATACTGGTGGAATGGGGGCATACTCGCCTCTACCTTGGGCTCCAGATGACATCATGGAAGAGACTTATGAAAAAGTTTTAGCTCCAATGGTCGCGGAAATGGCGGCACGTGGAACCCCTTTCGTTGGGCTGCTATATGCGGGGCTGGCGCTAACCGACCTTGGAATAAAAGTAATTGAATTTAATACGCGCTTCGGTGACCCTGAAACGCAAGTTTTAATTCCGCTACTTGATACTCCACTGGCGACTCTGCTGTTTAAAGCAGCAACTAATGCCTTAGATGACGTAGTTTTAACTTGGAAAGATCAAAGCGCCGTAACGATTGTCTTGGCAGCGGAGGGTTATCCCGAATCTCCTAAATTAAATAGGGAAATTACAAAACTTCCAAATATTGCAGATACGCAAATATTTCATGCTGGAACTTCACAAAATGGTGCCAGTTTGGTTTCCAGTGCAGGGCGAGTGCTTTCTGTCACCGGCATCGGCGTGGATTTGACCGAATCGCGGGATCGGGCTTATCGCGCTATCTCACAGATTGAATTAACGGGATCTTTCTATCGCAACGATATTGCCTTCAATGCGTCGGTCGCCGAGAAGGGCAATTAAATGGGGGAGAATAAGCCAGTGAGCGTCCTTGCTGATCGTTATGCATCAAAGGCGATGTGCGCCATTTTTGCACCTGAAGAGAAGATAATTGCCGAACGCAGATTGTGGATAGCGGTGGCACGCGCACAAAACAAACTTGGCCACTCGATCCCAGAATCCATAATCGCAGATTATGAGAAGGTAATCGAGAAAGTCGATCTAGCTGCCATTGATGCACGCGAAAAAGCGACCCGTCACGATGTAAAAGCTCGAATTGAAGAATTTAATTCTTTAGCAGGTCATGAAGTTATTCATGCGGGAATGACTAGTCGCGATCTAACCGAAAATATCGAAGCTCTCCAGATCAAAAATGGCTTGGAAATGGTTCATAACAAGGTAGTTGCGATTCTGGCGGCACTTGGTGAAAAAGCGGTTCACTACGCTGACCAACCAATCTCCGGACGATCTCATAATGTTCCGGCACAAATAACAACGCTTGGGAAACGCTTTGCTTCGGCTGCAGAAGAGCTTCTCTTCGCCTATGAGCGTTTAATCTCTTTACAAGAGCGTTATCCAATGCGTGGGATTAAAGGACCAGTTGGTACCGCTCAAGATTCGATTGACTTACTAGGGTCATCTGCGGCACATGAAAAACTAGAGGCTCAGATTGCCAAAGAGCTTGGATTTAAACATATTTTAGATTCAACTGGCCAAATTTATCCGCGCTCCTTTGATTACGATGTCGTAACAACACTGGTACAACTTGCCGCTAGTCCATCATCGCTTGCTACCTCAATTCGTTTAATGGCTGGCGCTGAATTAGTGACCGAAGGATTTAAGGCAGGACAAGTCGGTTCATCTGCGATGCCACATAAAATGAATACACGTTCATGCGAGCGAATAAATGGTTTAACAGTAATTTTGCGGGGATATGCATCTATGGTCTCAGAATTATCCGGCGATCAATGGAATGAGGGAGATGTATCTTGCAGCGTTGTCCGTAGAGTTGCCCTGCCAGATGCCTTCTATGCCATAGATGGATTACTCGAAACAACACTCACGGTACTTAACGAGTTTGGAGCTTTTCCCGCAGTAATACAAGCCGAGCTAGATCGATATCTGCCATTTCTAGCAACCACCAAAATACTGATGGCAGCGGTTAAAGCAGGAATCGGCCGCGAAGAGGCGCATGAAGTTATTAAGGAACATGCCGTTAAGGCAGCGCTGTCGATGCGTGAGGCAAGCTCGAATAATTTACTCGACGCACTTGCCGCCGATGCTCGCTTACCCCTTGATCAATCGGCGCTAACAGCGCTTATAAGTCAACCTATTGAATTTACTGGCGATGCTCGCCAACAAATTGCTCGAGTTGTAAATCGCATTGCGGCGATTACATCCGCGCACCCTGCCGCTGCGCAGTACAAACCACATTCCATTAGGTGAGTGGCTTTGGGCTAGCTGGTCCTCCGCCTGCGCCAACCATTAATGGATGGAACCACTTTCGCACCGGTAAAGTTCGGGACCTATATAAAAACGAATCTGACCAAATCTTGATGGTCGCTTCAGATCGTATCTCCGCATTTGATTGGGTATTACCAACGGTTATTCCAAATAAAGGAGCAATCCTTACTCAACTCTCGCTATTTTGGTTTGAACTCCTTGCTGATGTAGCTCCCAACCACATAATAAGTGAGGAAGTCCCAGAGATAGTTGAAGATCGCGCGGTGATAGTTGCACCGCTGGAAATGTTTCCTATCGAATGTGTAGCACGTGGCTATTTAACTGGCAGTGGTCTTCAGGAGTATAAATCAATCGGCTCTATCTGTGGCAACGATCTACCTGCAGGGCTTGTGGATGGATCAAAGTTGCCGGAGAATTTATTTACGCCAGCTACCAAAGCTGATATCGGTGGCCACGATATGAATATAAATTTCACCGAAGCTGCCGAAATAGTGGGAACCTCCCAAGCTGTTGAGCTGCGCAATTTGACCTTAAAACTATATGAAACAGCTTCAGAATTTGCGCTAAGTCGCGGCATCATCCTGGCAGATACGAAATTTGAGTTTGGCCGTAGCTCGAAAGGAGAGTTAACGCTCGGGGATGAGGCTTTAACGCCTGATTCCTCACGCTTTTGGGAGGCCGATACTTGGATGCCCGATGGCGCGCAAGTTGCTTTTGATAAACAATTTGTACGCGATTTTCTAACAGAGAGCGGGTGGGATAAAAAGAGCCCACCACCAGAATTACCTGCAGAGATAGTAGAAAAAACTGCGGCGCGTTATGAAGAAGCATATTTAAGAATTACTGGAATTAAGTTTTAATCAAAAGACTAGGAGAGAAAATGGCAAAGATAGTGGTCGATGTGATGTTAAAGCCTGAAATCTTGGATCCACAAGGCGTCGCAGTTTCTGCTGCCCTGCCTCGCCTAGGATTTAATTTTGCAAAGAGTGTTCGCCAAGGTAAGCGTTTTGAAATAGAGGTAGAAGGAGAACCAACTGCTGCGCAGTTAGCAGATGCAGGAAAAGCCGCAGAGAAGTTACTTGCGAATCCAGTAATTGAATATTACACAGTCAGCGTTGAGAAATAAATGAGAGTTGGCATCGTTACCTTTCCTGGGTCGCTAGATGATCGCGATGCTGCGCGCGCTGCTACACACGGTGGAGCTATCGCAGTACCGTTGTGGCATAACGATGCTGATTTAAAAAATGTTGATGCCGCTATATTGCCCGGTGGATTTTCATATGGCGACTACCTGCGATGTGGCGCCATTTCCAGATTTGCTCCCGTAATGGAGAAGATTATCGATGCCGCAAATGGTGGAATGCCCTTACTTGGGATCTGTAATGGATTTCAAGTTTTATGTGAAGCGCATTTACTGCCTGGGGCCCTAACCCGTAATCATGAACTTCATTTCTTATGTCGCGATCAGAAGCTGGAGATAGTGAATAATCAAACGGCCTGGACATCTTCATATGCAGCAGGTCAGGAGATTGTTATTCCGCTAAAAAATGGCGAAGGATCATTTCAATGCGATGATGTTACGTTGGAGGCGCTGGAAGGCGAAGGCCGAGTTATTGCTAGATATATGGGGGAAAATCCCAATGGTTCCCGTAATAAAATTGCCGGAATAACAAATAAGCGGGGAAATATAGTCGGATTAATGCCGCACCCAGAGCACGCCATCGATACTTTAACTGGCCCAACAGCTGATGGATTGGGATTTTTCACATCTGTATTGAGGGAGTTGGTTAATTAATGGCTCTCGATACTGTTGCAATCGCCCAAAGAGAGCCTGAGACGCCACAACCATATGCAGAGCTCGGACTTAAATCCGATGAATACTCTCGCATAAAGGAGATATTAGGGCGACGACCCACATCTTCTGAATTAGCCATGTATTCGGTGATGTGGTCTGAGCACTGCTCTTATAAATCATCAAAAATACATTTAAAACAATTTGGAGAAAAAGCAGTTAAGACTGATGTCCTGCTAGTCGGAATTGGTGAAAATGCAGGTGTTGTTGATGTCGGACAAGGCTATGCAGTAACTTTTAAAATTGAATCACATAACCATCCATCTTTTATCGAGCCCTACCAAGGTGCAGCAACTGGCGTTGGCGGAATTGTGCGCGATATTTTAACTATGGGGGCAAGACCAATTGCTGTGATGGATCCGTTACGTTTTGGACCCGCCGATGCCGCCGATACTCGCCGCGTCCTACCTGGAATTATTGCTGGAGTCGGTGGTTATGGAAATTGTCTAGGCTTGCCAAATATAGGAGGCGAAGTTGTCTTTGATGAAACTTATATTGGCAATCCACTAGTAAATGCGCTGTGCGTTGGGGTGATGAAACATAGTGATATTAAATTAGCAAAAGCAGCTGGTGCCGGAAATTTAGTTGTTCTATACGGAGCCAAAACTGGCGGTGATGGAATTGGTGGCGTATCCATTTTAGCATCGGAGACTTTTGATGCAACTGGTCCAGCTAAACGTCCAGCAGTTCAAGTAGGCGATCCATTTGTTGAGAAAGTTTTAATTGAGTGCTCGTTAGAGATTTTTGCTGAGGACTTGGTTGTGGGCATCCAAGACCTTGGTGGGGCAGGGTTATCTTGCGCCACCAGCGAATTGGCCTCAGGTGGCAGCGGTGGCATGAAGGTAGAACTGGATCGAGTTCCACTTCGTGATGCCAGCCTATCTCCGGAGGAGATACTAATGTCCGAATCACAAGAGCGCATGTGCGCAATTGTTGAGCCAAAAAATATCGCACGCTTCTTGGAAATTTGTCAAAAATGGGATGTGACTGTAACAGTTATTGGTGAAGTTACTGATGGAGATCGCCTGGAAATAACTTGGCGCGGAGAGTTAATTGTTGATGTTCCACCACGCACGGTCGCTCATGAAGGTCCGGTCTATAACCGCCCACTTGCTAAACCAGATTATTTAGATGCTGTAAATGCCGAGACTGTTACCGTGCCTCGTCCAAATACGCCTGAGGAAATTAAAGAAACGGTCCTTAAGTTAGCAGCAACACCGAACTTGGCAGATAAATCTTGGGTTACATCACAATACGATCGTTACGTACAAGGAAATACTATTGCGTCACAGCCAGATGACTCAGGTATGGTGCGGATAGATGAGAAGACTCATCTTGGGGTGGCAATTGCAACTGATGCCAACGCCAACTGGTCATATTTAAATCCATATGAAGGGGCGAAACTTGCCTTGGCAGAGGCGGCAAGAAATATTGCAACAGCTGGCGCCAAACCACTTGCTGTGACAAATTGCCTTAACTTTGGCTCACCTGAAGATCCGGGAGTTATGTGGCAATTTGCAGAGACAGTGCGTGGATTAGCAGATGGATGTCTAGAGATGGGCTTGCCTGTAACTGGTGGAAATGTTTCTTTCTACAATCAAACAGGATCAGTTGCTATTTTACCAACGCCTGTGATTGGAGTACTTGGAGTTATAGACGATGTTCGCACGCGAACACCAATGAGTTTCGACCGCTCTGGTTTAGATCTCTATCTATTAGGTGAAACCAATGACGATATTGCAGGAAGCGAATGGGCATATATGCATGGCCAGCGCGGCGGCCAGGCGCCCATAGCTGATTTACAGCGTGAAATGCGGCTAATTGCGCTACTTGTAGCTGGTCGAGAAGCAGAAATTTTTGTGGCTGCACATGATTTGAGCCAGGGTGGGTTAAGTGCAACGCTAACCGAAATGGTACTTCGCCATAACGTTGGCGCTGAAATAAATATAGAAAATATTGAAGTTGTCTTGATATCTGAAACTCCAGGTCGCGTAGTAGTAGCAATTAATCCAATCAAATCTGAGCCCTTTATAAAACTTGCGTTAAAGCACAAAATTTCAACTACTAAGTTGGGAAGTACAGGCGGAAACTCGCTAATAATTAATGGTGCAAATATTTCCCTAAATGAATTGTCCAAAGCGCACACTGAAACTTTTAAAAAGTTATTTGGATAACTATGCGCGATCCTAAAATTCTAGAAGCGGTCAAAGAGACCTTGGCAACCCTGGTGGAGAAATCACCTGGTCGCGCGATTGAAGTTCGGATTCCACCATATGCTGCTGTGCAATGCGGGGCGGGACCAACCCACACGCGAGGAACCCCCGCAAATGTAATAGAGATGCAGGCAGAGACTTGGTTGGCACTTGCCGCAGGTGAGCAGAGCTGGGCAGATGCCATGGCAGCTGGATTGATTCTCGCCTCCGGCGCACGCGCAGATTTAACGGAGCTATTACCAATTAGGATTAAGCCATGAGTCGCCGCCCTGATGGTCTCTTAAACCACAATGTCTTAGATGAGGATAAAGCCCCACAAGATGCATGTGGAGTCTTCGGGGTTTGGGCACCTAAGGAAGAGGTTGCAAAGCTAACTTTCTATGGACTCTACGCCCTGCAACACCGTGGTCAGGAATCTGCAGGAATTGCAGCTAGCGATGGTGAAAGAATCCTGATCTATAAAGATATGGGTTTAGTCTCACAAGTTTTTACCGAAACAGATTTGGCTAGTTTGACTGGAGATATAGCGATCGGACATTGTCGTTACAGCACAACCGGGTCAAGCACCTGGGTAAATGCTCAGCCAACGCTAAGACCCACTAAATACGGGACTTTAGCCCTGGCTCACAATGGAAATCTCACCAATACTGGAGATTTAGCTGAGATGGTTCAGAAGCTCGAAGGTGATCCTGGAAAAAATAATCGCGGTGCAACTACCGATACTGAAATCATGACTGCGCTAATCGGGCTACAAGATGAGAAAAATGTAGAAGCCAGCGCAATCGCTGTCCTACCAAAACTAGAAGGTGCATTCTCCCTCGTATTTATGGATGAAAAAACTTTATATGCCGCCCGCGATCGCCATGGTGTTCGCCCGCTTGTAATTGGAAAACTAGAACGAGGCTGGGTTGTCGCATCAGAATCCGCCGCTCTCGATATTGTCGGCGCTGCCTTTGTCCGTGAGGTCGAACCAGGTGAATTTTTAGCAATTAATGAAGATGGAATCCGTTCCCAAATTTGGGCAAAGCCTGATCCGAAAGGTTGCATCTTTGAATATGTATATTTAGCGCGACCAGATACGGCGATTGCAGGCCAGGGTGTTCATGCGACGCGAGTTCGAATTGGTAAGAGACTTGCAATCGAGGCGCCAGTTGAGGCAGATCTGGTTATTCCTGTTCCCGAATCTGGAACTCCAGCTGCTATTGGCTATGCGCAACAATCAGGAATTCCATATGGATTAGGTTTAGTTAAGAATTCCTACGTTGGTCGCACATTTATCCAACCTTCGCAAACGATTCGTCAGTTAGGTATACGTTTAAAGTTAAATCCACTACGTGAAATAATTGAAGGTAAGCGAATTGTAGTTGTCGATGATTCAATCGTCCGTGGTAATACACAACGAGCAATAGTGCGCATGTTGCGCGAAGCTGGCGCGCGTGAGATTCATGTCAGGATCTCAAGCCCACCTGTCGAATGGCCATGCTATTACGGAATAGATTTTGCCTCCCGCGCAGAGCTAATTGCAAGCGGTCTAGAGGTCGAAGAAATTAGACGGTCTATTGGCGCTGATTCATTAAGTTATGTCTCGCTCGAAGGCTTGATAGAGGCTACGAGGATCGCCGAAAATAGCCTCTGTACCGCTTGTTTTACAGGTACTTATCCAATTTCAGTACCAGCGGATATGTCTGAAGGCAAGATGCGCCTTGAATTAACAGAAGTGGTTAAAAATCATGAGCACATATAAAGATGCTGGCGTAGATATTGATGCGGGTGGCCGCGCTGTGGAATTGATGGAAAGCGCGATTGCGAAAGCATCGCGCCCTGAAGTTATAGGTGGAATTGGTGGTTTCGCAGGTCTATTTGATGCTAGCGCTCTTAAAAAATTTGATAAGCCATTACTTGCAACTTCGACTGATGGGGTGGGCACCAAAACAGAAATCGCTCGCCAGATGGGAATTTACAACACCATCGGTGAAGATTTGGTGGCGATGGTTGTTGATGACTTAGTGGTCTGTGGAGCCGAACCGCTATTTATGACAGATTATATTGCCGTCGGAAAAGTTTTTCCAGAGCGAGTTGCTGAGATTGTTAGTGGCATAGCTCGGGGATGCGAGAAAGCCAATACGGCTCTAATTGGCGGCGAGACAGCTGAACATCCAGGTTTACTAAAAGAAGACGAATTCGATATTGCCGGTGCTGCAACAGGTGTAGTCGAAGCGCAGATGCAACTGGGATCTCACCGCGTTAAAGCAGGAGATTCGATAATTGCAATGCCGGCTAGCGGAGTACATGCAAATGGTTTCTCGTTAGTGCGCCATATTTTGAAAATCCACAATTTAGATTTACATAAAATTTATCAAGATTTCGATAAAACGCTGGGTGAAATTCTGCTTATCCCTACCGAGATTTATACTTTGGATTGTCTAGCTCTTATTAAGGCGCAGCCAGAGATGGTTAGAACTTTTTCTCACATTACCGGCGGTGGCCTGGCCGATAACACTGCGCGCGTGATTCCTGATGGCCTAGTTGCAAAGTACGATCGTTCGACATGGACGCTACCTGCAGAGATGCAATTTATGTCCAAAGTTGCAAGCGTTCCTCAGGCAGATCTTGAGCGGACCTGGAATGCAGGAATCGGCATGGTGGCGATCGTGGATCCCACGATCGCTGATTTAATGCTCAAATCTTTAGCTGCCCGGGGCATGAAAGCGTGGATTGCGGGTTCAATCCACGCTCAAAACGGCCCAGGTGCGGCTACTTTGGAAGGTACCTACCAGACGCGATAACCTTCGCCTCTGACACATCAGCAATTGGTAAGGAGGTCGCCCAATGGGTCGCGGCCGTGCAAAAGCTAAGCAAACAAAGGTAGCAAGAGATCTTAAGTACAACTCTCAGGAGATGGACCTTGATCGATTAGCGAAAGAACTTCATGGCGAAGATTCATCGGCTAAGAATCGTGATGAGGATGACCCATTTGCTGAGGGCAATTACGTCTCTCGTGCCTGATACTCGTATCCATTTACTGTGAGACCAACTCCCTACGTTGCATCACTTCGTATCTACGAACCGCTTTCGGCATATGAACCGGCGGATCGTTTACGTTGGCAAGAGTTGAGCGTAGATGAAAATTCTCGAAATACAGAACAACAACTTGCCTTACGCCGTTTAGTATTTCCAGAACCTCCAGCTGGCCGACCAGATGGCGCACATATTTTAGATGTTGATGGAGTTAGATATATATCACCATGGTCTACAGCTACGCGTTGCTGGGCAGCTTTAGATGACTTCAAGGAATCATTGCCATCATCTGTTACACCATTTTTCTTGCCACAATCTCTCGAAGATGTAATTACTGCCGGAGTCGATTTAATGGAGGATCGCGTTCCACATATCTTGACAGAAAATTGGGTAATTCCGCCGCGTTGGTTCTCTCTATTTATTCCAGAAGAGAGAATGCGCGGAGAAGATAAGGATGGCCAATTCTGTGTATTGCGAGCAAAAATTAGTGATGCAAAAGCGCGCACCGAAGTTGCACATGAGACTGTTCGTAACGCATTTGGCGAGGGTTCGGTTGAAGCCGAAATTGAACATTTACTTGAATGGCTGGATATGTTCCATCACAAGTCTTTAGTGGAACTCGATTATGGTGGTTTAGCTAATTATCTAGATGATGGTTTAAAACTGGCCGGTGAAGATGGCTTGTCATCCGACACCTCCGTTGAAGATGTTCTTCTATCGTTATCCGGTCTGGCAGCCGGCGATGGCGCAATTGCAGGTCAGGGATATGAGCGCCTGGTAACCCGCTGGCGCATTGTGCAGAGCTTCGAATCAGCTATATAGGGCTAAGCCTGAAATATCTTATTCTGAGATATCCCACGTGGACATATTGCTATTTGCTCACTATCTGGCGGATACTTCCGACAGTCGTTACAAAACGGACATGTTCGAGTGTCAAGGTAGCGCCGAATGAGAGGTAAGCGATGAATCGAATTCCAGATGCTGAAATACTGCTTACCCCAAGTGAAGTTGCCGATTTATTCGGAGTTGATCCTAAAACCGTTACCAGATGGGCTAAGGCTGGAAAATTAACGTCGATCCGAACCCTTGGTGGTCATCGACGCTTCCGTAAATCTGAAGTCGACGATTTACGAAATAACTATTTTAAGAACGAGACTAAGTAAGTAATTAAATGGAATTCTCTTACTTACAATTTTTTCTTCTTGGCGCGCTTACTTTTATTTTCGTAGGGGCCCTTACCCCGATAATGCGCAAAATCGCATTACGAGTAGGAGCAGTTGATGTTCCTAATTTAGCTCGTAAAGCACAAAAAGAACCAGTTCCTTATTTAGGGGGAGTTGCGATTGCAATCGGGATTGTTGGTGCTTCCTATGCTTCACTTTTAGTAGTCGACTTTTCAATTGAAACCTTCCGGCTAGCAAGCTTTGTGTTAGTTCCAGCAATGGCTATCTCCTTGATGGGGTTAATTGACGATTTAAAAGGACTTCAACCCTGGCCACGTTTAATTGCCCAAACTTTAACTGGAATCATTGTTGCAATTATTTTGACAGCCACAGACACCATGGGCATTGCATTTAATAATACAGTTTTAAATTATGCATTCTCGGTTTTATGGATTGTTGGAGTGTGCAACTCTATTAATTTCTTCGATAATCTAGATGGTGGCGCAGCAGGTACCGTCGCAGTCACGACAATCTTTCTATTTTTTATTGCCTATGATCGCCAACAAGTTCTCGTTAGCGCTCTGGCAATTGTCACAGCCGGAGCAACCATAGGCTTCTTGATGTGGAATCGAGCTCCTGCCAAGATTTATATGGGTGATGCGGGGGCGTTATTTCTGGGAATTATTATCTCCGTTTTAACAATTCGCCTTAGCCCTGGCGTAGTTCCACAAATAAAGTCATTTGCTATTCCATTGGCGCTTCTGGCTATTCCGATTCTCGATACGACGGTTGCAGTAACCTCACGTTTGTATCGCGGCATCTCGCCATTTCAAGGCGGCAGCGATCATCTCTCTCATCGATTAATTAGAGTCGGGCTAAGCAGACGCCGTGCAGCTTTTACTTTATGGGCTCTATCTGGGTTTTACGGTGGGTTCGCACTTGCAATCTATCTCTGGCCCGATACAGCTGGTTATCAATTAATGGCAATTGGGACTTTGGCCTGGCTCTTCAAGTTATTCTATTTCTTAAGGATACCTGCTGAGGGGTAGACTAAGCCAATGGCCAACAACGATGAAGCAAAAGCAAAAATGCTCACTGCCCTTGAAGCGAAGAAGAATAAAAAGGGTGCGCCTGGAACTCAGACTCATGCCGAAGGCGGCTCAAAGATTCGTGGTGGCCAACGCAGTGGCGGAGCGCCACAAGTCCTGCGCAAAGCAGGTCCGTCTGGATCAGGATCTGCCGGTTAATTCACCTTTTGCGGTAATGGATTTAAATATTTATAAGAGTCTATTAATTTCATTTAAAAAATTGTGGCTCGGGACAGGATCGAACTGTCGACCTCACGATTTTCAGTCGCGCGCTCGTACCAACTGAGCTACCGAGCCAATATTTAATTGTTAATCAATTATTAAAAAAGAAGAGAGCGTGTGGACACTCTCTTCTAGTCCAATAAGCTCAAACGTATTGCAACGCTGAACTCGCGACCCGGACGGGACTTGAACCCGCGACCTCCGCCGTGACAGGGCGGCGCGCTAACCAACTGCGCTACCGGGCCTTAAAGAATGAAAACATAAGTGGCTCTTATGTCACCTTAAAGCCGAATTGTCAGATAAATCTGACCTTGCGTGCCCCCAACGGGATTCGAACCCGTGTTACCGCCGTGAAAGGGCGATGTCCTAGGCCCCTAGACGATGGGGACGTTTGAGGCTCGCAAATCGTACCCGTTAGAGGGGTGCTAACCAAAATCGGTTTATTCCTCTCTAAATTAACCTTAAATACCTTCTATTTCCGAAGGTGGCTACAGAAGCGCCCATTGCACAGTAACTGATACGGAGACTTCTTGTTCGCCAAGATCGACGACAGTCGCTTGAGAATCAGCAGCTTTTCCAAGAGCCATTATTGGCCGATAGGCAATTGGACTTGAATCTTCAACTAGATAATTAACCCGGCCCAGTTTGATTCCCAATAATTTTGCATATGACTTAGCCTTTGATTTCGCGCTCTTTACCGCAACTGTACGGGCAGATTCGATTGCTTTTGAAGTATCCGAAACAAATGGCGTCACACCTTGCAGTTGTACCGCATCGCCGCCAGCTGCAATTACGGCATCAACAACAACACCAGCTGTATCTGCTTTTTTAACCTTAACTACAAAATTTTGTGTCGCCCGGTACCCAATGATTTGAGAGCCACGTTCTTGCGTATATTCATATTCTGGATAAACACTGATGCTCTGTGTCGCAATATCTGCTTTGGCAATTCCATTTGCTAGCAGAGCAACGCGCACTGCCGCCGCAGCGGTAGCAGTTGCTGCAGTGGCCTCTTTATTTGACCCAGCAACAATAGTTACATTGGCATTTATTCGGACAGCATCAGGAACAACCGTTACCGAACCAGTCGAACTTAAAGTTATATAACGGGTTGCCGCAGGTGCAGCGCTAGCTGGGAGAGCGAGCCCAACACCAGTGATCAGAGTTAGGGCGGTTGCGAGGGCTGCGAACTTGCGAAAACGTGTAGTTGTCATTACTTAAGTATCTCCCATTATATTAATCGTTGCTGAATCCGGTCTGAGAAAACCCAGTGTCTCACCTGCCGATGCCACTTAGAATGAACGGTATAAGTCACTATGATCTTTTAGCATCTTCTCGAGAGAGAAGTATTTTTCTGCGTGAGAGCGGCCAGCATCACCCATCAGCTTACGTAGCTCACTATCTCGCGCCAGCTTTTCAATTGCTTCAGCCAGAGCTTCAGGTTCTGGCTCAGTTAGATAGCCAGTACTTTCATTTATTACGACATCTGAGATTGACCCAACCGCCGTAGCAACAATAGGTAATCCAGCTTGGGCTGCCTGAATTAGCGTAAGTGGAATTCCTTCATTATCTGAAGTCAAAATCGCGATATCACTTGCTGCAAAAATTTTGGCAATATCTTTACGCCAGCCAAGAAAAGTCAGAGGTAGGTTTTCTGTGATCGCGCGTTGCTTTGCACTCTCAAATAGCTCACCTTCACCAGCAACTAAGAAATGAATAGCTACACCGCGCTGGTTAAGAATCTGGGCAACATCTAAAAGCCGATCTGGACGTTTAATCTGGGTTAACCTGCCCACGAAAGTGCAATAAAGCTGCTGCGGATCTAGCCCGAGCTCGATTCTAGTTCGGAACTTATCTATTCTCATAGTTCTAGGTAGACCAGGAAAGAAGACTCTATATTGTTTCTCGTCACCAACTCCAGCAGAGATCAGATCCTCCTTCACTTTTTTCCCAATGGCTATTAAAACGCTTGTCCGCTTGGCAAGAAATTTCTCAATCAGGATAACGAGTGAAGTTAAAGGTTTATTAAAATAGCCATGCAGTAAGTGGCCATGAAAGGTATGCACCCGAACGGCCCCGCGCCCCGCTAGCAATGAAGCAAGCCGGCCCAGCACGCCAGCCTTGGCAGTGTGGGTATGAATCACATCCGGCTCAAATTTACGTATTAGGGTGATCAAAGTGAAGAATGCCTTGAAATCAGATAGCAATGAAATCGATCGCCCTAATCCAGCAATTCGTGTTGCCTTAATCTCTGTAGCTACAGTCTCTAAATAATCTGCCTCTGACTCATCACAAAAACCGGTGATTAAGATCTGCTCAAATTTTTCTTTATCGAGCCCGCGCATGATTTCGGCGACTATAACTGCTGGTCCTCCGACGTTCATGCGGGCGATAATCTGCGCTACCTTCACCCGCGTGGCCATGTGGTTATCTTCTCGCAAAAAGGCGGGATAATCGTGCACATGAGTAATAGTAAATTCGTCTCTAAGTGCACTGCGGATGCGCTCACATCTGCGGCGGCCCTGCTCAAAAGCGGTGGGCTTGTGGCCTTTCCCACGGAGACCGTTTATGGCTTAGGGGCAGATGCAACAAATGCTCAAGCTGTTGGGCGTATTTATGAGGTGAAAGGTCGCCCCAACGATCATCCTTTGATTATTCACATTAATTCGATGCGCCTCCTAGGTCAATGGGCTGATGAGATACCAGATTATGCAATTTCACTCGCTCGAGATTTTTGGCCAGGCCCAATGACTTTGGTTTTAAAGAGATCTTTGCTGGCCGAAGATTTCATTACTGGTGGGCAGCCCACCGTTGGGCTACGAGTTCCCGATCATGTTATTGCGCTGGCGCTGCTAGATGCCTTTGAAAGCATAGGCGGTAAAGGAATTGCTGCGCCAAGCGCAAATCGCTTTGGCCAGATTTCACCAACTACGGCAGCTGCTGTGAAAGAAGAGCTCTCAGAATATCTATTGGAGAGTGACCAAATACTAGATGGTGGTCAATCTGAAATTGGTGTCGAATCAACAATTATTGATTGCACTTCGGATTCTCCACATATCTTGCGTCCTGGTGCGATAAGTAAGGAGATGATTTCACGAGCAACCGGTCTTAGAACTTCTGATGACAATAGCGAGGAATCTATCAGGGATATCCGAGTTAGCGGTTCACTAGCAAAACATTATTCACCTGCGGCTCAAGTAATTCTTGATAGACAGGCACAACCTGGAGAAGGGTTCATCGCTTATTCAGATAGTCCGACTCCACCTGGAGCTATAAGGCTCAGCTCACCCAAGACAATTGAAGAATATTCCAAAGTCCTCTATGAAGCGTTGCGAAGTGCAGATAATCAAGGTATTCAGACTGTCGTTGTGGCTCAACCACTTGGTAGCGGATTAGCGATTGCTATTCGTGATCGCCTTTTGCGGGCTTCGCGTGGACGCTAGATCCTTCTGTTATCTAATTAAATAAGTTACTCTCCACGCCTGTAGGAAATAATTTATCTAAGTTGAGGAGCGATTCAAAATGATTATTGAAATCAATGGCGCCAAATTGGAATCGCTTACTCTGATTCTAATGCTCTGGGTTCTGGGTTAAATGAGGATGTGGATGGCGGTCTAACCGATTTTGGTCGCAGATGTATCTCTCGTATGAATCAACTTGGCATGGCGGTGGATGTCTCACATTCATCCGACCAAACTGGTATTGATACGTGCAAAGCAAGTACAAAACCAGTCTTTATGACTCATGCTGGAGCTAAGGCAATCTGGCCAATCAAACGTATGAAATCAGATGATGTGCTCAAAGCGGTAGCAGACACTGGGGGAGTAATTGGAATGTCAGCAGCCCCGCATACAACTCTTTCAAAGGCGCACCCACAGCATTCAATTGACTCCGTTATGGACCATTTGATGTATTGCATCGACCTAGTCGGAATCGAGCATGTAGCCTTTGGTCCTGACACGCTTTACGGTGATCATGTTGGGCTCCATTCAGTTTTCTCACATTTATTGAGTACAGCATTTAGCCAGGCCCCCGCATTTGAGCGCGTGAAATATGTGGATGGACTAGAAAATCCAACTGAGAATTTCTGGAATATTGCTGGATGGTTGGTTAAAAATGGCTTTTCTGATAAAGATATCGCTGCGATACTTGGTGGAAATATATTGCGAGCACTCGAGGGAATCTGGGTTAAATAGTGGATCAGACCGTGCGTAGCTCACGTTTACTGAGCGCTCGGACATTCCTATTTGTACCTGGCGACCAGCCAGATCGAATCTTAAAAGCGATGCGCGCCAAGACTGATGCAGTAATTATTGATCTTGAAGATGCCGTTAGGCCAGAAAATAAGTTATTGGCTCGAGGGGAGATTATTTCTCCTATTATAGAAAATAGAACAGCAACTAGCCCTCTGTTATTAATCAGAACGAACGAAATGACTTCTGTTGAATTTGTAGAAGATCTTAAAGTCGCGCTCCAATTGAAAGTTGATGCGATTGTATTACCTAAATTCTCATCTGGAGCTGGTGCAGTTGAGGCAGATAAAATTATTTCCAATCTGGAGCTTGAAGCAAATGAATCATCAGCAATGGCCGTAATTGGCTTAATTGAATCTACATCTGGAGTTTTAAATCTTATTAACTCATCTGAGATTCCCAGCAGGGTTATACGCCTAGCTTTTGGAGCAGCAGACCTATATGCAGATCTTGGGGTTACATATCGAGCATCTGGTCCCAATACAGATCTGGCAATGGCTGCTCTAGTGTTGGCAAGTTCTCATTCACAATTAGGAGCACCGATTGATTCACCACATTTTGCCATAGCTGATGCAGAAGGTTTGCGCCAGAGATCATTATTCGCTCATGAGATAGGTTTTGGTGGAAAACTCTGTATCCATCCTGACCAGCTCGAAATAGTTGCAGAAAGTTTTAAAGTTAGCCTGAATGATAAAGATTGGGCAGAGCGTGTAATCGAACGTTGGAGCAAACGCGATCAAGGCCTGGGAGCAATTCTTTTCGATGGCTCGTTAGTTGATGAAGCAATGGTGAAACAGGCCAAAAAGATACTGGGGCTGCTTTAACTCGGCATATCCCTATGTGGTGCTGGTTTTGTTATCCCGGGCCTGACACCATCAAATCTAAGCGGTAAACCCGCTACAGAGTTAAGTTCGGTTGTTTCATCTGGATAAGGCAACATGACTCCCATAGCTTGCGCTTGTAAGTCATTTAGAAGCGCTTCAGGCTGCAGAACTTGCTCTGCTGGAACTCCGGCGTCGCACAGAATTTTTACCCACTCTGATGCACCCTTAGAAGCGAGTCCCTTCTCTATCTCATCTTTAAGGGATTTTGCATTCTTAACCCGATCCACATTTTCTATATACAACTTACTCTCAACAAGATCATAACGTCCTATTGCGGCACATAGTTTTGCAAAAATTGCACTGTTACCAACTCCAATACAAATATCACTATCCTGCGTTGAAAAGATTCCATAAGGTGAAAAGGCAGGATGGCCACTACCTGATCGGATAGAAGGATTCCCGGATAATTCAAATGCAGACAAATGGTAACTTACCCATGTTGCACCTGTTTCAAAGAGTGAAGTTTCGACAAGTGATCCAACGCCTGTTCGCTCACGCTTGATAATAGCGGCAAGTATCCCCAACGCGAGCCAGGTCCCTGCACCAAGATCTAATATTGAAACACCAGTGCGAACAGGTGGTCCTGACACTTCACCCGTGACATTCATTATCCCAGTCCTAGCTTGCAACGTTGCATCGTAACCCGGCCATTGTGCAGATGGTCCAGTAGAACCGTAAGAAGAAAGATTCCCAACAATAAGTTTTGGTCGCATCTTCATAAGTTGCGAAGGTTGCAACCCAAATTTCTCTAACTGCGCAGGTAAAAAATTGGTAATGAAGACATCACATCCATCGAGTAATTCCTGAATTTTGGCAAGACCCCCAGGTGTTTTTAAATCAACGGTGAGAACTTCTTTATTGCGGTTTACTACATGAAAGTAGGCCGAACGATCGCCATCACTTGGTGCCATAAACCTCGCTGGATCACCAGAAGGAGTCTCGATCTTGAGCACTTCCGCACCTAGATCGCCAAGAACTGTGCCGCCCCATGGTCCAGCAATATTTGCAGTTGCATCTAAAACTTTGATCCCCGCGAGAGGAAGCTGTGAAACCATTTCCATCCCTTCGGCGCTAGAACTCCATGAAGAGTAGCAAAATCCAACGCTAACAACACATTCCTCGCCCAGCTAGAGGTTTAATGCCAAATTAGGTGAAGTAAAGAGGATCAAAAATTCCGCTAGGATGCGCAGGTATCTTAGTCAGGTTCATTTCCAGAGGATGCATGTGGGGCCTTTAGCTCAGTCGGTAGAGCAACGGACTTTTAATCCGTGGGTCGTCGGTTCGAGCCCGACAGGGCCCACATATAAATTTAGGTCGCACTGGCTCGTTATTCCTTGTTTATTTAATAGCTTTTTCGTGAATTTAAACCTTTATTTGATAACCGTGTCCTGAAATTGTATCAATTTCTTTAGAGCCATTTAAAATTCCTAGCCACGAATCAATAATTGCGGATCCAACCCCTGGTTTAACTTCTTCAATTGATAGGCCAAGACCGTCATTCGAGACAAGAATTTCGGTGGCGCCAGTTGGGTCAGTGTTTATATTGATCCGGAAACGGCTGGCTGGGCCGTGAACTAGAGAGTTGAAAACTGATTGTTCAACAATACGAAAAATATCTAACCGAATCTCTGGCTTTAAAGCTTCTGTGGCTGCATCGATATGAACTAGGACTTGCATGCTAGTCCTGTACTGCTCAATCGAGTTATCCAGCACTGATGATGTTGTTGGCAATCATGCTTGTTACAAGAAATGAGAGACCAAAGTTTCATCAGGTAGTTGGTATAGCAATTGGATTTATCGGCGTCATCACCGTACTTGGTGCATGGTGCGGTTTAGATGAAAATCCGATCTGGGTAGTACTTGTTTTACTTGCAGCAGTTACCTGTTATGAATTTTCATTTCCGTACGCAAGAAAATTTATTTTGCCTCATAAATTAAGGCCTGAATCAATGGCGGCAGCTCAGGTAACCAGTGGAGCCATAACATTGACTCCCTTTTAATTATTTGGGGGAATCTCAAATAGCCAATTTATGCCGGGTCCAGTTATGGCAATGATCGCCTTGAGTGTATTTGGAGGTGGCTTTGCATATATTTGGAACTTCAAGGTGATGGCTATTGCCGGAAGTTCAATAGCAAGTAGCATCACATATGTAACTCCTGCAGTCGCAGTGATTTTAGGAATAATTTTTCTACAGGAAGAATTATCTTGGTATGAACCAGTTGGTGCTTTAATTGTTCTGCTTGGAGCTGCAATTGGACAGAATCGCATAAAATTCACAGCATCTAGTTAGTGTCGCATCGGAAATTAATTGTAAAAATTCAAGATAATTAGTGCATGATGAGAAAAATACTAACAGTGGTTCTCCTAGCTACTATAGTTTCAGCTCCTAGCCCAGCGGTATCGGCTATCACCAGGATCTCAGCACCCACGGCAGTCACCTTTTCCTTAACGCAGAAGACGGTAACTTTGGTACCGCCAACCTCAAATTCACCAGGAACTTGGGCCGTTGAAATAGATAATCCCAAAATCGCTGTGGCCAACGGACTAACGATCACCCTTCTAGCACCCGGGACATCGATCATCCGATATGCGCAATCTGCCTCGGGGGAATATAACGCCTCGGCACGCTCATCTCGATTAACGGTAACACCCGGTATTCCAACGTTAGGTGAGTTCAAAGATCAAAGCACTACCTTGTCTCAAGGCACTTTTACTCTTACCCCACCAACCAGCGATTCAGATGGAACATGGTCTTACACTTCACTTGATTTAAAAGTTGCCACAGTCTCGGGGAATAGACTCACTTTGCTAGATGGTGGCGAAGTTTCAATTCGTGCCATACAGTCAGCGACGCTAAATTGGTTAGCCACTTCCGCTACCATGAAATTAAATGTGATTGCACCGAGTCCAATAGTTGGAAGTTTTAGCGATATCACTCTATCGATAGATAGCGTCTCCAGAGTCGAATTAATTTTGCCATCCTCAACATCTAATGGCGCATGGACTTTACTCAGTGCAGACCCATCAGTTGCCTCAGTTAGTGGATTAACTGTTACGGCCCACAAAGCGGGCAGCACTAAAATTTCTGCCAAACAAGTTCCGAGCGGTGGGTATAGATCAATAATAGTTACCCTTAATGTAACTATTTTGGCCGTAGATCCAGTAGTTACATCAACAAACTTTGGAATAAGCACTATAGAGATAACTCCAGGAGTTGCACAACAAGTATCTTTAGCAGCACCAATTTCTAATTCAACCGGAACTTGGTCGTTTACTTCATCTGATCCCACGGCTGCCTCAATAACTGGAAATACTTTAACTGCTCTTAAACCTGGGAAGATTACTATTACTGCTATTCAGGGCGCTAAAGATAATTTTGCAGCATCTGCTCCAGTAGTTGGAGTAATTATTATTAAGGGTCGCCAGATGATTTCTTCTCCTGCAAATATTGAGAAATTAGCTGGAGATCCAGATATCGTCATTGCCTTCCCCACCTCAGAATCGCTAGGTAGATGGAGCGCGTCTTCAAGTGATACATCAGTTGCCACCATTGCAGGCAACGCGATAAAACTTGGAAATGCAGGGATAGCGACTATCACGCTCATTCAAGAGGCAACTGAACTTTGGACAAGCTCTACCACTACATACGCAGTTCGCGTCTTGGGAGTTACTCCAACTCTGGGGGCATTTCCTTCGCTAGAAGTCGGGCAAGGCGAAAAGTTGTTATCACCGGCCATGGCTTCCTCTAACTCAAGTGGCAAATGGATTTACAAATCCTCAGATTCTGCTGTCGTAATAATTATTGATAATGTAATTACAGGAGTAGCTGTAGGTACTGCGACAATCTCTGCATTTCAGCAACCTGCTGGCAAGTACGGACAATCAAATACTCTACAGACAACGATTATTGTAAAAGAGTCTCCAACAGTGGGCACTTTCTCTAATTTACAAGCAAGAGCAGGGGACCCATTAATTAAATTGACAGTCCCTACAAGTAATTCGACTGGGATGTGGCGCTTTGTTTCGAAGGATCCAAATATTGTGGTTGTGACGGGTAATCAAGTGCAGGCATTAAAAGCTGGTGTAGCTACAATTATTGCGACTCAAGCTTCATCAGGGGTGCTAGCTAGCGTATCTAGAGCTTTTACTATCACGGTGGCAGCAATGGCTACTTTAACACCTCTAGCAAAAGCCAAGAAGACAAAAAGGGTAATCACGTTTACCGTAAAAAATACAGGTAGCGCATCAGTGATAGCAACTATAGATTCAAAGGTTGTAAAAATAGGAAAGAATAAAGTGAAACCAGGCAAACGGACTGCACGCGTCTTTATTGGCGGCCGTTTAATTTATTCTAAAACTTTTAAAATTAAGTAATTAAAATTACTTACTGAAGCGAAAACCCAACAGGAAGTTCTAGGCGATTATCTGTCAATAGTTGTTTGTTCTTCAAAATTGATTCAGTGGAGCCATCTGCGACGATAATCCCGCCTGACAAAATTACCGAACGCTCACAAAGCTCGTAGGCATATGGCAGATCGTGAGTAACCATAACTATTGTGACATCAAGTGATCGAAGAATATCGGCTAATTCTCGGCGGCTAGCTGGATCCAAATTTGAAGATGGCTCATCCATCACGAGTATTTCAGGCTTCATTGCAAGCACTGTGGCAACGGCAACGCGACGACGTTGACCAAAAGATAAATGGTGCGGCGGGCGATCTTTATATTCGCGCATGCCAACTAGATCCAGAGCGTCATCGACTATCGCATCTAGTTCAGCGCCTCGTTTGCCCATGTTGTATGGTCCAAATGCAATATCTTCACCAACAGTTGGCATAAAGAGCTGATCATCAGGATCCTGGAAGACAATTCCAACTTTGGCGCGGATTTTTTGTAGCGCAGTCTTATCTTTCACATCAACTAATTGGCCAGCAATCGAAACTTCACCCTGCATTGCTGGGTGGATACCGTTCATGTGCAGAACGAGTGTCGTCTTTCCAGCTCCATTGGGCCCAAGCAAGGCAACACGTTCGCTATTTTCAACTCGGAGATTTACTCCAAATAGCGCCTGATTTCCATCAGGATATGCAAAAGCAAGATCCTTTATCTCAAGACTAGGTGCATTTGTCATCTCTTTAACCAATCAGTTGTATTAGTAGCGAGGTTAGTAGAGCTATAAATGGAAGAGAAAGTGCGCGCATCCAGACGCTAGCACCAATGCGATTCGTTTGGCCCTGTGGCAAGTTACCGTCAAAGCCACGAGATAACATCGCAAGGTGCACTCGCTCACCCCGCTCGTATGAACGTATAAACAAGGCAGCAGCAGATGTAGCTAAGACTTTCCAATGTTTTATTCCCGTTGCTTCAAAGCCACGGGATTCACGAGCTACCTTCATTCGTTGCATCTCATCACTAATTACATTTATATAGCGCAACATAAAAGAGGCGATCTGGACCATAATAATAGGAAGGCGAAGACGTTCTAAGCCGCGCAATATTTCTCGAGCAGTGGTCGTGGTAGATAGCAGCACTGCGCAGAGAACACCAAGGGTTCCTTTAGCAACAATTGATGCACCAGCAAGTAAGCCTGCGCGATATAGCTCAAGTGACCCGATAGCAAACTTTTCGCCACTGCCGAAGAATGGCATCAAGATTGCAAAGAGGACAAATGGAATTTCAATTACAGCGCGTTTAAATAGAGTTGCTACTGGAATTTTTGCAATAAGCGATGCCACTATAACGAGTCCCAAAAACACTATAAACGCCTGCCACTGCGTAATAGGAGTAGCAACTACAGCAAGGATGAAGGTTAAAGTGCTGACTATTTTTATATGTGCCGGCAGCGAATGAAGAAAAGAGTGGCGGTGGATATATAGGCGCTCACCGACATCGTGACCATGGTGGTGGCCATGGGAACGAACCTGATCTAATGTTGCGCCGTTGGTATTTACTTTTCTGTCCCATTCTTGCGGCGAATCAGGTAAAAGAGACTAAAAGAGATAAGCCCCGTCGCAGCAACACCAACTACACCAGCTAATCCAGTTGAAAGGCGCTGATTTTCTACACCTTTGATTCCGTAATCAGCTAACGGGCTTTCACTTAGAGAATGATCTTCTGCCGATTTACTGAATCCGATTTCGCCAGCAACTTTTTCGAGTCCATCGGGGCTAGTAGATGCATAGAAAGAAACTACCCCAGCTAAGAGTATGGAAATTAAGAAACCACCAATTGCTAAATTTTTACTCTTTTTAGATGATCCCTTAAGCACTTGATGTCCTGATCTCTAATTTTACTGATTGTCCTTTAAATCCATAGACTAGATCTGAGCGACTTGCCATTACAGCTGCTACTGCAAAGCCAGTAATTATCGCTTCACCGATTCCGATCAAAATGTGAGTACTGATCATCGCTCCTAAGACTGCTGCAATAGAGAAAGTTGAAGTTCCGCCAATGGCATATTGAAGAACGAAACCAGCTGCGGCAGTTGCAACAGATATGAAGCCACCAATTGCAGCAGCGATTGCGATTGATGAATTTGATTTGGGAAGTAATTTTTTTATCGCCAGAAAAATTCCGTAGCCCACCCAGACTCCGATGAGAGCCATATTAAAAACATTAAGCCCTATGGCAGAAAGTCCACCATCTGCAAAGAGCAAGCCTTGCATCAGCAAGACAACTGTTATCGCCAAGGTGGCGGTAAATGGACCAACCAGGACTGCGGCGAGGGCACCTCCCAAAAGGTGGCCGCTGGTGCCAGCGGCAACTGGGAAGTTAAGCATCTGCACAGCAAAGATAAAGGTGGCTGTTAGGCCGGCTAGTGGCGCAGTTTTCTCATCGAGTGCTGATTTGGCGCCCCGGAGTGATAGCCCAACGCCGATAGCGGCAATCCCCGCGAAGGCCGCGGAGGTAGGGATATCGATGAATCCATCGGGGATATGCATGAGAAAATTTTATTGCAAAAGATTTGCAACTGCAACATATAAGCAATCTCAACAGAAAATGACCCACGCAGTAGCTAATTTCCTTCGCCAGCGCGATGGATGGGGCTACAGTGAGGCAAATCGGAGACAGGGGTATCAATGAGCGAAGATGACGGCCAGGACGAGTTAGTAACGGAAGAGATGCTCTGGGATCGAATCCCCGAGGTCTATGGCGCCGATCGCGCTAATACCTATTACGAACTCAGCGCTCGCATCTTTGCCCGCGGTCAGTATGACGAAGCTTTAGCACTGGCTGAAACTGCGCGCGATATTTTCTCCGAACTCGGTGCCAGCGAATCAAGTGAAGGTTTAGCCCAAGCGTATTCAGCGATTGGTTACAACCTAAATCAGTTAAAGCGTATGGATGAGGCAGCAAATGCAATGAGCAAAGCTGTAGAAATTTTACGCGAGAGTAAGTCACCGCTTTCATTAGAGCTAGCTTGCACACTTGGTGAGTGGTGGTATGCCTCAAAGAATTTTGAAAAAGTTGTAGAAATAATGGATGAGTGCGCCCAGGAGCATTTGGTAGATGGAAATCAAGTAGGCGCCGCCAATGACTTACATTTATTAGGGTGTGCTTACCGAGAGTTAAAACAATTTGAATTAGCGATTACCATCTTCAAGGAAGCGCGCCTAATCTTTAAAACAGAGAAAGAGGTTATTCAAGTTGCACGTTGTGATCAAAAGATTGCATCTTGCTATGTTGAACTTGGAGATGGGGAACAGGCGATGGAAGCCGCACGTAAAGCCATTGATGTCTTTGAAACCGGACACGATCACCACCGTGAAACTTTCGCACTATTCGAATATGGCAAGGCTGAAGTCTTAATTGGAAAACTCGATCAAGGTTTAGCCACACTTGATGGGGTACTTCAAATAATCTCAGAGGACGAGCCTAAAGACTTTGAGCTCATAGTTGATATTGAAACTCGCATGTCTACCATCCTTCGCAATTTAGGGCGGATGGATGAGGCCGATGAGATAGATCGTCGTTTAATTGCCGTACGCGAGGCGATGGAGGATGTGCCGGCGCCTGTTGATCTTGGTCATTAACGGCCTTATTTAATGATCGCTAGGAAAAACTGATTAAAGTAATTCAGATTACTTAGGAAGGTGCTGCAACGCCCAGTGATACATGGCGATAGCGCCAGCCGCTGATGCATTCATAGATCTAGTAGAACCGTACTGCTGGATTGCATATAAAACTTCACAGATTTCAACACCTTCATCAGACATTCCAGCACCTTCCTGACCAAAGAGAAGTACACAAGATTCTGGAAGCGCAGCACCCTCCAGCTGTTTCGAAGATGGAACGTTATCTATTCCAATAACTGGCAAATCATTCTCTTTACACCAGGTGGCAAAATCGGCAACCGTGGGGTGATGGATAACCGTTAGGTATCTATCTGTAACCATGGCGCCGCGCTTATTCCAATCGCGCTTACCAATAATATGAACAGCCGTTACATTAAAGGCATTTGCAGTTCTTACTACAGAACCAATATTTAAATCATGCTGCCAATTTTCGATTGCGATCTGTAATTTATGTCGTTTCTTATTTAAATCCGCAACAATCGCTGCAACTGACCAGTACCGATAGTGATCCAAAACATTTCTTCGATCACCATTTTCAAGAAGATCTAGGTCATACTCATCACCAGTAGGCCACGGTTGCGGATGAGGACCAACACCTACAACTGGGAAAAATTCCCCTGGTCCTATAGTGGCAGGTGTCTTAATATCCATATGAGCACTCTAAACTTAACCAAGACAAAACGCTAGAAGGAGCCAGCTACATGAATTTAGTATTTCTTATCGCGTACATAGCGCACATGCTGGCAATCGCCGGAATTCTTTTTCTCCTTCTCAAAGAAGCAAGAAAGAGCCCACGTAAACTTTCGCCTGGAATCCTACATAGCTCGGCACTTGCTTTAGTGGCAGGGTTGGTGATGGTGGGGACGTATGCCACTGCTAAACCTGATGAAAGTTTAGATCACACCAAAGTCGGCATAAAACTTATTTTCCTTTTGATAATAATAACTATCAGCTATTTTAATATTAAGAAAAATAAATTATCTAAAAATGTTTGGCTCACTTTATTTGTCTTAACCATCACCAATATTCTCATTGCAACCCTCTGGCGCTAATACTTAATATGAGAAGATCCAGCCTATTCTTAGCCTGCGTAATTCTGTTAAGCGCTCTCAATGCCGAAAGCGCATCTTCCTTTGATCCAAATCAAGCAGCGAAAGTCTTCTCCAAGCTGGCCGATGCCCCCGAACTTAGAAACCCTTCAGTAGAGCTTGTAGATGTAAGTACTGGGCAAGTTATATTTCAATCAAACGCATTTTCGCAGCGTAAACCAGCATCAACTCTCAAGATACTCTCTGCGGTTGCAACTTTAAAGTATTTTGATCCAGCCAGTTCATTTGCAACCTCAGTATCTATTGGAACAGAAGAAAACTCATTGGTCATTAATGGCGATTTTGATCCCTGGATTTCCATGAATAACGATGTTGCCACAAGGATGAATCGGACTTCATTTTACCGTCTTGCACAGGCAGGCCTTAGAGCCATAAATAAAAACTCAAAAAAGCCAGTTAAGAAATTTAAAGTTTATTACAATGGAATATATTCAAATGAAGCAGTCACTTTAAAAAGTTATTATAAGAAAAAAGGGTTTAGTACACGATTAATCGAAGTCACCGAGAAAGATGCGCGAGCACTTTCCGCAGAGCTAGTCTCATATTCGACTTCACCAACGGTGAAAGAGATTATGGACTGGTATTTAACTTGGAGTGATAATTTACTGGCAGAACGAATGGCCAGGCTCGCTGCCAAGCAGGCAGGAAATGGATTTAATTCAACTGGAGTCAGAGTTACATTTAAAGCGATTCTAAAGGACTTTGGAATAGATTCTAGAAAGCTAGTCATTAGAGACGCTAGCGGCCTATCTCGCGATAATAAAGTCACAGCAAATATATTGTCAACGTTACTTGTAAAAATTCACTCAGACCCCACTTTGGCCTCACTTATTGATGGTTTGCCGGTTTCAGGAAAGTCGGGCACGTTACTTGAAAGATATATTAAAAGCGCACCCACCGCGGTTGGTTTAGTAAAAGCTAAAACCGGAACGCTATCAGGGACAGTTAGTTTGGCAGGTTTTGTGCAATCTAAAGATAGAGAATATGCCTTTGTCGTTATAGCCGACAGAATAGAAAGAACGTATTCAGCAGGTGAAAAAGCACGTAAAACGATAGATAAATTTTTAGGAAAAATAGCGGCTCCGCTAGTGATTGAAAATGTAGGCTCCGAGCCCGATGCTATTGATTTCCAAATACTTTAATTGATCCGCCATAACAGGTTACCCAAGTACGGGATGTCTCTGAGTCATAAGTTACCCCTATTGATTCAGGGCAGACTTCAATATTTTGAACTACCTTCAAATTCGAAGTATTAACTTTAGATTACGGGCCTCTTCCAAAATTAACTGCGGATAGTGATGCAGCGTCAGAGCTTGCCGCCAGGCTACGCGCAGATCTACCGGTAGAAACGTGCCTTCAATAGGAGCGCCTTGGAAGCTACCTGCATATTTTGGAAAATCAAATTTTGAAAGTTTTACTCTGTCAGAAACAGTGGCTTGCAACTTCATACTCTTTGCATCATAAAAAGTCACGCTATGGCGATACATCATATTATGGGCACTTACGAAGCCATTATTCGATGTAGGAACTGACTTAGATGATATCGAACCTGTAATAATTTTAACTGGAACAAGTAAGGACTTATCACTACTGGCCTGCACCGGAATAGTGATTAGAGAGCTCATGATAGAAATCGATAAAATTGGTAGAACTCTTTTTCTGATCACGGAGCAAGTCTATAAACGATCCTTAGTCGTCTTCATCGTTGTCTTCATCGTTGTCTTCATCGTCGTATGTCGTTGGGAACCCGGTTTTCTCTGGTTTAGCCAAGATTTGAGTCAAAGAACCAACCTGAGGATTTGAATCAGATTTGGCAACTCCTGCATGAACCGGCTCGGGGAGCGCTACATTTTCGTCAACTGCAATATTTTCTACAGCTACATTTGTATTAGATTCGTCACCAAATTCTGTGGATAATACAGAAACGAAAGCTCCCGAAATAGCGAGGAGTAAAACTAGCGCAGGCAAGATTCTAATTCTATGTCTATCTCTACTCGGCTTATCGTTTTCTGAAAGTGTGATCCAATCAGGCTTCTTTGGAGTTGGCATAATTACCTCTTTCGTTATGAATTAAATTAGAGCCTATTACTTAGAATGTCCTGAGAACCCGAGTAGACCTAACTGAGTATTCTTTATATATGAGTAAAGAATCTAGCGTAGGTGCTGGAAATAGAGTTCGAGCCTACATAGATTTGATGAAATTGCGAGTTGTTGAGTTACTTCTTGTGACAACGCTGCCAGCGCTAGTTTTAGCGCAACAAGGTATTCCTTCGACCAAGATAACTTTTGCAACTTTAATCGGAGGTACGTTGGCCGCTGGAAGTGCCAATGCATTTAACATGGTTATAGAGGCAGACTCTGACAAATTAATGAAACGCACCTCCAAACGCCCGCTATCGCTTGGAGTAATTAGCAAATTTGAAGCAACGATCTTTGCATCAATTGTTGGCATTATTTCACTATTTATTTTTAAAGTATTTACTACGCCTTTGGCTACCTTGCTCGCAGCAATAGCAATCGCTTTCTATGTGATTATTTATACGATTGCACTCAAAAGGCGTACTCCACAAAATATCGTTTGGGGCGGCGCCGCTGGTTGTATGCCAGCTCTGATTGGTTGGGCAGCTGTAACCAATTCTCTTTCAGTCACACCATGGGCCTTCTTCCTTGTCATCTTCTTCTGGACGCCACCACATTTCTGGGCGTTGGCAATTAAATATAAAGATGATTATGCGGCAGCCGGAATTCCAATGCTTCCGGTCACTGCGACGAAAACCACTTTATTGCGGCAAATTTGGATCTATACAATTGCGATGATTGCTTCGTCGGTTGCCCTTTTCATCTCTGCAGATCTGCAAGTATGGGCGATGGCTATCAACTTGGCTCTTGGATTTTCATTTGCGGTTCAACTTCGCGGACTTACGGAAAAGTCAGAAAATTACGAGAAGGTGGCAGTCAAAGTATTCCACTGGTCAATCACTTACTTGAGTTTACTATCTGTTCTATTAGTTGCTGCTCAATTACTAAAAGCTTGAGTTATATCTCGAATTAAATCATCGACGTGTTCCAGGCCGACTGATAATCGTAGAATTGATGGAGTAATTCCCATCTCCGCTTGGACTTCTCTACTAAGCCTGCGATGAGTCGTCGATGCTGGGTGCGTGATTAGAGATTTACTATCTCCTAAATTATTTGAGATATCGATTATGCGCAGAGAATCCATAAAATTAAAGGCGTCTTTTTGATCTCCTTTAAATTCAATTGCAATAGTGCTTCCACCACCAGCCATCTGTTTTTGAGCAGTTACAAAGTCTGGATGTGATTTTAGTCCGGGGTACCGAACAGCTTTTATTTCACTTCTAGCCTCCAAGAATTCAGCGATTGTCTGTGCATTGCTTGTCATGCGTTGTACGCGCATCTCCATAGTTTCAAGTGACTTTAAAAGTAACCAAGCGTTAAATGGACTCAACGATGGCCCGGTATGACGGAAGAATGGAATCAAGTTTTCATGTATGTAAGAGAAAGAGCCCAGAATTGCTCCAGCCAGAACCCTGCCCTGACCATCTATATGTTTTGTCGCTGAATACATCACAACATCGGCGCCTAGTTTTAATGGTTTCTGAAGTACGGGAGATGCCATCACGTTATCAACAATTACAGTTGCTCCGACTTTATGGGCGAGATTGCTAACCATTTCGATATCTACGATATCCATCAATGGATTACTAGGAGATTCAATAAATACGACTTTGGTCTTATCTTTTAGCGCAGCCTCCCAAATCTTAGGATCATTTCCCTTAACCAGCTCAACCGAGATTCCCCATTTTGGAAGAATTTCGGTTAATACGACATGGCATGAACTAAACATCGCCGCCGACGCAACAACACGCTCACCCGCATTAACCAAGCAAGCGATCGCAGCAAACATGGCAGACATTCCTGAACTAGTTGCAACGCAATATTCGGCACCTTCAATTGCAGCTAAGCGCTGCTCAAACATCTGGACCGTTGGATTATGAAAACGACTATATACAAAATGATCAGTCTCATCAGAGAATGAATCGAGCGCTTCTTGTGCAGAGGTATAGGTGAAACCACTATTGAGAAAAAGCGCTTCGGAAGTTTCACCAAAACCAGAGCGCGCCAGACCTGCCCGAACAGCATCAGTTTGCTGATTAACTTCCCAATCTGGTGCTGGCCTTTGGCTACGAGGCTGGTATCCCCAAGAATCTCTAGTCACACCGATAATTCTAAGGTGCAATTGCTATATTTAAACCATGCCTGAGCTTGCGATCTCCGTAAATGATTTAAGTAAGAAATATGGCGCAACACTTGCCGTATCACATGCAAATTTTGAAGTGCCAACTGGCGCAATATGTGGCTTTGTAGGGCCCAATGGTGCTGGAAAAACGACCACAATTCGTATGCTCTTGGGGTTAATCTCACCCACTGGAGGAAGTGGGCAAATATTGGGCGACTCGATTACGTCGCCAGAAAAATATCTTCCACGAGTTGGGGCGATGATTGAAGGTCCAGCTTTCTATCCGGCCTTGTCAGGTGCTGAGAATTTACGAGTTTTAGCCACTTTGGGAGGCTTCCCAATTGAACGAGTCGATCAATTGCTCAAGCAAGTTGGTCTATCAGAACGTGGAAATTCAAAATACAAGACTTACTCATTAGGTATGAAGCAACGGCTGGGAATCGCTGCCGCTCTGCTGCCTGATCCACAACTTTTAATTTTAGATGAACCAACTAATGGATTAGACCCAGAAGGCATACAAGAGATTCGTCAACTACTTCGCGCCTTAGCTGATGGCGGAACTACAATATTTGTTTCATCTCATTTACTTTCAGAGCTAGAACTAATCAGCGAATATCTAGTTATGTTACGTAAAGGGGAAGTTGTTTTTGCCGGGCCGATGCAAGAGTTATTTGATCAGCAGCAACCGTTCATTGTCGTAAAGACGGCTGCCATATCTGATCTTGAAAAGATTTTAGAAATTGCAAAGAGTGCGGGGCATAAAGCGCATATCCGGGATGGCACAGCACACATTGAAGGGCCAGCCGAGTGGGCAGGCACTTTAAATAAATTAGCATTTGAATCAGGAATTTTATTAACGCAATTAGCACCGCAACTTCCTAATTTAGAAGAAACTTTCTTTGAGATGACAGGAGAGCAAAAATGATTCGCAGCCTGGTACGCATCTTCCTTGCGGAATGGCGTAAATTGCGCAGACCCACACTCTTGCTTGGAACCCTGGGTGCAGTGGCGTTCTTTAGTGTTCTAGTTTCATCGTTTTTATTTCTGCTTATAGATTCTCCGCAAGGAAACGGTGATCGTGGGGTTCGCATTACTCGTGAGATGCTTTCGCTGCCTAGCGGGGCAACCCAAGCTTTTTCCAGTATTGGTAGCCTTTTAGGAATTATTGCGCTCTGTGTTTTTGCGGCGCAGACTGCTCAAGAATATTCACTTGGAACGCTACGAAATCTCTTAGTTCGCGAACCTGGTCGAATTCGCTTACTTGTTGGAAAGCTTATTTCCATGAAGGTTTTTGCAATAGCTATGACCTTGGTCGGTGCTGTAATAACTATTGCAATCTCATTTGCTCTCGCTGGTGGTAAAGATGTCAGTACCGCACTTTGGTTTAATGGCGATGGCAGATTAGAAATCGCCAAAACACTATTAAATGTTTTCCTTTCAATACTTGGCTTTGGAATTATCGGAATGGTGCTTGGAATCCTGCTTCGTTCACCGATAAGTTCCATCTCAATCGGAGTTCTTTGGTTGCTAATCATCGAAAACCTTGTCGGTGCCATTAAATCAAGTACTTTAAATTGGTTGCCCGGAAATCAACTGGGAACTATCGCAACTGGGGGTAGCTCCAACGTCACCTATACACATGCGCTAACACTTTCAGCAGTTTATGTGGGAGTTGCGATGATCGTTGCCGCCTTTCTCTTTTCAAAGAGAGATGTAGCCAACTAGCGACACGCCCTCCATTCTCATTATTTACACAGGTAACTCAATTATTCTAAGAACTTACCTTTGGAGGATGTTTTGTTTAAGCAGCGGAACGCTCTGACGTTAGCAATTGTTCTTGGTTTAACGCTTTCGACTACTCCTGTCATCGCAAAAAGTCCCAAACCTTCCCTTGCCGAAATTAAGGCAGCTAAGAAAGAGGAAGCTGCCAAGAAGGCCAAAGCGAAATCAGCCGCTGAGAAGCTAGCAGCAGCTAGCCAAACGCTACGCACATTGACTGCCAAGGCTAACGCCGCACAAGTTCTATATTCAAAGGCTCGCCAAGAATTAACAGTTGCCAGTTCGGTCGCAAAAACTGCGGCTAATCATGCTCGCAAGACCAAAAGATCCGTTCTTTCTGCGCATCAAGTTATCGGGAAGATGGCGTTAAGTGCCTACATCATGGGCGGGTCACTAACAGAAATTGAACCGTTATTAAGCTCAGACGGACCGCAAGAGTTGATTGATCAAATTACAACTTTGGATAACCTGGGTACTCAAAATGTAATGGCACTCGATCGATATAAAGCCGCTGAGGTAATTGCTCGTGATGCGCAAACACAGGCAGATGAAGCTAAGGTGGCGCAAGAGACCGCAACAGCTAAAGTTGCTGATGCAAAAAAAGTAGCTGATGATGCGCGCGCCATGCAACAGAAAGAAGTTGAAAAATTACAAGCCATCCAAGATAAATTGGCAAAAGATTTAGCAAGTGCGAAAAAAGTAAGAATCACTCTTGAACAACAAAGAGCGTTGGCGCTTTTAGAGGAAAGTTTGGCAAATACTGCCACGACTACGACTGGCCAAAAGAAAGTTTGGTCGGACACCGGCTTTAAGGGCCGATCCACAATTAGAACAACCGAAAAACAAAGAATTGCCGCTATTGCCTACGCCAGGAAGCAGGTGATTGCGCGCAAGCCTTATATTTGGGGTTCTGAGGGCCCTAATTCATTTGATTGCTCAGGTTTGGTATATGCAGCATATAGATCAGCAGGATTAGGATGGCCAAATTGGGATCGTCTCAACTCATCTCTCTATGCCGGCTATACCAAACATGTATCGCTAGATGCATTAGTTCCGGGAGATCTGCTCTTCTATTCCTATAAGGGAACAATTTCATCAATTCACCACATAACTATTTATGCAGGGAATGGAATGATGTGGGAAGCAAATTCAAAAGACCGCGGCCTACTTTACTCAAATATTTACAGCGTAAAAGGGCTTATGCCATTTGGCGGTCGGGTCTAGAGTAAGCACATGGCTAGTGAGCTGCTTGAACTTAGAAGCGCTGTTCGCCCATATTTGGAAAATTTAACCGCCGGCGATTGTGCACTGGTTGCCGTTTCTGGAGGAGCGGACTCTTTAGCCCTGGCTTATGCACTTTTAAAAGAAGCTCCAGATCTAGCAATAAATTTAATTGGTGTAACTATTGACCATCAATTACAGAGCGGATCAGGCAAGCAAGCGCAGAGAGTTCTAAGTGAATTGAAGTTAATGGGATATCAAGAAGTTCTCATTAAGAAAGTTGTCATAGAAGAGAAATCTGGACTAGAAGCAGATGCTCGCACTGCTCGATATGCAGCACTTGATGAAATTGCAAACACGTACGGCGCAACACAAATATTTTTAGGCCATACTCGTGATGACCAAGCCGAGACAGTTTTGCTTGGTTTATCTCGTGGCTCAGGAACTCGCTCTCTTTCAGGAATGGCGCAAGTAAACGGTAAATATGCACGCCCATTTTTACAGAAAACTCGTGCGCAAACGCAGGCTACTTGCAAGGAAGTTAATTTAAATCCATGGGATGATCCACATAATGAAAATACAAAGTTTTCTCGCGTAAGAGTTCGCAGCCTTGTTCTCCCATTGATGGAGAAAGAAATCGGCCCTGGAATTGCAGCAGCTCTGGCACGCAGCGCCGGCATATTGCGTGATGATGCTGATGCCCTTGATGAGATGGCGCAAGCAGTAATTTCGCGCGTGGATTTGGGCGATCTAGATTGTGCCGCATTAACCGAACTTCCCAGAGCCATCAGATCACGCGTCTTGCGAGCTGCTATCTATGCAGCAGGGGCGCCCAGTGGTTCACTAAGCGCAGATCACCTAGCTAGTGTTGAGGCGTTGGTCACCTCCTGGCACGGGCAAGGAGAGGCCAGCCTGCCCGGTGGTGTGAAGGTTGCTCGGATTTCGGGCAGACTTTCGCTCCTAGCCCGCCCATAAATCTCCAATTGAGATTTTTAGTTCTTCGAGATCGTAAAATCGAGATCGAGAAAAAGAGATAGAAGGAGTTCTTAAGTGGATTTAGATGCAGTCGGCACCGATGTAGAACGCGTGATCGTTACGGAAGAACAATTGAAGTCTAAAGTAGCAGAACTTGCTGCGCGCGTAGATGCTGATTATCAAGATCGCGATCTGCTTTTGGTCGGTGTATTAAAGGGAGCCATCATGGCGATGGCAGATTTAACGCGCGCCATGCAACGCCATATCGATATGGATTGGATGGCCATTTCTTCATATGGGTCAGGTACTAAATCAAGTGGCGTTGTGAGAATTCTTAAAGATTTGGACCGCGATATCACAGGGCGAAACGTTTTAATCGTCGAAGATATAGTCGATTCTGGTTTAACACTTTCCTGGCTACGTGCCAACCTAATATCACGTGGCGCCGCGTCAGTTGAAATTTTGGCAATCTTACGCAAACCAGAAGCTGCCAAAGTAGAAATTAATTGCAAGTATGTAGGTTTTGATATTCCTCCTGATTTCGTAGTTGGCTATGGGTTAGATTTTAATGAAAAATATCGCAACTTACCCTTTGTTGGTGTGCTGGCAAAGCACATGTACGAATAGAGAGTTGAGCGCAAACATGGAGAAGAAAAAAAATATATTGCAGAAAAAGCCATCTAAAAAAAATAGTGGCGTCAAGAAGCCTGCCAAGAAAGTTCCAACAACTCGTGCCGGTCGGATTATCCGAGGCCCACTTTTCTGGATCGTGGTAGCGATCCTGGCAGTCTCCATTTTTGGCCAAATTTCTGGTGTCGGCAATCGCTATACCGAAGTACGTACATCACAAGCGCTAGATGCGATCTCACAATCTAAGGTCGAATCGGCTCTATTAATTGATAGGTCACAAAAGCTACAATTAATTCTTAAGCCTGGAAACTTAATAAATGGTTCAAGCAAAGTTGAGGCGTCTTACGTTGTAAGGCAAGAACCAACAATCATCGATTCACTAACAGGTAATCCACCCGCAAAGGGTTGGAATGTAGATGTTCCAAAGCAATCCCTATTCGTCTCATTCCTCTTTACTATCGCTCCCATCCTATTAATTGGATTTCTATTCTTCTTCTTAATGAGTAATGCGCAAGGTGGAAATAAGGTATTTTCATTTGGAAAATCGCGCGCGAAATTACAAGATAATGAAGTTCCACAGAATACTTTTGCAGATGTCGCTGGAGCTGATGAAGCCATCGCCGAGCTAGAAGAGATAAAAGATTTCTTAGCTAATCCACCTAAATACGCAGCTCTAGGAGCCAAGATTCCCAAGGGCGTACTTCTATATGGCCCTCCAGGTACAGGAAAAACGCTCTTGGCACGAGCGGTAGCCGGAGAAGCAAAAGTTCCGTTCTATTCAATTTCTGGCTCCGATTTTGTGGAAATGTTTGTTGGCGTTGGTGCCGCCCGTGTACGAGATTTATTTGCGCAAGCGAAGACAAATGCGCCAGCAATCGTCTTCGTGGATGAGATTGATGCCGTTGGCCGCCAACGTGGAGCGGGTATGGGCGGTGGGCACGATGAACGCGAACAGACGCTCAATCAACTCTTAGTTGAGATGGATGGATTTGAAAGTGGTGGGCAGGTAATTTTAATCGCTGCAACAAACCGCCCTGATGTTTTAGACCCAGCTCTGCTGCGTCCTGGAAGATTTGATCGTCAGATCGCAGTAGATCGCCCCGATCTTAAAGGGCGCGAAGAAATTCTTAAAGTTCATGCAAAATCGAAACCACTATCTGATGAAGTTGATTTACTTACCTATGCGCGACGAACTCCCGGATTTACTGGTGCTGATTTAGCTAACGTTCTTAACGAAGCTGCTCTATTGGCAGCCCGCGAAGGCGGCAAAGTAATTTCCAATTTGCAAATTGATGAAGCAATTGATCGAGTGATGGCTGGTCCGCAGCGCAAATCTCGCATAATGTCAGATGAAGAACGGCGCGTAACCGCCTATCACGAAGCAGGCCATGCACTTGTTGCGCATGCTCTCCCACATACAGATCCCGTGCATAAGATAACTATCATGCCGCGTGGCCGCGCCTTGGGTTACACAATGGTCTTGCCTGATGATGACAGATATTCAACTACGCGTAATCAATTACTTGATCAGTTAGCATATTCATTAGGTGGAAGGGCAGCAGAGGAGCTAATTTTCCACGATCCATCGACGGGTGCATCTAATGACATTGAGAAAGCAACCACACTCGCGCGGGCCATGGTCACACAGTATGGAATGACCGAAACAATCGGTGCAATCAAACTTGGTAGCGACTCATCTGAACCATTTATGGGGCGTGATTATGGTCATCAACGCGATTACTCTGAAAGCGTAGCTGCAACAGTAGATTCTGAAATTCGTAACTTGATTGAGAATGCTCACCAAGAAGCCTTTGATATTTTGATGAAAAACCGCGTTACTTTAGATGCGATGGTGTTGCAGCTTCTTGAGAAAGAAACGCTTAATAAGGAAGAGATCGCAGCAATATTTACGCAAGTCGATTCTTGGCCACGACGTCCTGCCTGGACAGGCTCAGCCACTCGTATTCCATCTTCACAACCACCTGTAGATGTTCCAGCACGCGTTCTTAGTAAGCAGATACCCGATAAGAAGCCGGCAAGAGCTAAAAAATTAGTTAAGAAAGTTGATTCTCAAGAGTGAGCGATGTAAATCCTGTCTCAATGGGGCCAGCAGATGGTCGCGCTATTCATCCCTACGATGAAGAGCGGGCTACTGCGGCAGTGCGCGAACTCCTGCTTGCACTTGGTGAAAATCCTGATCGAGAAGGTTTACAAGATACTCCAGCACGTGTTGCGCGAGCCATGAAAGAAAATTTTGCTGGGCTGTGGCAATCGCCTGAAGAAGTACTAACAACAACATTTGATATCGGACATGAAGAGCTAGTAATTATTCGCGATATTGAAGTATTTTCACATTGCGAACATCATTTAACGCCATTTCACGGGGTGGCCCACATTGGATATATACCAAGTGGAAAAATTACTGGGCTATCAAAAGTGGCGCGTTTGGTGGATGTATTTGCTCGTCGGCCTCAAATCCAAGAGCGTTTAACAACTCAAGTGGCAGATGCGATGGTGCAGATTCTTAATCCGCTGGGCGTAATCGTAATTATTGATTGCGAACATTTATGTATGTCTATGCGCGGAGTGCGTAAATCCCATGCACGGACTACGACAAGTGCGGTGCGAGGCGCACTACGCGAGCCTGCCACTAGAGCAGAAGCGATAAGTCTAATTACCAACAAACGTTAAATTTGAGGCTGACTATGCTTGAAAAAAGTACTGCGAAACATCAAATGAAGATTATGGGAATTTTGAATGTAACTCCAGATTCATTCGCTGACGGCGGTAAATTTAATTCATTGGAAACCGCTGTTGATCATGGGCTACAAATGATCGCTGAAGGTGTAGACATCATTGATATCGGAGGTGAGTCAACGCGTCCTGGCGCCGAACGTGTTAGTGCGAAAGAAGAACAGGCTCGCATCATCCCCGTTATAAAAAAGCTCTCGCAGACAGGTATTCCAATTAGCGTCGATACTATGCGCGCCGAAACAGCTGATCTTGCGATAGAAGCCGGGGCAAGCATGATCAATGATGTAAGCGGCGGTCAAGCAGATGAGGCAATGCACCAAACGGCGGCAGAGTTAGGATGCCCGTATATTTTGATGCATTGGCGGGGACATTCTAAAGAGATGAATTTACTATCTTCATATAGTGATGTTGTTAAAGAGGTAATTGACGAATTACAGGTTCAGATTAATCGCGCGCTAGCTAGCGGTATTGCAAAAAATAATTTGATAATTGACCCAGGGTTGGGATTTGCAAAGGATGCTGATCAGAATTGGGAAATTATAAAAAGAATTGATGAGATAACCGCTTTAGGTTTCCCAGTTCTAATTGGTGGTTCGCGAAAACGATTCCTTGGGGGAGATAGCGCTGATTTACGTGAAAGTGCCACAATTGAACTGACTAGGTCACTGCTTGCAAAAAATATATGGGCAGTTAGAGTTCATAGCGTGGCTGAACATAAAAAATTGGTAAGTGCTGATGTCTGATTTGATTGAAGTTAAAGGTATAAAGGTCTTTGGGTATCATGGCGTGTTCGAATCTGAAAAAATTTCTGGACAAGATTTCTATGTTGATTTAACTTTAGAGTTAGATCTGACTAAGGCCACTAGCAGCGATGACGTTTCTGACACTGTAAGTTATGCAGAACTAATTGATTTAGTGGTATCAGAAGTAACGGGAGATCGAGCTGCACTAATTGAAAGATTAGCGGGGAGAATTGGCGATAAAATTAGGCATAATTATCCGCAAGTCGCCTCGGCTTGCGTAACTGTTCATAAGCCCCAAGCTCCAGTGGGCGCAGCAGTCGCAGATATTTCGGTAACAATAAAGCGATGAGGGCAGTAATTGCTCTAGGGGCAAATATAGGTAAGCCGAAAGAGCAGATGGATTTAGCAGTAGCTATGTTGCGAGAATCAACTGACTTAAAGTCAGTCTCGGAATACTATGTAACAGAACCAGTCAGTGATATTGCTCAGCCTGAATACTTAAATGCGGTCTGTATTGTGGAAACCAATTTGCCAGCCATTGAACTTTTGCATCTTTTACATGGAATAGAAAAGACGCTGGGACGTGAAAGAAATGAAAAATGGGGGCCGCGAACCATTGACTTGGATTTAATTCAATTTGGGTCGTTATTGAGCGCAGCAGATGAATTGTGCCTGCCACATCCACGCGCTCACGAACGCCGATTTGTTTTAGAACCTTGGGTATCTATAGAGCCGGAGGCCATATTGCTCACACACGGAAGAGTAAAAGAGCTTTTGGAGCATTTGCCTTAAGGCTCTAAACTTTTATCTATCACCGCCCGGTACCTGAGAGGACTGGAGCCAAGATCATGAAGATTGTAACTAGCTACACCAACCTAAATGAAGGCTGCGCATTTGTACCGACAATGGGCGCCTTGCACGCTGGACATGCTTCGTTATTTAATTTAGCTCGTACCCAAAGTCAGACTGTTGTCGCAAGTATCTTTATCAACCCATTGCAATTTAATAGCAGCGAAGATTTAGCACGTTATCCACGTACCCCTGATCGTGATATCGAAATAGCTGAAGCGGCAGGCGTCACCCATCTCTGGCTTCCTCGCCAAGCGGATATCTACCCAGGCGAAATTAAAAAATTATCTGCCGGTTCGCTGGGCGATATCTATGAAGGCAAATCGCGCCCAGGACACTTCGACGGTGTAGTAACTGTGGTCTCTAGATTCTTCGATTTAGTTCGTCCTAAATATGCGATATTTGGCGAAAAAGATTTTCAGCAACTGACTTTAATTAAACGATTTAAAGCGGATGTAGAAATTATCACTGCTCCAACAATTCGCGAGCCCGATGGGCTGGCGATTTCTTCGCGCAATGTTGGTTTAAATGAATCAAATAGAACTACAGCGCTAGTTCTATATCGAGCCTTGCTGGCAGCTAAGAGTTCTGGCGATCTCGCACAAGCTAGAGCAAATATGCAGGATATTTGTAGTCTAGAGAGTACTTTTAAATTGGATTATGCTGAAATTGTTGATGAATCAGACTTCTCCATCGCCACAGATACGACTCACTCTAAGCGTGCGATTATCGCCGGTTGGCTTAATGGAGTCAGATTGATCGACAATATGCAGATGAGTATCGGTGCATCAGTATGAAATTGCTAGCCCCTGCTCCAGGTTGGACAGCGCAAGCAGATGTAATTGTGGTTGGTTCTGGAATCGCTGGACTTACTACCGCCTTACATGCGCGCACTTTTGGCTTATCAGTTTTGATAGTAACAAAATCAAAGGTAGATGAAGGATCAACCAAATGGGCACAAGGCGGTATTGCTGCTGCGCTTGGACCTGGTGACACTCCTGACCAACATTTAAAAGATACTTTAGTAGCCGGTGCTGAACTATGTGATGTTGATGCGGTACGTATTTTAGTTACAGAAGGACCCGCAGCGGTAAGAAAATTAATTGAACGTGGAGCAAAATTTGATACCGAAGATACTGGCGAAATTTCTCTAACCCGCGAAGGCGGTCATCTACGTAACCGAATTCTGCATGCGGGTGGAGATGCCACGGGTGCAGAAGTATCGCGCGCACTTCTAGCAGCTGTGCGGGATGATCCAGAGATTGAAGTTGTGGAAGATGCTTTGGTACTTGATGCAATCAAAGATAAAACCGATTCAGTCTGCGGCGTTACTTTGCATGTTATTGGTGCAGGAAGCAGAGATGGCGTAGGACGAGCGCTGGGTAGAGCAGTTGTACTGGCTACCGGCGGGCTAGGTCAAGTCTTTGCTCAAACTACAAATCCTTCAGTTTCAACTGGTGATGGTGTTGCGTTAGCCCTGAGAGCTGGAGCCAAAGTATCTGATGTGGAATTTATTCAATTTCATCCCACAGTTCTCTGGCTCGGTGATAACACACAAGGGCAGCAACCTTTGATTAGCGAAGCGGTACGTGGTGAAGGTGCCTATTTGCTTGACGATACCGGTACGAGATTTATGGTGGCCGAACATGAATTGGCGGAGCTAGCTCCCAGAGATGTTGTGGCAATTGCATCTATGCGCCGGATGAATCAAAGTGGTGCTCATCATGTTTGGTTAGATGTCCGACATTTAACAGGATTTGCAGATCGTTTTCCAACTATCTACGCATCATGTTTGGCGCATGGAATAGATCCAATGAAAGATTTAATTCCCGTGGCGCCTGCTTCGCACTATGCATCTGGCGGTGTTCGAGTTGATCTAAACGGTCGAACTAGCGTGCCTGGTCTCTATGCATGCGGTGAAACCGCCTGTTCAGGTGTGCACGGCGCAAATCGCTTGGCCTCAAATTCTTTGCTAGAGGGCTTAGTTTTTAGCGCCAGGATTGCTGCTGATATTGCCCAAAATTTAATTGCTCAACTAACACCTAGCAAAGATAACTCGAAAGCAATTTTATTGGATCCAAGTATGAGACGTGAAATACAGTTAAGCATGAGTCGTGGGGCTGGAGTATTACGTTCATCTGATTCTCTTCTACAAACCAGCGCCGAACTAACAAGAATTCAAGACCGAACCAGCATAGTTCCTTGCGTTGAGGCGTGGGAGACCACCAATCTATTTCAATTGGCCGAAGCAATATTAAAGGCAGCACTGATTCGACAAGAGACACGCGGTTCTCATTGGCGGGAAGATTTTCCTAACTCTGAAATTAATTGGAGAAAGCGAATAATTCAAGAACTGGACGAGAAAGGTAATTGGAGTACGTCTTACCAGGAGGTGGGTAACTCATGATAGATCTAGATTTAATTAAAATAGCACTTGCTGAAGATTTAGCCGGTGGCAAAGATATAACTTCGGTCGCCACGATTTCGCCCGATTCAGAGACAACTGCAGATTTTATAGCGCGTGCAGATGGAGTAATTTCTGGGATAGCTATGGCGCTGGCAGTCTTAAAAGAAGTTGGCCTCACAGAGATCACTGAATTCAAAGCCGACGGGAGCGCAGTAAAAGCTGGCGATATATTGATTACAGTTCACGGAAATACACGAGCAATCCTGTTAGCAGAACGAACTGCCCTCAATTTCCTCTGCCATTTGAGTGGAATCGCGACCATAACTAGTAAATGGGTTAAGGAAGTCGCCCATACTAAATGCCTCGTACGAGATACACGCAAGACAACGCCAGGTATGCGAATACTTGAAAAGCATGCTGTAGTTATGGGTGGCGGAACAAATCATCGTATGAGTTTGAGTGATGCGGCGCTAATTAAAGATAATCATATTGTTGCTGCTGGTGGCGTATCACATGCGTTCGCTAAAGTACGCACGATCTACCCTGATGCAGAAATTGAAATTGAAGTGGATAATTTGCAACAGTTGTCAGAATTAATCTCATTAAGCCCTGATTTAGTATTGCTGGATAATATGAACCCGTCAGAGTGCGCAGAAGCAGTTGCACTTGTATCCGGTGCTTTCAAGTTAGAGGCTTCAGGTGGAATAACATTTGAGAGCGCGAAAGCATTTGCTGAATCAGGGGTCGATTTTATAGCCATTGGCGCCCTTACTCATTCGGCTCCCATTTTTGATATAGGTCTAGATTTGAGAGCGGAGTAAGTATGTTATTAACAGTGGACGTTGGAAATACAAATACCGTACTCGGAATATTTAATGGAAGTGAATTAATTCGTTCCTGGAGAGTTAAGACTGATCCGCGTACCACGTCAGATGAAATTTGGTTACAGTACAGCTCCTTAGTAGCGGGCTATGAAATTTCTGGCTTATCGATTTGCTCTACTGTTCCCGCAACGCTGCGTGAACTTCGAACCATGATTGCATCCTATTTTTTAAAAATTCCGACGATAATTGTTGAGCCAGGAACTAAAACGGGAGTACCGCTATTGGTTGATAACCCCAAAGAGATAGGCGCAGACCGTATTGTTAATACGCTAGCGGCACATGAGTTATATGGCGGTCCCGCAATCGTTGTAGATTTCGGAACATCAACAAATTTAGATGTGGTATCTCCGAAAGGTGAATTTTTAGGTGGAGCGCTGGCACCCGGAATAGAAATCTCCGTTGATGCTCTAGCTGCTCGTGCAGCACAGCTACGTAAAGTTGAATTAATACGCCCAAAGAACGTCATAGGCAAGAACACGGTAGAGGCGCTGCAATCGGGAACAATTTTTGGTTTTGCAGGTCAGGTAGATGGGTTGGTTGAGAGGATTACTCTTGAGTTAGCGCAGAGCTATAAAGAAAGACCAACCGTAATAGCCACAGGTGGATTAGCGCCGCTGCTAATTGGAGTCTCCGAAACAATTGATGAGCATGAGCCTGATCTCACCCTGATCGGCTTGCGCCTTATCCACGAACGAAATATCTAAAAGGTAGACTCTCGCCATCATGAGCAACGACCAAAATATTTCCTTACCCACTGAGGATGATCTGCCAGAGCAGTTACGAATCCGACGTGAAAAGCGTGCTGGCCTCATTGAGCGTGGGGTCGAGCCTTACCCGGTTGCTGTTGCGCGAACTGCCTCGTTATCGGAGATTAGAACCAAGTATAAAGATTTAGAGACTGATTCAGTCACGGGAGATATACAGAGTTTAACGGGTCGAATTATTTTTAAACGAGATACTGGAAAACTTTGCTTTGCCACTCTTCGTGAAGGTGATGGAACTGAGCTGCAAGCCATGTTCTCACTCGACAAAGTAGGACCAGAAGTTCTTAATAATTGGAAGAGTGATATAGATCTTGGAGACATTGTCAGCGTCACTGGTGAAATTATTACCTCCAAGCGTGGAGAGTTATCTGTTCTGGCAAATAGTTTTGCTTTAGCAGCAAAGTCATTGCGCCCTCTGCCTAATGACCACAAACCAATGTCTGAAGAAACGCGCGTTCGCATGCGCTACGTCGATTTAATTGTCCGTCCTGAAGCGCGCGCTAATGCCCGTTTGCGACCAGCGGTTGTTCGCTCACTGCGCGAAACATTTAACGTGCAAGAATTTATTGAAGTTGAAACCCCCATGTTGCAAGTTATGCACGGAGGCGCTACAGCGCGCCCCTTCAAATCTTTTTCAAATGCTTATGACATGGATCTCTACCTAAGAATTGCTCCCGAGCTATTTCTTAAGAGGTGTGTGACTGGCGGACTTGAGCGTGTATTTGAAATTAACCGCAACTTCCGAAATGAAGGAGCAGATTCATCTCATTCACCAGAATTTGCCATGATCGAGAGCTATCAGGCTTATGGTGATTGGCGCACGATGGCAGATTTGACCCGAGCCTTAGTTCAGAATGCAGCACTTGCCATCTCTGGTTCGCACGTTGTTACGCATCACGATGGACGAAATGCAGATCTTGGTGGGGTTTGGAAAGAAATATCTTTATATGATGCAATTTCAAAAGGAACAAGAGAAACGGTTACTGCTTTAACTTCCCTAGAAGAATTAAAGAAAATAGCTACAAAATTAGGTATGAAGATTGATCCAAAGTGGATTACTGGCAAATTAGCTGAAGAGATATTTGAACACGTGGCTAAGGATCAACTAATTGAGCCGACCTTTGTAATGGGATTTCCAGTTGATACATCTCCTTTGGTTCGCGCGCACCGGGAACTACCGGGCGTTGCCGAAAAATGGGATTTATACGTTGACGGGTTCGAACTTGCCACTGGATATTCTGAATTAATTGACCCGGTGATTCAACGGGAGCGTCTAGTAGAACAAGCCACACTAGGCGCCAAGGGCGATCTAGAAGCAATGCAAGTTGATGAAGATTTCCTGCGCGCCATGGAGTTTGGAATGCCGCCAATGGGCGGAATGGGAATGGGCGTTGATAGATTATTAATGGCGCTTACCGGATTAGGCATTCGTGAAACTATTTTATTCCCATTGGTAAAGCCTGAAACTGAATAGCAATGGTTAAAATTAGATCCGCTCGTACTAGCGATGTGAAAAGAATTAGAGAACTTGTCGATTCTTTTGCATCTGACGGACAACTTTTAAATAAAGAAACTGTCACCTTATACGAGAGCGTTCAGGAGTTCACTGTTGCAGAAGTTGATGGACAGGTAGTTGGCTGTGGAGCGCTGCACGTTCTTTGGGATGACTTGGCTGAGGTTCGCACAGTTGCCGTGGAGGCGCGATTGCACAAACAGGGAATCGGACATCGAATCTTGATAAATATTATTGAACGCGCTCGTGAAGTTGGCGTAAAACGAATATTCTGTTTGACCTTTCAGACAGCATTTTTCGGCAGCCATGGTTTTGTTGAAATTGAGGGGACCCCTATTTCGCCAGAGGTTTATAAGGAGCTTTTACTTTCATATGACGCTGGCGTAGCAGAGTTCTTAGATCTTGAAGCGGCTAAGCCAAACACCCTAGGCAACTCTCGAATGCTCCTAACCCTCTGACTTACCCCTAGCCGTAGATTTATTCGGGAATAATGCCCCTAAATCTGGGGTTCTACTGAGCATAAGCCAATCACCTCGCGCTCAACCTAGGTTGGGTTATAGGCTTACCGTGATCGTAGAGATACCGCAGCAGCGTACCGAAGGGGAATACCAATGTTTGAGCGCTTTACCGATAGAGCCCGCCGCGTCGTCGTCTTGGCTCAAGAAGAAGCACGCATGCTCAATCACAACTACATCGGTACAGAGCACATTCTCCTTGGGCTCATACATGAAGGTGAAGGCGTAGCGGCTAAAGGACTAGAAGCCCTTGGCATCTCACTTGAAGGCGTTCGCGCTCAAGTTGAAGAAATTATTGGACAAGGCCAACAAGCACCTAGCGGTCATATTCCATTTACTCCACGCGCCAAGAAAGTATTGGAGCTCTCACTTCGCGAGGCGTTGCAACTCGGTCATAATTACATTGGCACAGAACATATTTTGCTCGGTTTAATTCGCGAAGGTGAAGGAGTAGCAGCGCAAGTACTTGTAAAACTTGGGGCCGATCTAAACCGTGTTCGTCAACAAGTCATTCAGTTGCTTTCTGGCTATCAAGGAAAAGAAGCTGTAACTACTGGTGGACCGGCAGAAGGAACTCCTGCTACATCTTTAGTTCTAGATCAATTTGGTCGCAACCTCACCCAAGCGGCGCGCGAAGGAAAGCTTGACCCTGTAATCGGACGTGAGACAGAAATTGAGCGCGTAATGCAGGTTCTCTCACGCCGCACAAAAAATAATCCAGTATTAATTGGCGAACCAGGCGTTGGAAAAACGGCTGTAGTCGAAGGGCTCGCGCAAGCTATTTTTAAGAACGATGTCCCAGAAACTTTAAAAGATAAGCAGCTATATTCGCTAGACCTTGGTGCGTTAGTTGCTGGCAGTCGCTATCGCGGAGACTTCGAGGAGCGCTTGAAGAAAGTACTAAAAGAGATAAAAACTCGCGGTGACATTATTTTGTTTATCGATGAAATTCATACCTTGGTTGGTGCAGGAGCAGCAGAAGGTGCAATCGATGCCGCAAGCATCTTAAAGCCTATGTTGGCCCGCGGTGAGTTACAGACTATCGGCGCAACTACGTTGGATGAATACCGTAAGCATGTTGAAAAAGATGCCGCTTTGGAACGTCGCTTCCAACCAATTCAAGTGAAAGAACCATCAGTTGCTCACACTATTGAAATTCTAAAAGGGCTACGAGATCGATATGAAACTCACCACCGAGTTTCAATTACCGACGGAGCACTTACTGCAGCAGCGAATATGGCCGACCGTTACATTTCAGATCGCTTCTTGCCAGATAAGGCAATTGACTTGATCGATGAGGCAGGATCGCGTCTACGTATTAAGCGAATGACAGCTCCAGCCGAGCTACGTGAATTTGATGAAAAGATTGCTGAAGCCCGCAAAGCTAAAGAATCTGCAATTGATGGCCAAGATTTTGAAGGTGCCGCTTCACTTCGCGATAAAGAGAAGACCTTAATTGCCGAAAAAGTTGAGGCTGAAAAGCATTGGAAAGCTACCGACCTCGATAAGGTAACTGAAGTTGATGAAGAACTTATTGCACAAGTACTTTCAGCATCAACTGGCATCCCAGTATTTAAATTAACTGAAGAAGAGACCGCTCGCTTGCTTCGCATGGAGGATGAACTTCATCGTCGGGTTATCGGTCAAGATCAGGCTATCAAAGCGCTTTCTCAAGCGATACGTCGTACTCGCGCCGGGCTAAAAGATCCTAAACGCCCAGGTGGTTCATTTATCTTTGCCGGACCATCTGGTGTTGGCAAGACCGAGCTATCTCGTACTCTGGCCTCATTCCTATTTGGTGACGAGACAGCGCTTATCCAACTTGATATGTCTGAATACTCTGAGCGCCATACCGCTTCACGCCTCTTTGGAGCTCCTCCAGGATATGTGGGTTATGACGAAGGTGGCCAGCTCACCGAGAAGGTGCGTCGTCGCCCATTCTCGGTAGTGCTCTTCGATGAAATTGAGAAAGCGCACCCAGATATTTTCAACGCACTATTACAGGTCCTAGAAGATGGTCGCTTAACAGATGCCCAGGGCCGCACAGTTGACTTCAAGAACACTGTAATCATCATGACTACAAACCTTGGTACTCGTGATATTTCAAAGAGCCTAGGCCTTGGTTTTGCAAATATGGATGATGATCTAACTAATTACGATCGTATGAAGGGTAAAGTTCAAGACGAGCTAAAGAACCACTTCCGTCCTGAATTCCTAAACCGTATCGATGATGTAATTGTCTTCCACCAGTTGACTAAAGATCAGATTATTCAGATCGTTGATCTAATGATCGCAAACCTAGATGATCGCTTAAAGGCGAAAGATATGGGAATTGAACTTACTCAACCTGCCAAGGATCTATTAGCGGCTAGAGGATATGACCCACTTCTTGGTGCGCGTCCACTTCGTCGCGTGATTCAACGCGAAATCGAAGATTCACTTTCAGAGCGTATTCTCTTCGGTGAGTTAAAGGCTGGCGAAATCATCGTTGTTGATGTTGAGGGCCAAGATGCTGAAGCGAAATTTACTTTCGCTGGCGCACCAAAAGCCACCACGCCAGATTCACCAGAAGATTTAGCGGAAGCTGCAAAGTAGCTTTATATCGCTCTCTTTGATTTAGAGGGTGCCGCCTTATCCTGCTTCATATTTGTTGAACTAGTTGTAACTTTGCTACGCCGGCTACTTCTTTGAGCTGATAAGCACTCCTGACTCAAACTTCTTTCCCGGATTGAGAATAAAATTTGGATCGAAAATACTTTTCACGGAACGCTGCAATCCAATTACCGTTTCAGAAACTTCATTTGCGATGAAGCTGGTCTTGATAGTTCCAATTCCATGTTCTCCACTAGCGGTACCACCGAGAGTTTGTGCTATTGCTACGATTTTGCCAAAGACTTTCTGAGCTCGTTCGGCTGCTGCTAGGTCGCCATGATCATGGACGATAGTTGGATGCATATTCCCATCACCAGCATGACCGAAAATCCCAATTGTTAGCTGATTCTCTACGCCGAGAATTTGCACCTGCTGAACAAATTCTGCAATTTTGGTAATAGGAAGTGCGACGTCATCTAATAACGTCGCCCCCATTCTTTCAAGTGCTGGATAGGCAAGCTTACGAACTCGAATTAGATCAGCGGCATCAGCCGGGTCATCTGAGTAGACACCATCAATCAAATCAAATCCCCGACAAGTGGCCAAAGCTGCTTCACACTGCGACTGGTTTTCATCTAACTGCATTAGCAACACTGCGCCAGCAACTTCGAAACCTAGAGGATGCCATGACTCCACCGCACGTAAAGTGGTTTGGTCGATAATCTCTAACATAGATGGCCTATATTTCAACAGAGCATTTGCTGCTGTTGCAGCATTTACGATATTTGGAAATGTTGCTATTAAAGTCGCTGCAGGCGATGGTCGAACCTCTAAATTAAGCGTTAATTCAGTGATAATTCCCAGCGTTCCTTCCGAACCGATAAAGAGATGCAACAAGTCATAGGTAGTAACTGATTTTTTAGTTGCCTTGCCGAGTTCTATAATTTCCCCGGATGCAAGAACCACCTGAATGGCGCGCACATGGCCACCGGTTACACCATATTTAACACAGCACATGCCACCTGCATTAGTCGCTGCATTACCGCCCAAAGTAGACCAGTCACGGCTGGCGGGATCTGGTAGATAAGCCAGGCCAAACTCTTGTGCAGCTTTATCCAAATCAAGATTTATAACGCCGGCTTGTACTCGCGCTATTTGATTCGCCTCATCAATTTCTAGAATCTGGGCCATCTTTTCAAGTGAAATTACTAGGGAGCCCGCAGATGAATTTGCACCACCAGCAAGGCCACTTCCTGCGCCCCGTGTTACGACAGGTATTGAATTTTGATTTGCGTAGGCAAGAGCAATAGAAATTTCTTGAGCGCTACGGGCTAATAGAACCGCAAATGGGGGAGCAGACTCTGCAAAAGGCGCTTGATCTCTGGAGTAGGTGATTGTTATATCTGGATCGGAAATCAGTGAAGCGCCTGGCCCGAGCAGTTTTGCTAGCTCCGCTAAGTGGCTCATGTAGAAACTTTATCGTCTTTATTTGTGGAATTAGTCGCCAGTTATTTTGACGCGCGCCAACGCTTGATCTAAGCGAGATACTTCGAAGATCTCCATGCCATCAATCTTTACATCGCTTCCGGCCGGCACAAGTGCGCGCTTAAAACCTAAACGATAGGCCTCTGCCAAGCGGCGTGATACACCGCTAACTTTACGAATTTCTCCAGCTAGCCCTACCTCGCCAATTGCCACCAGATCAGCAGGAAGCGCCAAAGCCCTAGCGGCTGAGGCCACAGCTAAAGCTAAGGCTAAATCTGCTGCAGGTTCTGACATCTTCATTCCGCCAACCGTTGCCGCATAAACATCGCGGCCACCGACGCGCACATTTGCCCGCAGCTCAAGAACTGCTAGCGTCATAGAAGTTCGCGCCGAATCTAATCCGCTAGTTACGCGTCGAGCGTTACCAAAATCATTCTCGCGGCCCTGGCTAACTAGCGCTTGAATTTCAGCAAGTAATGGACGACGTCCTTCTAAAGTCACTGTCACGCAGGTACCAGGAACTGGTTCAGCATGGCGAGAAGTGAAAAGACCAGTTGGATCTAAAACGCTCTCGATGCCAGAATCACTTAAATCAAAACATCCAACTTCATCAGATGCCCCAAACCTATTTTTAATTGTGCGGATTAACCGTAGACGTGAGTGACGCTCACCTTCAAATTGTAAGACGACATCGACTATATGTTCAAGCAATCGCGGACCTGCGATAGAACCATCTTTAGTTACGTGTCCAACTAATAGCAGAGTAATATCGCGATCTTTACAGATCCTGATCAGCGCTCCCGCAACTTCTCGCACCTGCGTAACACCACCCGGTGCGCCATCGGCCGCCGATGAGCCAATCGTCTGCACACTATCAATAATTAGTAATTCGGGTTTCACGGAGTCAATATGTGAGATAACTGCGCCAAGATCAGTTTCCGATGCTAAAAAAAGATTTGGATCGACAGCGTTGATTCGCTCAGCGCGTAATCTGACTTGCGGTGCAGACTCTTCACCGCTTATATAAAGTGCAGGAATTCCTTTTGCTGCAGTCTGTGCTGCAACAGATAACAGCAGAGTTGATTTACCAACTCCTGGTTCACCGGCTAGCAAGATTGCTGCGCCAGGAACTAACCCGCCACCAAGTACGCGATCGAGTTCTGAGACACCTGTTGCACGCGCCCGAGCAGATGAAAGATCAACATCACCAATTGGAGTTGCAGCGTGGGTAACTTTTCCGGCAACGAGTGAGAGTTTCTTAGGGGCAGCGATTTCTTCCACTGTGCCCCAGGTTTGGCACTGACCACATCGTCCAACCCATTTTTGGGATGTCCAGCCGCACTCTGCACAGCGAAATGGATCCTTTTCGACCTTAGCCATGAGACTTAGCGTAGAGGAAAGCGCTGACTACTTCCCAGCAGCTATAGATGCTGGGTGTTGGATTACAAATAGTGGAAGTGAACGCGCCTTGGCATCGTTGATTCCCTTAACGCGCTTATCGCAGTGCTCCGCGAGAATGGCATATGCCGCCTCACCCATAAGCGCCTGTAGTTCTGTGCGATTAGAAAGATAAACCGGCTCTGTTCCAATATGGGCATCTGTATTGCTAGTGCAATACCAATCAAAATCATCTCCACCATCGCCCCAGGCGAGTCGCTCGTATTCGCCAATTACTGTAATTGAATATTCACGCTCACCTACTTCACGTGTTTCAAAACTTCGACGCAGTGGCAGTTGCCAACATACATCAGGTTTAGTGTCAACGAAATGTCGGTTTTCTTTCTGAGCCAGATGGTGCAGAACACAACCAAATGATCCGGTAAATCCAGGTGCTTCGTAACCTTTTCGGTTAAGAAAAATACAACCATCGTCTACAGTGCGCGTCTTCCGCTCTTTATCTTCGTCAAGGTCAGAGATGCGAAGCTGTCCATTTGGTTTCTTCGGACGAGCTTGCTCAAAGTATTGCCACATATCGGAAGTTAAATCTGCTGCAGCTTTGCGAACTCGATTCTCATCGTCTTCGTCAGAGTACATAGCGCCTTCAGTGCAACATCCAGCATTTGGTCGGTTTTCAAATACTCCCTTGCAGCCATCTCCATAAATACATGTCCAATATGAAGTAAGCCAAGTTAGATCACATTTGTAGATTTCTTCAGAATCGTTGGGATCGGTAAATTCCACCCAATCGCGTGCAAAACCCGGCGTAATTTCTGGCATAGACGCAGAGCCTACGCGTACTCTTTCACTATGGCTAATTCAGAAAAGCAGGTCGCTGTCATAGGAGCTGGCGTTATGGGCGAGGCTTTAATCGCTGGTTTGATTAAATATGGAATTTCCTCAGAGGCGATAAACATCTCTGAAAAGCGACCAGAGAGAGCGAGAGAATTACTTGATCGATATCAAGTCGCTAGCGCTGATATCGCTAAAAATGTTGCGAAAAGTGACTTAATTTTATTAGTTGTTAAACCGCAAGATATGGCAGATACATTAGCCCAAATAAAAGGTGCCATCCCAAAGGGATGCCTGGTCATATCCTTTGTAGCTGGGAAAACTATAAAATCTATAGCAGACCAGATAGGTACTGGCCTCAATCCAATAATTCGAGTTATGCCAAATACCCCAACATTGGTTGGCTCAGGTATGGCCGCGATATCTTGTTGTGATCTAGTCAATGTGGAGCAGCGCGATTTTGTATTTGGATTCTTAGGGGCGGTTGGCAAGGTTATAGAAGTTGAAGAAGATTTACAGGATGCAGTAACTGCAACTAGCGGATCTGGGCCAGCGTATTTCTTCAGATTTGTTGAGGCAATAATTGATGGATCAGTAGCGGTCGGATTATCGAGAGAGGATGCGACAACATTGACGATCCAAACAATAGTTGGAGCAGCTCAACTGTTAAATGAGTCGGGGGAATCACCTGCATCTTTGCGTGAGAAGGTAACTAGCCCAAACGGAACCACTTTTGCGGCGCTCAACTCATTAAATGATTCAGATATCTCCGGTGTTATAGCTAGAGCAATGAAGGCGGCACGTGATCGCTCACAAGAACTCGCTTAAATTAATATCAGTAGGGGCGATTCTCCTAACTTTTTTTTCGGTGCTAACAACGTATGCTGCCCCAAAAAAAATAGCGGTTAAATCGGTCTCAGTTTTTGCGGAAGTTCCCGGTGCAGAGGCAGTGATTGTTACCGAATCTAACATAATTACAGTTGCAAATACTTACGGGCAGAGCGCTGATATAGAGGTTAGAGCTTTAGATTTTTCTGGGGTTCAAGTGTGGTCTAAAACCATTGATTCAGGACAAGATGAGGTGGCTACAGTATTCACCTCGGATGCAAAAGGAAGTATCTGGCTTGCTGGAAATAGCGCTAGCGCCATGGCGATTGATACCCAAACATCCGTATCAGTAGATTTAAATCCAGATGGAGTTAATATCGAAAATCCCATGCCGCTTCGTCCTGACTTGAACAATTTAACTCTATGGCAAGTTTCAGCAAACGGAGAAATAATATTAGCTACCTCAGAATTGCAGAGTGTGCCAGTACTAGTTGAAGCAATATCAGTTAGCTCATCTGGTGCTTCGATTTTAATCACTAGAGATAGTAAGCAGTTAATTATTCCCGTAGTTGCAAATAAATTTGGTAAAGCATTTACAATTGGCACGACAAAAACTCAATTGACAGCTGTAGTCAGAGCTAAAAGCGGTACAACTTACGCCTTTGGATCAAGCACTGAAACTTTATCTGGCAAGAAATTGATGGGGATTCAAGACGGGATTCTCTTAAAGTTTTCAAAAATTGGTAAGTTAAATAAAGTCGTTCGCAGCTCAGCTGCAAAGTCACGCCGAGAATGGCAGAGTGCAACTTCTAGCCTATTCTTAGCCGGATCTATTAAAACTGGCTCAAGCGTTCAAAGCACACTTACTAAATTCACAAAAAAATTCGCTCCGAGATGGACGACTCGGATTACCTCTTCCGGAAGAACATTAGTAGTAAGTGGGGCAAACGGATCTGTCTATGCCATTTTAGAAGCGAAATCATTGGTTGACGGTATTCGTGGATGGAAGCCGGTTAAGGGACAATCTTTAATTGTGCAGTTCGATAGTAAGGGAAAAACTATGAACGCTTACACATCGCCAGAACTAGGCGTAGTCATGGCAGCAGGATTTTCAGATTCGGCTGGCTTATTTATTCTGACAGAAGATGAGAGAATCTGGAAAATAAATGAGAGTTAACTACCTTTGTTTTAAGGTAACCAATTCGCCAGCTACTCCAGCAACCAAGTAGCGAGCGCTATTTAGGACTATCCAGCCAGAGTCGTACCCGTCTTCATTTTGGGCTTTTGTTACTAGCGAGATAGCCCGTCGTAAAATGTCGGCTGCGCAGAGCCTGCCCTCACAATTGAAAACGGTGGTATTTCCATTTGTACTTAAGATTTTACTTGGTGTTCCGTAACCAATTGTTGGAAGACTATTAATCAATTTAGGTTCACTTAAATATGCCCACCGAATTTGATCTGCTTTTGGCAAAGTTAATGAAGATGAGGTTAACCAAGTTGCTAAAACACCACGGGCACCTTTTTGTAGGACCACGTCGTAACCTGCTACGGCTATAGAACCGGCAGATGAGTCAATATTGGAATAGATCCAGCCTGAAGGGCTAATACCGGTTCTTTGTGCCAGGCGAATTTCTCCAGCCATAATCTCTTTATGTTGATTTATATTAGAGACAGAGTCATAGAGCAGAATGGTCTTCTTGCCGTCGAAAAGCGCATCTAAGTTAAAGGCTACGTCTCCTGTAGTTCGCCCATCGGTCTTACGATCACCATCTACAAGCTCATATCTCCAAGCGCTCATACCAGATTCTTTTACCGCACCTAAGAGAATGCCTTGAGACTCGTCTCGGTAAAAAACCTGCACGCCCGCAGAGTTTACCGAACATGCGTTAGAGATGCTTACATCGCTGGCAGTTCGCACTCGAATTGGACTTTCATAACTATTAACCACGGGGCCATTTCCATCTACTACTTCATATTTGAAAGTGCCACCATCATATTTTGCGTAACGTAAATCTTTATCTTTGGAATCGGCATAAAATATGTGTAGCGCCTGTCTTTTCCCATATCCACTTACACATACCGAAATATCTCCAGAAATTGAATTTCGCGTTCTGCCTTTGCCTCCGCCAATTCCATCAATATTTAAACGCCTCCAGTTTTTTCCGTTCCAAAGCGCAAGCTTGAGAGAACCATTTCTTGTATTTTGATAAATGATTGCTGGGTTGGTGTTAAAAGTTGCTGTAGTTAAATTCCCGACTTCAGCATTTGGATCGATTACCTTCTTTGCCCAGGCCCTTTGCGGAGTAATAGCGTTTGTTGTAACAGGTTCTGAGATACCTAATGAATTCGCAGCCGTAATTTCAAATGAGTAGGTAATTCCATTCTTGAGCCCTGAAATAACTACTGGACTTTTGGATGTGCTTTGTTCGGCACCGGTTTTGAGGTTTTTTACGGTATAGCTGGTAACTTGTGCGGTTCTAGCGTTTGCCGGAGGATCAAACTTAATTATTGCGCTAGCTGCTGAAGTCACCGCCTGTGCATTGCGAACTTGTTGCGGGATACCAACGGCAATACCCACGGGTGGCTTAGATCTCAAATCCTGCATCATTGCTAGTAAAAGCGGTCCTGGTTCGTGGAAGACTTCACCAGCATCAAGATTTGGAGTCATAACTGAATCAGCTCCCGCACTTGTAAATGTTGCTTCATCCAAATGGCTGACTGATGATCCTTCTTCATATCTAGTTGGTGCATAGATAATTGGCTTTTCACCACCATTTGCCGTCACTGCATTTACGCCAGACCAAACCAACTTAGCTGTGAGCGCTTTGCCTAGCTCTAGTGAGGGCGATGGCAGATCGGAGAGCCGACGCCCATCTTCGGTCTGCACATAGGCATCGAAAGCAGTTGGTTCCTCAATTGTTCCGTAACCAAAAAATTTGTCGTAACTGTTATTGGAAAGAAAACCTAGACCATGCGCCATTTCATGCAAGATTACTGAATGCAAATCATATTCAGTGTTACTTGGTCCAGGGCCAGAACCGCGATACCAATTTGCCAATGAATTAACCGTTATGAACATCTCTGGATTATCAGCGTCCAAATCTTCCCCGGCTAACGCATTCGCTAACGCAGATGGATACCAGAGACTTGGATCAGGTGCTCCAGAGAAATTTGCAAAATAATTTCCGGGTCGTGCACTACCTAATATTGTTGAGGAGGTTGATCTACCCCAAGTAGCTGTTATTCGAATAGGAACATTTGATTCGAAGTTAGCGGCCCAAACATCTACGGCAGCTTGTACCTGAATCTTTGTCCATTCAGGAAAATTAAAGTAATCTACAATAATTTTGGATTTTGCCTCAAGTAAGGCGACTTTCTGCGGAGCCTTTTGTGGGGTAGCAGATGTGCTCCCCGCATATACATTTCCCCAAATTGTGGCCGGGCGAATAAGAACTAAGGCTTGTGCTGAAGTTGGTGTTAGCAATCCAAGAAATAAACTGGCAGAAAGGGATACAACGCCCGTAAGGCGTGCCGCAGACCACGAAATATTCCTTGCCATAGCGCCTAACGCTATCAGGGTGTAAGAATGTTCCCATGCCAGACCAAGATGAAAATTTGAAAATTCAGAGCGTCATCAATCGCATGAAATCTGAACCGCCAATAATCCTTGATTTTGTAAAAGTGGGAGCGCCTCGCGAGCCGACTCTTGATGAAGCAAGATCTGAATTAGCTAATTCGGTTGGCCAATTAGCTCACATGATTTTCTCAAAGAAGTATGGTCCTTTAGTCGGGACCGTAACTAACACGACTATAGAAACCGTTCTGAAAAATGGAGAAGATAATCTGTATCGCGCCAAAGGAGATGCAACTCTAGTCATCCAAGAGTTGGTAGATCGTCTCTTCACCTCTCCAAAAAGAAATAACTAATGAGAACAGTTGTAACCGTTTATTCACGTACCGGCTGCCACCTTTGCGAATCAGCTGAAGCAACTCTTATTAATTTAAGCCAGCAATTCGATTTTGACTTGAAGGTAAAATTAATCGATGAAGATATAGAACTTGAAAAGTTATACGGCAATCAGGTTCCGGTTATTCAGATTAATGGAGAGCATCACGATTTTTATAAAGTTGATCCAGAGAGATTTAAATCTTCCCTTGAGAAACATCGTCTGCATCAATAATTCGGTATGAGTAACCTTGTTCGGCTAGGAATCGTTGGCGGTTTTGTGCAAAGTCCTGGTCTATCGTGTCGCGCGAAACAACAGAATAGAATTTAGCACTACGGCCATCAGACTTTGGTCGCAAAATACGGCCTAAGCGTTGCGCTTCTTCTTGTCTTGAGCCAAACGCACCAGATACTTGAATCGCGATCGTTGCCTCAGGTAGATCGATTGAAAAATTTGCAACCTTGGATACCACTAGACAAGTGATTTCACCTGTTCGAAAAGCGGCAAATAATCTTTCACGCTCTTTAATTGGAGTATCACCCTTAATTATTGGAACTCCCAAAGTTTCCGATAATTCATCCAACTGAGTTATATACTGACCAATCACAAGTATTTGTTCTCCTGCATGAAGGCCCACTAGTTCCTCAACAACATCACGTTTCGTGCGAGTAGTTGCACAGTAACGATAACGTTCCTCAGGTTCGGCAGTTGCATAAGATAAACGTTCTGTCTCAGTTAGATTTACTCTTACCTCTATACATTCCGCAGGAGCGATGTAACCTTGAGCCTCAATCTCTTTCCAAGGTACATCAAATCGTTTAGGGCCAATAAGTGAAAATACCTCACCCTCCATGCCATCTTCGCGAACCAAGGTAGCGGTAAGCCCTAAACGGCGACGGGATTGGATATCTGCAGTAAATCGAAATATTGGTGCAGGAAGCAGGTGAACTTCATCGTAAATTATTAATCCCCAGTCGTGCGTATCAAATAGATCTAGATGGGAATAGACACCATTCTTCTTCTTAGTCATGACTTGATAAGTGGCAATTGTTACTGGGCGGATTTCCTTTTTTGCGCCAGAGTATTCGCCAATCTCATCTTCGTTTAGCGAAGTGCGACGAAGTAACTCTTCACGCCATTGACGCGCGGCGACCGTATTCGTGACTAAAATTAAAGTGGTGGCTTTAACGTGTGCCATAGCAGCAGCTCCAACAATTGTCTTACCTGCCCCGCAAGGAAGTACCACGACACCTGAGCCACCATGCCAAAAACCTTCGGCTGCTAACTCTTGATACGGGCGAATCTTCCAGTCGTCTTGTTTTAGGGAAATTTCATGTGCTTGACCGTCTACATATCCAGCAAAATCTTCGGCCGGCCACCCCAAACGAAGCAGTGACTGTTTTATAGCGCCACGTTGGCTAGCATGTACGGCGATAGTTTCTGGATCGATTCGTATGCCGAGCAGCGGAGCAATTTTCTTAGCGCGAATTACTTCCTCAAGAACCCCAACATCGGTAGTTACCAAAATCAATCCATGAACAGGATCTGCCTCTAGCCGAAGTCGACCGTAGCGAGACATTGTTTCAGCTACATCTACGAGAAGTGAATGCGGCACTGCATAGCGAGAATATTTAATAAGTGTGTCAATTACCAACTCTGCATCATGTCCGGCGGCGCGGGCGTTCCAAAGTCCAAGATTCGTTAATCTATAGGTATGAATGTGTTCTGGAGAACGTTCTAGTTCTGCAAACGGTGCAATAGCGCGACGACATTCTGTTGATAATGGATGATCGATATCAAGAAGTAGAGTCTTATCGCTCTGGACGATTAGTGGGCCATCACTCATGAAAGTAGATCCTTTATAAAGGCATGCAGGAGTGCACTTCGTTCTTTAATCGATTTTAAGCTTAACCATTCATTTGGGGCATGCGCTCCACCACCTATAGCCCCAAGTCCATCAAGTACTTGGGCGCCAGCAGCTGCTGCAAAGTTGCCATCGCTGGCACCCCCAACTTCTGCAGATCCAATTGGCGAAAGTCCAATTTCTTTGGCAACTTTTTCAAAACGTTGATATAGAAATTCAGTAGAGGATGGCTGTAAGGGAGGTCTATTTAGTCCACCAGAAATTTCGAGACGAGCCTTTGGATTCTTTAGAGTCAGGGCTTTTATCGCGGTATCAATTCTTTCTAACTCAGATTGGGAAAATGAACGAGCATCGATCTCTAAAATCGCTAAATCTGGAACAGTATTAGCGCTATTTCCAGATTTCAATAGCGTTGGAACGACAGTTGTTCCAAACTTTTCACTTTCCAATGAAGCTAGCTGCAGAATAATTTGGGCAATTTCAACGGTGGCATTAACTCCTTTTTCAGGCTCTAAGCCGGCATGAGCGGCCAAACCATGAACGGTGATCTTGTACATAGCGGTGCCTTTGCGAGCAGTCTTTACTTTGCCATCAAGGGAGGCTTCAAGAATTAAGACAGCTTTTGCCTGTGCTGATAAATTCATAATTAACTTGCGCGAAGCGAATGAACCAGTTTCTTCATCAGTTGTTGCAATTAGAGCTACTCGATCTGCCACATTAGCTATATCTTTCAGCGCAAATAAGCCTTGTATAAATCCGGCCTTCATATCGAATACCCCAGGACCTCTAACTACATCTGCCTTAACTTCCCAAAGTGGCGAATAAGCACCAATTGGCCAAACGGTATCTAAGTGCGCAAGTAAGAGAATTTCTGGTTCGTTGGAGCCCCACCAAAATACGGGCCTTCCCTCGAACTCTTTAATTTGCGCGGGAGTACCGAGTACGCGAGTTGCAATATCGCTCGCCAATCGAACAACGCTCTGACAAGCTGCTAGATCTTCAGTAGGAGATTCACAGCGCACTAAAGCTTCTATTGCAGCCAACATGGAGTCAAGTCTGCCGTATGCGCAACCATCTGTGCTTGTCATATCGTCGCTACCCCCGTAATACGGGCAATTCTAAAGGATTGAACCTCGCCTGTTGCGTGATCACGGGCGATAACTGAGCCTGCCGAGAGTTTTAGCGGATCAATAATTCGATGGGAAACCAAACCATTATTGTCGGCATATCCAATTGAGAGTGAGACGGCCGGCTGGTTTTGCAAATAATTTGTCAAAATATCTAAGGTCTCATTTGCAGTTGTACGAGGTAGCGAACCGAGGGCACTAGATGCAATATTTCGCAGAGTACTTTGACGATGGCTAGATTTTTCTCCAGTACGCAGCGCACGTAGCGCAGCCTCTAACTGCAATTTATCTGGGATATCAAACTCGCCCATTATTCGAGGTAGTCGAGGTTTAGATTTTGCTCTTTGAATTCGTGGCCCACTTAGCAGGGCGCCTTGTGAATCTTCTCCCGCTGGTAGATAACCGAAACTACGTAGAATATTCATCGCATCACCAGCCTCGTGCTGGCAGATTAATACCTCTGGCGAAATTTGTCGTAATGACAAAATATCTAATCTTTTATCCTTCATAATTTGAGTGATAAGAGTTAAATCTTCACATCTAATAAATGATGAGGTATTTCCAACACGTAACTTGCCATGCTTCTTTGCTACATCAGTAATTAAATACTCAAGCGGTTGTGGCATGGGAGTCCTAGAAGTTCTTTTCAGAAACGCTTTTATTTCATCGCCAGTTCTTCCATGGTCGAGCCCGCGACGTATCGTTGCCTCGCTAAATCGATAAACAGTTGCACCTCCGCGACTCTCAATCTCCGCGAGAATGGCTAACTCTTGAGCGATTTCGTGTTCTAGCGGTCCAGGTGCAATAGCTGTGTGATCACTTTGAATAAGTATGTGATCTACAGGTTTAGGTAGATCATCATTTATTTCGTTTAGCTCTTCCCCGCGCAGAAGAAAATTACCGTATTTTGAAATGGCACCTCGTCCAGTGATACCTAGCCATTCCGCCTCGCGCAAAATCCATTCAACATAATCAGCTTGGATACCACCACTTCGTCTAGACGGTGAGCCCCAATTGGCAAGATCAATCAGATTATTAAATTCGGGAGAAATTCCATTATTTTCCTTTAGTAAATTCAATATCAGCTTGCGCAATGGTGCTGCTGCCACTCGATCTAGCTCTGGCCCCAATGGAGCAACATTCTTATTTTCATCTTTACCAACCAAACCACTGACACGCGAAGTTATAAGCCACTGTGAAGCCAGTGATTCCCAGCGAACAGATGGAGTCTGTGTTAACCAAATATCGAAATTATTTGTGGGAAGAATGCGGTCGTCAGCATCGATAGTTAGTAGCCCTGATAAGTAAGCAAGTTCTGCGACAAAGGCAGCGCATGTCTGTTCTACTCCCAAGTGAGCGGAAATAATTTTTAAATCACGTACCCCCAAGCCACCGGAACGCAGTGCATCGGCCGGCTCCTGCGCCCAAAAATTAAGTATTTCTTCAGTCCATCGCAGGACTGTAGAAATATTGGCAATCGCAGCCAGCTCAATATTTTTGGGATTTCTTCTTTCACCTAAGATTTTTGGTGATTCGATAGCCAGATTTTTATGAATCTTGCCGCCGCGCAAATAGATTGCAACCTCCCGTGGCATCAAAACAGTTTTTGAGTTAGCTGCGATAGCAAAATTATTTTCGAGTAGCCACGCAACCCCAGCCCCTGGTTTTTTTATATCAGTTACGGTTCCTCTTGGTGGACCCCAAACCATCGCATCTAGCGCCTTCTTTGCAGCGGGCGGGGCCTCATCAATTAATTTCAAATTCAGCATGACCATTGATTGCGGACCAAGCCCAGCAATTTCATTTCCTAAAACTTCACGCACATTACTTGGCAGCAAGTAGCCACTCTTTCCTGGAAAAATTAACCCTCTCTCAATTAGCCCAGGAAGAACAAATTGCGCAGCTTTTTCGGTCAGTGCAGAAATTTGTTTTTCAGTAAAGGGTTCAGGCGCGATCGCACACGCCTCTAAAACTTGGTATTGCCAAGCATTTAGCGAATCAACGGCACGCGCCAAACTAGGTGCAGATGTGGCCCGGATTGCTAGGGATGCAATATCTGGTGGAACTGGAGTAACTAAATCAGGTCTATGAGTAAATAATGAAATTAAGGCATCATCATCTAGTGTGCGTACATAATCGGCATAGGATCGCATTTCCATAACTTGCCTACATTACTGGCTAGATGCCGTGCTGCGCTACTTGATAAGGATTAGCGAGACTTACGCCTTGGCATTAGGCGAGTTCCAATCCAGGCCAAGCGCGAAATTATTGGGCCAAGCAATCGATTTAAAAACCGTGCGCGCCGGAAATCGTGGATGGGCCACTTCTCTTTAAGCGCTCTAATTCGCAGTATTGCATCAGGATTGATCGCTGATGGATGACCAACGGTTAATAAAAGTGGCAAATCATTATGACTATCGGAATATCCAAAACACTGATCTAAATCAAAATCGAGATTCTTTGCCAATTCTTGGATTGCAGTTGCTTTCTCGCGGCCATGCAATAACGGGCCATTCATTTCTCCTGTGTAGTAACCATCTTTGATCGCCGCCTTACTACCTAACGCGCCTGTAAATCCAAGTCGTTCTGCAATCAGGGTAGCCATATCCTCTGGAGCAGCAGTAACTAACCAAACTTCAGTGCCATCATTTAAATGACTTTGTGCAATCTCAATTGTCCCTTCCCATAGTGCGGGAGAAACATATTCATCATAAATTTCCTGAGCGACGGAGTTTATCTCGGATACGTTATGTCCTCCGATAAAATCCTGGGCTGCCTTCTGAAAGCGATTAATTTCATCCTGTTTTTCAGTGCCGGTTAAGCGAAATCTAAGATTCGCAAGAACAAAGCGTGAGATATCTGCCTTAGTGAAAAAACCTCGCTGATACAGGCCGCGACCTAGAAAATAGATGGTTGAGCCTCGAACCAAGGTGTTATCGACATCAAAAAAAGCCGCACGCCGCGGTGTGAGTGGCATGTCACTACCCTAGCAATTAACCCCGAGAATGACCTCTCACAGGACGCTTTATGCTTATCTACATGAGTTCAACGGTCCACGTAGCGCGCCATGGCGAAGTCGAGAATCCACAGAAAATTCTTTACGGGCGTCAACCTGGTTGGCGATTATCTGCACGGGGCCAGGAGATGGCGCAAGCTTTAGGTGAATGGTCCAAAACAATAAATGTTGGCGCGCTACATGTTTCGCCTCTGCAGAGAGCGCAAGAGACTGCAGCTCCAATTGCGAAATCACATGGAATTGCAATTACTACCGATGAACGTCTTATTGAGGCAGCTAATATTTTTGAAGGTAAGAGCTTTGAGCTAGGAAGCGGAGTTTTGAAGCATCCAACATCTTGGCGCCATCTATATAACCCATGGAAACCATCATGGGGAGAACCTTATGAGGAACAAATCAACCGTATGTTTGCTGCAATTTTTGCAGCGCATCAAGCGGCTAACGGTAAAGATGCAATTATCGTTTCGCACCAGTTACCCATTTGGATAACTCGCAGCGCAATAGAGGGCAGGTCTATGCTCCATGATCCGCGAAAGCGTGAGTGTTCACTCGCATCTGTTACAAGCATCCACTTTGATGATGAAGGAATTATTTCCGAGCTTTCCTATTCTGAACCTGCAGCACACTTACTACCTGATAAGAAGTAAGTGAAATAATGCGAAAGTCTTTTTTAATCATTGCGCTATCAGCAATTTTTGTAATTTCATTAACTGCGTGTGGTGGGGGTAGTTCTAGCCCAGAAGAGAGTTTCATCGAAGGAAGTGGCGCGGTGACTTTCATTGAAAAAGCAGAGCGTATAGCGGCGCCAGTTTTATCCGGGATGACCTTAAGCGGAAAAACTTTCATTTTTAACCCGGGCCAGGTTGCGGTAGTAAATGTCTGGGCCTCTTGGTGTTCACCATGTCGCGCAGAGATCCCTATTTTGATTGAGCTAGCCAATCAATATACGCAGACCCAATTTATGGGGATATTAACTCGAGATAATCCTGCTACCGCAGAGGCGTTTGCGCGACGTTTTGCAATTCCATATCCCACATTTATTGATGACTCGGTCCTAATCGGCTTTAAAGGATCATTGCCAGCAAATGCCATACCTTCCACAGTGTTATTGGATAAGCAAGGAAATGTCGCAGCGCGAATATCTGGCGAAGTAACTCTGACATCTTTAAGTAAATTAATTAGAAGGCTAGAAGTGGAATGACCAGTTTTATAGTTGATCAATTGATGGGTGGTTTCCTGCTTGCAGCATTTCCAATAGCAATTTTAGTTGGGGTTATATCTTTTCTTTCGCCATGCGTTCTTCCATTAGTTCCTGGATATTTATCATTTGCAGCAGGCTACTCATCGGCAAAAGGTCGTGTTTTTCTAGGATCGATCCTTTTTGTTTTAGGTTTCAGCGTATTATTTATTTCATACGGTGCTTTCTTTGGAGGCGTGGGCTCGCGTATATCTGCAAATGAAGAACTTATAACCAGAGTTTTAGGTGTCTTGACTATAATTTTAGGATTCATATTTATGGGCCGCTTCCCATTGATGCCAACATTTACCCCCAAGATTTCAACAAATGGTGGATTAATTGGAGCACCGCTTCTCGGATTGCTATTTGGTATTGGCTGGACACCCTGTATCGGACCCGCTTTAGCGACAGTACAGACGTTGGCATTTCAGGAGTCGAGTGCGGCGCGCGGAGCTATTTTATCATTTGGGTATTGCATTGGACTAGGTGCACCATTTATCGCCTCTGGCTTATATTTAGATAAATCTCAAAAAATTCGTAAATATTTAATTAAGCGCGGAGACTTAATTTCAAAAGTAGGCGGTGTACTCCTTATATTGATTGGATTGGCGCAAGTCTTTGGTTTATGGGCTGATTTCATGATTCAAATACGGTCATTGATTTCAGAATTTTCTCCGGTGATCTAATGAAATATGAAAGTAAAGTAGAAGTACCTGAATTAGGTGCAGTTGGTTTAGCTCGTTTTGCGTGGCGGCAGCTAACTAGTATGCGTACGGCCTTAATTTTATTGTTACTTCTTGGTGTTGCCTCTATTCCAGGTTCGCTAATTCCACAACGTGCACAGAATCCCATGGCGGTTCGCCAATACTTTATTGATAGTCCAGGACTAGCGGTTTGGATAGAGAGATTTTCCGGCTTTACCGTTTACTCCTCGCCTTGGTTTAGCGCCATCTACATATTACTTTTCATCTCCTTAATAGGATGCGTTCTGCCTCGCACTCTTGAACACGCTAGGTCAATGCGCTCTCAGCCTCCACCTACGCCAAGAAATTTATCTCGCATGGAGTCCTTTCAAGAATTTGCTGTGATTGGCGATGAGTTGGAAATTGCAAAGAAATGGTTTAGGAATAATCACTTCAGGGTTCGCCTCGATCACCAGTCCATTTCAGCTGAGAAAGGTTATTTACGAGAAAGTGGAAATTTACTCTTCCATCTTTCTTTAATTTTGATTCTTATTGGAGTCAGCGTTGGCTCACTATTTGGTTTGCGTGGTGAGGCGATTATCAATAAGGGTGAAAGGTTTATTAGCGTGCCAACTTCCTATGACACGCTTTCATTTGGAAAATTGGTGGACGAAGATTCAATACAACCTTTTACGATCGAGGTACTAGATTTTGTAGCAAAGTATGATCCGATAACTAATGCGCCACAAGATTACACAGCGACGGTACGGGTAACTGAAGGCGGAACAGATATTCCAGTAGTTAAACAGTTAAAAGTCAACGAACCGCTAACTTTTGGTAATACGCGTGTGTATCTCCAGGCCAATGGATATTCGCCAATTGTTACCGTTCGTGATTCAACCGGGCAAGTTGCGCTACAGGGACCAATTCCTTTTTTACCTCAAGATGGAAATTTACGTTCCATTGGATCAATAAAAGTTCCAGATGCCATTCCGCAAGTCGGATTTGTGGCTAGCTTTTTACCTACATATGCACGAAGTGCAGAAGCAGGCGGAATTTCGGTATTTCCAGAGGCGCTCGATCCTAGGTTGCTATTCTCAATTTGGGAGGGAGATTTAGGTTTGGATTCAGGAATTCCACAATCTGTTTATCGCATAGATACTTCAAAGATGAAGAGAATCGGATTAGATTCCTTATCGCCAGGAGAAACTTTTTCTTATCCAGAGGGCTCTATTACCTTTGAGACATTTGTTCCGTGGATCAATCTGCAAATAGTTGATGACCCAGGTAAGTCATACGCACTTTATGGCGCGATAGCCGCAATTCTTGGACTTTTGGCATCCCTCTTTGGCCGCCGCCGCCGGATCTGGATAAAAGTCACATCATCTGGAGTTGTAGAAGTTGCTGGGCTGGCCAAGAATGGTGCACCAGGCTTAGCAGCTGAGATTAATTTATTGGCATCCCACTTAAGAAGAGAGATTTAAATGCAGATAACATGGGCCTACATTTCGAATTATTTTGTTTATTCGTCTATGGGTATCTTTGCACTATCTTTCTTTGCGCACGCCTTTGAAACTGCCTGGGCGGTAAAGACTCCAGAAATAAGCGATCAGTCCGATGGCAGCGTTCGCACAAAAACTCTTGATTACACACGTACCGAACGAGCTGCTCGCATAGCTACTGCGATGATGATTTTAGGTTTCTTACTTCTACTTGCGGGAGTTATTGCCCGTGGCATATCTGCAAAGCATGTTCCCTGGAGCAACATGTATGAATTCTCGATAACGGGCGCACTCGCTTTCACCGGGGCATATTTATTTGCTCTGCGAAAGCATGACCTACGTTGGCTAGGACTTTTTGTTTCAATATCGGTTTTGTTGACTCTAGGAACTGCAGTCACGCTACTTTATAGAAACAGCGCTCCTCTTGTGCCTGCGCTTAAATCTACTTGGCTGGTAATTCATGTTATTGCAGCGATAATTTCTGGAGGGGTTTTCTTTCTAGCCAATGTAATAGCTGGTTCATACCTTTACCTAGATGCTATGGAATCACGGGGGGGACGCAAACCTTGGGCTAAACGGTTACCTGATCTGGAAACACTTGACCAACTTTCCTATCGGTTGGTTGCATTTGTATTTCCACTTTGGACATTTGCAGTCATTGCTGGCGCTATCTGGGCTGAAAGCGCCTGGGGTAGATATTGGGGTTGGGATCCTAAGGAGACTTGGGCCTTCATAACCTGGGTTGCGTATGCTGCATATTTACATGCGCGGGTAACTATTGGTTGGCGTGGCCGACGTGCAGCCTGGCTATGTCTATTTGCAGGTTCGACCTTTTTGTTTAACTATGTATATGTAAATGTTTGGGGAACAGGTAAACACACTTACAGCGGACTCTAGTATCTTGAGTTGATTAAAGTTTACGTAAGAAATCAGGGTCATCATCTGGTGGTAGCACGCGACGTTTCGGTGCTCGCGGCCCCCAGTTTCCGCGGTTTCGACCCACTACAAGATAAGAGATAGAACCAATTGTTGAGAAGAATAAGATGATTAGGAGCCATCCCCATTTTGGCAATTTCTGAATCTGTGATTCATCCCGTTGGGCGCAATCTATAAATGCATAGAGAGTTAGCGCAAGCGAGGCGATAATCAGAAATGCTTGTAACTTGATCATGGATTAAGTCTAGCGAAAATTATAAAATTAAGCCGAGCGCAAAAAGCGCTGAGAAAAGCAGCTGCAACTGTCCCGTCCGAGCTAAAAATGGAATCAACTCCGCTCCTGCCGCTCCTGCTAAAACGCGTCGGATCAGATTCCAGGTTAGCGGAGCCGCCAATAATGTGATCAATGCTCCAAGCTGGAGAGTGAGAAGTGCAAAAAGATGAGCTGTAACCAGCAGGGCAATATATAGGCGGCGCGCACCGCTATCACCCAGACGGACTGCAACTGTGCGCTTTCCTACGATTTGATCTTGCTCGCGGTCTCGTAGGTTATTGATGGCCAAAATTGCGCAAGCCAAGGTGCCCAGTGGAGTGGCAATGAAAAAAATCCCTAGGTTAATTTTCTCAACTTGAACGAAGTAGCTGCCCACAGTTGCCACAATCCCAAAGAAGAGAAATACTGAAATTTCGCCGAGACCTTTATATCCGTAAGGTTGTGAACCCCCGGTATATCCCCAAGCAGCGCCAATGGCCACGATCCCAACAGCAATTAACCACCAAGAAATTGCGATTGCTAAATTAAGTCCAACTAAGGCGGCGATAAAGAAAGAGATAAAGGCTGCGCGTCTGACTGCAATTGGTTTTGCTAACCCACTTGCGGTAAGGCGCATTGGTCCAATTCGTGAATCATCAGTGCCGCGAATGCCATCTGAATAATCATTTGCATAGTTGACTCCAACCTGTAGTGCCAAACTGACAATTAAGGCCTGCAGTGCGCGAGATAGATTCCAATTATCGCCAGCATAAGCAGTGGCCACCAATACCGGAGCGATTGCAGCGGGCAAGGTACGGGGACGAGCTCCGGCTACCCACTTATTTACGGTATTCATGTTTCTTTCCCCTGGGCTATTTCTATCAGTCGGCTACGATCAATTTTATCAAGAGGGGTACGAGGCAAGTTATCTAAATATATAAAGTTCTTTATTTTTGCAGCTTTAGAAATTCGATTTACTAACAATTCATTTATAGCAAATTTATCTGGCTTTTCCTTACCAGCAATAGCTAGGTGCAGTATTTGCCCCCACTCAGAGTCTGTAATTGCAAAGGCAGCGATTTGATTTGCAGGATACGCCTGCTTTATCACGGTTTCTATTTCTATCAGTGAGATATTTTCACCACCAGAAATGATAATGTCATCACTTCTTCCCAAAACAAATAATTTTCCGTCTCTTATCTCACCGATATCAGAACTCTCGAAGTAACCATCTTGGAATTTTTCGTTCCATAGTCGAGAATCATTAATATACCCAGATGCTATACATGCGCCGGAGATTTTAATATTTCCAGCTTCACTAATTTCTAGGAATACTCCTTCTAGGGCAACACCATCATAAACACAGCCACCAGAAGTTTCGGTCATCCCGTAGCTTTCAACTATTTTAATTCCGGCACTTATCGCTCTCTCTCGCAATTTACTATCTAGCGCTGAGCCACCAACTAAAACTGATTTAGCAGAAAGTAGGTGATCCAATAAGTGAGAATTACTATCTAGCGCTCTATAGAGCTGAGTTGGAACAACTGCAGTGAAATCTACCTTTGGATATTTACCGGAAATTCCTCGCGCATCAATAGGAGTTGATCCACATTGCAAACTTCGTAGCAAAACATTTATGCCTGCAATATGTGTTACTGGAAGTAGTAGCGACCAAACATCCCCAAGTGAGGCATCTAAAAATTTGTTGGCAGAACGGGCGCTGGCTATTAAAGAATTGGCAGAAAGGCCAACCTCTCGTGGTTGACCTGTAGAACCACTTGTGGGCATAACTAGTGTGATTTCAGATTCGACATGCGTAACGGAAATTTCCCCAAGTGAGAGAGCTGGGCCATTTCCTTCGAGGGCTGCGGCAAGGCGCGCCATTAAATCGGCGATGTCCCCAGCGGGATCTATCGCACGTATCGCTCGTTGTGACGTCTGCTCCATTGCCCCCGTAGGCTATCGCTCGAAGTCGAAGATGGAGGAATTGTGAGCAGACCGATCAAGCGTGAATTTGGTAACCGTGACATCCCTACCTGGGCAACCGGAGCTGGTGGCGAAAAATTTATCGATATCACCTATCAAGTTGGCGATGGAATGGCGAAAATTTCTATAAATCGCCCACAAGTACGTAATGCATTTCGCCCGCAAACCATTATTGAATTACAGGAAGCATTCTCATTGGCTCGAGATAACACTGAAGTCGGAGTAATTATTTTTACTGGTACCGGCGATGAAGCCTTTTGTTCTGGTGGAGATATCAGCGTACGTGGAGATGATGGATACCTTGGTGAAGATTCCTTGGCCAAAAAAGGCATTGGACGGCTAAATGTTTTAGATCTGCAAATACAAATTCGTCGTACTCCAAAACCAGTTATTGCAATGGTCGCTGGTTGGGCAATTGGCGGAGGACATGTTCTCCATGTGGTCTGTGATCTAACAATTGCAGCAGATAATGCTAAATTCGGTCAGACCGGTCCAATGGTCGGTTCTTTCGATGGTGGCTACGGTTCAGGATTGTTAGCAGCCAGCGTTGGACAGAAGAAGGCGCGCGAGATTTGGTTTATGACGCGTCAATACGATGCGCAAGAAGCGCTCGCTATGGGATTGGTAAACACTGTTGTTCCTCTGAAAGATTTAGAAGCAGAGACCGTTTCGTGGTGTCGTGAAATGCTGCGCAATTCCCCAATGGCACTCCGATTACTTAAATCATCGATGAACGCTGCAGATGATGGATTGGCGGGCATTCAACAACTAGCTGGAGATGCCACCTTGCTCTTTTATTTAAGCCAAGAGGGCCAAGAGGGTCGCGATGCATATAAAGAGAAACGTGCGCCCGACTTTGGTAAATATCCGAAACGCCCCTAGATACATAAAATATGTCGCTAGAACTTTTCTCAACAATGCAGGTCGTCTGCCTTCCTACAAAAACCAACTTCCGTGGAATTGATGTGCGAGAAGTCGCACTTTTCAAGGGCGAGTACGGTTGGAGTGAATTTTCTCCATTTATCGAATATGGGCCAGCTGAATCAGCTCCGTGGCTAGCCTCGGCGATTGCAGCGGCAACAAAATCTCGCCCACACATGTATCGCAATTCAGTGAGAGTAAACGGAACTATCCCTGCGCTAAATGAGAAATCAGAGATCGAAAGAATTGTTGCTTCATTTCCCGGCGTAAAAACTTTTAAAGTGAAAGTAGGCGATAATCTAGAAGAAGATATCGCTCGCTTGCTAAATGTTCGTCGCCTTAGTCCAGACACAAAACTACGAGTTGATGTAAATGGTAGCTGGGATGTTCCGACCGCTTTAACTAATTTGCAAGTAATCTTTGAAAATATTGGCCCTTTGGAATACGTAGAACAACCGTGTGAAACTATTGAAGAATTACGTGAACTTAAAGATAAATTAAAGATTGAAGTGCCGATAGCAGGAGATGAGGTCCTGCGGAAATCTACCGATCCATTCGCACTCAATTTGGATGGTGCAGTAGATATATTAATGTTAAAAGTTCAACCATTGGGTGGCATAGAGCGGGCTCATAAACTTGCCATTCATCACAACCTCCCAGTTGTTATTTCTAGCGCTCTCGAAAGCGCAGTAGGGATAAATTTCGGATTGCAGTTAGCCGCCTCATTTAAAGAATTAAATTATGATTGCGGCCTTGGGACAGGGTCGCTTCTCGCCTCTGACGTCGCTCACCTTCAAATCAAGGAAGGCGAAATTGAAATTTTAGAAGTCACTCCAGATATTGCGCCATACTTAGCGGCACCAGAGCGACAGAAATGGTGGCAAGATCGGGTCATGCAAACTTGGGAGCTGATCAAATGAGCCAAGCGACCAAACTGGCACGAGTAATTGTTCGCCAAATTATTGAAGCCGGTATAACCGATGCGGTAATTTCTCCTGGCTCGCGTAATGCTCCGCTATCTCTTGCCTTATACGCTGCCAAGAGGAAGGGTTTAATCAAGTTACATATACGCATTGATGAACGTACTGCAGCGTTCTTTGCCCTCGGTCTAGCAAAGGCTTCCAATAAGCCGGTACCCGTGGTCTGTACAAGTGGCACAGCAGTAGCTAATTATCATCCAGCAGTCCTGGAGGCATCGCACTCTAATGTCCCCCTCTTTGTAATTACTGCAGATCGCCCAGCTGAACTACGACGGACTGGTGCAAATCAGACGACCGAACAGGCGCGCATATTCGGTAAGGCAGTTCGCTACTTTGCCGATGTATCCGGTGCGGCCTATCCACTAGAACTTCCGCTTAACGCATTATCAACTGGTCCAGTCCACTTAAATATTCAATTCGAAGAACCTTTGCTTGGAGATCAAGATAGTTCTTGGCTTGATTCCATTGAAATTAGTCAGCCAAAAGTTTTCAGGAGAAAAAAAGTTGGAACCTTGGCGAGTAAGTCCACGCGAGGCGTATTGGTCATTGGGCACGATCGAGGTGGTTTACCAGAAGCAGCAGTCAGGGAGTTTGCGGAAAAATTAGCTTGGCCCATTATTAGCGAGGACCCATTAACTTTTAGTAACGCTATTTCGCATGCCAGTCTATTCTTGACTTCAACTGCAATTTGCAAAGAGCTCACACCCGATACCGTAATTGTTATTGGTCGAACAACTCTGTCACGCCCTATAAATACTTTGATTAATTCGGCACGTTCAACTTTCGTTGTAGATCCAAGAATAGCCACTGTTGATTCAGATCGCATGGCGGAGAAGAAATTTATAGATTTTCCAGAATTGCATGTTGTAGCAACTGATGCAGAGTGGGCTGCTAAATGGAAAAAATATTCAGACCGCACTTCGAAATTGGTAAGTGAATTAACGAAATGGTCTGAACCGCTAATTGCTCGAGAAATTTCCGCAAAGCTAGAAAATGGCTCTGTACTATTTATCTCATCTTCACGCCCAATTCGTGATATAGAGGCATTTGCAACGGCACGTACCGGTGTTATCACCTATGCCAATCGCGGCTTGGCTGGAATCGATGGCAATATTTCAACTGCGCTCGGTATTGCAACTGCGCATGGATCCGCCACTGCGGTCTTGGGCGATCTATCTTTTTTACACGATTTAACAGGCTTAATTCATGGCGAAAAGATTAATCTGCGCATTTTTGTAATTGATAACGATGGTGGAGGCATATTTTCAACCCTTCCACAGCGCGGTGTTCCAGGATTCGAAGAAGTATTTGGAACTCCACATGGTCTGGATATAGCCCAAATCTCAAAGGCTATGGGGCTAGATTCCATAAAAATTTCTAGCCCAACAGAGCTCCAGAGAGAGCTGATTAAGCCAATTTCTGGAATAAGTATTGTGGTCTGCGATCTTCCAAAACGGGAAGAAAATGCAGATTTAATCACTACGATATATGAAAATATTAAATCAATTTAATTTAAAGCGCTACGCATCGGTGCAAATTTAGCATTGCTCTCACTTAGCTCTACCCCTGGGTTAGAACCTGCCACTATTCCACACCCTGCATAGATCTGAATTTCATTCTCATTAATCTGTCCACAACGAAGTGCGATACAAATTTCACCATCGCCACTGGCATCTAGCCAACCCACAGGACCTGCATAACGCCCGCGCGACATTCCCTCTATATCTTTAATTATTTTTGCAGCAATAAGTGTGGGGGTGCCGCAAACCGCAGCAGAAGGATGCAAACTCTCTAAGATCGTAAAGGCATCAACACTCTTCTTGCTCTCGATTAGCGCACCAGTCACATCTGTAGCTAAGTGCATAACGTTTGAGAGATGTAAAACAAATGGGGACTCTGGCACATTTGTAGAAGAACAAAATGGTTCTAAGGCATCTGCAACGGACCTAACGGCGTATTCGTGCTCTTCTAAATCTTTAGAGGACCTGGCAAGGGATGCTGCAAGCGCTAAATCTTTTTCATCATCTCCAGTCTTACTAATGGTTCCGGCAAGTACGCGCGATGTAACCATTCCACGCGATAAGCGAATTAATAATTCAGGCGTTGCACCGACTAAACCCGCAACTGCAAATACCCAAGTTGATGGGTACTCTCGGCTCAGGCTAAGCAGAATTCTACGAGCATCTATCGCTCCATCTGAGACTGCCTTTAAATCTCTAGCCAGTACTACCTTTTCAAGTTGGGTATCTTCAATCTCTTTGATCGCACTGGCAACGCGTACCTGCCACTCGGCTGGGCTAATTGAGCCATCACCCCAGGAATATGTGACATTAGAGAGCGGGGCACTGGATTCAGGTAGCACTGGCTGTGCTTCATCGCCGATCCAAGTTATCCAAGAGACGCCATTTCGCATGCCAACTAAAACTTTTGGAATTATCAAAACTGAATCTTCGCTCTGATCAAATGAAAATGATGTGAAGAGAATCGGCCCAGTGCCGCTGGTGTGTACAGAATCAGAAATCGCTAGTTTTTCTAACTCTTGATGCCACCAAGTGCGAGCATCTACAAAACGATTTGGTCCGGAGACAGTAGTAGTTGCATAGTTACCCCAACCAACTAAGCCATCGCCGCCGCGAACCCAAGTAAGAGGAGAACTATCGGGAAGTAGCTCCAAAAGTGGCAGATGCTCTCCGAGGCGCGCGGTAGTCACCGAAAGCAGAGATGCCATTGTGATTTTTTAACGTGCGAGTTTCTGAGAAATTTTCCGCCAAATAAGTGGAAGTGATGTAGCCGTGATTGCTATCTTGATTAATTCTCCAAATATAAATGGAGTTAAACCAAAGCTAATCGTTTGTGACCAAGATATTCCTAGCGCAGCATGTAACCAAGTTAAACCAAATACGAAAATAATTACACTTCCCAATATTAATGCAGGGAACGAGGTTTTAAATTTTTGGTCGGCTCTGCGATCGGCGAGCGCACCTAAAATTAGCGCCGCAATAAGCATGCCTACTAAATAACCACCAGTTGCTCCGGTGATGCGCGCCCATCCATAGCTAGCCAGTCCAGCAGCCGGAGCAAAAATTGGTGCCCCAGCAATGCCTGCCACTAAATATGTTGCGAAGGTTGCAAAACCTAAGCGTGCTCCATAAGTGGTACCGATTAGGTAAACCGCCAAAGTTTGACCAGTTACTGGCACTGGAGAACCAGGAACAACGATGGCAATCTGTGCCAGTGCCGCGGTAAAGAGAACGCCTCCCACGATAAAACTGGCATGAGTTAGCGCAGTACTGCGTGGAAATATGGCCGCTCTGAGTGATCCTGTTGAGATTAACATTTTTGCCCCTCGAAAATCGCTATTTGCCCTCTAAGTTGTGGTTGAGCCTACACTTGCGAGAGACTGAGCCCATGTCACGCGCGAATATGGACAAGAACCCCGATGAGGTCGCAGCCATGTTCGATGGAGTTGCTAAACGCTATGACCTGGTCAACGATTTGTTGAGCCTAGGGCGGACCAAGGCATGGCGCCGGGTCACAACTTCAATTATCTCCCCAGCACCCGGCATGAAGATTCTCGATTTAGCGGCAGGTACCGGCTCGAGCTCAGAGCCCCTTGCTGCTGCCGGAGCAGATGTAATTCCCGCTGATTTCTCCCAAGGGATGTTAGCGGCAGGGCGTAAAGCTCGGCCACACCTGCCATTTACCTTTGCCGATGCCTTAAATCTGCCCTTTCCTGATGAGGAATTCGATGTTGTGACGATCTCATTTGGCCTGCGAAATACATCAGATATAGATAAAGCTCTGCGAGAGGCGCTGCGAGTAAGTAAAAAAGGTGGACGAATCGTAGTTGCCGAGTTTTCTAGCCCTACCTGGCCCCTATTGCGCAGCCTGTATACCAATTACCTGATGCGCGCCTTACCGGCGATCGCCCGCAGAACCTCCTCAAATCCCGATGCTTATACATATCTAGCTGAATCTATCCGGGCCTGGCCAGACCAACAGGCGCTCGCCGCCAAAATTGAGGCGGCAGGCTGGAGCCAGGTCGGCTGGACCAATTTAACCTTTGGGGTTGTTGCAGTTCACAACGGCGTAAAGGCGTAACGGTCAGGGCCACCCCTGTTCCGACCTTAGGATTTCACTCGTGAACTCAAATCCATACGTTCCGATTCTGGCCATCGCGGCAGTGGGCTTTGGGTTCGCCATATTTTCAGTCCTTGCCGCCACGCTAACCGGACCTGCTCGCTACAACCGAGCCAAGTTGGAAGCTTACGAATGTGGAATTGAACCTTCACCACAGGCTACGCAAGGTGGACGTTTCCCAGTTAAATATTTTTTAACTGCGATGCTCTTTATTATTTTCGATATTGAAATAGTTTTCTTATATCCATGGGCTGTCTCATTTGATCAACTTGGATTATTTGGATTAATTGAAATGGCAATCTTCATCGGAACTGTATTTGTTGCTTATGCCTATGTATGGCGTCGTGGAGGCTTGGAATGGGATTAGAAGAGAAATTACCTAGTGGACTTGTTCTTACCTCAGTTGAAAAACTGGCCGGCTACATGCGTAAGAATTCACTTTGGCCTGCGACATTTGGCCTCGCATGTTGTGCAATTGAAATGATGGCCGCCGGTGCAGGCCGTTACGATCTGGCACGTTTTGGAATGGAAGTTTTCCGCGCATCTCCGCGTCAAGCAGATCTAATGATTGTGGCCGGACGCGTTTCAAATAAAATGGCGCCAGTGCTTCGTCAGATTTACGATCAAATGGCTGCACCGAAGTGGGTAATTGCTATGGGCGCATGTGCATCATCGGGTGGAATGTTTAACAATTATGCAATCGTGCAAGGTGTAGACCACGTTGTACCCGTAGATATTTATCTTCCAGGGTGTCCACCGCGACCTGAAATGTTGATGGATGCAATTCTTAAATTACATGAGCAAATTTACGATGAAAAGCTCGGACCAAATCGCGAAAAAGTTATTAAAGAGGTAGAGCTAGCTGCAATGAATGCAACGCCAACCCACCAGCTAAAGGGGTTGTTAGCTTAAATGTCAGAAGATAAACAAGGCATGTTTGGAACCTCTGATACCGGTGATACATCTGGATACGGTGGATTAGTTCCAACCGCAGCAGGTACAGGCTCCGCGCAGCGTCCATACGGGGGTTATTTCGATCAGGTAGCAGATGACCTAGAGCGCGCTTATCCGGATTTTGCAGATGCAATAGAGCGGGTCGTCGTCGACCGTGGAGAATTAACTCTGCATATAAAGCGCGAACGTTTAGTTGAAGTCTCACTAATCTTGCGTGATAAATTAAAATTTGAAATGTCAATGGGTGTTTCTGGAGTGCATTACCCCGAAGATAAAAATCGTGAATTGCATGCGGTCTACCATTTACTTTCAATCACAAATAATCAACGTATCCGCTTAGAAGTTTCTGTTCCAGATACAGATCCACACATCCCATCACTTGTTGAAGTTTGGGCGGGATCTAATTGGAATGAACGTGAAACTTTTGACATGTTTGGAATAATTTTTGATGGACATCCTGGCTTAACTAGAATTTTAATGCCCGATGATTGGCAAGGACATCCCCAACGCAAAGACTATGCACTGGGTGGAATTGGCGTGGAATATAAAGGCGCGACTATACCTCCTCCATCAGACCGGAGGACTTACAAGTGAGCACATATACAGATCCTTATGCTTCAGCGCGTGAGACAACCGAGGGAACCGTTTTCTCTGTTACCGGCGGCGATTGGGATTCTTTAGTAACAGAAATTGGTCAGGCGAAAGAAGAGCGCGTCGTTGTAAATATGGGGCCGCAACATCCATCTACTCACGGAGTACTTCGTTTGGTGTTAGAGCTAGAAGGCGAAACCGTCACTGAGGTTCGTTGCGGAATTGGATATCTACACACTGGAATTGAGAAGAATATTGAATTCCGAAATTGGACGCAGGCAACGACTTTTGTAACTCGCATGGATTACTTGGCGCCGCTATTTAATGAAGAGGCTTACTGTCTTGGTGTGGAAAAGCTTCTTGGTATTACCAACGATGTTCCTGAAAAAGCAAATGTAATTCGGGTAATGATGATGGAGTTCAACCGCATCTCATCTCACATGGTTGCACTCGGTACCGGAGCCCTCGAACTTGGAGCTCTCTCACCCATGATTTTCTGCTTCCGTGAACGCGAGAAGGTGCTAGATATCTTCGAATTTATATCGGGCCTACGCATGAATATGGCTTACATCCGTCCAGGGGGAGTAGCGCAGGATTTACCTGCTGGTGCGGTCGAAAAGATTTTGGCAACTGTTAAAGATTTGCGCCATAGCTTTAAAGATAATGAAAAGTTATTAGTTGGTAACAGCATCTGGATGAAGCGCACTGAAGGAATTGGTTATTTAGATTTAGCTGGCGCAACAACACTGGGAGTTACTGGACCAGTAATTCGCGCCACCGGCCTCCCGCTAGATCTACGAAAAATTCAGCCATACTCTGGCTACGAAAATTATAAGTTTGATGTTGTTACAGCAGATACCTGCGATGTCTATGGACGTTTCTTGATCCGAATTAATGAACTCGAGCAGTCACTTCGCATCATCGAACAATGCGCCGCAAAACTTAAAGCTCTAGAAGGTGCGCCAGTGATGGTTGCTGATAAAAAAATTGCTTGGCCAGCACAGTTAGCAATTGGCGCTGACGGCATGGGTAATTCGCTCAGCCATATTCGCGAAATTATGGGAACTTCTATGGAGTCCCTCATCCACCACTTTAAATTAGTAACTGAAGGCTTTCGAGTTCCAGCAGGACAGGTTTACTCTGCTATTGAATCTCCGCGTGGGGAGCTTGGTGCTCATGTCGTTTCTGATGGTGGAACACGTCCTTACCGTGTTCATTTCCGGGAACCTTCATTTAATAACTTGCAATCGACTTCAGCAATGTGTGAAGGTTCAATGATCGCCGATATTATTGGCGCAGTTGCATCTATTGATCCAGTTATGGGAGGCGTAGATCGCTAATGTCTTACACTCCAGATCAACTAGAAGTTATGAATTCGATTATTAAGCGCTACCCAAGAAGCCGCTCAGCAATTATGCCTTTGCTGCACTATGTGCAATCTTTGGCCGGTTATGTAACTAGCGAGGGTATCGAATTGATTGCCAAGTTACTTGAACTTGCTACTGCCGAAGTCTCAGCCGTGGCTACTTTCTATACGCAATATAAACGTAAACCAGTAGGTGAATATCACGTAGGAGTATGTACAAATACTCTTTGTGCAGTAATGGGCGGAGATGCGATATTTGCATCTCTCAAAGAGCACTTAGATGTAGAAAATGATGGCGTCACATCAGATGGCAAAGTTTCACTTGAACATATCGAATGTAATGCCGCTTGTGATTATGCCCCTGTAGTTATGGCCAACTGGGAATTTTATGATAATCAAGATGTCACATCTGCTAAAGATCTGGTCGATTCGATGCGCAACGGAAATCCAAAGCCGCCGACGCGCGGTCCAAACTCATTAGTTACATGGAAAGAAGCATCGGCAGTTCTTGCTGGAATTAACGATGGAAAAGCTGGCGAGGGCGTGCAAGCAGGTTCTCCCACTCTTCTTGGTCTAAAACTTTCGAAAGAGGGCAAGTAATGACAAAACTAGCTCCAGTACTTTCTGCACATTGGGATGAGAAAGACTCATTCACAATTGCTGCTTACACTCGCAATGGTGGTTATAAAGCATCTGCTAAGGCTTTAGCAATGGATCCTGATGCGGTGATTCAACTTGTCAAAGATTCTGGATTACGCGGTCGCGGTGGCGCTGGATTCCCAACTGGCATGAAGTGGGGCTTTATCCCGCAAGGTGACGATAAAGATCACTACTTAGTTGTAAACGCTGATGAATCAGAACCCGGCACCTGTAAAGATACGCCGCTATTGATGGCAAACCCACACGTATTAGTAGAAGGTTGCATAATCGCTTGCCATGCCATTCGTGCAAAGCACGCCTTTATTTATATTCGCGGTGAAGTGACCCATGTCGTGCGTCGACTCAATCAAGCAATCGAAGATGCTTATAAAGCTGGGCATTTAGGTAAAGGTGTAGACATTGTTTTACATGTTGGCGCCGGCGCATATATCTGTGGTGAAGAGACAGCGCTACTGGATTCACTGGAGGGCTTTCGCGGCCAGCCAAGACTTCGTCCACCATTTCCTGCAATCGCCGGTCTTTATGCCAGACCAACAGTTGTAAATAACGTTGAATCCATTGCTTCAGTTCCTGCGATAATCGCAAATGGCGCTGACTGGTATCAATCGATGGGTACTGAAAAATCTAAAGGCACCACCCTTTATTCACTATCTGGCCACGTTGTAAACCCTGGCCAATTCGAAGCACCGCTCGGAATCACGCTACGTGAAATTCTAGAACTCTCCGGTGGAATTCGCGCCGGACATAAACTTAAATTCTGGACACCTGGTGGCTCTTCTACTCCACTATTTACAGATGAGCATCTAGATATACCTCTAGATTACGAAGGTGTGTCAGCAGCAGGTTCTATGCTCGGCACTAAAGCGTTACAGATTTTTGATGAGACAACGTGTGTTGTTCGCGCGGTACTGCGTTGGACTGAGTTCTATAAGCATGAATCTTGTGGAAAGTGCACACCATGTCGCGAAGGTACTTGGTGGCTGGTGCAAATTCTGCGAGATTTAGAGAACGGCGTTGGTACAGAAGCAGATCTGGCGAAGTTACTTGACCTATGTGAGAACATCATGGGTCGTTCATTCTGCGCTCTCGGCGATGGTGCAACAAGTCCAATTACATCTTCTATCAAATATTTCCGTGAAGAATATCTGGCTCATCTATCTCATAGTGGATGCCCATTTGATCCTGTGAAATCAACCCTATTCTCTGAGGCAAATGCATAATGACGACAACTCAAGAGAATAAAACTGTGCAAGAGGTAGAACTCATTACCGTTGTCATTGATGGGTTTGAGGTAAGCGTGCCGAAAGGAACGCTAGTTATTCGTGCAGCCGAAAAACTTGGGATTCAAATTCCACGTTTCTGCGATCATCCACTTCTTGATCCGGTCGGAGCGTGTCGTCAATGTTTAGTTGATATTGAAATAAATGGACGGGCATTTCCAAAACCACAGGCATCTTGCACGATTCCAGTTGAGCCCAATATGATTGTAAAGACGCAATTGACATCAGCTGTTGCTGAAAAGGCGCAACGCGGAGTAATGGAGTTACTTCTAGTTAACCATCCTTTAGATTGTCCAGTCTGCGATAAAGGGGGCGAATGCCCTTTGCAGAACCAGGCGATGAGCAATGGAAATGGCCAAACTCGCTTTGAAGGCGTAAAGCGCACCTTTGAGAAGCCAGTTGCGATCTCATCGCAAGTTTTGCTCGATCGCGAACGCTGTGTTCTCTGTGCGCGCTGTACTCGTTTTTCAGATCAAATTGCTGGTGATCCATTTATTACTTTGAATGAACGCGGTGCGCTACAGCAAGTTGGAATTTATGAGAATCAACCTTTTGAATCTTATTTCTCTGGTAACACAATTCAAATTTGCCCAGTTGGTGCGCTAACTGGAGCTTCATATCGATTCCGTGCACGTCCATTTGATTTGGTTTCTACTCCATCGGCTTGTGAACACTGTGCTTCTGGTTGCGATATGCGTACCGATGTTCGCCGTGGAAAGACGCTGCGTCGACTTGCAGGCGATGATGCATCCGTTAATGAAGAATGGAACTGCGATAAAGGTCGCTGGGCATTTAAATATGTAACGGCAATTGATCGCTTAACATCACCGCTAGTGCGCGGGACAGATGGCATTCTCGCGCCAGCGTCTTGGCCAGAAGCCCTTGCGGCGGCGGCAGCAGGCTTACAGAAAAAACGTACGGCAGTTTTAGTTGGCGGTCGCGTTACAACTGAAGACGCTTATGGCTATAGCAAGTTTGCTCGAATCGCATTAGGCACTAACGATATTGATTTCCGCGCCCGCGTTACTTCAGATGAAGAAGGTAATTTCTTAGCTTCAAAGATCGTTGGCTCCACAACTACCTACCGCGATATTGATATCGCAGATCATGTAGTACTTGTTGGCTTTGAGCCCGAAGAAGAGTCACCAATAGTCTTTCTGCGCATTAACAAACAGGTTCGCAAGCGCTCTCTCAAAGTTTCAGCAGTTGCCACCAAACTTTCCATCGGTGTCGAAAAGTTAAAAGCTAATTTTATTAAAGTTGCGCCAGGTGATGAAAGCGCGGCTCTTTCAGCTCTGGAAATTTCTGCCAAATCAGTAATCTTGGTAGGAGAGAGAGCATCTGAAACTGCTGGGTTACTTTCGACTGTAGTTGCCCTGGCTGAAAAATCTGGCGCAAAAGTTGGTTATATCCCACGCCGCGCTGGCGAACGTGGCGCTCTTGAAGCCGGTGCAATTGGCACACTTCTTCCAGGTGGCCGCCCGGTTGCAGATGCTGCTGCCCGAGTAGATATAGCCGCAGTTTGGGGCGTGGCACAACTTCCGGCAACACCAGGTCGCAGCACATCAGAAATTATTAGTGCGCTAAATACAGGCGAACTCGATGCAGTTGTAGTCGGTGGCGTTGATCCATTTGATATGGCAGATAGCGCAACATCGCTGCAGGCTCTTAAAAAATCCTTTGTAGTCTCACTAGAACTTGCTCCATCTGCAGTCACAGATCTAGCCGATGTAGTGTTGCCAGTTGCGGCAGTTACTGAGAAATCTGGTTCATACTTAAATTGGGAGGGACGCCCCCGCGCCTTTGATGCCGCTGTAACTGAATCGCTAAATCGCTCTGATTTACGCATCCTGTCCGCGTTGGCTGATGTGATGGGTGAGTCAATAATGTTAGGAACTATCACGCAGGCCGCACGCGAGATTGCATCTTTAGGAAAGTGGGATGGTGCACGCGCAACATTTACACCGACCGCCGGATCAGGAGCTAATAAAGTTTCTGGCAGTGAAGCGCTTTTAAATTCTTGGCGGAGATTACTGGACCTTGGCACACTGCAAAAAGGCGAGGCAAATTTAGCTGGAACCTCACGCAAATCTGTTGCGGTAATTTCACCTAATCGAGCTGAGGCCCTTGGAGTTAAAGACGGTGATTTACTCCGAGTTTCTAATTCGCATGGATCTATATCGCTACCTGCCCTTGTCGAAGATATTCATGATGATGCAGTTTGGGTGCCGCGTAATTCATTCGGGACACAGACTTTAATTTCGTTAAATGCAGTTCATGGCGATGTCGTTACGGTGGTAAAAGAATGAAGAATGCCCAATTATTGATGGATGATCCGGGCTGGATTATTACTCTAAAAGCGCTAATAGTATTTGCCGTTTGTGTTGTATTAACGATTATGTCGGTGTGGGGAGAGCGCCGAATTGTTGCTCGTATGCAGATGCGCGTCGGCCCCAACCGCGTTGGAAAATTTGGTCTAATTCAGGCGCTAGCCGATGGAGTTAAACTCGCGCTCAAGGAAGATCTGATACCAGCGGCTGCAGATAAAGTAGTTTTCGTTATAGCGCCAATTATCAGCGTAACCACAGCATTTATGGCATTTGCTGTTATGCCAATGACTGGCCCCGTTAACTTCTTCGGCGAAGAAACCGTAATGCAATTGACCGATCTTCCAGTTGGCGTACTTTATGTACTAGCTACCGCATCTGTCGGGGTTTATGGAATTGTTTTAGCAGGATGGTCATCTGGTTCCACTTATCCATTACTTGGAGGGTTACGTTCCAGCGCTCAAGTTATTTCATATGAAATTGCAATGGGGCTATCTTTAGTATCAGTATTTATCTACGCTGGATCGATGTCCACATCTGCCATTGTGCAAGCACAACACAGCACCTGGTGGTATGGATTCATCCTCTTCCCATCTTTTGTTATCTATTCAATTTCTATGGTTGGTGAAACTAACCGTGCACCTTTTGATTTAGCTGAGGCTGAGGGTGAGTTAGTCGGTGGATTCCATACTGAATATTCATCCCTGAAATTCGCACTGTTCTTTTTAGCAGAGTATGTAAATATCATCGCGGTTTCAGCGCTAGCCACCACCCTATTCTTGGGTGGATACCATGCGATACCAGGACTTGGGTTTACAGAGCAATGGCTGGGTGGATGGTTCACTTTAATTTGGTTCTTTATAAAGGTCTTACTCTTCTTCTTTATATTTGTCTGGCTACGTGGGACTCTGCCTCGCCTGCGCTATGACCAATTTATGCAATTTGGATGGAAAGTATTAATTCCAGTCTCCATACTCTGGATACTCGTTGTTGCAACTCTGCGCGTTATTTCATCAACTAGCCAATCCCGCACAGTTACATTTGGTTTTGCGGGGGTCGTTGTACTTATCGTTCTAGGTATTTCAACAGCATTTGAAAATGCTAAAAAGAAGCGAACTAATTTTGTCTACCCCGAAGCTAGCGCACCAGACTTCGCGGTACCTTCCCTACCTTCTGAAATTACAACCATTAACGTTTCTAACCAAGGAGGCGATCGTGGCTGATCAGAACGAGATACATTCAATACAACCGCAAAATCCAAATCCAATTACAAATCCAAATGATGTGGATATAAGTTCAATTGCTTTTGAAAAGGTTGAACAGCCTGGCCCTAAAGGCTTCTTTACTCAGTTGCAGGGCTTCTGGGTAACTTTTTCTGCCATGTTTAAAAAGGTGACTACCGTTCAATATCCTGAGGTAAAAGAGCCAACTGCAGAGCGCTTTCATGGTCGCCATCAATTAAATCGCCATCCTGATGGGCTTGAGAAATGCATCGGCTGTGAGCTTTGCGCCTGGGCATGTCCTGCAGATGCTATCTACGTCGAAGGTGCAGATAACACTCCTGAGAATCAGATGTCACCAGGTGAGCGTTATGGCAAGGTCTATCAAATTAACTATCTACGATGCGTATTTTGTGGCCTGTGCATTGAAGCTTGCCCAACGCGCGCTTTAACGATGACTAATGAGTATGAGCTGGCGGATTCAACTCGTGGAAAATTAATCTTTGAAAAAGACGATTTACTTGGCCCATTGCGGGCGGGAATGTTGCCACCACCGCATCCAATGTACCCCGGAATGACAGACACAAATTATTACAATGGTGATGTAAAAGAAGCTCATCCTTCGCAGGAGCAGAGCTAATGGAAACGGTACTTGCTGTTCAGGGTCCCGAGACTGCTCTCTTTTGGATTTTAGCACCACTATCAGTTGCGGCAGCTCTCGGAATGTTATCGGTCAAGAAGGCAGTTCACTCAGCGCTTTTATTAGCGTGGGTAATGGTGACGTTAGCAATTTTCTACATTGCACAAGGTGCGCTATTTCTTGGAATAGTTCAAGTAGTCGTTTACACGGGTGCAGTAATGATGCTCTTCTTATTTATTCTGATGTTAGTAGGAGTTGACTCATCTGACTCGCTGACCGAAACAATCTCCGGATTACGCCCAATTGCGATTACCGCTGCAATTGGATTTGGTGGAATACTTGTTTCACTCCTTGGGAGAGCAACGTTAGGTCGCGAACCGATCGGTTTAGAAGTAGCAAATGCATCAGGAAATGTCCAAGGACTGGCAGAGCTACTTTTCGCAAAATATATTTGGCCATTTGAAGTAGTTTCTGCGCTATTGATTACTGCCGCGTTGGGAGCAATGGTCTTAGCTCACCAGCAAAGAACTAATATGCGTCCTACTCAGCGGGAGCAAGCTACTAACCGTTTTCGCAGTGGTTCACTAGCAGGCGCAGCCGGACTGCCTGGCCCAGGCGTATTTGCTCGACATAATGCAGTAGACGTACCGGCACTTTTGCCAGATGGAACTCCAGCGCCAACATCTATCTCCGCAACACTTAAAGCACGTGGAGATGTAATTGATTCAGCGCAATTCCAATTAGATAACGTTGACACATCTGTTGTGGAGGAGAAGTAATGAGCCTTGACAACTACCTCTACCTATCTGCAATTCTTTTTACAATTGGCGCAGTTGGTGTTGTAGTTCGCCGCAATGCCATCGTTGTCTTCATGTGTGTTGAATTGATGCTCAATGCAGCTAATTTAACTTTAGTCACTTTCTCGCGAATCAACGGAACACTTGATGGCCAAGTAGTGGCATTCTTTACAATGGTGGTCGCTGCTTGTGAAGTAGTTGTAGGACTTGCGATAATTGTTACGATTTACCGTTCAAGACGCTCTGCATCAATTGATGATGCTAATTTGTTGAAGAGATAATTATGGTTACAAATAACGGAATCGTTTACTTAATTGCGCTACCACTGATCGGTTCGCTCCTCCTTCTCCTACTAGGACGGAAAGCAGATAAGTGGGGACACTTACTGGCTACCGCTCTTTCAGCGAGCTCATTTGCAGTTGGGCTATTTCAACTCTCTGAGATGCTCAGCCGCGAAACAGAAAATAGACCAGTTACTCAGAAACTCTTTAACTGGATCAGCGTGGGCTCATTTAATGTAGATGCATCACTACTACTCGATCAATTATCGATCTGCTTTGTTCTCCTAATTACTGGAGTCGGCACGCTAATTCATATCTATTCAATTTCTTACATGTCGCACGACAAAGACCGACGAAGATTCTTTGCATACCTAAATCTCTTCATCGCAGCGATGTTATTACTTGTCTTGGGCGATTCCTATTTAAACCTCTATGTTGGCTGGGAAGGCGTGGGACTTGCCTCATATCTTTTAATCGGGTTCTGGAATCAAAAGCAAGCTTATGCAACTGCTTCGAAGAAGGCATTTGTAATGAACCGCATCGGCGATATGGGGCTTTCCTTTGCAATCATGATTGCCTTTGCCAGCCTCGGGACAGTCTCATTTAGTGGTGTAAAAGAGCAGGCACACTACGCCTCAGAGGCAACAATGACCGCAATAGGAGTTGCGTTATTAATTGCAGCAGTCGGCAAATCTGCGCAATTCCCACTACAAGCTTGGCTAGGCGATGCCATGGCTGGTCCGACTCCAGTATCTGCGTTAATTCACGCAGCAACTATGGTTACAGCAGGAGTTTACTTAATAGTTCGCTCCAACTTCGTCTTTGAAGCAGCTCCGACAGCGCAACTCTTAGTATTAATAGTTGGCGCGATAACTCTCATGTTTGGTGCCATAGTTGGTACAGCAAAAGATGATATTAAAAAAGTTCTGGCAGCATCGACCATGTCACAAATTGGTTACATGATTTTGGGAGCTGGCCTAGGGCCTGCCGGATATGCATTTGCAATAATGCATCTACTAACTCATGGCTTCTTTAAGGCCGGTATGTTCTTGGGTGCTGGATCGGTAATGCATGGAATGAACGATGAAGTGAATATGCGTAAATATGGAGCGCTACGCAAATTTATGCCAATTACATTTATTACTTTCGGGCTTGGGTATCTTGCAATTATTGGTGTCCCGCCGTTTGCTGGTTTCTATTCTAAAGATATGATCATAGAGACAGCATTTAACGCAGGTGGATTAAAGGGAATTTTACTCGGATCCACCGCCCTTCTTGGAGCAGCTATAACTGCTTTCTATATGACGCGTGTAATGATCTTAACTTTCACGAGTCCAAAGCGTTGGGATGAAGATCAACACCCACATGAATCCCCAATTTTGATGTGGGCGCCAATGGCGATACTTGCTATCGGTTCGGTTACATCAGGCTTTTTATTATCACGAGGTAACGCCCTTAAGCATTGGCTTGAACCGCTCTTTGAAGAGCATGGCGAACATCAAGAACTGCTTGCACCGATTGTTGTCTCGGGTTTAACTCTTTTAATGGTTGCCATAGGCGTAGCCAGCGCTGTAATTAAGTATCAACTCTCCGATGTGGACGAGGTAGCTCCCGAAAGCGTTTCAACATTTACGCGCCTTGCACGTCGTGATTTATTACAAGATGACATAAATGAGGCGCTATTTATGCGTCCTGGCCAAGCTATTACATCTGCGCTTGTAAAAATTGATGAACGCGTCGTCGATGGAGCTGTGCGGGGGATTGGGAAGATAGCAATTGGTTCTGGAGCGCAGTTACGCAAAGTTCAAACGGGATATGTTCGCAGCTATGCCGCACTAATCCTGGTGGGTGCAGTTGCTCTGATCGCAGCGATTTGGGTGGTCACGCAATGAACTTACTAACTTTCTCTATGGTGCTGCCGCTAGTTGGAATAGCTGTATTGGTTTTTATACCTAAATCAAAGGTATTGCTCACTAAGCAAATTGCGCTAATAACCACCTTGCTTGTGGCTGCAGTAGGCATATATATGACGATTTCATTTGATCTCGGTGATACCGCATTTCAATTTGTAGAATCACGTGAATGGATTCCAGCTTTTGGCATTAAATATGCGCTAGGTGTTGATGGAATCGCGCTAATCCTAATCTTAATGTCTGTTCTTTTGACCCCTGTAGTGGTCATTGCGGGCTGGAATGAATCTGAGGATGGTCGTTGGAGCCCAAAGGTTTTCTACTCTCTAATCTTGGTGCTAGAGACAATGATGATCGGCGTCTTTGCTTCAACGGATGTCTTTCTTTTTTACGTTTTCTTCGAGGCTATGTTGGTACCGGTCTATTTCTTAATAGGTGGATTTGGTTCAGGAGAGCGTGCCGCAGCAGCAGTTAAATTCTTACTTTACAGTTTATTTGGTGGACTCTTAATGCTCGCCTCAATAATTGGAATCTTCGTAATGGCAACGCGATATGGAAACCGTACCTTCGATATAACAACTTTGTCAGGCCTGCACACAGTACTTACGCCAATGATGGAGAATGTCTTATTCCTTGGCTTCTTCGTCGCCTTTGCAATCAAAGCTCCGCTTTGGCCGCTGCACACTTGGCTACCAGATGCGGCTAAGTCAGCAACTCCAGGAACGTCGGTACTTCTCTTAGGCGTTCTTGATAAAGTTGGAACATTCGGAATGATTAGGTATTGCCTAACTCTCTTTCCAAATGCCAGCAAGAGCTTTACCCCATTGATCATAACTTTAGCGGTCATCTCAATCCTTTACGGAGCCTTCCTTGCTATTGGCGCGAAGGATATTAAGCGATTGATTGCCTACACATCTATCTCGCACTTCGGATTTATTACAATGGGCATATTCGCAATGACAACCCAAGGATTTTCCGGTGCAACTCTCTATATGTTTAACCATGGATTCTCGACTGCCGCTCTCTTCCTGGTAGCAGGATTTATGATTGTGCGCCGTAAATCTTCAACTATTTCCGACTTCGGTGGGCTACAGCGCGTAACTCCGATTATGGCCTGGTCATTCTTTATTGCAGGTATGTCGAGTTTGGCTCTACCGGGCCTTTCTAGCTTTGTAAGTGAATTCTTAGTTTTAGTAGGAACTTTTACTCGCTATCCAGTTGCCGCGGTTATTGCCACCTTCGGAATCGTTCTAGCTGCGCTCTACATCTTAATTCCCGTGCAACGAGCCCTTCATGGACCAACGACTCCTGGAAATGAAAATCTTACTGACCTTAATTTGCGCGAGAAAATCGCCATCGCACCGGTAATTGCAATTATTGTTGCCTTAGGTTTCTATCCATCACCATTACTTAAGATCATCAATCCAGCTGCAGCAACTGTGATTTCGCAGCAGGGATTTACCGATCCGGCTCCAACATTAAATGAGGGCAAATAATGATTAATTTTTATTCTCCAACTCTGGAATACTCACTACTTGCCCCAATTTTGATAGTGCTGGGTGGCGCATTAATCGGAGTACTAATTGAAGCCTTTGCCCCAGCAGCATCGCGTACTCGTTCTCAACTATTTATTACCTTGACTTCGTTAGTACTTTCTTTAGCTGCGCTCATTAAGGTGCGCAATGAAGGTTCTGCGAGTGCTGCGATGGAGTCAGTTACTTTCGATGGCGCAGGCGTGTTATTGCAAGCCTCAATCTTGGTGCTGGCAATAATCTCAGTTTTCTTGCTAGCAGATCAAGAGAATTTCACAGCCTTGGCTGCTGCGCTGCCTGGGTCAGAGCAAGAACGTGATTCACTGCGCCAGGATCTTAAAGTAACCGAGATTTATCCTTTAACTTTGTTTGCAGTTGCAGGCATGATGTTATTTCCAGTTGCGACAGATTTAATTACACTCTTCGTAGCGCTAGAAGTTTTATCACTTCCGCTCTATATATTGGCTGGATTATCGCGCCGCCGCCGCCTCATGTCGCAAGAATCAGCGCTTAAGTATTTCCTACTAGGTGCCTTCTCATCAGCGTTTTTCTTAATGGGTATCGCATATCTTTATGGATATTCTTCTTCGGTTTCACTCTCAGGTATTCATGCTGCAGTTGTAGGAGGAAGTGGAAACGATATTTATTTGTTACTTGGAATCGCCTTTTTGTCTGTTGGATTATTATTTAAGGTTGGCGCTGTACCTTTTCACGCATGGACACCCGATGTGTATCAAGGCGCACCTACTGCAGTCACTGCTTTTATGGCTGCGGCGACTAAGGTCGCAGCTTTTGGTGCAATGCTCCGTATCTTCTATGTTTGCTTTGCGGAAGCATATTGGCAATGGCGCCCGGCGCTAATTGCGATTGCTCTGGTAACGATGGCTTTTGGCTCACTTGTTGCCATCGCCCAAAAAGATGTTAAACGGATGTTGGCATATTCATCTATCGCGCACGCCGGATTCTTACTAGCTGGAGTAATTTCCCTAAACAAGTCAGGCCTTGATGCAACCATCTTCTACCTATTCGTATATGGAGTCGCAACAGTTGGAGCATTTGCCATAGTTACATTGGTGCGTGATTCAGCTGGTGAAGTAACTGATTTAAATCGATGGAGTGGACTTGGCAAACGTTCACCTTGGGTGGCAACCGCCTTCGCTGGATTCCTCTTGGCATTCGCTGGCATTCCGCTGACTAGCGGATTTATTGGTAAATTCGCGATCTTCTCAGCTGCATATGAAAGTGGCTCTACCGCAATATTGATAACTGGAGTTTTAGCTTCGGCGATCGCCGCTTTCTTCTACATTCGCGTAATTGTATTAATGTTCTTTAAAGATCCAATTGAGGATGGGACTACCGTAGTAATTCCTTCCCTTTTTACTCAAGTAGCAATTACTATTTCAACAGTGATTACTTTTGCTTTGGGTATTTATCCAACTCCTTTGATTAACTTTATTCAAAGCACAGCCCAGTTCATACGCTGATGTCATCTTTTGGTATTCCAGACCTTGACCCCGCACTTGAGGCAGATCTCGCACTGGGTATGCAGGGGGTTGAAGAGCTACTTCGTGAGCATATAAAGGGTGATTATCCGCTCGTTGAGGAAACTTCCCGCCATTTAGTGGCAGCAGGCGGAAAGCGTCTTCGCCCTTTACTTACCTTGATCTCTTCACATTACGGGGACAGCCAGCGCAAAGAGGTCATACCTGCTGCAGTCGTTTGCGAATTAACTCATTTAGCAACTCTCTATCACGATGATGTTATGGATGAAGCACCACTTCGCCGTGGAGTGGAGAGCGCCAACAATCGATGGGGCAATACCATCGCAATTTTGACCGGCGACTATCTATTTTCAAAAGCCTCAGACTTGTTGGCCGATCTTGGTCCGGAAGCGGTTCGCTTACAAGCACGTACTTTTGAGCGCTTAGTTATTGGTCAAATAATGGAGACGCAAGGGCCACAAAATGGGGAAGATCCACTTAAACATTATTTACGTGTTGTTGCGGATAAGACTGGTTCGCTAATTGCGACCAGTGCTCGTTTTGGGGGTCTCTTATCAGGTGCTTCACGCGAAATCACTGAAACATTGACAAAATTTGGTGAGCAAATTGGTATTGCATTTCAATTAGCAGATGATGTAATTGATATCGCCAGTGAATCAAACCAATCAGGTAAAACTCCAGGTACGGATTTACGTGAAGGAGTCCCCACTCTAGTAACTCTAAATGTCTTGGCATCGAATAGAAGCGAAGATGCTGAATTACGCCATCTTCTAAGCGCTCCGATTCATGATGAAAATCAGGTACAGCAGGTATTAAGCGCACTTCGCGTCCATGATGGTTTAAGTAAAGCTCGCGAGCAACTAGCACAAGTGGCTAAACAAGCCCGCGCGGCACTTGGCCCGATGCCACTGGTACCCGCAACCGCGGCATTATTCTCGCTATGCGATGCTGTTATTGACCGATCTACTTGACCGAATCAAATCAAAAGTAAGAATTATCAGCGCCATCCAAATTATGAAAAATCCGACCCAGCGCGAAGTTGGCATAGCTTCGTGATTTACCCACACCCCAATTGCGAATGTTAAAGTCGGTGTTATGTACTGCAAGAGTCCGATTGTTGTAAAAGGTAGTCGAATAGTGGCTCCATTGAATAAAAGAAGTGGAATTGCCGTAACCGCTCCCGCGCCTATCAATAAAATTGTCAGACTCAACCCGTGACCAAATTGCCCCGTTCCCTTGTAACCCAGAAAAAAGATGTAGGCACCGTAGGGGATAAAAGCGAGTGTTGTTTCTATGGCCAATCCCTCTAGAGCACCTAATCCAAGATGTTTCTTTACTAAACCGTAGCTTCCCCAAGACATTGCCAAAGCAAGAGCTACCCATGGCAAGTGACCAAGCGCGAAAGTTAAAACAAGAACTCCTAAAGAGGCAATTGCCACGGATAACCACTGAAGTCGTCGCATTCTCTCTTTTAAAAGTAGAACCCCAAAGGCAATTGTTATGAGTGGATTAATGTAATAACCGAGCGCGGCTTCAACTACATGACCATTAGTTGTTGCCCAGATATAAACCAACCAGTTTATAGAAACTAATACAGTAGATATAAATAACTTTGCTGCCACTTTTGGCCGCTTGAAGGTGGCTAAGGTAGATTTCAACGCGCGAGTTGAGGTTAAAATTATTAGACAGAAAACAGTAGTCCAGATTGCCCGATGAGAAACTATTTCAAGCGAGGCTGCTGGTTTAAGCATGGGCCAATAAAAGGGAAATAATCCCCATAGAACGTAGGCACTTACCCCATAAATCAGGCCAATTTTATCGTTTCGCAATTAACGAAAATTCACGAATTGAACTGCAAAATCCCACTTACCCTCTTTAATCAGCGCCATCGTTGCCTGCAGATCATCGCGACTCTTACTGGTGACTCGTAGTTCATCGCCCTGAATCTGAGATTTAACTGACTTCGGACCTTCATCACGCAAAAACTTCGCGACTTTCTTTGCATTTTCAGTGGAAATACCTTCTTTAAGAGGACAGGATATTTTGTAGATCTTCCCAGAAAGTTGTGGCTCTGCCGGATCTATATGTTTAAGAGACACCCCTCGCTTAATCATCTTATCTTTAACGACCTCGAGTGTTGCCTTTGCGCGCTCTTCCGTATCGGCTTCAATGTTGATCTTCTCGCCAGCGGTCTCAATTTTGGCACCGGTATTTTTAAAATCAAAGCGAGTATCAATTTCGCGGATAGCCTGGTTTATTGCGTTATCTAGCTCCATGCGATCGATCTTTGAAACTACATCAAAACTGCTATCAGCCATAGTGGCCCTCCTAAGAAACGCGGAATTCAGGTGCCTAAGGTACCAACATTCGTAAAATTTTAGCTTCAATCCCTGAGTATATGGGCATTCGATAACGATTCGAAACGGAAAAAGACGATCGTAGGTGGCTCGATAATCCCCACGAGAGCCTAACTATCAGGCTTTGATTATCTTTCATTCTCGCGACCCTATGGAGAATGTGACACTTAAGTTAGGTGATAAACGGATAGGAGCCTGTATTGCTCGATGAATCAGAAAAGTTATCTCAACTACTCAGTAAATTCTGGTGATGAAGTAGCATAAATTAGTGGCCATAAAAGTTTTTCTAAAAATTAGCTTGTTGCTCCTTTTATTTGGATGTGTTCCAATTAATTCGGCGAGTGCCCATACAGCCTTGATCAGCTCTATTCCAGCCAGTAAATCTGAATTATCCCAGATACCCAAGGAAGTATCCTTAATATTTGATGAGGAATTAATCAATATTGCAAATGCGAGTTCTATTTCAGTAACAGATTCCTTTGGAAGAGAAGTCACAAAAGGAAAAACTAGGATTTTTGGTAGTCAGGCCAATCGAACTTTAGCGCAATCAAAGGCGACTGGAGTATTTATAGTTTCTTACAGAGTGGTTTCGGAAGATGGACACGTAGTTAAAGAAAATTATAAATTTACAGTCAAAGAAAAGACTTCTCCACAAGATTTAAACGACAATTCTTCCGAGGAACTATCTCCAGCCGTAGCCGAATCGCCCTTATCTACATCTTTACCTTCACCTTCAAAATCGAATGAAGTAGAGATAACAGAGTTTGGATCAGTTGAAGTTAATGAACTAAGTGGAGATGCCCCATTTATGGAGCAATATGCTGGATATATCTCCCTCGCTATTGGTGTAGTTATTCTGTTCCTAATCTGGAAGAAGAGCCTTAAATAGCCAATTACCCCTCGATATAAATTTGAGGTAACCTAGCGCCCGCCGTAAAAAAATGACCCTGGCGGGTTGCCCGAGCGGCCAATGGGAGGGGACTGTAAATCCCCCGGCTCTGCCTTCGAAGGTTCAAATCCTTCACCCGCCACAAGTAAGTGCTTACTTCTAATTATTCAGTTCCCTTCAGTATTGCTATACCCTGAATGCATTGACTGACCCCAGCTACCAAGTTGTCGCTCTCAGCTCTCATAACTACCTACACGGTTCAAAGTTAGAGCGAAGAGTCTTTTTGGGGGGGGCGTTAAGTGGTCCACTCCAATAATGATTTTCAGGATTCCTATCATGATGATCCTGCGCCTCATCGCAGAAACCGTGGCGGCTCCAAGGGAATCTCAGGCCTGCTTGCCTTAGTACTTACCATCTTCGGTGCTGGTTTCTATCTGCAATCTACTTTGGCCGCAAATGTCTCACTTAACTCAGGCGGTGGTATCGAGTTCGGCCAAGGAAGCACCCGCACAGTTGCCTGCTCAGAAAGTCAATCTTTAATCATTACTCCGCTC
>JASJLO010000005.1:0-109227 GCA_037620605.1 Candidatus Planktophila sp.
GACGAACCTCTGGTGTGTCGGTTGTTCCGCCAGGAGCACCGCCGATTAGCTACGTTCGGAAGGGATAACCGCTGAAAGCATCTAAGCGGGAAGCTCGCTTCAAGATTAGGTTTCTCATTGGTTTACCAAGTAAGGCCCCCAGCTAGACTACTGGGTTGATAGGGTGGAAGTGGAAGAGCCGTGAGGCTTGGAGCTGACCACTACTAATAGGCCGAGGATTTAACTACAAAGTTGCTACGCGTCCACTGTGTGGTTCTCGAGATACGGTCGAGAACCACGAAATAGTTGGTAGATCTGCATCTATAAACGATGGCTCAGATTTATTAACTACTTCAAAGGTTTTGTCGAAATCTCAATAGCGTTTCGGCGACCATAGCGAGAGGGAAACACCCGGTCCCATTCCGAACCCGGAAGTTAAGCCTCTCAGCGTCGATGGTACTGCAAGGGTGACCTTGTGGGAGAGTAGAACGTCGCCGGACTTCTTTTATAAAAAGGGGCACTTTCACGAGTGCCCCTTTTTTATTTACCTAAGTAATTTTTATTGAAAATCTTGATTTTTACCACCGTAATGATTTTCTAAAAGTAGTATTAGATAAATAGAGAGGGGGCAACGATGGTGGAGCGTCCACGTAATAGTGATCGGCCTGCGCGCCCCTCCTCTGCTCGTCCGAATTCAAATAGCACTGCATCAGGACCAAATAAAGATCGCCGCCGTGAGGATCTTCCTGCCCGCGGTGGTTCTGGCGATCGTAGAGGTGCGACAAGAAATGTTACGACAGGTCGCGAAGTAAGTGATCCACGGGGTTTTCGCGCCTCACCTCAAGATCGTGATCAATCGAGAATTCGCCCTCGCATATTTGAACCAGATATTCCAGATGAGATTACTGGTGAAGAGTTAGAGAAAAGTGTTCGTTCTGAACTCTTAAGTTTATCTGCGGAAAATGCCAAGGTAGTAGCGCGTCACCTTGTTTCAATAAATATTCATATGGATTCTGATCCAGAGCTGGCCCATAAACATGGCATAGCTGCAGCCCATCACGCCGGTCGCCTAGCGGTTGTTCGTGAGAGCGCGGGCTATGCCGCATATCGGGCAGGACACTATGAGATTGCCTTAAAAGAGCTAAGAGCCGCACATCGTATTTCAGGAGATGTATCTATGTGGCCTGTTATGGCCGACTGTGAACGGGGACTCGGTAGACCGCTGAAAGCCTTGAATTTGGCTGGCTCTGATGAGGTGCGCAGACTTGCCAAACCTGAAGAGATTGAGATGCGAATTGTCGCATCTGGTGCGCGGCGCGATTTGGGCGAACTTGATGCCGCTGTTATAACGCTGACATGTAAAGAGTTAAAGAATGAGAGCGATGAGTGGGCTGTTCGTCTACGGTATGCATACGCTGATGCCCTCAGCGCGGCAGGGCGAAGTGCAGAAGCGCGCGAATGGTTTGCTAAATGCGCAGCCGTTGATCATGAAGAGATGACTGATGCTGCGCAGAGAGCTAGCAAATAGTTTTTCCACAGATAACACTCTGATTGTGAAATTTGTCAGGACCATTTGTAAAGATCGTATCCTCGTACTTTTAAGAGGAGTGATGGTGGTAAATAAAACCAAAGTCATTAAGAAAGAAATCAAAGAATCAGTTGGATCCTTAAACCAATTATCGTTGCGCGCCAGGGTTTCGGCGCCCTCAACTTTGAAAGAGCTAGCCAGCGGTGACAAGGAAATTGGGTTTGGATTAGCCATCTCCCACGTTGACAGAGACGGTCTTGATACTCTCGATATTGCGACATGGAGCGCTAAGTCTCGCAAGAGAGCGCTGGCCCTGAAGGCCGATCAATGGATCGAGATCAACGGGGCTATACATCGTAGATTCTGGCAGAGCCCTACTGGGGTGGCTTCGCGCTGGCAGGTGGAGGCCCTTGAGATTTTCGACTTTAGCTCTGGTCTAAGACCCGAGCGGTTTATTAGATACTCTTAGCGCATGACTAAATCATCAAATGATCTCTTCGCAAACTTGCGCACCTACATCTCTAAATTGGCTGATGGAGAGCGCACACCGGCCGAGGTTGCTGCTGCGGTAAATACCTGGGCGCGAGAGAGCGCAGATGCTCTTAAGGCGAAGATTCAAGAAGAGGTGGAAAGTAGCGTCACCAAGATGGGATTTATCAAGCGCGATGAGTTTGATCGTTTAGCAAATGAAGTTACAGCCCTTACCGGAAAACCAACGGCGAAACCAACTGTTAAAAAGCCATCGCTCAAAAAAGCTGCGGCTAAGAAGAGCACGTCAAAAAAAGTAGCAAAAAAAGTGCCAGCCAAGAAAGTTACTAAAAAATGAGTGAAGTGATCAGCAGCGGTCTCTCCTCTGAGAGCGGTGATAATAATTTAGTTGAAGAAGTAAAAATTGCACTCAACGATATTGATAACTCTGATTTAACTGAACACGCAGCTCGCTTTGAGGCTCTACATGGCAAGCTACAAGAAGCGCTCAATACAATCGATGGACTTTAAGAGTTCAATAATGGAAATGGCGGCTTAGCCAGAGATGAAGACAAGATTAGATGCAGAGCTAGTTCGCCGTGAGCTGGCGCGTTCACGCGAACATGCTGCAGATCTAATTGAATCTCGCTCAGTTTTAGTAGGGGGCATTCCGGCCACTAAGCCCGCCTCTCAAGTTGATGCGGAGACATCAATAACCATTCAAGGTGATCGCGATGATTTTGTCTCTCGCGGTGGATACAAATTAGCAGGTGCTCTCGATGCCTTCGCCAACGTTGGAGTCGAAGGCAGAACATGTTTAGATGCAGGCGCATCTACTGGGGGATTTACCGACGTTCTTTTGCGGCGAGGCGCCAAGTTGGTTGTAGCTGTAGACGTTGGCTACGGCCAGTTGGCGTGGGAGCTGCGCCAAGATGCGAGAGTAAAGATTTTAGATCGGACAAATATCCGCCACTTAACTGGCGATATGGTCGGGGAAGAGATAGACCTTGTGGTTGCAGATCTCTCATTTATCTCGCTCTCTTTAGTTCTGCCTGCGTTGGCTGCTGTTTCAAAATCAGATGCAGATTTTGTTTTAATGGTTAAACCTCAGTTTGAAGTTGGCCGCGAAAAATTAGGCGCAGGAGGCGTTGTGCGCGATCCTGCGCTGCGCCGCGCTGCAGTTCTAGACGTTGCCGAATCTGCCTACGATGTTGGTCTCGGAACTATGGGTATTGCAGCATCGCCGCTGCCAGGGCCTGCTGGCAATGTGGAGTATTTCCTCTGGTTGCGCCGCGGGGCGCCGGCAATTGATGGCTTTGCAGTTGATAAAGCGATCCAAGAGGGACCTGCCTGATGTCGCGCCATGCAATATTTGTAGTTAATCATTCACGACCTGAAGCCTTAGCCGCGGCGAAAGATATTGCGCAACTTCTTCTTATCGAAGGTTTCACTCTATCTTCGCCTTCAGAAATTTCTATCTTAGGTATCTCATCACAGGGCGCTGATCAATCGGTTGAAAAATTAGGCGGTGCCGAAATTGTTGTTGTATTAGGCGGAGATGGCACGATTCTGCGCGGTGCCGAAATTGCTCGAAAACAGGGGATACCGCTTCTTGGAATTAACTTAGGACATGTCGGATTCTTAGCAGAGGTAGAACGCCCAACGCATCAAGAAATTGCCGAAAGCATAATCACTAGAGATTTTGTCTCTGAAAATCGCATGGTTTTGCAATATCATGTCATTCGCGGTGGGGTGAAGATAGATGCGGGTTGGGCGCTAAACGAAGTAACTGTCGAACGAGATGGCACAACGATGGTGGAACTTTTTGTACAGATTGATAATAGGCCGCTCTCGCGTTGGGGATGCGATGGACTGATTTGTTCCACCCCGACAGGCTCTACAGCTTATGCATTTAGCGCTGGCGGACCAGTGTTATGGCCGGAGATTGATGCGCTAGTTCTGCTACCGATTTCAGCGCACGCGCTATTTTCAAGACCTATGGTTGTCTCACCAAAATCTGAGATCGTTGTGGAAGTTGAATCGAGCGAGGCTCTTCTCTCCGCCGATGCGCTGCGCAAGCTGCCTTTAAAATCGGGAGATCGCGTCGTAATTACCAAAGACGACTCAGTAATAAAGTTATCTCATATTAAGCCCACATTATTTACAGATCACTTAGTCGCGAAATTCAAACTTCCAGTTGAGGGCTGGCGCGGTGAGTGAGCGTACTTATCTAGAAGAGATTTCTATCCGTAATCTTGGAATCATCGAAGAATCTTCACTCGAACTTGGTCGTGGACTTAATGTCTTAACTGGGGAGACAGGCGCTGGCAAGACAATGATTCTTACTGCACTTGCGCTAGTTCTAGGGGGCAAGAGCGATAGCGCTCTTGTGCGCTCAGGAAGTGAACGGCTGGTAGCCTCTGCCCAATTTGTCCTTCCCCCAGGACCCAACAAAGTTAGCGATCTGTCGGAGGAGGCAGGGGCAGATATTTCCGAAGGAAATTTGATTCTCACTAGAACTGTTAATGGAGACGGTAAAAGTAAAGCGGTAGCAGGCGGAACAAATGTACCCGCCGCGACGCTAACGAATCTTGCTGAACATTTGGTCGAAATTCACGGACAAGCGGCAAATCATCAAATTATTAAGCCTGCTAGGCAACGAGAACTGCTCGACCGATTTGCCGGCCCTGAACTGGTTAATACTCTTAACTCATATCAGGGTAAGTTAAAGATATATAGCGATTTTAAAGTTCGTATTAAAGCGATGAAAGAGAGCGCCAATAAGCGCGGTAGTGAGATAGCAGAGATAGAAAATTTTCTCGCCGCCTGGCAGAAATTAAAAGCTACCCGTGGCGAATATGCATCAATTCAAGATCAGATAGCGCGTTTATCGAGCGTAGAGGAGTTGCGTGCTGCATCTGATGGCGCCGGTTCGGCGTTAAATGATGAAGTCTCAGGCGCTCTGACTGCTTTGGGCGCGGCACGACGTTTTCTCGAAAACGCAAAAGGTAAAGATTCTAAATTGGATGAAATTGCTGCCAACATAGTAGAAGGTTTCTTCCAAATAGATGATGCCGGGCGTGAGCTGACATCGTATCTATCGGGGCTAGAAGCTGATCCCGGAAGGCTAGATACTCTGCAGAGCCGTAAAGCAGAGTTACTCGCCTTTTTAAAAAAATTTGGTAGTGCAATAGATCCGGATCAAGATCTAATCGAACTGGTCGCTAAGGCGAAATCTGCTAGAGATGTTATCGCTGATCTCATAGGTGGCGAAGATCGAATTGCAGAATTGGAGAGCGAGCTTGGTGTTATTAAAGGTGAACTTTTAGAGCGAGCTAAAACTTTAACGAATATTCGCAGATCAGCTGCGCTGCAACTCTCAAATTTAGTCACGGAAGAAATTCACTGCCTATCTATGCCCCACACCCAATTCTCTATTGCTATATCTACTCCCGATTACTCCGCCCAATTAAAGGAATCAGATTTCACATCGCTTGGTTGTGATGAGATAGCTATGCAGATTCAAGGACACCGAGATGCTCCACAAATTGCACTTGGAAAAGGTGCTAGCGGTGGAGAGATGTCGCGGATAATGTTGGCTTTGGAAGTTGTTTTAGCGCAGGTTCATCCGGTGGGAACGTATATATTCGATGAAGTTGATGCGGGGGTAGGCGGAAAAGCGGCGATTGAAGTTGGTCGACGTTTAGCTGCCTTAGCAAAACACACGCAGGTAATCGTTGTGACTCACCTGCCGCAGGTAGCGGCTTGGGCAGATACTCACTTCGTGGTCGCTAAAAGTAGCGATGGATCAATTACCCAATCCGGTGTTACAAAGTTAGATGCAAACTCTCGCATTGGTGAGATCGCTCGCATGCTAGCTGGCATGGAGGGCTCCAGCAGCGCCCAAGAGCATGCGTCGGAGCTACTGGCGCTGCGCGAGTCAGATTTCTGAGCAGCGCTGACTGCTGATAGGTTTGTCTTCCATGGACCAAGGGCATGTGACTAAACATATTTTCGTAACTGGTGGAGTAGCTTCAAGTTTAGGTAAAGGGCTTACCGCTTCCAGTCTTGGTCGCCTCCTTGTAGCCCGTGGAATTCGCGTAACAATGCAGAAGCTCGATCCATATCTAAACGTGGATCCGGGCACAATGAATCCTTTTCAACACGGAGAAGTCTTCGTTACAGATGATGGCACAGAAACCGATCTAGATATCGGCCACTATGAGAGATTTTTAGATCGCAATTTGCAGGGATCAGCAAATGTAACAACTGGTCAAATTTATTCACGGGTAATTGCGCGCGAGCGACGCGGTGAATATCTTGGCGAAACAGTGCAAGTAATCCCGCATATCACAAATGAGATAAAAGAGCGCATGCATGCCATGTCTTCTCCAGATGTTGATGTGGTAATTACTGAGATAGGCGGAACTGTCGGAGATATTGAATCCCAGCCTTTTCTGGAAGCGGCTCGACAGATGCGTCAGGAAGTCGGGCGCGACAATGTTTTCTACCTACATATCTCACTAGTTCCTTATATAGGTCCCTCAGGCGAGCTAAAGACAAAACCAACACAGCACTCTGTCGCCGCACTGCGCAGCATTGGTATTGCACCCGATGCCATAGTTCTGCGTTCTGATCGAGAGATTCCGCTTAGTATCAAGAAGAAGATATCTTTAATGTGTGACGTTGATGCAGATGCAGTGGTTGCAGCAGTAGATGCACCATCTATTTACGATATTCCAAAAGTCCTTTTCTCGGAAGGCCTAGATTCTTACGTTGTTCGCAGACTTTCTTTGGGAGGTCATGAAGTTGTTTGGGGGGAGTGGGATGAATTACTTGAAAAAGTTCATCATCCGAAGCATCAAATTAAAGTAGCGCTAGTTGGTAAATATATCGATCTGCCTGATGCATACCTTTCAGTGTCGGAGGCGCTACGCGCTGGTGGCTTCGCCAATAGCGCGAAAGTTTCTATCATCTGGGTGGCAAGCGATGACTGTGAAAGCTGGGAAGGCGCAAAGAAAGCGCTGGCAGATGTTGATGCCATATGTATCCCTGGTGGGTTTGGAGTTCGTGGAATTGAAGGAAAGATAGGAGCGCTTACCTACTCGCGGGAGAAGAAAATACCAACACTTGGTCTCTGTCTTGGATTGCAATGTATGGTGATTGAGGCTGCCCGCAATCTTGCTGGAATTGCTGATGCTAACTCGGCCGAATTTGTTCCAGATTCAGGCACTCATGTTATTGCGACAATGGATGAGCAGTTAGAGATCGTATCTGGTGATGGCGATATGGGTGCAACGATGCGACTTGGTTTGTACACGGCAAAGTTGAAACCTGGTTCTTTAGTAGCCAAAACATATGGCGCAAATGAAGTATCTGAGCGCCATCGCCACCGTTATGAAGTAAATAATGATTACCGCGATAAGATCGCAGCAGCAGGATTGCACTTCTCTGGGTTTTTTGAAGAACTTGACCTGGTTGAATTTGTGGAACTTCCGGTAGATGTTCATCCTTATTATGTTGGAACGCAAGCCCATCCAGAGCTTCGTTCCCGTCCTACCCGTCCGCATCCACTCTTTGTCGGATTAATAGCGGCGGCAATTACCGCGAAGGGCTAAAAATGCTAGTAGGCGTTCCCAAGGAAATTAAGGTTCACGAATCCCGAGTCGCGCTCACCCCCGAAGGTGTCTTTGAGTTCATTCGTCATGGACATGAAGTCGCGGTGGGCAGTGGCGCCGGTTTAGGTTCAGCTATCAGCGATTCTGATTACCTCGCAGCTGGAGCGCGCATTGAAAGTGATGTCGAATTACTTTGGAGTTCGGCAGATTTAATTCTTAAGGTAAAAGAGCCAATTGAGGTGGAATATTCCAGGTTACGCAAGGACCAAATATTATTTACCTATCTCCATTTAGCTGCATCTAGAGAGTGCACGCAAGCGCTATTGGCTAGCGGTGTAACAGCGATTGCTTACGAAACTGTCGAGGTTGATGGCGCGCTACCGTTACTCGCGCCGATGAGTGAAGTTGCCGGCCGTCTTTCGGTACAAGTGGGTGCCTTCGCGCTTCAGAAGCCAAATGGTGGACGCGGTGTTTTATTGGCCGGCGTTCCAGGGGTGGCACCGGGCAAAGTCGTCGTAATTGGCGGCGGGGTTGCCGGTCTTAATGCTGCAGTCATTGCGATGGGTATGGGAGCTGATGTCACCGTGCTAGATCATTCGCTTCCGAGACTTGCTTATATTGATTCTCTCTATAACGGACGAATAAAAACTTTAGCCGCTACTTTGCACGCTATCGATCGTGAAATCCAGAGCGCAGACTTAGTAATAGGCGCGGTTCTCGTTCGTGGTGCCAAAGCCCCAAAACTGGTAACTAACGAGCAAGTCGCCAAGATGAAGGAAGGCTCGGTTCTAGTGGATATTGCGATCGATCAAGGGGGATGTTTTGAAGATTCCCGCCCAACTACTCATGCTGATCCGACTTATAAAGTACATAACTCCATCTTCTATTGCGTTGCCAATATGCCGGGAGCCGTTCCAGTTGCTTCTACATACGCTCTAACCAATGCCACCTTGCCATACGCTCTAGCTTTGGCCGATAAGGGCTGGGAACGTGCAACCGAGGAAGATCCGGCGCTAGATCGCGGTTTAAATATCCATAATGGAAAAATTAGATATAAAGCGGTTGCTCTGGCGCACGGTTATGCAGTTTGAAGCGGCTCTGCAATCATTTATTGATCATTTAAGGATCGAGCGCGCTCTTTCACCCAACTCCACCGCCGCGTATGGTCGTGATCTCGCTAAATTTGAGAGCTTTTTAATTGAGGGAAAATTTGAATTCGATCAACTTACTCCATCTGATATTGCCAAATATGAAATCTTTTTAAAATCTCAACAATTAGCTCTCTCCTCGATAAATCGCTCACTCTCTGCTTTGAAAACATTCTATAAATATTTAGCACGGGAATATGAGATCGTGAATCCAGTCACGGAAATTTCAGCGAATAAACTACCGAGAAAGCTACCAAAGGCGCTAACAGTTGCCGAGATGACAGCATTGATTGAATCAGCAGAGCGAATTGGAGATGTAACTTCGTTGCGAGATCGCGCGATACTCGAACTGCTATATGGAACAGGCGCGAGGGTTAGTGAGATAGTGGGGTTGGGCGTCAAAGACATCGGCAAATCGATGCTGGAGGGATCAGAAATAACCACTTTAAAGTTACGTGGAAAGGGCGATAAGGAACGCTTGGTGCCGCTAGGTACTTTCGCCCGCTTAGCGCTCGATGATTATCTGACCCGACTACGTCCGCAGCTACTTGAGAAATCTAAGTCGTCGAGATCTGAAGCCGCTCTTTTTTTAAATTCACGAGGATCTCGGCTTTCACGTCAGAGCGCATGGCAATTGGTCGTCGATGCAGCAAAGTCTGTCGGTCTAAGTGGAAAAGTCTCTCCCCATGTCTTTCGCCATTCATACGCAACACATTTACTAGATGGTGGTGCAGATATCCGTGTAGTGCAGGAGTTATTGGGCCATTCCTCAGTTACGACAACCCAGATCTATACCTTAATTACGATTGATAAAGTTCGCGAAACATACGCTGGCGCCCATCCGCGCGCGCGTTAAATTCCGCGCAAACGTCGCGCGAGAATACTTTGATCTCCCTTGGCCTCTAAGTCAGCAACGATAACTGCGATTGACTCACGGACGATGCGACCTCGATCAACTGCTAAGCCAAGATCGCCGCGCAATGTAAGTCTTGCTCGATCTAAATCAAATAGTTCGTCAGGGGAGAGGTAAACGGTTATCTTTTCATCATGTTTTTCACGACCCGAAGGTGAACGGTCAACAGTTGTCACTCGACGTCGTGGCGTTGAACGAACTCCCTTTTTACTCTTTGGATTTGTTGCCACTGTCAAAGTTTTAGTTATTTCTTGAGCCTGCTCGACAACTTGCCGTACGGCACTCAATGCAGGGGTGTTAGCTCGGAATAGTTCATCTGCTCCGGGCAAGCTAGCTCTGCGGGTCATCGTGCGCCTCCTCTGGCAATTAATTCTCGGGCAAGTCTACGGTATGAAGCCGCGCCACCTGATGATGAGGCGTAACTAGTGATTGGTTCTCCAGCAACAGTAGTCTCTGAGAAACGTATTGTCTTAGCAATAATTGTTTCAAAGACATCCTCGGGATATTTTTCCAAAATGGCAGTTAGAACTTCTCGGTTATGCAACGTTTTTTTCTCATACATGGTTGCCAAGATGCCGATCAATTTTAGATCGGGATTCAGAAAACTTTTAACCTTGTCGATGTTTCCTTTAAGTTCAATAAAACCATGTAGCGCGAAGTACTCGCATTGCATAGGAACGATGACTTCGTCAGATGCAACCAGAGCATTAATAGTTAACTGTCCCATAGTTGGCTGGCAATCGATTAAAATAACGTCATAGCGATCTTTGAGTCGACCCAGCGCGCGCTTTAAATATTGCTGACCACCAATCTCTGCACCCAGTGTGGTTTCAGCAGTACCTAAATCTCGATTTGCGGGTAGAAAATCAAGATTAGCTACCGAAGATTTCAAAACGATTTCATCGATATTGGCATCAGGTGTCATTAAGGCGTAATAAACAGTGTTCTCAAGTGGCAAAGCGTGTGCATTGACACCAAGACCAAGGGAGAGACCGCCTTGTGGATCGAAGTCGACTAACAAAACACGGCGCCCAAGCTCTGCAAGGGCGGCGCCCAGGTTGATGGTTGTCGTTGTCTTACCTACCCCACCTTTTTGATTAAAGATAGAGATGATTTTGGCGTCTGTGCCTTCTACAGGTGCAGTTGGAATTCTGAAATTCTGTGGTTCTCGTCCAAGAAGGGTGGCGGTAGTTGCCACATCATCGTCAAATGTCGATTTAGCGTTCAAGCGAGAAACCTCTTTCTGTTGGTGCGACTCTACGCTGCGTGTACAGTTTTGGGCAAGTAAAGAAGTAAGGTTCGCAGGTGGATATCGAGAAGGCAGGCGCCATGACAGTTGCTTCTGGCGCGCGCCAAGAAGCCGATAAAGTAGAGATTGGCGTTGGATTTAGCGTGCACCTCTCCAATTTCGATGGCCCATTTGATCTCTTACTTCAACTTATATCCCGCCATAAGATGGATATCACTGAGGTATCACTGAGCGTAGTCACTGATGAATTTATCGGCTTTATTAGAGCGCTGGAGCTATCCGGCGAGGGCTGGCGCTTAGACCAGGCGACCGAGTTCTTGGTGATCGCAGCCACCCTGCTCGACCTCAAAGCCTCTCGCTTACTGCCTAGCGGTGAGGTTGAAGACGAAGAAGATCTAGCTCTTTTGGAGGCGCGCGATATCCTCTTCGCCCGTCTCTTGCAGTACCGGGCCTTTAAAGAGATTGCCGCAACTTTTGCTGCCCAGATTGAGGTGGCCGATAAGTCTTTCCCTCGAATCGTCGCCCTCGATCCAGCGCTATCGGCCCTCCTTCCCGAGGTACTAATCGGGGTAGGGGCTGCCCGTTTCGCAGCAATTGCAGAGCGCTGCCTCACCCCAAAGACCGCGCCAGTTGTGGCCGTTGAACATCTACTTACGAGTTTGGTTAGCGTAGCTGAAGAATCAAAACGGGTAGTAGAGGCCCTGCGAGCGGGTAGAAGGGTAAGCTTTCGTAGCCTCTGCGCCGATGCAGAGTCAACCCTGGTGATAGTGGCCCGCTTTCTCTCCCTACTCGATCTCTATCGGCAGGGAGTTCTGCGATTTGAGCAGGTTGTCGCGTTGGGCGACCTCCAAATTAGTTGGACGGGTTCTGATTCAGGTGAGATTGCGGCAACGGATGAATTTGATATACCGGTTATCTCGACAGAAGAGGGTGAAAATGTCTAATCCAGAGCTTGAGCGTTCCATCGAGGCAATTTTAATGGTGGTCGATGAACCTGTTACCGAGTTGACGTTAGCGGCAGTCCTGGAGGTTACAGTTGATGAGATCGTCTCGGCGCTGGAGAGCTTACTTCCTTCTTATGAGGGGCGTGGCTTTACCCTCAAGGCGATCAATGGGGGATGGCGTTTTTATAGCCACGCCGACTGCAGCGCAGTGGTAGAAAAATTTGTCTTAGATGGCCAGCAGAATCGCCTCACTCAGGCGGCGCTGGAGACGCTCTCTGTGATCGCTTATCGCCAGCCTGTCTCGCGCGCCCGCGTCTCTGCCATCCGTGGCGTCAACGTAGAGGCGGTTATGAAAACTTTAGTGACACGAGGCTTGGTTGAGGAGTACGGCTTAGAGCCTGAGACTGGTGCCATCCTATACAAGACGACAAGCTACTTTTTGGAGCGGTTAGGGCTTAATTCGCTGGACGATTTGCCTGCGCTAGCGCCTTATCTACCTAATCTCGATCGATTAGATGAGGTATTGCAGTCACTCACAGATTAAGCCCCACTTCAGCGTTGACTGGTAGTTAGTCATTAACCTGTTCTAACTGCCCGTTCCAGGGGCGAATTTCTTTAGCCTTTGACCAATTCTCCACCTCTGGCGTAGACTAATTGCTTCAAGGCCTAACCGCTGCTTTCTAGCGATGGGCGCACTGACTGTCGGGAATGGATAGCCAAGAAATGTCTGAACTACGATTAAATAAAATTATTGCCGACGCCGGAATCACCAGTAGGCGCGGGGCTGATGAATTGATAGCAAATGGCCGGGTAAGCGTTGATGGATTCATTATTCGCGAGCTTGGTGCGAAATTCGACCCGGATATCGTTAAAGTAATGGTAGATGGAGAGACAATTACTAGAACTCTGTCTAAGTCTTATCTCATACTTCATAAACCAAAAGGTGTTTTGTCAACGATGTTCGACCCGGAAGGCCGTCCCTCCTTAGCCGATTTTATCGATCTGCGCAGAGAACGACTTTTCCATGTAGGTCGGTTAGATAAGGACTCGGAGGGGCTAATTCTTCTGACTAACGATGGCGATCTGACATTTCGAGCTACGCACCCATCCTTTGGTCTGGAGAAGACCTACATAATCGAGTTCGATGGAAAATTGCCTCCGGGGGTAGATAAAATTCTATTGAAAGGCATTGAGCTCGAGGATGGGATGGGTCGAGTTTTGAGCTTTCAACAACTTTCACCACAATGGATTGAAGTCACGATCCACGAAGGCAGATATCACATTATTCGTCGCCTCATGGAGGCAGTCGATGTCCAGGTGCTTAGATTGATCCGAACGAAATTTGGTCCCATCTCTCTGGGGGATACGTCGGAGGGACGTTGGCGAGATCTAAATAGCGGCGAACTTATAAGCTTACAAAAAGCTTTAGATTTATAACCCTATATCGACATGATATCGGTTTAACCATTTACCAATTTATCGATATTATTTAATAGAGAGAAATTATTAACGATTTATCGATATAAATCAGTGTGTACAGGCATGAATAAGATTTATAATAGCGATTTATCGATGTTTGATATAGATCATAATTTGGGTAGACTGATGCGAGGTTAAAAATGAGTTTTAATTTAAAGATCTAAATCGTTTTAAGGCTATATAGATAAAATGCTTAACAAATACTCGCAGCGATATAGCCAATAGGAGTACGATCTGGCCATGTCCAATGTGCGCGCCATACGAGGAGCCAATCAGTCTTTAGCCAATACTGCAGATGCTATTGCTGCTGCCACCAAAGAGCTTATAAGAGAGATACTGCGCGCAAATAAGCTAACTCCCCAGGATGTAATTTCGGTGATTTTCACTGTCAGCCGTGATTTGGATGCTGCCTTTCCGGCAAGCGCAGCTCGTGAACTCGGTTTTGAAGAGGTTCCATTGCTTTGTAGCGTTGAGATCGGGGTACCCGGTGCACTTGAGCGAACTATTCGCCTTTTAGCCCATGTTGAGACCAACCTAGCTAAGAGCGATATTACCCATATCTACCTAGGCGCTGCTAAAGCATTACGCCGCGATATTGCCCAATAAGGGGAGATTTTTGAGCTAATGAATTCATCTTCTTTGAGTAAACGAGCCTTTGACTCAGTCAGAATTGTTGGTTCAGGTTTGATCGGGACCTCTATTGGTTTGGGTCTTACCGCCATAGGCGTAAAAGTCACCATGGTCGATGCTGATAAAACTGCGGAAAAAATGGCCCAAGATCTAATGGCTACACCCGCCACCGATGAAGCCGAGATGGTTATCTTCGCCACGCCTTCCTCCAAGCTTTCCGATGTTCTAAATTTGGAGTACGCATTAAATCCCCACTCTAAATTTATAGATATAGGCAGCGTAAAGACTAAACCTCTACTTGAAGTATCGAAATCGAAGCTCCCTAATAAAAGATTTTTAGCAACTCATCCCATGGCGGGCCGAGAGGTAGGGGGAGTCGAATCGGCGCGAGCGGATCTCTTTAAGTCACGCACTTGGATCTATATCCCGAATGATCTCTCAGGCGTTTGCGCTGATGATGATGTTCTGGAAGCTACACTTTGGATGATCAGCAGTCTGGGTGCGAGCGCCCTTTCTATGTCTGCACCAGATCATGACCAAGCGGTAGCGCTAGTCTCGCACCTACCGCAGGCTGCTTCATCTTTATTGGCCGGTCAATTAAATGGCGCGCCAAGAGGCTTTCTTGATCTCTCAGGATCAGGCCTACGCGATACGACACGAATCGCCGCATCTCCTGCTGCGCTTTGGGATGAAATTTTAAGCGCCAATAGCGAAGCACTTCTGCCTTTACTGATAAGTCTACAAAACGATTTAGGTGCTTTGATCACTGATCTGCAGACGGGTAAGCCTCTTCATTCCTTTATTGAAGATGGGAATTCGGGCAGGGCTCTGATTCCAGGTAAGCATGGGGGGATACAGCGCGAATATACCCAGTTGCCAGTCGTAATTGAAGATAAACCTGGACAGCTAGCTGCCCTCTTTGATGAATGCGCAAAGGCCATGGTCAATGTTGAAGATTTGAGAATCGAGCACTCACCAGGACAGTTCACTGGGTTGATTACTCTCGCTCTTTCTGCTTCTGACGCTCAAATTCTTCAGGAGCATTTGGCTAACTTGGGTTGGAAGGTTCAATCGCCGAGATAGAACCCGAGATAGAATAGTGTCAGGTTTACGAAATTTTTTAATACTAGTCATTGTCAGCGATTGGATGAAGCAAGATGATCGTTGTAGCAATTGATGGTCCAAGTGGAGCAGGTAAATCAAGTACCGCCAAATTAGTGGCTGCTCGCGCTGGTTGGAGTTATCTAGATACTGGCGCTCTTTATCGCGCAGTCACTTGGCTCGCGCTACGGGAGTCAGTTTCAGGAGCTGAAGAAATTTTATCTGCCTTAAAGCGCTATCCGCTAAGATTTGTATCCAGCGCATCTAACCCTCAAATATTTGTAGGTGATGTTGATGTTACAGCAGATATTCGAAGCGAGGAAGTTACTTCAGGTGTAAGTAACTTGAGCGCGATTGCAGAGGTTCGCGCGGAACTTTTATTGATACAGAGAAAATTAATAGCAAGTGCTGATCGCGGAATCGTTGTCGAAGGCAGGGATATCGGAACTGTGGTTGCGCCAGATGCTGCGCTAAAGATCTACTTGCAAGCTGATATTTCTGCGCGCGCTAACCGTCGTAGCGCTGAGATTGAGTCATCCGTAGGCCCTGTCGGCGAAGCGCTGAGCACACGCGATGAAATTGATAGTTCAAGAGCAATCTCACCATTGATCAAAGCAAAGGATGCGGTCTTAATTGACTCTACTGATTTAAATCTGGAAGATACGGTTGAGCGAGTTTGGGAATTACTCAGAGAACGTTCGCTACTGGGATTGCCGATAGTGGCAATTTTGGGTCGTCCAAATGTTGGTAAATCAACTCTTATAAATAGGTTTATTGGTCGACGTGAAGCGATAGTGGAAGACACTCCTGGAGTTACACGTGATCGTGTGCAGTATGAGTGTGAGTGGGGTGGTCGCAGATTTATAGTTATGGATACCGGCGGCTGGGAATCTAAACCGGATGGTATTTCAGTGCAGGTGAGCGCATCTGCTGAATTAGCGATGCATGAAGCGGATGTTTTAGCCTTTGTAGTCGATGCACATGTTGGCGCTCTGGACGAGGATGACATCTTGGTACAGGAGCTGCGAAAGATTAAGAAACCGATGGTTCTGATCGCTAATAAGGTAGATAGTGATGTCGATGAGGCAGATGCACACGCTCTTTGGAATTTAGGTTTGGGAGAGCCGCACTTCGTATCGGCGCTGCATGGTCGTGGCAGTGGTGATTTACTTGACTACATAGTTGCCGAGATGCCCGAAGTTGGCGGAGCACAAACTCAAGATGGTTATCGAAGAATTGCTTTAATCGGTAGACCTAACGTGGGAAAGTCCAGTTTGTTAAATGCGCTAGCAGGAGAAACCAGATCCATCGTTGATGAGGTTGCCGGAACTACTCGCGATCCAGTTGATGAATTAATTGAGTTTGGTGGATCAGTTTGGAGGTTTATAGATACCGCTGGCCTGCGCAAACGTGCCAACCAGGCAAGTGGTACTGATTATTACGCCACGCTACGAACACAATCGGCGCTCGAGAGATGCGAATGTGCAGTAGTTGTTTTAGATGCCTCACAACCAATCTCGGAACAAGATTTGCGCGTTATCACGATGGTTGAAGAAGCTGGCAAAGCATTGGTGATTGTTATGAATAAATGGGATTTGGTAGATGAAGATCGTAGAACTCAGTTGGATAGAGAGATCGATAGGCATCTAGATCAGGTCGAATGGGCCCAGCGTGTTAACGTTGCGGCAAAGACTGGTTGGCACCGCGATCGTTTAGCGCCGGCTCTTCGTACTGCCATTGATAGTTGGGAACGTCGAGTTCCGACTGCCAAACTTAACTCGTTCTTAGGAGCCCTTATCGGTGCTACTCCACCGCCAGTACGCGGTGGCAAACAACCTAAAATCTATTATGCAACTCAGGCGGGTATTGCTCCTCCTAAATTTGTAATCTTTTCGAGCGGCTGGATTGAGGCCTCATATCGTCGATTTATAGAGAGGCGTCTGCGTGAAGAGTTTGGTTTTCCGGGCACTCCTGTTCAGGTAGCGATCAGGGTGAAAGAGCGAGATTGATGTCGGCGCAATCTAATATCAATCTGCCGAACGCGTTGACTGCTTTGCGTGCGATCGGAATTCCGATCTTCATCTACTTAGCCTTGGGGCTGGAATCCGATGGTTGGGCGATATTTACTCTGGCAATTGGGGGAGCGACAGATTATTTTGATGGCAAGATCGCCCGCGCATGGGGGCAGGAATCCCGTTTTGGAGAGTTGGCAGACCCGGCGATAGACCGCCTTTACATCGTGGCAACTCTCATTGTCCTCTTCCTTCGCGAAGCAGTTCCACTTTGGGTGATTCTTCTCTTACTAGGTAGAGATGTTTTCCTGGCACTGGCCGCTTTAGCTTTAGCTCTTAACTCTCTAGCACCACTTAAAGTTACATATTTAGGCAAAGCGGCGACCTTTAACTTGTTATACGCATTTCCATTTCTGCTTTTAGCCTTGCACGAGGGCTGGCCCGGTACCTTGGCTTACATTTTTGGTTGGAGTTTTACTTGGTGGGGATTGGTTCTCTATCTCTTTACTGGGGCTCTCTATTTCACAAGTGCAGTCAAGGCCATTAGAGTTGCGCGATAGTTTGACTTCACCTAAATCAGGTGAACACGAAAAGGAGCGACCGTGTCGTTGATACCTGAGAATCTGCAATATACCAAAGAGCACGAGTGGGTATTGGCTAGCAGCGCTAGCGTCTTCCGAATGGGAATAACCGACTTTGCACAAGGGGCACTCGGCGATATTGTCTACGTACAGTTGCCAAATGTGGGTGATTCAGTAGTTGCAGATAAAGTTTGTGGGGAGGTTGAATCCACTAAGAGCGTTTCAGAAATCTTTGCTCCAGTTAGTGGCAGGATTATCGCCATTAATGAACTCCTAGCTGCGGCCCCTGAACAGATCAATACTGATCCATACGGAGCTGGTTGGCTGCTAGAGATTGAAGTTTCTACACCCGTATCCGGCCTACTATCTGCCGACAAGTATCGTCAAATCACCGCCTAATTTTTACCGTTTTTATCTTCGCGCTACCGCTTGATTTCTTGGCCAACTGACTCTAATGTCAGCCTCAGGTAGAAGGTGAACCTACTTTAGGGTTAACGAGAATGGGGTCATAAGTTGAATAATGCGAATCAGCAGAATGAACTTACCAGCACTCTCCATTTAGGTGTTCGCTCCATAATCGATTCATCCGCCGGGGGCGCGATAGCCCAACTTCTGAGTGAGCTCGAAGCCAGCGATAGCCAGGCAGTAAAAGCGATAATCGAAGGAGATGGCGAAAGCGCCATGCTGGTGATTCATCGCGGGCCCGCTAAAGGTGCGCGCTTCTTGATCGCAGATGATCGCTGCTCAATTGGTCGATCCACCGATAGTGCCATCTTTCTAGATGACGTCACCGTCTCGCGCTGCCATGCGGCAATAACCCGCAGCGCAAAGGTATTTAAGTTCGAAGATCTGGGCAGTCTCAACGGTAGTTATGTAAATAATGACTCCACACAAGCGATTGAATTACATGCTGGAGATGAGATCCAAATCGGAAAATTCCACCTACTCTTTATAGCAGCGCACCAAATAAATAAAAAATAACTTAATGTAAATTCCGACTAACAACGAAAAATAGGAGAACAATAGTGAGCGTTCCAGCCCGCGCATATCTGAGTATCGGTGAAGTTCTAACGAAGCTTCGGGGAGATTTTCCCGATATCACTATCTCCAAGATTCGGTTCCTAGAGTCTGAGGGCTTAATTGAGCCGCAACGGACCCCTTCGGGTTATCGGAAATTTACCGCCCTTGATCTAGAGCGTCTACGTTACGTGCTTCTTCTGCAACGCGATCAGTATCTGCCCCTGAGAGTAATCAAAGAGAATTTAGAAGCCCTAGATAGAGGGTTAGAGCCTGCCGCCAATGGGGGAGTTGCAACCCCGCGACCTGCCCTAGCAACTTTAGCTGGCGATGCAGCACCAGAATCATTTGCGGTTACTTCAGATATTCGACTCTCCCGTGAAGAATTGTTAAAGGCGAGCGGACTAAAGGACGAGCAATTGGTAGAACTCGAATCCTTTGGTTTCATCTCTCTACGAGGTCGCCACTATGACAATGATGCGCTATCTGTTGCAACAGCAGTGGCTGAAATGTCCAGCTTTGGAATTCAAGCCCGCCATCTGCGCTCCTTTAAATCTGCAGCAGATCGTGAAATCGGCTTAATCGAACAAGTCATTACTCCAATTAATCGTCAGAAGAGTAGCGACTCGAAGGCTCGCGCCGAAGAAGTGCAGAAACAGATCGCTTCGCTCTCCGTGCGTCTGCACGCTTCGCTGGTTCGCGCCGGTCTTAACCGTCAACGCTAAATTGCCCATGCGTGGGTTGGTATAAATGTTGGTGAATATGGAGTTAGTCGGTGTGCGCATTGAAATGCCTTCCAATCAGCCTATCGTCCTGCTAAAGGAGATCGATGGTTCACGATTTTTACCGATTTGGGTTGGGGCGGTAGAGGCAACGGCGATCGCATTTGCGCAGCAAGGCCTTGAGGCGCAACGACCTTTGACCCACGATCTCATTGCGCAGATAATGGAAGCTGCAGATCTAACGATGACTTCAGTTGTAATAACAGAACTTCGTAAAGGCATCTTTTTCTCTGAATTGCAGTTAAGAGATGGCGCCGCAAACCTACTGAAAATTAGCGCCCGTCCATCGGATGCGATAGCAATCGCACTACGCGCAAAGGCGAACATCTTGGCGGATTCAGACCTTCTAGATCAGGTGGGGATCGATATCCCAGAGAACCTCATCTCCGAAGATGGCCAGGCGAGGGATCGCGGCGCCGCAGATGGCGAATTAGAGAGATTTCGAGAGTTTCTCGATCAGATCAATCCGGATGACTTTGCAGGTTAGTACGCTAAAGTCTCACTCTCTACTTGAGGTTCGCTCCGTGTCGGTCATTGTTTAGCTAGGGAAGTGACCGTATCTTTTACCCAGTAGATACCTCCACCAGAGAAATGAGTGAACGTGACCTCCCCAGTTACGCAGAACGAAGTTGGATATCGCGGTGCAACAGCATGCGCGGCAGCTGGCATTACCTATCGCCAATTAGATTACTGGGCGCGTACCGGCTTATTAGAACCTAGCGTTCGTACTGCAAGTGGATCTGGAACTGCTCGGCTTTATGGATTCCGCGATATTTTAGTTTTAAAGATAGTCAAGCGATTACTTGATGCGGGTATCTCTCTGCAAAATATACGTACAGCGGTAGATCACCTGCGCGGTCGCGGTGTCATAGAACTAGAGAGCATCACTTTAATGAGCGATGGTGCATCAATTTATGAATGTACTAGCGCAGATGAAATTGTTGATCTACTTCAAGGCGGTCAGGGTGTATTTGGTATCGCTGTAGGTAAAGTTTGGCATGAGGTTGAGGGTTCCTTGGCAACCTTACAAGGTGAAATTAATGGTGAAACTCTTACACCATCGGGTGTTGAAAGTAACGATGAGCTTTCCTTACGTCGTAAGGCGAAAGGCGCTTAGAACCAATACTCTTCCTTCTACATAAAGAAACTAGGGGAGCGGCAATGGTTTATGAAGGCGAGCAATTCGCAGGTCGCCATATTGGCCCAACAAGTTCTGATGAGGCGCAGATGTTGCAGGTCCTCGGTTATGCGGATATCAAGACTTTCATTGCTGATGTTGTTCCAAAAAATATTGCCATCGAAGAAAAGTTATCAGAAGTTTTAGATGGTGCAAAAAGTGAAGTTGCGGTGATTGCAGAACTCCGTGAGATTGCTGCGCAGAATAAGGTATTTACATCGCTAATTGGCGCAGGTTATTACGGAACAATTACTCCACCAGTAATTAAACGAAATGTTTTAGAAAATCCAGCTTGGTATACCGCTTACACACCTTATCAACCAGAGATTTCTCAGGGACGACTAGAAGCGCTCTTCGCATTTCAAACAGTTATCTGCGAGTTGACTGCGCTATCGCTTTCCAATGCTTCGATGCTTGATGAAGGAACTGCTGCTGCAGAAGCGATGACTTTGGCGCGTAGATCCTCAAAGGCAGGCGCCGACGCAGTGTTTCTTATCGAAGAGCATGTACATGCCCAGACAAAGGCAGTTGTCCAAACACGCGCTAAGCCACTTGGAATTAAGGTAGTGGAAGTCGATTCAGGACATATGGCACGCGATGGTTTTGCTGGTGAGTTCTTTGGAATCTTGGTGCAATATCCTGATGCCACAGGTGAGATATGTGACTATTCAAAAGTTGCCGAGTATGCGCATACCAAGAACGCGTTAGTAATTGCTGCCACAGATCTCTTAGCTCTTACGTTATTAAAGGCGCCAGGGGAGTGGGGCGCCGATATCGCGATCGGATCTGCTCAACGCTTTGGTGTGCCTATGGCATTTGGTGGTCCCCATGCCGGGTTCATCGCGGTGCGTAGCGGGCTAGAGAGATCTCTACCTGGTCGTCTGGTTGGCCAGAGCGTTGATTCACACGGCAACCCCGCTTTTCGCTTAGCTTTGCAAACTCGTGAGCAACATATCCGTCGCGATAAGGCCACTAGCAATATCTGCACAGCACAAGTGCTGCTTGCAAATATGAGCGCTTTCTATGCAATGTGGCATGGTCCAGATGGTCTTCGTGAGATTGGCGAACGAGTCCACGCTTATGCAGCTCGTTTACAGAGTGCCTCCAATTCTGGCAACCGTAGCGTCTTTGACACAGTGACCCTTGATGTCGCAGATGCGCTCGCAATTCACAAAGCAGCTGAAGCGAGGAAAATTAACTTCGGAAAGATTTCGGATACTCAGATCCGTATCTCCTTCGATGAAACTACAACAGATGCGATATTTAACGATGTCTTATCAATTCTCGGGCTAAGCGAAGGTAAGTATTTAGGAATTCCCAATGTTTTCAAACGTCAATCTGCCTATTTAACACATCCTGTTTTTAATACCTATAAATCAGAGACTTCGATGATGCGCTACTTGCGTACTTTGGCAGATCGTGATTTAGCTTTGGACCGCACAATGATTCCACTCGGTTCTTGCACCATGAAACTAAATGCCACAACTGAGATGGAGGCGGTAACTTGGCCAGAGTTCGCATCGCTTCATCCATTTGCTCCCGCTGATCAATCACAAGGCTCTCGCGCGTTAATCGCCCAACTCTCAAAGTGGTTAGTCGAAATTACTGGTTATGACGCCGTATCGCTGCAACCGAATGCCGGTAGCCAAGGGGAGTTCGCGGGACTTCTTGCGATCCGCAATTATCACGATTCGCGCGGTGATAATTTAAGAAATATTTGTTTGATCCCATCAAGTGCTCACGGAACCAATGCCGCTAGCGCGGTGATGGCGGGAATGAAAGTCGTTGTTGTTGAATGCGATGAAGAAGGCAACGTCAGTGTTGCGGATATTAAAGCTAAAATTTCAGAGAATGCCGGTGCGTTAGCTGCGCTGATGGTCACTTACCCATCAACGCATGGAGTTTTCGAGGCGGCTATATCTGAAATCTGTGCCCTAATTCATGAAGCAGGTGGACAAGTTTATGTGGATGGTGCAAATCTCAATGCGTTAGTTGGTACTGCACAACCTGGAAAATTTGGTGCCGATGTTTCCCATTTAAACCTTCATAAAACCTTTTGCATTCCACACGGTGGTGGGGGACCAGGGGTTGGTCCAGTAATCGCAAAGGCGCACCTGGCACCATTCTTGCCAAATCATCCACTTGATCCTCTGGCAGGGCCTGTAACAGGTCCAGGACCAATCTCGGCTGCGCCATTTGGTTCCGCCAGTATCTTGCCGATTTCTTGGGCATACATTCGTTTGATGGGGGGAGAAGGTCTAACCCACGCTACGGAAGTGGCCATTCTCAATGCGAATTACATGGCAGCAAGACTTAAGAGTTCTTACCCAATTCTCTATACAGGCGCTAAAGGGCTGATTGCACATGAATGCATCCTTGACCTGCGCGAAATAACTAAGGTTTCTGGTGTCAGCGTTGATGACATAGCAAAGCGGCTTATGGATTTTGGCTTCCACGCACCAACAATGTCTTTTCCGGTTGCCGGCACTTTTATGATCGAACCAACCGAGTCCGAAGATATTTTGGAGATGAATCGGTTCATCGATGCGATGATCGCAATTCGCTCGGAAATTGATCAAGTACTTGATGGGAAAATCGCAGTTGAAGATTCGCCGTTGCGCCATGCTCCACATACGATAGGGGCGATTGCATCTACCAAGTGGGATAGAAGTTATCAACGCGAGGTTGGAGCCTTCCCAGCGACGAATACCGGGCTTATACCTGGTGAGTTAATTGGGGCTAGAGGTAAATACTGGCCAACTGTGGGAAGAATTGATGGCGCCTTTGGCGATCGCAACTTGGTCTGTTCATGTGCGCCTATCGAAGCTTACGCGGAGTAACCCAGCGCACCTGTCTTGGGGCAGCGTTACTTGAGATTACTTTACATAATGTAACTTATCGGCGTTAGGTCTGAGCCTACGAGATATCGCCCAGCGCGTCGTTTGAATCAACGCCTCCACAACTATCGCCTTAGACATCTTCGATACACCGCTCTTACGTTCTACAAATGTAATTGGAACCTCTTGCGATGTCGCACCAGCTAAATTAGCTGCCAACGCCATCTCAATCTGAAAGCAATAACCGGTGGCATCCATGGATGATAAATTTAAAGAGTTTAAAAGCTCAGCGCTATATATCCGAAATCCGCCTGTTAAATCACGTAAAGGTATACCAAGTGATAGTTTTGCATATTTGGTACCTGCCTTAGATAGTAATTGGCGCGCCAATGGCCAATTTACAACCGCTCCACCTGGCATCCAACGCGTACCTAAAGTGATCGATTTTCCGCTACCTGCGGCAGAGAACATTGCTGGCAGATCTTGCACTCGATGTGAACCATCGGCATCCATCGTCACGATGTGCGAGTATTTTTCCAAGCTAAGCACATCTGCAAATCCGGCTCTATATGCTGCTCCTAACCCTGCTTTTTTGGGTCGGTGCATGACTCTCACCCAGTTAAGTCCTAGTTCTGCAACTAAGCCTTTTACTAATTGGGCTGTCTTATCTGGGGAGTTATCATCAATTATCAATGCATCGAAATCTAATTTTTCATCACCTCGATATTTATTTAATTTCACTAAGAGTTCGATGATAGTTAGCGCCTCATTAAAAGTTGGAATCAGAATTACGGCTTTTTTCATGTTAGAAACTTTCGTCGTCGAAGAAATAGAGATGCGCTGGCGGTAATGAACGATACAAATAATACGCCAAACGGCGCATAGATACCCGCTCTGCTTGAGAAAGTAGCCTTGGAATTTAACGTCAACTTGCCAGATAGCGCGCTCTGCTCATTCTCTAGCGTCTGACTTATCACAGCGCCATTATTATCGATAAAGGCTGTAATTCCGATTGTAGAAACACTTAAAACCTCGCGGTTATACTCAGCCGCCCGAATTCGCGTGATAGATAGCTGCTGTCGACTCTGAGCAGTGCCAGAAAAAGTTGCGCTATTTGTCTGCACTATTAGTGCTGTTGAACTCCGCGCCATCTGGCGCACCAAATTATCGATAATTACTTCGTAGCAAATTATTGGTCCGATATCATTTCCCGCAACTCGGTGAGTCTGCAGAGACCTACCTGGCTGAAAGTCGGTTACGCGCTTAGCAATTGGTGAGACAAATTCCGCTAATGTACGAAGTGGCATATATTCACCAAATGGGGTCAACCCTCTCTTTATGTAGCTGCTCAAGAGAGTTCCATCGATGCCATACATATTTGAGGCATTCTCTGGTCCAGAAGATCCATTTTGGACGACACCTGCGATCAGTGGTGATTTCAACGTTGCAGTGATTTTCGATATATCAGCTGCAACTTCGGAATATATAGTCGGATCGATATCGATAGCATTTTCAGGCCAAACAATTACATCGAATTTCTCTTTCGTAAAAGCATATGTGGAATCACGATGCAGATAAAAGACCGCCTTGGCCCGAGAGTTAAAATCCAAACCCACAGATGGAGTGTTTCCCTGTATCGCTAATAATTTAATCTCGCCGCTCCCCTGCGAATTTTTCGGTATCACGCTAACGAGAATAATTATGAAAAGAAAAAGTGCAAAACGTTTGACACTAATTCGCATGAAGAGTGCGGCAACTAAAAACGTGATCGCAGTTAGCGCTAACACTCCCCCAATCGAGACAACTGGTAGCGCTGGTGAATCAGCTTGGCTAAAGGCCAATCTGGTCCAGGCGAAGCCGCCAAATGGGAATCTAGCTCGCAACTCTTCCATAGCCAAAAAAATAAAGAAGACCCACCAAATATTATTTGTGCGCTTATAGATCCAGCCAACCGGTAGGTAGAAAAGTGCCTGCAAAATGGAGAGCAGAACCCAAGGCAGAACACCTACATATTTCGAGCTCCAATGCAGAATCAGAGCGCTACTGATTAGACCGAAGAGAAAACTTTCCGCTATAGGTCGTGCGCTCTTAGCCAATCTACGCAAGAAGAGTGAGTAGCCGATAATCGCTAAATACCAGATTGAAATTGGCGCAAACGCTGCGCTAACCAAGAAGGCAGCGATAAAGATTGTTACCACTTTAAGGCTGCTATCAGTCGATCTACACTTGCCCCCAGACCGTACTGGTCCTTTATTTCATAAATTTTACTTAGATCACTCGGTGCATTCGGCATAACTATCGAAAGCTTAGGTAAGGCAACATCTGTGGCGCAATTAACCAGAGTTGGCGCAATTTTCAAATAATCTGTTCCAGCGATAATCTTTTTCGCAAGTCCAGCGGGCAATGCGGGATGACCCTCTTGCGCTGCCTGCAACGCATGGTCAACATCTGCAAAATTATTAGCAATCAGAGCAGCTCCCTTCTCCCCGATGCCACGTACCCCAGGTAACCCATCTGATGGATCCCCGCGAAACATAGCAAATAGCGCATATCTATCACCCGGTATTGCGTATTTGCGCGAAACCCATGCGATATCCACCAAGTCATGTTGTGAAAGTCCGCGCGCCAGATAAACGACTTTAACATCTCGTTTATCATCAACTAATTGAAAGAGATCACGATCTCCCGTGACAATTCGAATTGGTCCATCTTCTTTAACTGCAAATGTTGCCATAACGTCATCTGCCTCATAATTATCAACGCCCACCACCGGTATCCCAAACTCATCTAGCAGGTCTAGTAAAATAGGAATCTGTGGAGTTAATAAATCAGGTTCTTCTTCACCACCATCTCCCGGGTCAAGGCGATTAGCTTTATAATCCGGAAAAATATCAACTCGCCAAGAGGGACGCCAATCACCTTCAATACAAGCGACTATTCTCTTTGGTGAGTACATACCGATCAACCGGGCGGTCATATCTAAATACCCACGTATGGCATTTACTGGAGTTCCATCGGGAGCCAAGAGGGTATCTGGCATTCCGTAGTAGGCGCGATACCAGAGTGATGCGCTATCTAGAAGCATTAGCGTCATAGATCCTCAACCATATATGAAATAACACCTCGATCTAAGCGCTTAATTCCCTCGCGACAGTTGGCTCGCAAGCTCTCGCTCGCACCAGATATCTGAACGAGCAGATCCATAAGTTGCTTCACAGATCTAACGAAGTCTCCGACTGATAGATCGCTCCCCTTTAGAACATTCGTTAAGGAGTTGCCTTGCGCCCATCTATATGAAATGTAAGCGAATCCAAAATCGGGTTCGCGTTGGGTTTTCACATCATGATCACTTTCAATCTCTTCCAACTTAGACCAGAGGCGCGTGATCTCAACTAAGGCGTTGGCTACATTCTGATGTGGCATTTTAGGAGCGTAGTCATCTCGTGATCTAGATTGAAAGATCATACAAGAGAGAACCGAGAGAAGTTCTGTGGCAGATAGGTTATCTAAAATTCCATTTCGTAGTGTCTCGGTCAGCAGTAGATCAGATTCTGCATAAATCTTTGCCAGAATTTTTCCTTGTGGCAATGGCTTTTCTCCTTCTATGTACCCAAGGTGGGTGAGCACCTCACAGATACGATCAAAGGTTTTAGCAATTACATCTGTTCGGTTCTCGACTCTGGCGCGTAGGCCATCTGACTCGCGCTGCAACCTCGTTGCTCTCTCTGCAAATCTTGCATGAGTTTCGCGATCATTACATGGATTGCAGGGATGAGATCTAGCACTTCGTCTGAGCCCTTCGATTTCGCTTTCCATGTGGGCACGTTGGCGATTATCAAAGGTTCGTCTCCCCTGCCTCTTCGACAGAAGTTTCTCAAGCTCCTTAATTTCCGAACGTATCTGCGAGAAGGATTCGAAATCTCCGAGATGACATTGTGCGCTCTCTAAGAGTTCGCTGCGAGCAACATCATTCTTCTTAATCTGGCGCACTAAACCAACAACGGCTCGATCTGCCTGAAATTGCGCGAAAGAAGATTCCAGACTGCCATGTGAGCGCTCCCGACCGAAGCGCGCTATCAAATTTATCGCCATATTATAAGTTGGCGTGAAAGAGGAACGTAGTGGGTAGGTACGAGTAGAAGCCAACCCTGCCGCGGTAGCCGAATCAACGGTCGGCGACCATTGAACTACTGCGTTGCCCTCGATATCGATACCACGACGACCCGCGCGCCCGGTTAACTGTGTGTACTCCCCTGGAGTGATGGGAACGTGCGCCTCGCCATTCCATTTGGTTAACTTCTCTAAAACGACTGTTCGCGCTGGCATATTAATTCCCAGCGCCAAAGTTTCGGTTGCAAATACTGCCTTTACCAATCCCCGCTGAAAGAGATCTTCTACCGCATTTTTGAAACTAGGTAAGAGTCCGGCATGATGTGCGGCTATCCCGCGCCCTAACGCAGTAAGCCATTGACTGTAACCAAGAACTTCTAAATCTTCCTCTGGCAAGTTGGCGGTGTACCTGTGCGCCGTTTGAAGTATCTCCTCGCGCTCTGCCGGCGTGGTCAACTTCAGGCCATAATCTAAGCATTGCTTAACAGCGGAATCGCATCCCAACCGGGAGAAAATAAATGTAATAGCGGGAAGTAGATTCTCACGATTTAACTTTTCGATAATCTCTGCCCGACTGAGCCGGGACTCTTGCGCACCCCATTGATCACGGCGATGTCTGGGAATTCTCACCTTGCGCATCGCCTCACGCTCTAACGCCAAAATCTCTGGATTAATCTTTCCAGGTTGGCTAAAGAGGTCAACTAAATTAGAGTTGATCAAAACATGCTGATATAAAGGAATCGGGCGATGTTCACTCAAAATGACATCTGTCTTGCCCCTTACCTCTCCTAACCATTGACCAAATTCCTCTGCATTAGAAACGGTCGCTGATAACGATATTACCTGCACCGATTCCATCAAATGAATAAGTACCTCTTCCCAAACTGCACCGCGGAACTTGTCAGCGAGATAATGAACTTCATCCATGATCACAGAACCGAGATTTACCAGAGTGCTGGAATTTGCATACAACATATTTCGTAAGACCTCTGTCGTCATAACCAAAATATCGGCCTCTGGATTAACATTGGTATCACCGGTTAGCAAGCCAACCTTCTCTTCGCCGAATCTATCGACAAATTCTTGGTATTTTTGATTGGAAAGCGCCTTTATCGGTGTGGTGTAGAAACACTTCTTACCATTACGTATTGCGAGAAATGCCGCAAATTCGCCAACTACTGTTTTACCAGCACCGGTAGGAGCGGCAACGAGAACGCCGTGACCACTCTCCACGGCATGGCAGGCATCGATTTGAAATTCATCAAAGGGAAAATCAAACTGAGCTATGAACTCCTCTGTCATCTGATTCTTGACTCTCGACTTCGCCGCTGCATATTTGGCCGCCGGTGTTGTCATGGGGTCCACGATAGTCCAGCGCCAGCTAGACACTCCGCTGTAACTGGCAATCCACCAACTCTCTCCCCATCTGCATAGGCAATTGCTTCAGCCTGCAGCTCTACCTTTGAGGCTCTGTAAATATCCACTGCGTGATGTCTAATGTGGGTGCCTGCAAAGACTCGCGGGAAAACCTTCAAGAACTCAAATTTACTTACTGGGCGAAGGACCATGACATCAAAGAGACCATCGACCATACTGGCATCGGGGCACACACGCATTCCTCCGCCGTAACTAGAACCATTTGCGATGGCAATTAACATCGCAGGGGTTTCAACAACTTCGCCATCGAGTTTGATCTGATAATCCACTGGTTTAAATTTGGGTAGCTCAAAAGCGATCGCTGCGTTATATTTCATAGCACCACGTGGCCAAGATAATTTATTTGCTCGCTCATTTACTATGGAGTCGAAGCCGGTCGAAAGAATTGCGCCAAACCACTCTGAATCAACCAGACCTAGATCTATACGTTCTGGTGAGTTATTCAGGACAAAAGTCAACTGAGACTCAATCTCCTTCATATCCCATCCCAAAGCTCTGGCGTAATCGTTACCAGTCCCGGCAGGAATGATCGTATATGGAAGCTGCACACCTACTACCTCCTGCAAGATAAGGTGGAGTAAGCCATCGCCTCCAACACCGATTACCCCATCACAAGCGTCCAAATTTAACTCTATAAATGCATGCAGGTTTTTGCGTAAGCGCAGTGCGGTCGTCGCAGTGATAATTTCATACGGAACATCTCTGGCCGATAAAAATCCAACCACCTGTCGACCTACTATGGCCCCCTGACCGGCTCCAGATATTGGATTTATTACAATTACCCACATCGTAGGAAAGAATTCACTTTAATAACGAAGCTTTTTTGGCTCGCCGGCGATCGTTAAGTAAGGCAATAGAACCTGCTAGAAGATAGAGAGCGATTAATGGAAGAGCAAGCGCCAGCATCGATAAGGGATCTGCGCTGGGAGTAAACCCTGCTACAAAGAGAACAATTGAGAAGACCCATATTCGCCAAGGTCGCAAAATTGCCTTACCGCTTAAGAAACCTATTAAATTAAAAGTGACGATAAAGACTGGCAATTCAAAAGCCATTCCAAAGAGCAATATCGCTCTCATTACGAAGTCCAGATAATCATCAAATCGAACTAAATTCATCAGGGATTGTGGAGTAAAACCGAAGAGAACCCTTATTGCGAAGGGCAGGATGCTATATCCTAAATAAGCACCAGCTGCGAAGAAAGGAGTTGCTGCTATCAAAAAAAATATTGAATATTTTTTTTCGCGGCGATGTAGAGCGGGCGCGATGAAGGCCCACAATTGGTAGAGCCAGATCGGGGCAGTTAAAATCACGCCAGATAAGAGTGCGACCTTTAACTGTAGATTAAGTGGTCCTAAAACGCCGTTGATATAGAGTGAGCCACAATTTTCTGATCCAGTAGCTTGCGCTAGCCGTAAATCGCAGACCGGCTCTGCCAGTTTTGTGATTATCTCGTGATAGAAGAACCAGCCGATCATTGCCCCCATGGCTATAGCAGCCGAGGATTTCACAACCCGTTTTCGAAATTCGCGCAGGTGTGCAAGAAGTGGCATGCGACCGCCGCCTATGGTGGTCATGATGAATTATTGAGCGGCTGAGCCGTCAGAGCCGTCTTCGCCGTCTTTCTTCTCTTCGCCGTCTTTCTTCATCTCTTTCATCTCACCTTTAAAAATTCGCATGGACTTTCCTAAAGAACGCGCTGAGTCCGGCAGGCGCTTTGCACCAAAGAGGATTACAACAACGATAAGTAGGATGAGAATATGGCTAGGTTCGCGTAAAAACGGCATGGCTAAAGATATCGCATTTAACGGCAATTGCGCTCGTTGGTAGGATTTTCTCCTTCAGAAACAGATTCAACGAAGGCCGGATCTGAGTAGATGGCAAGCAACTTCTGGCAGCGATGAGCCAGCTGAGTACGAACGATTTCTGGGGCAAGGATCACAACACTAGCCAAGGTACTGAGCGCGTTGCGTGTGAGCCAATCCTGGCTAAAGGATTTCGCCTGGAAAATATGAGCTGCATTCATCTCTTGATCTACCAATGAAATCCTAAATCGCTCTAGCGTTGAACGCACCCTCTGCACAACCTGAAAATCAACTACATAGTCGTTACTCTCTTGAGGTCTTTGAGTATTTACACTTTTTTCACATAGTTCAATTTTCTTTATATTATCTAGGCGAAAGCTTCGGTACTCCTTGACGCTATGACAGTATGCCCGTAGAACTTCATGACCAAAATCGGTAGTAACTTCGATGGGAGTAATCTGTCTTTCAGAAAACGCATCCCGAATAAGAGAATGATATGTAATCTTTAAATCGGATCGCATATGTATCGCTCGGAAAACAACAGCACGGTCAGCGCTATCGACTAATGATTCGACGGATGCAACTTGACCGATTAGCTCACGGATCTTCTCCTGGAGTGCCAACAAGATACTTTGCAAATCTGGTCGATCTCTAGAGATGGTATTCACGAGTAAATCTAAACCAATCGCTAAAACAACTAGTTCTTCCTTTGCCAGGGTCCGTACCTTTTGCAGGATCTCAGCATTGCGTATCGATACAAAGCCAGATTCGAATTCAAGATCAATCAGTTCTAACGGTGTATAGCCTGGAAGACCGCACATCCATAAAGTATTCAAATCTGAAATTAACTCTGATTCTGAAATCCCAAATTGAGATGCCAAGTCGACGAGAGCTATCCCCTGATGAGAAGAAATAAATGGTACTAAGTCTAAGAGCCGGGCGGCTTTTTCAACCGGTGTTGAGATTTTATCCATATCGGTCGACTCCAATTTTTAAGAGATTGACCAATTTTTCTCTCATTTCAGGAGGCGAGACTAGAACTACATCATCACCGAACCAGAGTACTTCTTCGATAAATCTATCCACGCTTCCATATGAAATTTCGAAGGCCTGCCAACCCTCTGGTGCAACTAGTGAAGTCATAACCTTGGCACGGCTTCGTAATGTTAAAGCACGATCATCACGTAGGAAAAGCATGGCACTCTGGCTTTCATCTACATCGCTTAAATGATCTCCAATCTGGAAATTATTTGGTATCTCGAATGCCTTTGACCTTCCTACCTTCTCTATCGAACCAATCATCCGATCCAATCTGAAGCTGCGAATCTCACCGCGATCTAAATCATGTCCTACTAAATACCAATGGCCGAATTTAGAGGCAATTGCATATGCCTCTATGGCTCGCTTATGACTCTCCAAAGATTCGTTTAAATATGAAAAAGTAAGTACATTTCGTGAAATTATCGACGCAATTAGCAGAGGAAGATTCTGATCCTCCCCCTCAATGGCCGGTGCTACCTCAGGTATTGCCTGCAGATCACTTTCAATACCGATCGCACGTAATTTCACTAGCGCGCTCAGCGCCATTGAATCTAAAGCAGCTCCTCGCCAAGCTTCTGCAGCAAGCGAGAGCAGCGTGATCTCCTGGTTGCTTAATTCACCTAACTGGAATTGGTAATCTTCAGCTTTGATTCGATAACCCGCTTCATCTTCGAATAACGGATCAAAGGTTCCAACTTCGATGGTTATTCCTAAATTTCTAAGATCATCCTTATCTCGCTCGAACATTCGCTCTTTACTTTCGGGCGATCCCTCATAACCATCTACTGTTCGAAATATCTCTGATTTGGTGAGAAAACGTTTAGTGGCTAGTAAGGCAATAGTTAAATTAACTAGCCGTTCAGTCTTCCGCGACACCGTATGAACCCTTCGCAGGCCGTCGCCGACGCGCGAGAACTTCCACACCTGGGGCCATTTTACGTGAAAAAATTAGAAATCCAGTGTGAGCAATCATCCGTTGCTGTGGCCTAACGGCTAGACCTTCATGATGCCAACCACGAACCATGCTCTCGAAACTCTCTGGTTCGGTGAATCGACCATCATCCTTAAGTGATTGCGCTGTCTCCGATAATTGTGTTGTTGTAGCCACGTATGCCATGAAGACTCCCCCAGGACGAAGTACCCGAGCGGACATATCTACACATTCCCACGGGGCCAACATATCTAGAATAACTCTGTCGAAGTCGCTGGCAAATTCTTGCTCTTGAACTGAACCAATTTCTAGCGACCAATTCTTCGGAGCTGTACCAAAATAATTTTCAATATTACTCTTGGCGTTATCGGCAAAGTCTTGTCGTCGCTCGACTGAGTGGACATGGCCTTGTTCTCCCACTGCACGTAATAGTGAAAGAGTCAGCGCTCCGCTACCAACTCCAGCCTCAAGGACTCGCGCACCCGGAAATATGTCGGCGAAACCAATAATCATCGCGGCATCTTTTGGATAGACAATAGTCGCGCCTCGCGGCATCGATAAGACATAATCCGTTAAGAGCGGTATGAAAGCAGTAAATTTTAAGCCAGAGCTGGTGCTAACAACTGAACCCTCTGGTAAACCGATTAGATCGTTATGCACTAGCCAACCCTTATGCGTGTGCCACTCTTTATCTGGGGTTAAAGTAATACTGTAAATCTTGCCCTTTTGATCAGTTAGTTGAACGCGATCGCCAACAGCGAAAAACCCGCGATTTCGATGCGCACCCTCGGCGAGAGGTTTATCTGCTGATTTGGACACGGGGTAATCTTAGGCGTTGATTGCATAAAGGATGTATCTTGCTTCTCTATGAGCCAACTGCGCCTCTCCCCTAGTCGAATTAGCGACTTCAATAATTGTCCACAACTTTATAAGTACCGCACCATCGATCTGCTACCTGAACCTGGCAGTATCGATGCCGAGCGTGGGAGGCTAATACATAGCGTCCTAGAGGATCTATTTGATCTGCCCGCCACGGAGAGAGATCTTGAGCACGCCTCGCAGATGCTTCCGGGGCGATGGCAATCACAAATTGCCGCTCACCCCGCAATTGGTGAGTTAGTACTAGATGAGAGCGCTTGGTTTAAAAGGGCGGAGGAACTTTTAGGAAATTACTTCAAATTGGAAAAACCCAACACTTTCGAGGCCACCCATCGCGAGATGCATCTGGAAATGGACCTCTCCGAGAATTTATATCTACATGGATACGTTGATCGATTGGATATCGCGCCAACGGGTGAGGTTCGAATTGTGGATTACAAGACAGGTAAATCGCCTAAGTCAGGTTGGGAAGAGAAGGCGCTCTTTCAATTGCGTGTCTATGCGCTTCTATATTGGAAAAATCAAGGCGTTATTCCAAAATTGCTGCAACTTATCTATCTGGGAGATTCACGATTAATTCGTAGCATTCCCACAGAGGCGCAACTTATTAAAACTGAAAGGGTTCTCTTCGATATTGCAGATGAGATTTTACGAGCAATAGAGAAGAATGAATTCCGACCACGTCCTACTAGGTTATGCGACTGGTGTTTTTTTAAGACAATTTGTCCAGCTCATAATGATTAGCTTCTGACCAGAGTTCCAAATCCGTAATCTCTATATCTACAAAACTTTTTATTACCTTCAGCCGTGGTTCTTCTGCTATCGAAAAAAATTTGGGAATAGCAACCACAAAGGCGCCGCTCTCCTTAGCCGCCTTAAGTCCGGTGGGTGAATCTTCAAAAATTATACTTTTAGATATATCAGCACCGAGCACTTTGGCTGCGTGCAGATATGGGTCTGGAAAGGGCTTGGTTCTAGGTATATCGCCAGATGCCACGGTAGTTTGAAAGTGATTATTTTTAAAATGTGAAAGAACCCTATCTACCAAGCTACGGGGACTTGCGGAGACCATGGCTTGTGGCAGGCCGAGATCGAGGATCTTTTGGGAGAACTCAATCGCTCCCGGCATGTAACTAATTCGGCTCTTGAGCCGAATATCCATCTCCGCAATAATTTGTTCTGCTAGAAGCGCTGCGCTAGGAGTGCCTTGCAAACATTTAGACATATATTCGCTAACTCGACTCAGTGGGCCTCCTAGGCATTGCAGTTGATCACTGTCCTGCCATGGATATCCATAAGATTTCATCATCGCTGCCTCGGCCTCATGCCAATCGGGTTCGGAGTCGATAAAGAGTCCATCCATATCGAAGAGAACTGCCTCGAACATATTTAAGATTCTCCCTCGAAGTTCGTGAGCTTAATAACTAACTAATCATTAGTTTGCGTTGAAATATTTTGCTTCGGGGTGATGAACGATTATCGCCGAAGTGCTCTGTTCTGGATGTAACTGGAACTCCTCCGATAGCTCGACGCCAATACGACCGGGCTCTAGCAGTTCACAGAGTTCAAGCTGTTGCTCTAAATCAGGACATGCCGGATATCCAAAGGAATATCTGGAGCCACGGTAGCCCTGATCCAGAATCGATTGTAAATCTCCTGAATCTTGATCGCGTACATTTAATTCTTCACGTATACGAGCATGCCAGTGTTCAGCAAGAGCCTCCGTAAGTTGAACAGAGAGGCCGTGTAGTTCAAGGTACTCCCGATAGTTATTGGCAGCAAAGAGTTCCGCAGCGGCCTTGCTAATCTCAGAGCCCATAGTTACGACGTGAAAGGCTACGACATCTGTCTTGCCCGAACTCTTATCAGCAAAAAAATCACTAAGACATAGTCTACGATCGCGAGATTGGCGCGGGAAGGTAAATCGAACTCTCTCTCTTCCCTTTAGCTCCCCGTCGTGGTGCAAAATGATTAAATCATTCCCATCACTAACACAAGGAAAATAACCGTAAACAACAGCTGCATTTAACCAACCTTGTGACTGTACCTGATTAAGCAGCGACCTAAGTCGTGGACGACCTTCAGACTCTGCCATTGCATCAAACTCACCTCGTGCGCCCTTTAAGCCCCACTGACCAACAAAGAGAGCGCGTTCATCTAGCATCCCAAGGTAGTCAGCTAATGGAACGCCTTTGATAATGCGCGAGCCGAAGAAGGGAGGTTGAGGCATTTCAATATCGACCGCGACATCACTACGTTTGGTATCTATTACTGCATCTACTGGTTTCTGAGCACGCGGTGGAACCTTACGTTCTCTAAGCGCTGGCAGCGCCGCACCGGGAACGCCGCGTTTGACCGCCATGATCGCATCCATCAAACGCAGACCTTCGAATGCATCTCTTGCATATCGAACTTCGCCAGGAAATAAATTCGCTAAATCTTGTTCAACAAATGCTCTGGTTAACGCTGCACCGCCAAGTACGACTGGCCACTTATCAGCCAAACCTCTATTTGTTATCTCTTCCAGATTCTCTTTCATTATTACTGTTGATTTAACTAGTAGTCCACTCATTCCGATGGCATCGACATTATTGGACTGGGCTGCATCAATGATTTGATTAATCGTCTGCTTGATTCCGATATTTACTACCGTATACCCATTATTGGACAAGATGATATCTACCAGGTTCTTCCCAATGTCGTGAACATCGCCCCTGACTGTGGCAAGAAGCATCGTCCCGCGACCTTCATCATCTGTCTTCTCCATAAATGGTTCCAAATAAGCCACTGCACTCTTCATTACTTCTGCGCTCTGCAGAACAAAAGGCAGCTGCATCTCGCCTTTACCAAATAGTTCTCCGACGACCCTCATACCCTCAAGGAGGTGGTCATTAATTATCAAGAGAGGCTTAATCTCTTCTGCCATCGCTTGGTCTAAATCATCAGTTAGCCCAACCTTTTCGCCATCGATTATGCGGCGTTGTAAACGTGCAGTAAGAGGAAGCGCTGCCAACTCAGATGCGCGGCTATTTCTTGAGGCAGCTAACTCAACTCCTTCGAAAAGTTGCAGGAACTCAGTTAATGGGTCATAGGTACAGTTTTCGCCTTCAAAGATACGTCGGTCATAAATTAAATCAAGCGCTACTTCTCTCTGTCTGGCATCTATTCGAGTCAGTGGAGTGATCTTGGATGGATGCACGATCGCAGAGTCAAGGCCTGCAGCTACACATTCATGGAGAAAGACTGAATTTAGGACAACTCTTGCTGCGGGGTTGAGACCGAAAGATACGTTTGAAACACCCAATGTAGTTTGGACTTCAGGAAATTCCTTCTTCAATGCTGCAATCGCATTTATAGTCTCTATCCCATCACGTCGCGTCTCCTCTTGACCGGTGGCAATTGGAAAAGTCAGGCAATCGATCAGGATGTCGCCGGTAGCCATATTCCAGTTCATTGTCAGATCATTTATTAAGCGTCGCGCAACTCGCAATTTCCACTCGCAGTCACGAGCCTGTCCCTCTTCATCGATGGTCAGCGCAACTACCGCCGCACCATGCTCTTTTACCAATGGCATGATTCGAGCAAAACGAGATTTCTCTCCATCGCCATCTTCATAATTGACAGAGTTAATTACGCTACGACCGCCAAGTGCTTCTAGCCCTGCCTGCAGAACCGCGGGTTCGGTGGAGTCTAGAACAATTGGCAGAGTAGATGCAGTTGCAAAACGAGTAGCTAGTTCACGCATATCTTTAACACCGTCGCGTCCCACATAATCGACTGAGAGATCAAGCATATGTGCGCCGTCGCGTATCTGATCACGGGCAATCTCAACACAACTTTGCCAATCTTCTACTATAAGTGCATCACGAAAGGCGCGTGAGCCATTTGCATTCGTTCGTTCCCCGATGGCCAGATATGTATTATCTTGTCTAAAGGGAACGTACTGATAAAGAGATGAAGCACCAGGATCTAAGCTACTAGCGCGTGGCGTAAATGGTTTTGCTCCCAATTTGTTGACCACCATCGCCATATGCTCAGGTGTGGTACCGCAACATCCACCAATTAGAGCAATTCCATAATCTCCCACAAATGTCTCAAGCGCTTGCGCAAGTTCTTTCGGATCAAGTGGATACTCCGCGCCGTTAGCACCGAGGATGGGCAGTCCTGCATTCGGCATTACCGAAATTGCACAGTTGGCAAATTTAGAAAGATAGCGCAGATGCTCTGACATCTCGGCTGGACCCGTTGCACAGTTGAGTCCAATTAAATCAATCTCTAACGGTTCTAATGCGTTAAGTGCAGCGCCGATTTCCGATCCCAAGAGCATGGTTCCGGTAGTTTCTACTGTTACTTGAGCGATTAGAACGACATCAAAATCGACTTCCGATATCGCTTTTCGTGCCCCATTTACTGCTGCTTTTGCCTGCAATAAATCTTGAGTCGTCTCAATTAATATTGCATCACATTTTCCATCAAGCAGTCCTTTGGAGGCGATATAGTACGCGTCTTTGAGAAAACTATAAGTTGTATGTCCAAGTGAGGGAAGTTTTGTTCCTGGTCCGAGCGAACCTAGAACAAAGCGTGGTTTCTCCAAGGTTGAAACTGCATCTGCGGCGGCGCGCGCAATTTGTGCACCAGCTAACGCTAACTCGTAGATGCGATCTTCAATTCCATATTCAGCTAGGTTGGCCCAATTCGCGCCGAAAGTATTAGTCTCGATGGCATCCACGCCAGCGGCTAGGTACTGCTCATGAACTGCGCGCACTACATCAGGTCTTGTTACATTGAGGATTTCGTTACATCCTTCGTGGCCTTGAAAATCTTCCAACGTTGGATCAGCCGCCTGCAACATCGTTCCCATTGCGCCATCGGCTATTACGGTACGACTAGCCAACGCCAGGCGAAGTAGTCCGGAAGGTCGATTGCGATTTTGACTCGTCACGTGGCCGAGGTTACCGTAAGGTGAGGATATGCAGATTCATAAAATTCCCGAACTGCGCCAACCAATCATGCTGCTGGCCTTTTCGGGTTGGAATGATGCGGCAGATGCGGCAACGGGTGCGCTATCACACATTCTTGCTTCTTGGACAGATGATGAATATGCAGTTGATGAATCTGTTGGGGTTGTCCCCGAACTTATTGCCGATGTCGACCCCGAAGAGTTCTATGACTTTCAGGTCAATCGTCCGGTGGTCTCTATGGATGGCTCTGAAATTAGAAAGATCACCTGGCCTGGTACGCAAGTATTTGGTTTACAAATGCCAACTCTAGATTTTGATTTTGTAATTGTTCGTGGAGTTGAACCTTCTATGAAGTGGAGAACATTCGCACATCAGTTACTTGACCTTGCCGATGATCTAGAAGTTTCCAAACTAATCTCATTGGGCTCGATGCTGGCCGATACTCCTCACTCTCGCCCAATCACCGTAACGGGAGTAAGTCCAACGCCAGAGATCGCAAAACGCTTCGGCCTTGCAATAAGCAGATATGAAGGACCGACGGGAATTCTCGGTGCTATACAAGATGCCTGCATTCATCGCGCTATCGATTGCGTTTCGCTCTGGGCAGCAGTCCCCCACTATGCCAGTGGTGCCCCGTCACCTAAAGCAACACTTGCTCTACTAAATGCGCTGGAAGACTTACTCAATGTTGAGCTCCCACAAGGAACACTTCCAAAGTTATCGCTCGAATGGGAGAAAGAGGTTGATGATTTAGCGCGCGAAGATAGTGATGTCGCAGAGTATGTAAAAGCACTGGAAGAGAGCAAAGACAACTCCGAGTTATCAGATTTATCAGGTGATGCGATAGCAAAGCAGTTTGAAAGATACCTACGTCGCCAAAATGAGAATTAAATTGCGATGCCAAGCAGTGTGTCAATAGCCCGACTTAATTCACCAGCGCTACCGCCGGTGGCACCAGCAAACGAATCAGATATCCAATTCTGCAGCGCTACAAATGCTCGTTCTGTATCAAGATCATCGGCAAGTGCTGCGATAATTTCTGAAATTACGCCATCCGTTGAGGCAACTTCCATCATCGAGAGCGCAGTTCTTAAATCCTGTAGAAAAATTTCCGCTCTATCTAACCTAGCTTGGTTCCACATTTGATCACTTCTATAATGGCTTGAAATCAGGGCTATGCGGATCACCATCGGATCTCGACCATCGCGCAGTAGTTGTGAGACGAAAACTAGATTTCCCTTAGATTTGCTCATTTTTTCGCCATCTAGGCCCACCATGCCGGCGTGCACATAGTTAGCAGCAAAATCTTTACCAGTCATAGCCTTTGCCTGAGCGGCCGATATTTCATGATGTGGAAAGATTAAGTCACTTCCTCCACCTTGAATATCAATCGAAGTTTGCAAATCAGTATCCAGGTCGAGAAAACTTAGCGCTATCGTGCAACATTCAATGTGCCAACCTGGCCGGCCAACTCCAAATTCACTCTCCCATCCTGGTTCGTTTGGACGCTTGGCTAACCAGAGCAACGCATCTAGGGGATCTTGCTTTCCAATACGATCTGGATCACCTCCGCGTTGGCTAGATAATTCTAACATTTCAAGCTGACTTAGATGAGAACGTTTCCCAAAGTCGATATCGCTTCTGACTTTAAAGTACAAATCGCTCTCAACTTTGTAAACATTTCCACTTTTTTCTAGCATTGAGATAGCGCTGATTACCTGTGGAATCGCTTCAACCGCACCGATGTAATGATCGGGTGGCAAAACTCGCAGCGCCACCATGTCAGATCTAAACAAATCGATCTGGGTGCGAGCTAGCTCTTGCCAATCCTGTCCATCTCTATTCGCGCGCTCCAGAAGCGGATCATCAATATCAGTAATATTCTGCACATATTTAACCTCGGCTTGACGTCCTCGTAAGAAGCGATTAATTAAGTCGAAGGCTAAGTAAGTATTTGCATGACCTAGATGCGTGGCATCGTAAGGAGTGATTCCACAGACATACATACGGTAAATATCCTTATAGACAAGAGAGTTTAAGTTCTGGCTCGCTGAATCGTAAAGGCTTAAGTCCGGCAAGGTGAACCGCGAATCCAGAGGTGGAATTGTAGAAGTTGCCCAAGAAAGCATATGGGTATTCTAGAAGGGCGGCCAGGGAATTGCTGGCCAATCGGGGTTGGGGGAAGGAAATGCATCTGACTCTAAGTTGCGCTCAATTCGTTTAATCACAGCAGTTATTTCATCTGATGTGATCAATCCGGAAATAATATCGAGTTTCTCGTGGGTGAAAATATCTAGAGCCCGTTCTAATAGCGCCCTCTCATCAGCTGTGAAAACTACACCCTCCCACTGCCAGAGAACGGTTCGCAATTTATCATCTGCGTGGAAAGTGACGCCATGGTCACATCCATAAAGATGACCATCTCGCGTAGGTAATAGATGACCAATTTTTCTATCGGTATTATTTATAATTAGGTCTAGAAGTGCCAGCGAACGCAATCGCAGGTCATCACTTCTGTAAAACTGCGCCAAATCAATCTCGTTATCAATATCGATCCAGAGCTGAACCATGCCCGTTCCGTAAGGCCCATCACGGAGAATAGTTGGCGGTACCAAATGGAGCTCGAGCCAATTACTTACTAAAAATGTTAGGTACTCTCGGTTCGCCAATGATCCATCTGGAAAATCCCAAAGTGGTCGCTCACCTGCAATCGGTTTGTAGATACATCGGATATCTCTGACTTGCCCATCAGTGTCAACAGAGCAGATGGCATAGAGCGTTGCATTTGAAGCATCAATGAGTCTGCCAGTTACTGTTAAGAGACCACTATTTAGGTCAGTAAGGTGGGCATCCACCTCTGCTGTGCTTTTGGCATCCTTCATCGCGGGGTTACTCATCGCCTATAACCGTTGGCGCGCGGGCAGATGTGGCCCGCAGGGTCTATGGGACCGCCACAAAATGGACATGGACGGCGCCCCGCCGCGATCATTTTATCTGCCCGCTTGGCAAAACTTTCGGCATACCCTAATGAGAGGAGCACTCGCAAAATATCTTCATCGCCTTGCGAATCAAAGCCCAAGAGTTCTTCTTGTTCGAACTCGGGTGTACCGATCGCTCTAAAATCCAATTCGACAATTTTTCTCTCTGAAAGATAAGCCAATCCAATCGCCCCAACTCGGAACTCTTCATCAATCGGGCTTTCCAGTGGCAACTCATCAAGGGAGATCTTCTCAACGATAGTAAGTGGTTCGCTAATGCGCACCTCACGTAAAATTTGCTGAATACGTTCAGATAGAGCTAAGACTTGGCTCTTCTCTAACGCCACCGAGATTAGCCTGGCTCCAGTTCTTGCCTGTAAAAAAAATGTACGTTCGCCAGGTAACCCGACGGTTCCAACCACAAAACGTTCTACTGGATCGAATAAGAATATTTGTCCTGCCATTGCTATCTATTCCTGCCGGATCCGCCACCAATAAGGGCTCGCACTTTACCTTTTCCGCTTGATTTAGCTAATTCAGAGATTGGAGCCAAAGTGTTATTAAGCGAGATCAATCTATAACTTGCACCATCGTACTCAATTACAGTGATAGATGCGGGATCAATTATGATTCTTTGAAAGTTATCCAGATGAGTTTTCAAAATTCCCGCGACAATGCTCTTGAGTACATCACCATGACTAACTAAAATCTGGGTTCCACCAGCGGCGCTGGCGGCCAGTGATAGCGCCCGCATCGCCCTAACTTGCATCTGAGCAAGACTCTCACCCTCTGGGAAATTCATTTCACTCGCTCGATCCTGTACAACTTTCCACAACTTCTGTTTATATAACGATGATAATTTCTTACCTGTCCAACTGCCATAATCAACTTCAGTTAGATCATCGGTTGTGTAAACCTCTGGTCGGTTTTTAGCCGAGAAAGTCTTTAGTAATGGCGCAATGGTCATGTGACAACGCTCGAGCGGACTTATCCACACCTTGGATATCGCAACATCTGTTAATCGATCGGCCAGAGCTTTCGCTTGCTCTTCGCCTTTGGCTGTAAGAGCCACGCCCGGTGAACGACCAGCAAGAATGCCGCGTTCATTAGCAACAGAATGCGCATGACGTATAAGAAGTATCCGTGTCATGTTAGAAGGTTATCCGTTATTTAACGCTCCGTCTTGCTAGGGTCGCGCCATGGAAATGCGAATGGCGGGAAATTCAGGTTTGCAGCTCTCTCGATTGGGGCTCGGAACGATGACCTGGGGACGAGATACCGATGAGCATGAAGCAGCCGATCAAGCACGCGCCTTTCTAGAGGCTGGCGGCAATTATCTAGATTGTGCCAGTCACTTTGGTGATGGTGATGCTGAGCGAGTTGTTGGGGGGCTTATTGGAACTCTCTTTCGTCGGCAGGATGTAGTAATCGGGACAAAGGCAGGTTTATCAAATCAAGGTGGGGCCATGATTGCCGATACAACTAGAACATCGCTAATGGCTTCACTAGAGAAATCTCTTGCTCGCTTAGGTACCGATTATGTCGATCTATGGCAGATCCAAGTTTGGGATAACAACACGCCACTAACCGACACTCTCTCGGTGCTGGATTGGGCATATTCATCTGGGCGCGCACGTTATGTTGGAATTTCAAACTTTAGCGGATGGCAAAGCGCTCGCGCTATAACGCTACAAGAATCTAATAGCGCCAAAGCGCCAATTACCTCGCTGCAGAATGAATTCTCACTACTTGCCAGATCAGCAGAGAGTGATGTACTGCAATGCGCAAAATCGTTGGATAAAGCTTTCATTGCTTGGTCACCGTTAGGCAGGGGCGCACTGACGGGTAAATATCGCAACGGTATTCCTGCCGACTCGCGCGCGGCTACACCGCACTTTGCCCCCTTTATTGAACCCTACTTAAATGAACGAGCTCGTCGCATAGTCGATGCAGTGAGTGTGGCTGCGCAAGGTCTGGGTTACTCACCTTTAGAGGTTGCCTTAGCGTGGGTCAGAGACTTTCCTGGTGTCACAAGCGCGGTCGTAGGAGCAAGAACTGGAGCTCAGCTGCGCGGGATTTTAAGCAGCGAGGAGATCGCGCTACCAGAAGTAGTTCGATCTGCCTTAAACGATATTTCTAACTAGCAATTCTCTAGAAAATTCGAGAGTACGCGAACGCCAAACTTTAAACCTGAGATGGGGACGCGTTCATCAACTCCATGAAATAGTGACATAAAATCTAAGTCAGCGGGTAATTGCAAAGGTGAAAAACCATAACCAACAATTCCTAATTCCGAGAGCGCCTTATTATCCGTACCGCCACTCATGAGATAAGGCACGGGGATTCCTTCAGGATCCTCAGCGATCAACGCCGCCTTCATCGCTTCCACTAACGGCGAATCAAATGAGACTTCAAGGGCAATATCATGCGATATCGTTTCAACCAAAATATCTGGCCCAACTATGGCGCGAATTGTTTCATTTAACTCATCTTCGTAACCAGGTAAAAAGCGACCGTCTATTACCGCGCTTGCTGTTCCCGGAATAACATTTGCTTTATATCCAGCGTTTAACATTGTTGGATTTGCCGTATTTTGTAAGGTCGCACCGATCATACGCGCTGTGGAACCAATCTCTTTCAACAACGGACGTAAATCAGTTTCGTCATACTCTTTCCCAGTTACTCGCGCGATCTGGCGAAATAAATTTTTAACCGTTTGTGTATAACGTTGCGGCCACTCATGTCGACCAATCTTTGCAACTGCTTCGCTTAAATCCGAAACCGCATTCTCATCATTTATCATTGAGCCGTGTCCGGCGCGGCCCTGTGCAGTCAACCTCATCCAGTGAATTCCCTTCTGGGCAGCCTCCACAAAGTAGAGCCGTTTACCATCGGCGACTGTTACCGAAAATCCGCCAACTTCAGAGATAGCTTCCGTACATCCTGCGAAAACTTCTGGATGTTTGGCCGACATATACCGTGAACCGAATGTCATTCCCGCCTCTTCATCAGCAAAGAAGGCCAAAACAATGTCACGTGGAGGTTGATACTTTCTGCGCGCCCAATCTCGCACGATTGCCAAAATCATGGCATCTACATTTTTCATATCGACTGCTCCGCGGCCCCAAATAGCTCCGTCTTTAATCTCACCTGCGAATGGGTCGACCGACCAATCATCGGCATTAGCTGGAACAACATCGATATGGCCATGAACTACCAACCCCGGACGCGTCCTATCGGCGCCTGGCAAACGTGCAATCACATTGCAACGATTAGGGGCTGATTCATAGATACGAGATTCGATTCCAACTTCGGCAAGTGAGTCAACTATGTACTTTGCAACTGCGGACTCATCGCCTTTACCTTCGCCAAAATTAACGCTCGGTATCCGTATTAAATCTTGACAAATAGTTACCGCCTCATCTTCAATGGCGCTGCGATCGAACTTTTCGTTACCTTTATTATGAGGCGCTAAATCAGGCTGTTGACTGGACATGTATCTATTCTCCCTGAATTCTTCTCTTTTTGCCTCCATTGCTGGCAATTGCTATCGTTGCGCTCTCACCCGTCCGGGTGGCGGAATTGGCAGACGCGCTAGCTTGAGGTGTTAGTGCCCGCAAGGGCTTAGGGGTTCAAGTCCCCTCTCGGACACAGATTGCCCTTGAAAATTTTAGTACCCTCGGCTTAGCAATTTCAATTATCAAGTTGGAAGGTTTCAAATGTCCATAGGAGGGAGATTGCCGATGGAAATGAAGGAGGCGCTAGCTCTTATAAGAGAGGTTCCGGACTTTCCAAAGCCAGGGATTCTCTTTCTCGATATAACACCTGCTCTAGCGAATTCCGAAGCCTTGACTGTAATTATTCAAACTTTAGCTAAAGAAATAGGCGCAGGTGAAATTATTGCTGGCATTGAAGCCCGAGGCTTTATTTTAGGCGCCGGAGTTGCTGTCGCCGAGAATTTAGGCTTTGTACCTATTCGCAAGAAGGGAAACTTACCAAGTCGCACCTACTCTGTGCAATACGGACTCGAGTACGGAGTCGATGAAATAGAAGTTCATATCGATGCCTTACTACCTGGGCAACGCGTTGTAATACTTGATGATGTACTGGCTACAGGTGGAACCTTAAGAGCGGCGATAGAGTTGGTAGAAAAATGTGGCGCCATAGTCGAAAAGATCGTAGTACTGATCGAGATAGCGGGTTTAAGTGGACGAGGTACCATTGAAAAGGCTTATCCAAATATTCTGATTAGCGCCATCACACTCATATAAGTGCCAGTTACTGCGCTTTTAGAGCAAAGATGACAGGATGGGTATCGTGGCTGAATTAATATATTACTGCGGAACGATGGATAGCGGTAAGTCCACCCTCGCCCTACAAACTGCACATAACCATAAAAGTCGAGGCCGATCCGGACTTATTTTTACTAATAAGGATCGAGCAGGAAGTGGCCTAATATCGTCCAGGTTGGGACTTCAGAGCCCAGCTATCGAAGTTGAAGCGGATTTAGATATTCATCGTTTAGTTGTTGAACGGTTATCGCTTGGCGATCGAGTTGATTACATAATCTGCGATGAGGCGCAGTTCTATCAACCCGAGCAAATTGAAGGTCTGGCGAAGATAGTAGATGGGTTAGGAATTGATGTATATGCTTTCGGGATCCTGGCTGATTTTCGCACAAAGTTATTTCCAGGATCAGCTCGCTTAGTAGAGCTAGCCGATCGAGTAAACACTTTGCAAGTGGAGGCTCTGTGCTGGTGTGGCTCACGCGCCACACATAATGCTCGTACCGTGGGCGGTGTAATGGTTACAGAAGGAGAACAAGTTGTTGTCGGAGATGTTTCAGCTGGAGCGGAAGTTTCTTATGAAGTTCTATGTCGCCGCCACCATATGAGGCAAGTTACCGCGCGAGCCTCACGCGCAGGCCATATCTCACCAGCTGCGCTACCCTTCACCGAAGATCTTTAATATAAAAATGTCTTATACGATATAGATTAAGCCAACTCAAGAGATATCAAGGAGATAGCAATGAAGGTTCGTGGATATGCAGCACAAAAGGCCAATGCCCAGATGGCTCCTTGGGAATTCGAACGGCGCGAACTGGGAACTCACGATGTAGCTCTAGATATTAAATTCTCAGGCATATGCCACTCAGATATCCATCAAGTTCGCGAAGAGTGGGGGCCAGCAATTTTCCCAATGGTTCCTGGACACGAGATCTCTGGAATCGTCTCACAAATTGGTTCATCTGTTTCCAAGTTTAAAGTTGGCGACCGCATTGGTGTTGGCGTCTTTGTCGATTCTTGCCGTAAATGTGAACCCTGCTTAAAGGGATTACAACAGTATTGCATCGAAGGTATGACTGGGACTTACAATCAATTGGAACGAGATGGTAAGACGCCAGCGATGGGTGGCTACTCCAACATAATGGTAATCAATGAGGATTATGCAGTTTCAATTCCAGATAACTTACCATTGGAAGGCGTAGCTCCACTTCTTTGTGCAGGTATAACTCTCTTCTCTCCAATTAAGCATTGGAAGGCCTCACCCGGGCAACAAGTTGGGGTGATGGGTCTCGGTGGCCTGGGGCATATGGGAGTTAAATTTGCTGTAGCCATGGGGGCAGAAGTTACAGTCTTCTCACATTCACCTTCTAAGCAAGCTGATGCCAAGGCGATGGGAGCGCATCATTTCGTTTCTACAAAGGAGCCAGGTTTTAATAAGACTCTAATTAAGAAATTCGACTTAATCTTAAATACCGTTAGCGCTGAACTTGAAATCGATCAATATCTACAGATGCTTAATGTCGATGGAACTCTTGTCGTAATCGGACTTCCAGGAAAGCCATACGCAGTCGAAGTTGGTTCTCTTCTACCTGCGCGCCGCTCTATCTCAGGGTCAATGATCGGTGGAATTTCCGAGATGCAAGAGATGCTCGACTTCTGCGGTAAGCACAACATAGTAAGTGATGTCGAGGTAATCAAAGCTGATTACATCAATACTGCCTACGAGCGCACCGTTGCCAGTGATGTCAAGTATCGATTTGTAATCGATGCCTCCACTTTCTAGCCTTAGATAAAGTTATTTAGGGCTAGCACAAATATAGGAGCTACAAAGAGCGCTGGTAATAAGTTGCCAACCGCAATCTCTTTTATCTTCAATAGTCGAAGCCCAATAGCGACAAGGAGCAGGCCACCAGTAATTGTCATGGCGTCAACTTGGTATCCACTTAGGATATTGCCCAAGCCAAAGCCAATCACCGTCCAAATACCCTGATAAATTCCAACTGGAATAACTGAGGCGGCCACTCCCCAACCCAAGCTGGCGGCGAAAGCCATAGCCGCAAAAAAGTCTAGGCTAGATTTAAGCAGTAACTGATCTATTCCAGTCCCCATTCCATCATTGATTGAGCCCAATATTGCAAGTGGACCGATTGCAAAGAGCAGTGATGCCGAGACAAAACCCTGTACAAAAGTGGATTCTTCATTGGCACGAAAACGCAGTCGCAGTTTTTCACCGATGCCATCTAGCTTTCTCTCCAAATTAAGTGCCGAACCTATTACTCCGCCAATTAATAGCGAGCCAAGTATCGCAAGCAAAGCCCAACCTGTTGGTAACGCTGTTATATAACGATCAGACCACATCGGTGAAAGAGCGCTAACCGCTCCCAGAATTGTAATAAGACCAAGAATTTCAGTAATCAGAGTTCGGGTTCGCATCGTCATGCGCGAGCCCACTAAAACTCCAAGAGATGCGCCGCCAATAATGGCGCAAATATTTATTAACGTACCCAAACCTACAAACATAGGTCGAAGAATAGAGGATTAATCCAACTCTCTTTACGCTAAACTCCCCGAATGCGCGGGAGCCCAATGATTCAAAAGTTGAGTAACTTCTTCAAACCACATAAGAGCGTTCCACAGACTCCTTGGCGAGCTCAAGGCAGATGGGATCTATCCCCCAGCAGAGTTGCAATCTTGTTCTTTGGATTAACCATCTTCGGATTAGGTGATGCGCTAGTAGTCCAATCGAATTTAGGTAACGCCCCTTGGACGGTCTTCGCGCAAGGACTGAGCCAGAAATCCGGATTAACCCTTGGGTGGGCAACCTTTCTGACCGGTTGTGCAGTTCTTCTGATTTGGATACCGATTAAAGAACGTCCCGGATTCGGAACTTTTTCAAATATTGTCATCATCTCAGCAGCCATTGGATGGGGAGTCGAACACTTTCCGCTCCAATCAACCTTCATTGGAGGGCTAACTTCAGCGCTACTCGGAATTGCTTTAGTTGGTATTGGTTCCTGTCTCTACATCACTTGTGGTCTAGGTGCAGGCCCACGTGATGGGGCTATGACCGGCATTCATAAAATGACTGGAATTCGAGTCGGTCGCGTTCGCATGGCCATCGAGGTTGCCGTCTTAATCGTTGGCGCGTTAATGGGTGGGAAGATAGGGCTAGGAACAGCGCTCTTTGCCCTACTAATTGGCCAATCAGTAGCAATTTCTTTCGGAATTCTCGCGCGCCTTACCGCCAAGTAAGTGCTGCGCGGGGTTAAATCTTCCTATTCCCTCGGTCTGTGAGCCGTTATTTCGCACGGGGTCGCATATACCCCCGATAGCAAAATTAGGATGGATAACCATGATCGATAGTTATTTCAAAATAACAGAACGCGGCTCCACTATTGCTAGGGAAGTTCGTGGCGGTGTCGTCACATTCTTTACCATGGCATATATCGTGGCGCTCAATCCACTTATCATTGGGCTTGCCAAAGATGCAGATGGAAGATTCATTGGCGGTGGAGATGCACCAAATCTCGCGCTAGTTGCTGCAATGACAGCGCTTATGGCTGGCCTGCTCACAATCTTGATGGGTGTTGTTGGTAATTTCCCATTGGCAATTGCCACTGGATTAGGCTTAAATACATTTGTTGCCGTCGGTATCGCATCACAAATGACTTGGGCAGATGCGATGGGCCTTGTTGTACTTGAAGGAATCATCATCACGATCTTGGTCTTAACCGGATTTAGAACTGCAGTATTTAAAGCAGTCCCGGCTCAGCTAAAGATTGCCATCTCAGTTGGTATTGGTTTATTCATTGCACTTATCGGACTCGTAGACGCAGGTTTCGTTCGCCGTACAGGTGCAGGTCCGGTACCTGTAACTTTAGGCGACGGTGGCACACTCGTAGGCTGGCCAATCATCGTCTTTGCTCTTGGACTCTTTCTTACAATCGGTTTAATGGTTAAGAAGGTTAAAGGCGCAATCCTGATAGGAATTATCGTGGCCACAATCGCTGCGGTAATTATTGAGACAACTCAAAAGATCGGGCCTAGCTTCAATGGCGCTACCGGCGAGGTCAATCCAAAAGGGTGGGGACTAAATGTTCCTGCGGTGCCTTCGAAGATAGTTGATACTCCAGATTTCGGCCTCTTTGGACAATTTAACCTCTTTGGATCCCTAGAGCGAGTACCACTGATTACAGTCGTACTCTTCGTATTTACTCTCCTGCTCTCTGATTTTTTTGACACTGTGGGAACTGTTACAGCAATCGGACATGAAGCAGGATTAATTGATAAAGATGGCAACATCCCAAATAATGACCGCATCCTATTAGTTGACTCGATTGCAGCTCTTGCTGGTGGTGCTGGCAGCATCTCTTCAAATACAAGTTACATTGAGTCTGCATCTGGAGTTGGTGAAGGTGCTCGTACTGGATTTGCGTCAGTCGTAACTGGAATTTGCTTCTTGCTAACCACCTTCCTAGCACCATTGGTAGCGATAATTCCCTATGAGGCGGCAACTCCAGCGCTAGTTATCGTCGGCTTTTTGATGATGTCACAGATTAAGTCAATTGATTGGGACGACTATGGAATCGGCATTCCAGCATTTCTAACAATTATTTTGATGCCATTTACTTACAATATATCTGTGGGAATTGGCGCGGGTTTTGTTACTCATGTGGTCATTCGATATTTCCAGGGTCGCCGGAAAGAGGTGCACACGCTTCTTTTACTAGTCTCTGGTTTATTTATGATCTACTTCTTATCGTCACCGATTAACGCTTGGATCGGTTAATTTAGAGATCTAGAAACAAATACTAACGCCCTCCGCTATTTCTGGCGTAGGGCGTTAGTATTTCTAGTATAGACAGTGCTTTAGAGGGACCAATTTATCGGTTCTATGGAATCTTCCAACAGAATCTTATTGATTCGACTAAAAGGGCGGGAGCCGAAGAATCCTCGATAGGCAGATAACGGACTTGGGTGGGCTGAAGTTAAAGTTTTTTCGGAGTTGAAATATCTGCTCAACTCGTTTGCTTTTTTTCCCCAAAGAATTGCTGCTACTCCCCTGTTTCCGAGAATGTGGGCCACTTCATTTGTTAGAGCGGTCCAACCAATATCTTTATGAGAATCACTTTCACCGATACGCAAAGTTAGGCTCCGATTGAGCAGCATCACACCTTGATTACTCCAAGAGGTTAGATCCCCATGGTTTGGAAATTCACAGCGCAAATCACTGACCAACTCTTTGAAAATATTATTTAAAGTCGGTGGCAGGCGCTCCACACCACGAGGTATTGAGAAAGCCAATCCCATCGCATGCTCAGCGTTTGGATAAGGATCTTGCCCAACAACTAACACCTTTATTGTCGAGATATCACTGTGCAGCGCACGCATTATCAAAGGTTGGCTAGGCAAGAATTCTTGGCGAAACAACTTAGCTTCTATCTCATCTAGCAGAGCAAGATAATCAACAAGTTCATTGGTCCAGCTCGCATGCAACTGCTCTCGTAAGGAGATCATGAACTTCGGGCGTAGAACCTATTGCCATCTCTGCTGACATTTATCTTTGCACTAAAAACTGCTGAGACATGCTCTGAAGTGATTACCTCTGAAATAGGACCAGAGATCGCAATTTTCCCATCCTTAATCATCAAAGCGTGAGTTGTGCCAGATGGGATCTCTTCAATATGGTGAGTAACAACAACAGTAGCCGGTGCCAGCGGATCGCTGGCAAACTCGGCAATTCTTCGTAGTAAATCCTCGCGGCCACCTAGATCTAGCCCTGCAGTCGGTTCATCTAAAAGTAGTAGCTCCGGATCTGCCATCAAGGCACGCGCAATTTGTACCCGCTTCTTCTCGCCGTCGCTAAGAGTTCCATATCTGCGATCTGACAACTCTCGAACGCCAAAAGTTGTTAGCAGAGCGATAGCCCGAGATTCATCCCATAGATCATAGATTTCGTTCCAACGTCCCAAAACAGCATAAGCCGCTGTTAGGACAACATCTCTAACTAGTTCCTCTTCTGGTAAATCTTCTGAATGAAAACTTGCACAAATTCCAATCCGAGTTCGCAACTCGAAGAGATCAACTTTGCCCATAACTTTATCAAGAACCGTTACTGCTCCCGTGGTTGGAAATATTCGCGTAGCTAAGACATTCATCAGAGTAGATTTTCCGGCACCGTTAGGGCCCAAAATTACCCATCTTTCTCCACTTCGGATTTGAAAATCAATCGGTCCCAAAATCAGCTTAGCGCCACGTCGGACGCTAACGCCTTGCAAAGCAAGGATCGTCATAATCTCAGTACTCTCCATAGATGAAAAAGATAGTGGTTTAGATTGATATTTACAGGTAATTGCCTCTCGGAGCGCTGTGATTCACGATAATCTTCTCTCCTTATGGGAAATCAAGAGATACAGGAGCAATTTACTGGTCTAATTTTGCTTTCGGGAGTGGATAAGCCTGGCATAACAGAGGCCCTATTTGCCGCTCTCTCGCCCTTCTCGATATCAATATTGGATATTGAACAAGTAGTTATACGTGATCGAGTTATATTGACCGTTTTAATATCTCTCAACCCATCCCATGCAACGGCAATAGAGGCCGATCTGCAGAGTTGTGCTATGGATTTAGATGTTGATATAGCAACCTCTTTTGAAAATAGCGCGACTACAACTATCGCCGCTAAGAAATCTCTCCTGCACGTGGTTGTTCTCTCATCCATAATCAAACCGTCGGCAATTAACGCAGTGGCAGATGCCATCGTCGAGGCAGGTGGCAATATCGAACGCATACACCGAACGGCAAGCTATCCAGTTACGGCTATTGAGTTCAATGTATCCGGTATGCAAGTCGCGCAACTGCGACATTCTCTTGCCCAAGTTGGCACCGAAAATAGTTTAGATATAGCTGTCTCTCCCGGCGGACTTATGAGATGGGCAAAAAAACTTGTCGTTATGGATGTGGATTCCACGCTAATACAACAGGAAGTCATTGAACTCCTCGGTGCAAAAGCGGGAAAGGCTGATGAGATCTCTGCAATTACAGAGTCTGCAATGCGGGGAGAGTTGGATTTCGAAGAAAGTTTGCGCGCTCGTACTGCCCTTCTGGCAGGACTACCCGAGAGCGTATTAGATGAGGTACGCAAGGAGATCTCTCTAACGCCTGGTGCCCGCACTCTAATACGTACACTTCATAAATTAGGTCACCATGTTGCACTCGTCTCTGGTGGTTTCGAATCAGTAATTGCACCGCTTGTAGGAGAGCTAGGTATTAAGCACATGCGCGCTAACAAGCTGGAGATTATTGATGGAAAGATTACCGGTAATTTAATAGGAGAGATCGTGGATAGGGCAGGGAAGGCAACTGCCCTCAAAGAATTCGCTGCCGAACATGCAATAGCGTTGGAGCAAACTATCGCAATTGGTGATGGTGCAAATGATCTGGATATGATCTCAATTGCAGGTCTTGGTATAGCCTTCAATGCCAAACCCGCTGTTAAAGCAGCTGCTGATAGTTCACTCTCCGCGCCATATTTAGATTCAGTGCTCTATCTGCTCGGTATTACTCGTGAAGAAATTGAAGAAGCCGCCGACTAGAGTCGACAGGCGCTAATCTCAGTTACCAGAATCCCACGAGCGCCTAGCGCCCAGAGTTGGTCCATAATTTGATTTGTCTCTTTCCGTAAAACCATTGCTCGAACTGCGACCCAATCACTTTTTTGTAGCGGTGAAATTGTCGGGGACTCTAATCCTGGCGTTATCGCGCATGCTTCCTCTACGCCACTTTTTGGAATATCGTAGTCAAGAAGTACATAACGCCTAGCTGTAACAACACCTTGTAAACGCCGTGCCAAGATTTCTAATTCAGGCGCTAAGTTCGTTCCAGTTCGAGAGATTAAAATCGCTTCGCTCTCTAGAATTGGTTCTCCAAATACATGCAGTCCCGCCTGTCGCAAGGTATTGCCAGTACTGACAACATCAGCGATAAGCTCTGCCACTCCCAAACGAATACTGCTCTCCACGGCGCCATCTAGCCGCACGACCTGGGCAGTGATACGCATTTTGTCCAAATATGACTGTACTAGCCCTGGATAAGCGGTCGCCACTCGTTTACCTACTATCGAATTTAAATCTAACTCTAAATCTGCCGGACCGGCAAACCTGAATGTGGATCTGCCAAAATCTAGTGAAAAAATCTCACGAGCATCAGCTTGTGAATCAATCAATAAATCTCGACCTGTTATTCCTGCTTCTAACTCTCCACTGCCCACATATAGCGCGATATCTCGTGGACGTAGGTAATAAAATTCCACTCCATTTTCGGGATCAGGGAGCACCAAATCACGAGAATCGCTTCGCTGGCGATAACCGGCCTCACGCAGAATCGTGCTGGCTGACTCGGCTAATGAACCTTTATTGGGTACAGCAATCTTCAACACAGGCTTTCTCCTTTATAGGTAACGATAAATATCATTGGGGGTTAGACCCCTGGCTAGCATCAACGTCTGCAAGTGATAAATGACCTGACTTATTTCCTCTGCCAGAGCTTGATCGCTCTCGTGTTCAGCAGCTAACCAGACTTCGCCAGCTTCTTCCAAAATCTTCTTTCCAATATTGTGGATTCCAGATGCTATCGCTGCCACGGTATCAGATTCCGGATCAGCGGCCTCAACTTTGGCAGCTAACTCAACCCATAGTTGATCAAAATTCTTCATAAGATGAGTTTACTTGATTTCCATTGCTCGGTGTCTGAGTATTTCAACCATGGCAGCTGGGTTCTCTGCGTTAAAAACGGCCGATCCTGCAACGAAGGTATTAGCGCCTGCATCTCGAGCAATATTTATGGTTTCAAGGGAGATTCCACCATCAACTTGTAACCAGATAGGTCTATCGCCAATCAAATTTTTAGTTTTAGCAACTTTATCCATCATTTCTAACATAAATTTCTGTCCCCCAAAGCCGGGTTCAACTGTCATGATTAGAAACATATCTGCATAATTCAGTAAATGTGCGTAGTCATCAATATCACTACCAGGCTTAATCGCTAGCCCAGCTCGAGCGCCCAGGCGACGAATCTCTTTTAGAGTATCTCCAGGATTCTCGCTTGCTTCAGCGTGAATCGTAACACTGGCACTTCCTATTGCAGCATAATCTCTAGCTATTCGATCGACATCGGCAATCATTAGATGGGAATCAATTGGTATCGGACAGCTTTTTATTATCTCTTCTGCGCCAGCAAAATCCCAAGTAACATTTGGCACAAATTTGCCATCCATAATATCTAAATGAATGAAATCCGAGACAGCGGCAATTTTTGAAATCTCTGACTGAAGGTTCAGCCTGTCGGCATTGAGAATGCTAGGAGTAATTCGCACCTCTGTAATAGCAACCATGAGACAAGCCTAGCGGTTATGTAATCTTCTTATGGAAAATAGCTAAATACATCGCATCGGTATCATGTAGGTGAGTCCATAGAGATAAAGCTCCATTGCGAACGGCGCCTAACAAGTTATCTGGCAAGTAGGGTGTCAAATCAACTAATTCTAATTGGGGATGTCTACGAAGAATGTCACCAACTTGGATACTCGTCTCGGCTAAATGCGGAGAACATGTTGCATAACCAAAATATCCACCATCTGCCAGCGCCGAAATCGCCGAATCAGATAGTTCGCGTTGTAACTGAGTCAGCGCTCGTAAATCTGTGATCGTTCTACGCCAACGAACTTCAGGTCGCCTCCTTAGCGCGCCCAACCCTGTGCACGGCACATCTGCCAAGATCGCTCCAAACTTTTCGCCACGTTCACTGATTTTGCGACCATCGCCTACCCAAAGTCGAGCCGTACCAATAACTTGCTTTACAAGCTCTGCTCTGGCCTGCGAAATTTCGTTGGCGGTAAAACTTCTACCGCTCTCTTTTGCCAACGCAGACAGTAGCGCGGCTTTCCCACCCGGACCAGCGCAAAGGTCGAGCCAATTTTCCTGATTAGCGACAACCTTAGAAAAAATATCCACCACTAATTGTGAACCTTCATCTTGGATCCCAGCGCGACGGTGACGAATGGCCTCCAACGAAACTGGAGTTCCATCGTATTTCATCCCGAACGGTGAATACTTAGTTGGCGTTGCACCCAACTCCAAGAACTCCTCTTGCGTGGACCTGCCTGGCCACCAAACAACGGTCGGAGATGCAGCGCGATTATTGGTTGCAAGTAGATCCTCTACCTGCTGATGATCACGTAGTAGATCAAAATATGCGGAGACAATCCACTCCGGATGCGAATACTGTAGGCAAAGGCGCGTTATTGGATCTGCGATCAGGCTTATAGGTTCCAGCCATTGCTCTAAGGGTGTGGCCGCCATTTTACGAAGCATCGCGTTAACAAATGAGGCTTTGGATTCGCCGATAACTTTACGAGCTAGCTCCACAGTGGCGGAGACAGCTGCGTGTGCAGGAACCCGCATCTCAAAAATTTGATGAGCGCCCAGGCGAACCACATCTACTATTCCAGAGTCAACCTCACTCCACTTTCGATCAGATATTTGTGCGGCTATGTAATCATGGCGTCCTTGCATGCGAAGAGTGCCATATAAAAGTTCCGTCGCGAAACCCTTATCGCGTTGATCAAACTTTGAATCGGATAAAGCTTGCGGCAAAAGTAAATTCGAATATCCGTCACCGCGGTTTACCTCGGATAAAATGTCATAGACTAGTAGTCGAACAGGATCTGGCTTAGGTGATTTAAATGTATTACGTCTGGCTTCGACCATCACACTAGTTACAGATCTCTTCTGGTCTCAGCCGCGCACCGTTTAGCCATTCACGTGTTGATAGGGATTTACGTCCCGCCGATCTCAACTTCTTAACTTCAATCGAACCACCATCACAGCCTATAAATAAACTTTTATCCACTTCTGACAAGCCTGCCATTGGCAGAATAAGCTCTGCACTAGCTGCCAACTCGATGATCAATTTCTCACCTCTGAACAAGGTCCAAGCCCCAGGATTCGGAGAAAATGCTGCAATCTTATTTACTAACACATCCCCCGATAAGTTCCAATCTAAACGCCCCTCATCTTTTGTCAATTTAAAAGCACGTGTCGCCCCTTGTGTGCTTTGAGGCAGTGGTTCCTCTCCGTTGATTATCGCGGTGATACTCTCCAATACTGGAGCAACCCCCAATAACGCCAATCTACTAAGTAGTCCTTCACTGTTATCATCTCCAGATTTATTAACACTCACTTGTCGAAAGATTGGACCGGTATCCATCCCCTGATCTAATCTAAATACAGTTACACCCGTCTGCGCATCCCCGGCCTCGATCGCTCTTTGGACCGGTGCTGCTCCGCGCCAGCGAGGCAAGAGCGAGAAATGAAGATTAATAAATCCGTATTTTGGAATAGTTAATATCTCCATTGGAATCAGTGCGCCATAACCAATAGTTACCACCAACTCAATCGTGCGCAATTGCGCTACAACCTCAGAGATGTTAGTAGGCTGAAAAATTGGCACAGCGTGGCTGGTAGCCCACCTAGCAACAGGACTGGACGCTATTTTCTGACCTCTGCCCGACTTGCTATCTGGTTTGGTGATAATGAAGGCGATCTCATGATCACTTTTCAGAAGTGCATCCAGAGTCGGAAGTGCGACCTCGGGCGTTGCCGCCACAGCTAATTTCAATTAACTGCCTCTACTAAAGATATTGTGTGGCGAAACTTTCACTTCAGGGGCAGCTCCCGCCGCCGCTGCTCCGAGGAACCAATCTGACTCTCGAATCTCCTTCATTGCCAACTTTCGCTCCGCTTTCGAGAGTCGATCAATAAAAACTATTCCATCCAGATGATCACTTTCATGCTGCAAACATCGAGCTAACAGCTCAGTGCCTTCCACTGTTACAGGTTCCCCATACATATTAAACCCCTTGGCTACTGCCGTTACCGCACGCGGAGTCTCAAAACTTAGCGCAGGAAAAGAGAGACAACCCTCCTCCCCTTCTTGCATTTCAACGCTCAAATCTAAAGTTGGATTTATAAGATGGCCTAACTCCTCATCTACATCCCAGACAAAGACTCTTAGTCCAACCCCAATCTGTGGAGCGGCCAAACCGACTCCTGGCGCCTGCAACATCGTCTCAGTCAAATTGGCAACTAAGGTACGCAGCTCTTTATCGAAATCACGCACCTCAAGGGCAGGGGTAGTCAATACAGGATCACCAAATAATCGGATCGGTTGGATTGCCATAGGCAAAGTCTACCTTAGTGATCAAGAAGACCATATTTCTTTTAAGACAGAGAGTAAGGGTCAACTCTAAAGAAGAGATTAGCCTTCTTACTAACCGCTCGATGTCTTAAAAATTGATGCATAAACTCCAGCAGCCCCTCACTTTCGCCAACCGCGCAAGTGATAATAATTCTAGAGAGATTTCCTGATCGCTCCGCCGGCCCTAAAACAAGTGTGCTACCTGGCAGGCGCATATCGATCACAGATTTTCTAAATCCTTCAGCAATACCGTTCGCTTCGCTAGTTGGTATATCAATGAGGATAGCTCTAGTGTGCGGTGGAAGTGAAACCTCCTTGCGTTCATCCAATTCTCTATCCACTATTTGTAGTGGCGACCAGCGAGTTAGCGCCGATGTAATGGGATTTGAACTGTTTACAACCGAAATTACTTCACCACTTGCAGAGCACAGAGATGCTGCTTCGAAGAACGCTTCGCGGGCTCGCTCTTGCGCACGCAGATCGGCAAATGAGAAGAAGGAATCACCTTCTAGAAGTACAACTGCGGCATATCCATTCTCGATTCTGGGCTCCATTCCAGCGGTTGAAATTACGAGAGAAGGGCTAACGGAAATCTCCGTTATAGGGTTATCTGCCGTGGAATATACGACCGGGAAATTTGGAAAAGCACGACCTATCTCTTCTGCGTGACGCTCCCCGCCACGTCCCGTCAAAGCCATCTGATCACTTTGACACCAAGCGCATTTATAACTTGGAAAGAGTTTAGAACAATGAACGCATCCGGCGACCAAACTCTTCGTACTACGAGCAAGTCGACCTCCACACTTGCAAGTAGCGATATTTCGACACTTTTTACAGACTAAAGAGCTGGCATAACCCTTACGTGGCACTAGAAATAGGACTGGGCCGCTCTTTAGCGCCTTTCTAATGTGTGGAAAGATTCTTTCAGGTAGTAATTGGCCAGCACTTGATTCAAGATTTATTACCTTTAGCCGTGATTTCTTTGATAAAAACTTCATTTCATCATTTGCAATCATCAAGGCAGCTTCCGCAGAAGGTGAATAACCCACGAAGATGAGGTCCAGCATTTCAAGCTCACTGCGCAGTAGAGCGACATCGCGAACATTCCATCCGGGTGATCTTGGCTCGTAATGAGATTGGGAATTCTCTTTGAATACTATGAGTGTGCTTAGATCAGAAGGAAAGGTGAAAATCGCACTCCTTGTTCCTATCACGATTTTTTTACTACTCTGCAAGCCTTTCAGATAACTACGATACCTCTCGCTCCTTGCGCTAGAACTGGAGATCATAATTGCCTCATCTTCGAGCTGTATATGTAGGCGCTGCAAGTCTCGCTCTTCCGGAACTATTATTAAGACAGAGCCCAAGGTTGCCTTCTGTCTTGCAAGATCAGCAACGTTCTTGATTGCATCATCCATCGGCTGAATGTGAATAAACGATCGTGAAATTTCTTTCCTCTTAACTTCCTTTGCCGCCGCAGGTGGCAGTAAGGGTGAAGGTAGTTGAGAGAGAAACTCTCTTTCGCCTGCAGCCGATTTTGGCGGTATAGCGCTCCGAATTACATCGTAGGGATGACAAATCCATCGTTGTGACACTTTAGAGATCAACTCGATCAGCTTTTCTGGCGCAACTAATTGCGCTGATAGGACAGATGATAAGTACTTCAATCCCGAAGTACTACCTGTACTACTTCTCTCAATCACTAGCGCCTCAACTTCACGCCCATTGAAACTAACGCTAACTCGAATACCTACAATAACTATTCCAGATAAACGCTCCGGCACGATATAGCTATAAACTCCATCTAGGTGAGCAACCGAATTATCGACCCAGAGATTAACTACCGGATCACTCAAAGCAACTTGATCATCCTTGGCTCTAAACTCTTGACTCTTGAGGCGAAGTGGCCGCGCGTTAGACACGGCTGAACCTAAATTAACTAACCGCTGCGCGTAGCGCTTCTACGCGCGAAATCGATTCCCAAGTGAAATTAGGGAGCTCGCGCCCAAAATGTCCGTATGCAGCTGTCTGTGAGTAAATTGGTCTCAATAGATTTAAATCCCGAATAATCGCTGCTGGCCTTAGATCAAATACTGTCATCACAGCATCTTGAATCTTTTGGACTGGCAGCGTCTCAGTACCGAAAGTCTCTACGAAAACGCCAACCGGTTGCGCCTTGCCGATCGCATATGCCACTTGCACCTCACAACGTCGGGCCAGCCCTGCGGCAACCACATTTTTAGCTACCCAGCGCATTGCATACGCAGCTGAGCGATCAACCTTGGATGGATCTTTTCCAGAGAACGCTCCACCTCCATGGCGCGCCATTCCACCATATGTATCAACGATAATTTTACGACCTGTTAGACCTGCATCACCCATAGGCCCACCTATAACAAAACGACCAGTTGGGTTGATTAGAGTGCGCATATCTTTACGCGGCAGATCGATCTTTGCTAAGACTGGATTAATAACCTGTTCGATAATCTCAGGTGTCAATTTTTTAGCGACATCGACTTCTTCAGCATGTTGGCTAGAGATCACAACGGTATCAATCGCAATGGCGCGATCTCCATCATATTCAATAGTTACCTGAGTCTTACCATCAGGACGTAGGTAGCCAAGTGCGCCAGATTTTCTTACTGCAGATAACTGTTGTGCGAGTTCATGAGCCAGCCAGATTGGCAGCGGCATCAACTCTTTTGTATCATCACAGGCATATCCAAACATTAAGCCCTGATCACCGGCTCCTTGTAAATCTAGCGGGTCCACTGATGAAGAGACTCTATTCTCGTAAGCATCATCGACACCCTGCGCAATATCTTGCGACTGCTGACCAATAGAGATAGAAACTCCACAGCTATTACCATCAAAGCCTTTTACGGAGGAGTCATAACCAATTCCGATTACCGTATCACGGACAATGCCCATGACATCTGCATATCCATTTGTCGTGACCTCGCCGGCAACGTGTACTTGCCCGGTTGTTATTAGCGTTTCTACAGCTACCCTGCTACCAGGATCTTGTGCGAGCAGGGAGTCTAAAATTGCATCTGATATTTGGTCGGCGATCTTATCTGGGTGGCCTTCGGTTACAGACTCTGATGTAAATAAGCGCTTTGACATTAACTAACCTAACTCTCTAAGTGCCTGATCAAGCAAAAGCTCACCAAGTGCATCTTTACTCGTTGAAGAAACAGGTATTTGTGACCCATCCTTTAAAAAGATACGACCCTCCGTCTGATCCGATCCGAAGATCCCACCATTGGAAACATCATTGACGAAGAGGATATTAGCGCCTTTGGCTGATAATTTTGCCTTCAGCGCGTCGATATCGAGAGTGGTTTCAGCAGCAAAGGCGATAACTATCTGCCCACTATTAGATTTCGCAAGTGATTTAAGAAGATCTGGATTTTCGATTAAATCTAGCGTAGACAGATTTGTTTTTTTGATCTTCTCATTCGATAAAACGCTAGGTCGTGCATCTGCTACTGCTGCGCTCATAACCAATATCTCACAATTAACGAACTCCTGCTCCAGTATTGACTGCATTTGCAGGGCTGTCTCAACCTCAATAATTTCGACTCCTGCTAAATCCTCCATCTCTTGGGCAGATAAGTGACCGTTTGCAAAAATCAACTTCACATTTGCGCCTCGATCACGCGCTGCCTTTGCAACTGCGGCCCCTTGTCTACCACTAGATCGATTACCTATATATCTAACTGGATCGATGGGCTCGCGAGTTCCACCAGCAGTAACTAACACCATGCGACCAAGCAAATCCTTTTTAACTGATACGACATCCTCAAATGACTTAATTATCTCTTGCGTATCAGGAAAACGACCCACTCCGCTATCGCCACTTGTCAAAGCCCCCACGGCCGGTTCCATTACAAAAATTCCACGGCTTCTTAGAGTTGCTACATTCTTCTGCGTTGCCGAATCAAGCCACATCTGAGGATGCATGGCAGGAACTACAAAGATTGGTACATCGACAGCCAGTACCAAATTGGTGAGCAAATCATCGGCTCGCCCGGCTGAGATTCTGGCAATTAGATCGGCGGTCGCGGGAGCAATTAAAATAGCGTCAGCGTTTTTTGCTAAAGACACGTGGCGGATTTCCTCGACTCGCTCCCAAACTTGTGTGGTGACGGCGCGCCCGGATAGAGCTTCCCAAGTGGCTGTACCTACAAAATTTAGACTCGCAGGCGTCGGGACTACTGTGATTTTATAACCACGCTCTTTTAATCTTCGCAGTAAATCGCAAGATTTATAGGCAGCAATACCACCACCAACTCCAAGAATGAGCTCTCGAACCTGCGCCATATCTGGAAGATTTGTAAAAGTTTAGGCTGTTGGTTCGAGATTTTCGATAGTCAGTAGACCTTCGTTAATCTCACGGAGGGCGATTGAAAGAGGCTTCTCATGAACATGGGTCTCAACTAACGGACCAACATATTCAAGGAGCCCTTCTCCTAGTTGTGAATAGTAAGCATTAATCTGACGAGCACGTTTTGCGGCATAGAGGACCAAGCTGTACTTCGAACCTGTCTTTTCGAGAAGTTCATCAATCGGTGGATTTGTGATGCCGTCCATTTGGTCTCCCTAGTTAACTACAAGATATGCAAGATCAATCAATGATCAGAAGCCAATGCTATCAGGCGCAAGACAACCTCTTCTACTTGCTCATTTACCACCGAAATATCGAAAAACCCTGCCTGGGCTAACTCCTCCTGCGCTAAAGCTAGGCGAGCCGCTCTACGTTCTACTGAGTCTGTACCCCGACCTTCCAAGCGAGAGACTAACTCTTCCCAAGATGGGGGTAGTAGAAAAATAAGCGTTGCCTCTGGTGCTCGCTCCTTAACTTGGCGGGCGCCAACTATCTCGATCTCTAACAAGACATTCTTTCCGCTACCTAGGGCCTGATCGACTGCATGCGCAGGTGTTCCATAACGCGCCCCAGCGAATTCGGCCCATTCTAGGAATAGTCCAGCTTTAATCCCACTATCAAACTCGTCCTCAGTGTAAAAATAATAATCGATTCCGTCTTTTTCGTTCTCGCGCGCACTCCGTGTTGTCGCCGAGATGCTCACCCAGAAATTATCTGCGTGGCGCAGCGCCTTTGCGACTGTACTTTTGCCCACTCCTCCGGGGCCAGACAGTACAAGCAATTTTCCACGTTTAAAGATCGGGCCCCGTTCAGGAAATTCCAGAAGAAGCCGCTTGCGTTGGGCTATACCCAGTCCCTGCAATCGACGCGTTGGCGAAATTGCCAGCCTGTCTAAGATTGCTACAGCACGAACCTTTCCCACGCCAGAAATAGATTCCAGCAATTCGGCGATTCGCATCTTAGCTATCGCCTCATCACTATCGGCCAACTCCAAAACCGTGGCTACGGAAATTTCACCAGCTTTTACTCTTGTCTTCGTGGCCGCGCGTATCTGTCTGGCCGCCTTTGATTTTGCCAACGCAAGCATTCGCTGCTCTGGCGTTAATTTAGGAGGGGTTGGCATTAGATCAGATTACGCCAGCGATTGCAGAATTTCATCAGCGATTTTCCGTGATCGCAACTTTAGCGCTGCTGCGCCATCGCTCCATGCCTGCGTGATTGGACGACCAATTACAACATAATCTGCTCCGGCGGCGATCGCAGATATTGGAGTCATTGTTCGGCTCTGGTCATCTTTACCTACTTGAGCAAGGGGTCTAACTCCCGGGGTAATAATAATTGGGACAGGCCCTAACGCACTTCGGATCGCAGCCGTTTCTAGAGGCGAGCAGACCAGCGCCTTGGCACCAGCGCTAACTGCTAATTTCGCAAGTGCAACAGCGCTCTCGAGCGGAGGATTAGCAAATCCGATTTCAAATAAATTGGATTCTGATAACGACGTTAAAATTGTCACCGCCGTGATGCTAGTTGCTGGGATTGCGTCGACCGCCGCTCGGATCATTGCGCTACCACCGCTAGCATGGACAGTTAAGAATTTCGGCGCCAAGTTTGCAATCGCTAAAGAAGCTCCCATGACGGTATGGGGTATGTCGTGCAGCTTTAAATCCAAAAATATCTCTGCACCAGTGCGCTCTTGGACTGATGCAACACCTTCGACTCCGAAGTTAAGAAAGAACTCTAAGCCCAGCTTGTAAACTGAGACACTATCCGAAGTTGCCTCTATCCAAGCTATCGCTGTATCAAAGTCCGAGGTATCAACTGCCAGAATTATTGGCGCTTTCATCACGTGATCTCTCTATGTGCAAAGCCAATAGCAGATTTAAGTGAAGGGAAATTTTTTGCTATTAAAAGCGCCCTTAACTCTTCCTGAATTTCGATCACTGCATGGGGATTACCAAAGCTCGCAGTTCCCACGCTAACTCCGGATGCGCCAGCTAAAATTAACTCTAAAGCATCACGACCAGATGAAACTCCGCCCATCCCCAAAATTGGAATACCTGGCATCACTTCATGGACCTGGAATATGGCACGAACCGCAATTGGCCTAATGGCTGGACCTGACAAGCCACCGGTTCTACCCCCCAAATGTGGGCGCATGGTTTCGAGATTGATAGACATTCCTAAAACTGTATTTATCAGGGCAAGTGCATCTGCGCCAGCATCAACTACACCAATTGCTATCTCTGCCAAATTGGTAACATCAGGTGAAAGTTTCGCAATTATGGGAATCTCACCACCAATAGTGCGGCGTACTCCATCGATCACACGTCTAGATGCATCAGGATCGCAAGCAAAAACTAGCCCACGATTTTCTACATTGGGACAAGAAATATTCACCTCAAGCGCGCTAATCCCAGGAACCGCTCTAACTTTTCGCGCCAGAGTTGCATACTCTTCTACCGTCTCACCCGCAATTGAAACAATCACGCGCGAGTTCTGCTCGACTAGCCAAGGTAGATCAGCAGCCAGAAATGCATCTATACCGGGGCCTTGTAAACCTATTGAATTCAACATTCCTGAAGGCGTCTCGGCCATGCGAGGAGTCGCTCGACCATATCGCGGTTTGTTCATTACTGATTTCGTGACAACTGCTCCAATATCTTTTAGAGCAAAAAATTGAGAAAGTTCCTTACCCGAACTGGCACAACCGCTGGCGGTAAAGATCGGAGTATTAAAGAGCGCATTTCCAAGGGTCGTTCTAAAATCAAACGCGCTCAAAGGGTAGCCCCTGGAACTTTTCCAACTAGGTTCCATTCAACTGCCGCGCCATCCATTACGGGTCCATCGATACAAGAACGTAACATTGCGATCAGGCCATTTTCATCTCTGACGGGCAGAACACAAGTCATGCAGATGCCGATTCCACATGCCATAGATTCCTCAACGGCACATTGGTGAACAACATCTGTTCCTACAATTAATTCCGAAATGGCTCGCAACATTGGCATAGGCCCGCAAGAATAAATGACATCTACTCCACCTTTGCTGATCAAATCCGCCACTGGACTAGTGACTCGGCCATGTTCGCCCATAGAGCCATCTTCTGTGTAGATTTTCAGCGAATTTACCGACCTCTTACCTTCCATAGGTGCGTAAATTTTTCCCCCCGATGAAGCGCCCAGCAACATATCCACATGGCAACCACGCGCTTTTAGGACTTCAGCTAAACCAAAGAGAGGCGCCGAACCATATCCGCCGCCAATGAGGAGTGCGTTAACTGGCTCAGTCGGAATACCGAATGCAGTACCAAGCGGAGCGACTAAATCAACTTCGCTGCCCTCCACCTGAGCACAGAGCCACTTAGAACCCGACCCATGCGGTGCAACTATCAACTCTAATGTTCCACCGAAACTTGCGCTCTCCGATACTCGAGATATTGCAAGTGCCCGGCGTAGCACCATAGGCGATGAATCACCACCGACTTTAATGGCAACAAAATTACCAGGCCTACATACTTTCACTAATTCACCGATACCTAAAATTATCTGATGGTATTGCCCGACTTTCTTATTGGAAAAAATCGTCGCCATTATATGAGTAGCGTTGCGGTTAATCTCAGACATCACCCTTGCAACCATTTCTGAATTGGTAATACGGAAAGCTCTCCACGTTGTAACGCCTTTATACCCTCTACAGCTGCTTTAAAACCAGCCGTTGTTGTTATGCATGGAATGGATTTTTGCACGGCAGCAGTACGAATAGCCCAACCATCGGCGCGCGTGCCACGTCCAACAGGAGTATTTATTACAAGATCTACTCCACCACTATTCAACAACTCTACAATTGTCGGCTCTCCCAATGGTCCTGTCCCCTCGGAATTTTTTCGAACTTTGTGAGCCAAAATATCATTATTAGCAAAGAAGTCCGCCGTGCCGCTAGTAGCCAAAAGGTTAAATCCGAGTGCTAAGAATGATTGCGCTGATGCCAAACCATCTTGCTTATCCTTATCTGCTAGCGAAATGAATATGGTTCCCTCCTTCGGGAGCGCACCAAAGGCGCTGATCTGACTTTTGGCATAGCTCTCACCAAATGTTTCTGCTATCCCCATAACCTCGCCGGTTGATCTCATCTCAGGACCAAGGACTGCATCCACTCCCCGACCATCAGTACGTCGGAATCTATTCCAAGGCAATACCGCCTCTTTCACCGAAACACCTTTGGCGAGACCATCTGTTTCTAAAGGCAGCATCCCCTCAGTACGTAGTTGCGCGATAGTAGAACCCAATGAAATTCTGGCGGCAGCTTTAGCAAGAGGAACACCGGTTGCTTTACTTACGAATGGAACAGTTCGAGATGCACGAGGATTTGCCTCAAGCACATATAAAACTTGATCAGCTAAGGCAAATTGAATATTTATGAGCCCCAAAACGCCAACTCCTTGGGCAATTTTCAAGGTGGCCTCTCTAATCTTGCGTTGTTGCGCGATAGAAATGGTCATAGCCGGAAGAACGCATGCGCTATCACCTGAATGAATTCCGGCTTCCTCAATATGTTCCATAATTCCGCCTAGAAATAGTTCAGTGCCATCATATAAAGCATCGACATCTAGCTCAATTGCGCTATCTAGAAAGCGATCTACTAATACTGGTTGATTCGGAGTTATTTCTGTGGCCCGCGAAATGAATGTAGATAAAGCTGCATCATCGTAGACGATCTCCATTCCACGTCCACCCAAGACAAAGGATGGTCGAACAAGAACTGGATAACCGATTCTGGCTGCGATCTCCAGCGCTTCCATCTGCGAGGCGGCCATGCCAAAATCAGGAGCTATCAAAGATTGCTCCTGCAAAACTCTGCCAAATGCGCCACGCTCTTCAGCTAAATTTATTGCTTCCGGAGAAGTTCCCAGAATTGTTACTCCCGCCTCTTTTAAGCCGGCGGCAAGGCCGAGTGGGGTCTGACCACCGAGCTGAGTAATAACTCCTAAAACTGGTCCGGCTAAGGTCTCAGCATGAACTACCTCTAAAACATCTTCTAGGGTTAGTGGTTCGAAATAGAGACGATCAGATGTGTCGTAATCTGTTGAAACTGTCTCGGGATTGCAATTGATCATTACTGTTTCAAAACCAGCTTCTCGCAATGTGAAAGATGCATGAACACATGAATAATCGAACTCGATTCCTTGTCCAATTCGATTTGGTCCGCTACCTAGAATAATAACTGCCGGTTTTGTTCTCGGACGAACTTCGCTCTCTTCCTCATAACTTGAATAATGATAAGGAGTAATAGCTGCAAACTCTGCCGCACAAGTATCAACTGTCTTATAAACCGGTCGAATCTCGAAGTGATGTCTTGCCTTACGGATATCTTCCTCCGGTACACCACGTAACTGCCCGATCTGGCTATCTGAAAATCCCAACTCTTTCGCCATGCGTAACCATTGGCCAGACATTTCACCTGGGAGAGCAATCTCTCTGGCACGTAGATTAATTAGATCAATTTGGTGCAAGAACCAACGATCAATTTTTGTAGCCTCATATACCTCCTCGATCGCTGCCCCAGCCCACATAGCCAATTGAACTTGTTGCAATCTATATTCAGTCGGAATCCGCATCTTCGACAGCAGCATCGCCACATCATTTTTTGAAAGATCCTCAGGAAAGGTAAAGATCGCCTCTTTCCGTTCCAAAGATCGCAGCGCTTTCAATAGCGCTTCTGGGAAAGATCGCCCTATCGCCATCGCTTCGCCCACGCTCTTCATTGTTGTTGTGAGACGCGGATCAACATCCGGAAATTTTTCGAAAGCAAATCTAGGCATCTTCACAACCACATAATCTAAAGTTGGTTCAAAAGAAGCGGGGGTTACTCGAGTAATATCATTTTTTATCTCATCCAGGCTGTAACCAATCGCCAATTTGGTAGCGATCTTGGCTATGGGAAATCCTGTCGCCTTCGATGCTAAAGCGCTGGACCGGGATACTCGGGGGTTCATTTCAATAACAATGATTCGGCCATTCTCTGGATTTACCGCAAACTGAATATTGCACCCACCTGTAGCAACGCCAACCTCTCGAATGATATTGATCGATAAATTACGCAACTTTTGAAATTCCACATCCGTCAGCGTCAACGCTGGAGCCACCGTTATCGAGTCTCCCGTATGAACGCCCATGGGATCAATATTTTCAATACTACAAACAATTACAACGTTATCAACTCTGTCCCGCATTACTTCTAACTCATACTCTTTCCAGCCAATAATTGATTCTTCCAAAAGAACCTCTGAAGTTGGACTATGAAGCAATCCTGCGCCTGCAATCTGTCGTAGAGTCTCCTCGTCGAATGCAATCCCGGAGCCCAAGCCGCCCATAGTAAATGATGGACGTATGACTACGGGATAGTTGAGATTTTCGACACCGGCCAGTATTTCTTCCATAGTGTGACAGATGACCGATTTGGCAGATTCGCCACCAATCTTCTTCACTATTGTTTTAAAGATCTCGCGATTTTCACCGCGTTCAATTGCCATCACATCTGCACCTATTAATCGAACGCCGTACTTTTGTAACACTCCAGCTTCATGCAAACCGATCGCTGCATTAAGAGCAGTCTGACCCCCTAGCGTGGCCAATATTGCATCAGGCTTCTCTGCAGCAATAATCTTTTCGATAAATTCTGGTGTTATTGGTTCAATATAAGTTGCATCAGCAAATTCCGGATCAGTCATGATTGTGGCAGGATTTGAATTTATTAAAATAACCCGAATTCCTTCTTCACGTAATACGCGACAAGCCTGCGTTCCAGAATAATCAAACTCACAAGCCTGACCAATAACGATCGGTCCTGAACCGATAACCAATACACTTCTAATGCTCTTATCCAACGGCATTAACTGGTAACCGCCAATCTAGGATACTTGCGCATAAGTTCTATAAAGCGATCAAATAAATAGGCGGCATCATGAGGTCCCGCTGCTGCTTCAGGGTGATACTGAACGCTGAAAGCTCCGCGCTCAAGCAACTGGAGACCTTCAACAACGTCGTCATTAAGGCAAGTATGTGTAACCTCTCCCACGCCAAAGACGGTATTGAAAGTTCCTTCCGTAGGGGCCTTTATAGCAAAACCGTGATTGTGAGCGGTAATTTCTACCTTGCCGGTTTTCTTATCGATGACTGGCTGATTGATTCCGCGATGTCCAAATTGCAATTTATAACTTTCAAAGCCCAGCGCTCTGCCAAGAATTTGATGGCCAAAACATATGCCAAAAATCGGTATCTCTCTTATTAATATCTCACGAACTAAATCCACAACCTCATTCATGGTCGCAGGATCTCCAGGACCATTAGAAAGAAAAATTCCATCTGGATTTATCGCTTCTATTTCGGCAAGTGTCACATCAAATGGCAGAACATGAACTTCAACTCCGCGAGCAGCAAGAGCCTTAGGCGTTGCACCCTTTATTCCCAGGTCAATCGCAGCAACCGTGTACTTCTTTGCCCCTTCTGCCGCAACGATATATCGCTGCGCGGTAGAGACATCAGCACTTAAATGAGCGCCGATCATTGATTCTGATTTTCGAACCTCAATTACCATTTCCTCGCGCGAGAGAGTCTCGTGAGAAAAGATTCCCACGCGCATAGCGCCTCGATCACGCAAATGTCGCGTTAGCGCTCTGGTATCAATACCTTGAATCCCAACTATCCCTTGATCTATCAACTCAGCTTCCAAATTTTTCTCGCTTCGCCAATTGCTCGTTACGGTCGATGGATTGCGAACTACAAATCCTGCCACCCAGATCTTCTTTGATTCATTATCCTGAGTATTTATACCAGTATTGCCAATATGGGGCGCAGTCATGACAACAATCTGACGATGATAGCTAGGGTCAGTTAGCGTCTCTTGATAACCAGTCATACCGGTTTGGAATACTGCTTCTCCAAAGGTGGATCCCTTAGCAGCCCATGGCCTACCTTCGAAGATTCGTCCATCGTCTAATACTAAGAAAGCCTTCGTCACATTGCACCATCAGTATTTATCGAACTAAGTTCACCGGCTAAATAGGTAGGTATTCCTTTAAAGAATGTGGCCTTAATCGAACCCTGCAATTGTTTTCCATGAAAGGGCGTATTGCGACTTCGCGATGCAAGCAAATCCCTATCAACAACCGCACTCTGATTTGGATCAAAGATAGTTATATTTGCATTTGCCCCAATTTTAAGTTCTTGGCCATGCTCGGTATATCCGCCGATGCGTGCTGGTGCAATACTCAAGCGTTGAGCCACCCTCTCCCAATTAAGTAATCCCGTAGCAACCATAGTTTCATTGACTATTGATAGCGCCGTTTCTAAACCCAACATGCCAAAAGCAGCTTCTTGCCATTCACACTCTTTAGTTTCGGCGCCATGCGGAGCATGATCTGTCGCAACTATATCGATAGTTCCATCTGCTAACGCCTCACGTAGCGCTTCGATATCCCGTTGTGTCCGCAGCGGTGGATTCACTTTGTAGATTGGATCATAGCTAGAGGCACATTCATCAGTTAGCAGTAGATGGTGCGGAGTAACTTCTGCAGTAACTGAGATCCCGCGCGCTTTAGCCCAACGAATAATCTCTACACCGCCTGCAGTAGTCACATGGCAAATATGTAACCTAGATTGAACGTGGTCAGCTAAGAGAATATCGCGCGCGATGATCGCCTCTTCTGCTACCGCTGGCCACCCTTTGAGACCCAGCTTTGATGAGATTAATCCCTCATTCATTTGTGCGTCAATGGTTAAACGAGGATCCTGTGCATGCTGTGCTATCACCCCATCGAATTTCTTTATATATTCCAAGGCGCGACGCATAACGAGTGGGTCGAAGACGCAATTTCCATCATCACTAAAAACTCTCACACGTGCGCGCGAGTCAGCCATCGCCCCAATTTCAGCGAGCACCTCACCTGCTAAACCCTGCGTAACCGCTCCGATTGGAAATACATCTACAAACCCTGCGCTCTGTCCAAGGGCGTAAACCTGTTCAACTACACCAGCGGTATCGGCCACTGGTGATGTATTTGCCATTGCAGAAACGGCGACGAAGCCTCCCTTAGCCGCAGCCCTACTTCCCGAAAGCACGGTCTCGGCATCTTCTTTACCTGGTTCACGTAAATGAGTATGCAGGTCTACTAGACCAGGAAGAGCAACAGATCCTGACAAATCCACTTTTATATTCCCGGCCTTTAACTTCAAACCTGCGCTCATCGCCGAAATTTTCCCATCGCAAATTTCGATATCGCTCTTACTCCCATCTGGGAGAGTCAGTCCTGTTAATAAGTAAGAGCTCTGCCTCATATTCAAACTCCAATCTCTTGATTGCCAGCGAGAAGCAGATATAAAATCGCCATTCTGATACTTACCCCGTTTGAAACTTGCTCCACAATTACCGATCTTGCTCCATCTGCTGCATCTGCAGTTATCTCTAAACCACGATTCATCGGTCCAGGGTGCATCACGATTGCTTTCGGCTTTAACGCCCTGATTCGATCGCTATTGAGTCCAAAATACCTCGAGTACTCGCGAGCATTGGGAAAAAATAGTTCATTCATTCGCTCTAATTGAATTCGCAGCATCATTACCGCATCAACGTGGGCAATCACTGAATCGAAATCGTAAGAGATCTGACAAGGCCATCCCTCTACCCCTACCGGCAGCAGCGTTGGTGGAGCAACTAGCGTTACTTGCGCACCCAGCTTTGAAAGTAGCAATACATTTGATCGGGCAACTCGCGAATGAAGCACATCTCCAACTATGGCAATATGTAGCCCTGCTAAATCCGTAGAATTCTTAGCCAGGTGCTTTCGGATTGTAAAAGCATCGAGCAAGGCTTGACTTGGGTGTTCGTGTGTTCCATCACCTGCGTTAATTACTGATCCAGTCATCCACTGCGATTGTGCCAATCTATGTGCCGCCCCAGATGCACCATGGCGAATAATGACTGCATCAGCGCCCATAGCTTGCAAGGTCAAGGCAGTGTCCTTTAGCGACTCACCTTTACTGATACTCGATCCTTTAGCCGAGAAGTTGATTACATCGGCCGATAATCTCTTGGCAGCTGCTTCAAATGAAATTCGAGTTCTCGTAGAGTCTTCAGCAAAGAGATTTACGATCGTGCGACCTCGCAAAGTTGGCAACTTCTTCATTGGCGCATCGCTTACCCGCGCTAACTCATGCGCCGTATCAAGAATGGCAACTGCCTCTGTCTTTGAAATATCGTTTATAGAAAGAAGATGCTTCATGCTTCGCCCTCCGAGATTAGAACCTCATCGGCACCATCTATCTCCGTCAAATGAACTACCACGCTCTGATTCAATGAGGTGGGAAGATTTTTGCCAACGTAGTCTGCTCTGATCGGCAGTTGGCGATGCCCGCGATCTACCAATGTAGCCAGTTGCACGGATTTGGGGCGACCGATCTCGCCCAGAGCATCAAGGGCTGCCCGAATTGTTCTTCCTGAAAAAAGCACATCATCTATCAAAATTACATCTCGCCCTTCGACCCCCAGGGCGGGAATCAAGTTAGGCATAAGAGCGCGAGGAGCCAGAGTCCGTAGGTCGTCTCGGTGGAGGGTGATATCGAGGGTTCCCACTTGAATAGGAACTTTTTCAATACCCTCAATAAGGGCAGCTAGCCTTAATGCTAAGTGAGCGCCACGTGTTGGAATACCTAAGAGAGTGATGTTGGCGGATCCAGAGTTACGTTCCAAAATTTCATGAGAAATTCTCGTCAACGCACGGGCAATATCTGGCGCAGACAGGGCAAGGCTCATTTAAATCTCCTTCCCCGCCTCGCAGGACGGGTCGTTAAAGGATGTTGGCCAATGCTACACAATAAATACGGGATTCACTCTCGTGGTGACCTGTGGAGTAATGCGTGGCTAGATTCACGCCCGCAGGTAACCTCGCCCCTATGGATGAGAGCACTCTATTTAGCCAGCCAACCACAGAATCCGTGGTGCTGCGGCTGCGCAAACTGCGGAAAGAGCGAGGTTGGACCCTTCACGATGTTGAAGATAGAACCGAGGCCAGAATTAAGGCGGTAGTTTTGGGTTCATATGAACGCGGTTCTCGCTCGCTATCACTAGCGAAGACGATTGAGCTAGCCAACCTTTTCGCGATCCCGGTGAGCGAGCTTCTGCAAGAGCCTAGGAAAATGGAATCTCTTTCGGTTGGAGAAAGCGCTGCACATGTATTTGATCTACGCCACGTACAGCAGCTAGCCCGCACATCCACAAATTCCCGGATTCAAACCCTACAAAAATTTTTAGTTGGTATTTCACAACGTAGATGCGATTGGAACGGTGAAGTACTTACACTGCGTATGAGTGACTTAGATACCCTTACGCTCTTACTAGAGATGGATATTGCGCGGTTACGATTGTGGTTTGCTGAGGAGAAATTGGTTTTACAATCAATTAGATAGCCAGACTCTCTTTGATCGCTGAAATACGGCCTAAAACGCCATGGATGTAACCAGCAGAATCATCGGTGGAAAGTTCTTTAGCCAAGTCAAGAGCCTCATCAATTGCTATCGCATCATCTAAACTAGTCCACAGAATCTCGTAAATTCCTAACCGTAAAATATTACGGTCAACGGCCGGCAATCGATCCATATCCCAACCTTGCGCATAAGTTGAGATTAACTCATCGATTTTTCGTCGATGATCAGCTATACCAATAATCAACTCTTTAGTGTACTCACGTATAGGTCGCGCATCAGGACCCTCTTCAACGATATCGCGCAACGTTAATAACTCAAGAGGCGCAAGACCACGAATATCTCCTTCGTATAAGAGATCAAGGCTCTGCTTACGAGCCTTACTCCGCGCCGACACTAGTTCGCGCGACCTTGGTATGAACCGTCGCGTGTGTCAACTAGAACCTTCTCGTCTTGCTTTATAAACAGTGGCACTTGGATCTCAATACCCGTTTCTACTGTCGCAGGCTTCGTTCCTCCTGATGAGCGATCCCCTTGCAACCCTGGTTCGGTGTAGGTGATTGTGAGAACAACGGAGGCAGGAAGTTCTATATATAGCGGATTGTTATCATGAATTGCAACGATCGCTTCCGTATTCTCCAACATGTAATTAACCGCCTCGCCTACCGTCGCGGCTGAAATATTCATCTGATCGAAGGTCTTATTGTCCATAAAGATAAAATCTTCACCTTCTTTATAAAGAAAATTCATTTCGCGTTTTTCCAATATTGCAATCTCAATTTTTAGGCCAGCGTTGAAAGTCTTATCGACCACCTTGCCTGTGAGTACTTGCTTCAACTTAGTCCTAACGAAAGCAGGTCCCTTGCCTGGCTTTACGTGTTGGAATTCAACAACAGTCCAGAGCTGACCATCGATATCGAGAGTCATGCCATTTTTTAGATCATTTGTTGTTGCCACGATTACTCCAGTTCGCGCGGTAGCGCAATACGTCAACCTATTGCGTCAAAGGGTTAACGCTAAATCGGGTTGGCCTCCGATCTTCGAAGACTATCCGATGAGTTTACCTGAATTTTTAGCTGGTTAGCGCCTTTAAAGCAACTAGGGCCAGGACATAGGAGTTTGGTCCAAATCCACCAATAGTTCCGTTTGCAACCCCAGAGATGACAGAGGTATGACGAAACTCTTCACGTGATAAGGGATTGGATAGGTGGACTTCTATAACTGGAGCCTTCACAAGTTCTACCGCATCACGAATTGCATAAGAGTAATGAGTAAAGGCCGCTGGATTAATAATTACTGGAATATTTTTATCTGCTGCTTCATGTAACCAGCTAATGATGGTTGCTTCATCATCGGTTTGTCGAATATCTGCCAAAAACCCATTTACCTTAGCTGCGCTAGCTATATGCGCTACCAGTTGCTCATAACTCATATCCCCGTAGATAGTTGAATCCCGAATATCTAGACGGGCTAAATTAGGACCGTTGATTACCAATACCTTCATTTACTCACCTTTTCATAAGCGCGAAATAATAATTCCTCATCAGGGCTTTCTAGGCGATCAACTTCTCCTACCCCTCGAATTGTAACGAATCGCAAAGCTCCAGAGCGCGACTTTTTATCCAATTTCATATGGCCGAGAATCTTGGGCCAGGCGGTACGTTTATAAACAGTAGGTAGACCCAATCCTTGCAATATATCGAAATGCAGCTGCGCTAGGTCTGAGTTAATCAGACCCAAATCCTCCTGCAAGCGCGCCATAAAAGCCATGCCTATTGATACACACTCACCATGTCTGAGTTCAAAATTAGTATCTAACTCCACCGCATGGCCCAGGGTATGGCCGTAATTTAAGATCTCACGATGAAAGCTCTCCTTGAAATCTTCACTGACCACCTCTGCCTTAACTGCGATCGTCCGTTCCACTAGGTCGATTACTAGCTCTCTATCTCCACGGATTTGCGCAATCGGCAAGCCAATTACTTTCTTCAATATTTCGCCATCTGCTATGAAGCCAGTTTTAACTACCTCGGCCAAGCCAGCTGCAAAATCACGATCTGAGAGAGTTTCGAACCATTGAAAATCAATAAACACGGAAATCGGGCTATGAAAAGCACCGATCAAATTTTTTCCGTACTCACTATTGATCGCAGTCTTACCGCCAATCGCCGCATCAACTGCCCCCGCCACCGTCGTTGGGATCGCTAGCCAATCGATGCCACGTAACCAAGATGCTGCTACGTATCCGGTAATGTCGGTAACTGCGCCACCACCGATACCAATCAATAGATCACTTTTCGTAAAGCCTGCCGCCCCTAACCAATTCCAGAGTTGCAGCAAGGTCGCTTGGCTCTTTCCAGCCTCACCATCTGGAATGGCAAAAATCGCTACCTCTGGATTTAAGTTATCAAAATCAGGAAGCCTCCCGCGCATAGATTCCGACACTATTACCGCTGCTCGTTTGCGATCAACCAATATTTGAGCCAATTGCGTTTGCCAGGAACAATCAATCTTGACTGTATATTCTCTTTCAGCCCGAACTTTAATCTCTCTCACTGGCCCAGCCTAACGATTGCATTTATTTTCATTGGTTACCTGACATCACTAATTGCGATATTTCTTGGACTATATCTCGTGGCGAACGATCATTTACGCTCACAATATGGGTGGCCAGCGATTCATAAATTGGCCTGCGCTTTGCCATCAATTCTTGCCATGCAGCGCGCGGATTGTTTAGCAATAGTGGTCTATCACGATTAAAACCAACACGAGGTGCGGCAGTGGCCAATGAGACATCTAGATAAATTATCGGTGCTCCCTGTCCAAGTAAAAGTTCTTGAGCACCTAAAGAGAGCGGAGCGCCTCCACCAAGTGCGAGTACGCCATCAAGCTTTGCTACCTCTTCAGCCAGCACTTGCAATTCCAACTCGCGAAACCAGGGCTCACCTTGATCGACGAATATTTGCGAAATCGAAGTACCTGTTCGTTTTTCGATCACTGAATCTGTATCAACAAAAGTCGACGATAACTGCTTTGCTAAGGATTTACCGATTGTTGATTTACCTGAACCAGGGGGGCCAATTAAAATAATTGAAGTCAATTTACATCCTACTTAAAGCGAAGGTTTGCCATATAAGATTCGAAATTTCGTCGAGTTTCGCCAACGCTATCTCCACCAAATTTTTCCAGAACTGCCTCCGCCAAGACTAAAGCCGCCATTGCCTCTGCCACCACTCCGGCCGCAGGTACTGCACAGACATCGGAACGTTGATTGATTGCCTTAGCAGCTTCACCGGTCTTTACATCAATCGTATCGAGGGCTTTAGGAACGGTCGATATTGGTTTCATCGCTACGCTAACGCGCAGAATTTCACCGTTTGACATTCCGCCTTCGGTGCCACCAGCTCTATCAGTACGTCGAACTATTTGCCCTTGCGGCGATCTTTCAATTTCATCATGGGCAATTGAGCCGCGTCGAGTGGCAGTTCGAAATCCATCGCCTATCTCTACCCCTTTAATTGCTTGGATACCCATCATGGCAGCTGCTAAACGTGCATCGAGTCTGCGATCCCAATGAACATGTGAACCTAACCCTGGAGGTAAGTTATAAGCCAAAACTTCACAAACACCACCTAAGGTATCTGCATCAGAGTGAGCGCTTTCAATCTCTTTAACCATCAATTGGCTTGTTATTGGATAAGCACATCGAACTGGGTCGTTATCAATCCGATTCATATCTTGGAAACTCGGCAAAATGGAGTCCTCCGGTATGCGAACCTGTCCGATAGAGACAACGTGGCTCAAGATCGTTATTCCAACGCTCTGTTCTAAGAAGGCTCGCGCAATTGCACCCAAGGCAACTCGCGCTGCAGTCTCGCGCGCACTTGCTCTCTCTAAAATCGGACGCGCGTCATCAAAGTCGTATTTCTGCATTCCAACTAAATCTGCATGTCCTGGTCTAGGACGCGAAAGTGGCGCATTTCTTGCTAAATCTTTTATTTCCTCTAATGGCACAGGATCGGCCGACATAACCTTCTGCCATTTCGGCCACTCTGAATTACCAACTTGAATCGAGATGGGTCCACCTTGTGTTAACCCAAGTCGTATTCCGCCAAGAATCGCAATTTTATCCGCTTCGAAATTCTGCCTCGCACCGCGACCAAAACCCAGACGACGCCGCCCTAAATGGAAGTCGATATCTTGCGATGTTACCGAGACGTTGGCCGGGATCCCCTCAACGATAGCCGAGAGCGCCTGGCCATGAGACTCACCTGCTGTTAACCAACGCATCCGTATATTGTCTCAGATCCTTTGGCTATCTCGCGCACCAAATTACCCCCATACAGATTGCAGGCGCCAAAGCAATATTTTTGGCTAAAGAACGCCTTAAGCAACTCTCCAATATCAGTGTCGCCAGAGCTGCGAACGAAAAGGCGGGCAAGAAATCACGCAGCATATCTGTATTAAATGGAAGGTAGAAAGGTGCTAACAATAGTAGAAGTTTAATATCTCCGGCTCCTATCCCAAGAACAAGAAGTGGCGGTGTAAGAGCTAAGAGCGCCACAGCGGTGAGAAGATGAATCGGAGCGTTAAAAAAATAATTAAGGGGCGCTAAAATTATTGCAAAAATCAGTAGCGCTCTATTTGGAATCCGATGAGTAAATAAGTCAAAAAGGATAAAGTAGAACGATGCTAGTACAAGCGCCAAGAACACCGGAAGAGAGTAGTACTTCGCTGGTTACATGTGTCGCGAGGCTGTGGATTAAGAGGGGCTAAGGAGTTATCACTAATCGTAGACTCGCCTCTAACGAGATATCCGAAAAATCAGCCACCAAATTAAGTTGATCAATGCCTTGAAATAAGAGAAGCTCCAAACCACTCAGCACCGAACCACCAGCATCTGACCACCTGCGTGCCAGTAGAGTTGGCCAAGGTTTATAGAGAACATCGAAGAGAACGCCCTGTATAGAACCTTCAATATTCTCGGCTACCAAGTCTGCCGCACCCGAAGGTGTAGTGTTGATAATCAAGTCATAGCTACCCAGATCTATCGCATCATCCCAATCCAAAAACTTCGGAATAATTATTTGAAAGCATGCGGCAATTCCTGGACTTCTGCGAACACTACGTCTCATAACATCAACAGAGTTGGCTAGACCATCCATTACTCCCGCCACTGCACGAGCCGTTCCTCCTGCTCCCATTATTAAGACTCGATCAAAATGAGAATGACCTGCGCTTAATAACGCTTTTACAAAACCTGACCCATCTGTACTAGTAGCCCTCCACGTATTATCTTTGCGAATAAGCGTATTGATAGATTGAATGCGCCGACTTAGCGGATCAATCTCGATATTTAAATCCAACTGTAACGCTTCTTCCTTGAGGGGCATTGTTAAGGAGAAGTAATCGAAGTCATTTCCCTGTTCAGTCATAAAGGCCTGTAATTGACCACTTTGAACCTCAATTGCACGATAGCTACCCGTTAGCCCAGCAAGACGATAAGCCTGATTATGTAATTTAGGTGAGAGTGAATGTGAGACGGGAAATCCGAGTACTGCCCCGTTCAAATTCTTATTAATCATTTCGCTCTCCTAAAAAGCCCATCTCGTAAGTTCTTCTTATACTCAATTTTCCATAAATTAAATTGCTGATTGGACGCGGTAAATCTGGTGTCACCAGGTGCCACAGTGATGAAGTAGATCCAATCCCCCGCTGCAGGATTTACTGCCGCGTACATGGCATCATAGCCAGGGTTGCCGATTGGACCTGGTGGTAAGCCATAATTGCTATACGTGTTGTATGGGGACTTGAGTAGCGTGGATTGCGTGCTGAGAAAAATCTCGCCACGGACTTTCTTAATATAGTGAACAGTTGAATCCATTTGCAGAGGCATTCCGGTTTCCAATCGATTACGAATAACACGCGAAACCTTTGCAAAATCCTTCGTATCTGCCTCGGCTTGGATGACCGAGGCGATTACCAAAAGTTGCTGACGAGAATAATTGCCTGTTCCACTATCAATGCCAGACTTGGATATTTCGCCAAGGCCTCTAACTACCATCTGAGTTAGAGCCCCATTTATATTGGTGCCAGGTGCAAAAGAATACTGTGCAGGGAAGAGTAAGCCCTCTAAATTATGAAACCCATTTGGAAGTATAAAGTTCGAACTTGCTTTCTGGATATCATTTTTAGCAAAACCGGACTTCTCTAACTCTTGGAAGATCTCCTGATTCCAGGCACCTTCTAGAACCTTTACGAGTCCAACAATTCTCCTGGCATCTAATAACTGATCGAGCGCATCTTGTGCGCAAAGTCCTTGCTGGATTCGGTGAACTCCGGGAGCGATGCGAGAAGAGCGGGTATCTGAGACTGCAATTGCAAAGAAGGCTCTACTTGATTTAACTACGTCTGCCTCAAAGAGTTGCTGGGCAATCTCTGAACCGCTTGCGCCATCCTTGATCTCAATATTTACATCTATTCCACTAGTGACTGCACAAATAAAATCAGCTGCCGCCCCTCCACCTTTGCGCAGTTGATGCAGCGCTCCGGTAAGAAGAAGTACAACACCAAGAGATGCGATGACTCGCAAAATCATTTTTCTATCTCGACTCATTTGCCAAACCTTGTTCCAAAATCGCAACTGCAGCAGCGGCATCAATTAGCGCTTTTGATTCTTGGGCGCTTTTGCCCGCTTCATATAATTGCCTTTGTGCTCCCACTGTTGATAATCGTTCATCGACCCAGACGATTGGTATATCAAAATTAGTAGTTAAAAAAACGGTGAACTCTTCCACTTTCGCAGTAGCGCTGCCATCTTCTCCGCTTAGGAGTTTTGGTCTACCCACATAGATTTTCACTGGTTCATACTCTTGTAAAAGTAAAGAGATTTGCGATTTCAATTTTGGGTCTTTCCTTTGTAACGTCGCTAAAGGGGTAGCTAAAATTCCGTCCGGATCGCAGACCGCAACGCCGATACGGACATCTCCATAATCAAAAGCTACCCTTCGTCCCACGCGCGACATTAATTACCTTTTATTGAGCGTTCAATCGCCAATAGCGCGTTGCCAATTTCAACAATGGAGCTTCCGCCACCTTGTGCAAACTCATCCTTACCACCACCGCCGCCGCCCAGGATGGTTGAACCAATTTTTACGAGAGCGCCCGCCTTTATCCCCTTCGCCCGAGCTAGATCGCTAACGGCTGCCACCAATACTGGTTTCCCGCCATTTATACTGATTAAGGCAACCACTGAATCTGTTGCACGATTGCGCAGATCTAGCGCTATTTTACGAAGATCCTCTGCGGAAATTCCATCAGCTATCTTCGCAGCAATCACCGTCGTTCCAGCAATATCTTTTGCTTGCGAGTACAGTGAAGTTAGATCAGACATTGCAGCAGCGGTACGCACCGCCGCTAACTCTTTCTCAATTTCCTTCATCTTGGTAAGTAAATCGGAGATTCTTTCGGGAAGCTCTTCTACTCTTGCCCCTTTTATCAATGAGGTTAGCGAGTTTAAAAGTAAGTGCTCACGAGCTAGGAAGCTATAGGCATCTGATCCAACGAGGGCTTCGACTCTACGGACGCCGGCGCCAATCGAAGACTCTGAAAGTAGCTTAATTATTCCAAGCTGGCCGGATCTCGCAACATGTGTACCACCACATAATTCGCGAGCCCAATCACCAACGCTTACAACACGAACTCGATCTCCATATTTCTCACCGAAAAGCGCCATCGCACCCATCTTTTTTGCCTCAGCTTGTGACATGACCTCTGCGCTAATTGCTAGGTCCTCAAGCAACAAAGTATTTACACGCGCTTCTACTTCGTTTAAAGCGCCTTCAGATACTGCCCCTGTTGAAGGAAAATCGAAACGGAATCTACCTGGAGAATTCTCTGAACCTGCTTGAGTTGCCGTCTCACCTAAGATTTCACGGAAAGCCTTGTGAACCATGTGGGTAGCGGTATGGGAACGTGAAATTGCGTTTCGTCTGTCTATATCTATCTGCGCTAAAGCACTTTCGCCAACAGTAATCTCACCTGATATGACTCTGCCTCGGTGAACCGATAGCCCTGACACTGGACTCTGTACATCCTCGATTTCGACGATGGCGCCACTTTCCAGAGTGATACGCCCTCCATCTGCTAGCTGTCCTCCCCCTTGAGCATAAAAGGGGGTGCGATCAAGGACTACTTCAACGTCCTCTCCTGATTGAGCACTTTTAACACTTAAGCCATCTAACAAAATACCCTTTACTAAAGTCTGTGCAGATATATCTGTGTATCCAATGAATTCACTCGAACCATTGGCATCAATAATCTTCTTATACTCGCTTAAATCGGTATGACCACTCTTCTTCGCCCTTGCATCAGCTTTCGCTCTATCGCGTTGCTCTTTCATCAGGCGTGTGAATCCCGCCTCATCCACCTCTAGGCCTTGCTCGCGGGCCATCTCCAGAGTGAGATCGAATGGGAATCCGTAGGTATCGTGCAATTTGAATACATCTTCGCCCGGCAGAACTTTAACTGCTCGCTTCTTTAAATCAGTGGAAGCCAGATCAAAAATTTGAGTTCCACTCTTTAACGTTTGCAGAAAAGATTCCTCTTCGGAAACTGAAACTGACAAAATTCTCTTCTGATCGGAAACTAACTCTGGGTACTGCGGGCTCATAGCCGTTATCGCTGAAATTGTTAGCTCCGACATAATCGGGTCATTAGTTCCAAGTAAACGCATATTACGAATCGTGCGTCTCATCATGCGACGTAGCACGTAGCCGCGACCTTCATTACCTGGAGTAACCCCATCGCCGATCAACATCGCTGATGTTCGAGCATGATCTGCAATTACTCGCAGAGCTACATCTGATTTTGCCTCTGCTCCATATTTGATACCTGTGAGCTCCATCGCGCGATTCAAAATTTGCATCGTTGTATCTATTTCGTAGATATTCTCAACACCTTGTAAAAGTGCGGCAGTTCTCTCAAGACCAAGGCCGGTATCGATGCTCTTTGCCGGCAGTTCGCCAAGGATCGGGTAGCCATCCTTTCCTCCGCCTGCTCCACGTTCATTTTGCATGAAGACTAAATTCCAAATTTCTAAATAACGATTTTCGTCTGCGACTGGTCCGCCATCTATCCCGTAAGCAGGACCGCGATCAAAATATATTTCAGAGCAAGGTCCGCATGGACCGGGAACCCCCATAGACCAAAAATTATCCGCCATGTCTCGGCGCTGAATTCGTTCTTTAGGAATTCCAATTTTTCTGTGCCATATATCTGCCGCTTCATCGTCAGTCAAATAAACAGTTACCCATAACTTGTCTTCGGGGAAACCATATCCTCCATCTGAGATAGGGCGCGTCAACAGATCCCAAGCAAGTGCGATCGCGCCTTCTTTGAAGTAGTCACCGAAGGAGAAATTGCCACACATCTGAAAAAAAGAAGCGTGGCGAGTTGTCTTTCCGACTTCATCGATATCTAGAGTTCTCACACATTTTTGAACAGAGGTAGCGCGTTTAAATGGTGGGGTTACTTCGCCCAAAAAATAGGGTTTGAATGGAACCATTCCGGCATTGACCAGAAGCAAATTGGGATCATCGGAAATCAGCGAGGCTGACGGCACAACGGTGTGAGTTAAACCTTCGCGGTTATCACTTTCAAAGAAGCGCAGCCAGCGCGAACGGATCTCGGCGGATTTCACTTTTTTTAGATCACTCCGACTTCTTCTTCTTTTTCGCCCTTGATTTCTTCAACCCCGCAGCGCTTATTAACGCACCTGCCACTTTTACCGCTGGTCCGCTCTTATCCATAAAATCAGTTGTTGCATCGGCAACTTTTGATGTCACATCTTCTACATTTTTTGTAATGCGGGCAAAACTTTCCAATGGACTATTTACCAACTCGAGAGTTCTAGTTGATTCATGGATTAGTGGTGCTGCTTCATCGGTGAATGTCTTGAGAGAAACTTTCGCCTCATCGATCAGACGACCTATTCGTATTACCGCGTAAGAAACAGCGATAGCAATAACGAGCAGCGAGCAGGCAGCAATAATTGTAGCTACCCCACCTGGACCTGTAACCATCGCATCCCCCTAATCTTTCCAAATAATCTTTCTCTCTATAGATCTGATTCAAGCCTACCTGAGGTGGCCCCTAACTCTGGTTATCAACCTTAGGAGCACCATCTATCCCACTCTCTTTGCGCTGCGCTGAAGTTATTGGGGTGGGCGCACCAGTTAGCGGATCTCCACCACTGGCTGTTTTAGGGAAGGCTATAACTTCGCGTATTGAATCGCTGCCAGTCAAAAGCGCACAAACTCGATCCAAACCCAGCGCTATTCCACCATGTGGAGGCGGCCCGAAATTAAATGCGTCTAAGAGAAATCCAAATTTGCTTGCTGCTTCTTCATCGCTTAGACCAATAACGCTAAAAACATCTTTCTGCATTTTTCTGTCATGGATACGAATAGAACCGCCACCAAGTTCAGTTCCATTCAAAACAATGTCATATGCATATGCAAGAGCGTTAGATGGATCTGATATGAAACTTTCAGCGAATTCTGGTTTAGGTCCAGTAAAAGGATGGTGAACAGCTGTCCAACCTCCACCGTCGGTAGGTTCGAACATCGGCGCATCAACTACCCAGAGAAACTCCCAGGCCCCTTCATTAATTAACTTGCAACGCTTACCGATTTCTAGGCGAACTGCGCCAAGTAACGCCAGGGAGGTGGATCGCTCGCCCGCGGCGAAGAAGATCGCATCCCCAGTCTTAGCACCTGCCGCAGCGACTATTCCAAGTTGTTCCGCCTCTGAAATATTCTTTGAGACGGGTCCTCCTAGAGTTCCATCTTCATTGACTAAAATATAAGCAAGGCCTTTTGCTCCACGAGCCTTTGCCCAATCTTGCCAAGCATCGAGTTCACGTCTTGGAGATGAGGCGCCACCGGGCATAACAACGCTTCCAACATAGGGAGCCTGAAATACGCGGAACTGTGTATCTGCAAAGAAATCTGTTTGTTCTATAAGTCGTAAATCAAATCGTAAATCGGGTTTATCTGATCCATAATTCTGCATCGCATCTGCATAGGTCATATGTCGGATTGGAGTTGGAATGTCATAGCCAACTGCCTCCTTCCATATCTTTACAAGTAATTTCTCCGCAACGGCTAAAATATCAGCTTGGTCAATGAAAGACATTTCAATATCGAGTTGAGTGAACTCTGGCTGACGATCGGCACGAAAATCTTCATCTCTAAAACAACGTGCGATCTGGTAATAACGTTCCATCCCAGCAACCATGAGCAATTGTTTAAATAATTGCGGCGATTGTGGCAGCGCATACCAACTACCCGGTTGAAGTCGCACGGGCACTAAAAAGTCACGGGCGCCTTCTGGAGTGCTTCGCGTTAGATAAGGCGTTTCAATCTCCAGAAAGTGCGCATCTTCCATAACCCTGCGAATTGTTGAGGTAACTTTTGAACGCAAGCGTAAGTTTGCAGCGGGTTTCTCGCGACGTAAATCCAAATATCTATATTTCAATCTTACTTCTTCAGAGATTTCGGAGTCGTTACCGCTATCTACTGGAAATGGTAAAGGTGCAGACTCGCTTAAGACTTTTATCTCATCGCCCATAATCTCAATTGCACCGGTAGGCAAAGTCAGGTTCTCGTTTCCAGCCGGACGCAGCAGTACTTCACCCGTTATTTGCAGGCACCATTCCGCCCGGAGCGCACCCGCTAACTTCTCATCTCGCACCACCACTTGAACAGAGCCAGTTGCATCGCGCAGATCAATGAATGCCAGGCCCCCATGATCTCTGCGTCGGGCTACCCAGCCCGCAAGGCGGACGGTTTGACCAGCATCTGATGCGCGCAGTGCGCCAGCATCGTGTGTACGTAACATCTAGAAAATTCCGCCTTTTGCAAAGTGAATAGGAACTCAGAGGGCTCCGATTAGAACCTGCTGCAATTGGCTAATCTTAACCGAAGAAACTGATCCGTCGCTCATGCGTTTGAGTTCAACCACTCCAGATTTAACCTCAGCATCTCCAATAACAACTAGATAGCGTGATCCGCTCTTATCGGCAGCCTTCATGGCCCCTTTCAGTGCGCGATCGCCAAAAGCTATTTCTGTACGAATACCCGCCTTTCGCAGAGTTGTTGCGATAGCTAGCGCTACTGATTTCTCTTGCTCTCCAATTGGAATAATAAAAAGATCAGATGTAAATCGATCTTGATTAAGTAACCCTTCGGCTTCTACTGCTAGCAAAGCTCTATCGACTCCCAGACCAAAACCGATTCCTGAGAGCGCCTGCCCACCTAGGATTTCCATCAACCCGCTGTAGCGACCTCCGCCACCGATTCCAGATTGCGCACCAAGATCTTCATGGATAAATTCAAAAGTCGTGCCAGTGTAATAGTCCAGACCGCGAACCATCCTTGGATTGACTATGTAAGTAATTTCTAAGCTATCTAGGTAGCTTTTAACCTGCGTGAAATTTTCCGCTGATTCAGGAGATAAGTAATCGAGCAGTAACGGGGCTTGTTCCATAGCCTGCTTTATCTCTGCCCGCTTATCATCAAAGAGTCGAAGCGGATTTATCTCTGACCGAGTACGCGTCTGCTCATCTAAATCTAGTTTCGCGATGTACTTCATTAAATCTACTCGATGTGCTGCTCGCGACTGTGCATCTCCCAACGAGGTGATCTCTAAACGGTAGTTCTTTAAACCTAAATCTCTAAAACCCTGGTCTGCAACCGCTATTACTTCTGCATCAATGGCCGGATCATCTAAACCAACTGCCTCTATGCCAACTTGATAGAACTGACGATAACGTCCAGCTTGTGGCCGCTCGGCGCGAAAGAATTGTCCGGAATACCAAACTTTGACGGGCAGCTGACCGCGATCTAAACCACTTTCGATAATCGCCCGCATTACGCCGGCTGTACCTTCTGGACGCAGCGTTAACGATCTTCCCCCGCGATCTTCAAAGGTATACATCTCTTTGCTAACCACATCGGTTGACTCTCCCACGCCGCGCGAAAAGAGCGCAGTATCTTCAAATACTGGTAACTCCATCAATTTATATCCTGCTAATTTGGCAGGTGCGATCAAGCTCTCGCGCACCCATTCAAAGGCGGCCGAATTTGGAGGAAGGTACTCCTTTACCCCCTTAGGTGCCTGTAATTTTTCGTACTTCATATCCGCAATTCTTTCAGATAAGGGTTATTTTTGCGTTCGTATTTAATCGTTGTCTCAGGACCGTGGCCAGGCAGTACCCGTAAATCATCAGGGAGAGGTAACACTTTAGTTCTCAGACTTTTTTTCATCGCATCAGCTGATCCTGAGGGAAGGTCTGTGCGGCCAATAGAACCAGCAAAAAGTACATCTCCACTAATGAGTAACTCGTCATTAATAGTAAACATCGTGCTTCCTTTTGTATGTCCAGGGGCATGAATCGCAGTGATCTTCATATCCAGCAATTCAATGACATCAGAATTATGTAGAAGTCTGAGATCACTCGGTTCCTCAAAAACCATTTCTCCTAGCGTCGCTGCAAATTCAGGGCTAAGCGCGCCTTCTGGCCGCATCAGATATTCGCGATCTTCTGAATGTATATAACTTGCAATGCCGTATCCATCGGCCAAAGGCTTTAATGAAAAAGTATGGTCTAGATGCCCATGGGTAATCAGTGCGGCCACCGGCTTTAATTTATATTCGCTTACGATCACTTTAATATCCTGTGAGATATCAGGCATACCAGGGTCGATGATGATGCACTCCTGCCCAATACCTGCGGCGATAACCCAACAATTTGTGGCATACATTGGAGCTGGAAAGACCTCAACCAACATAAATACCCTCCCCAGCTCAGGAAATTGAGCGCCAACTTTCACTGCGAAGTAAGACAGGGTACCTTTTATCTCTGTAAATACCTCACTACACGCTCCATCAACGAAGGCTTAAAAAGCCGACGCGCTGAAAGGGAAATCATGACCGAAAACATTAATCCAGGATCGATAAACGTAGCACCGGCAGTTACTAGTGCAGCAAGTGCCTTGATCGGAGATCCTTCGAAGTTCGGCCGTGTAGGCGATGACGGAACAGTTTATGTAATAACACCTAACGGCGATAAGGCAGTTGGCTCATACCCAGGCAAGAGCGCAGATGAGGCTCTGCAATATTTTGTTCGTAAATTCGAGGCGCTCGCCTCAGAAGCTGCGCTCACGGCAGCGCGTATTGCTAGTGGAGCAATGGTTCCATCGGATGCTTACGATGCAGTGAAAAAATTACGGCAGCAAGTCGTTGAGTTAAATGGAGTAGGCGATTTAGCTGCCCTCTCCCAATCAGTGGAACAGATAGAACCCCTAATCGAAGGCCATCGCGAGGCATATGAAGCAAAGAAGCAGGCAGAGGCAGCTGCGAAGGAAGCCCGACGTGCCCAAGTTCTCGTTGAGAAAGAGAAGATCGTCGCCGAAGCCGAGTCACTGACACTTTCCGAGAGTTGGAAGGTGACTGGCGATCGTCTTAAAGTTTTACTAGAAGAGTGGAAATCTGCTCCGCGTTTGGATAAGAAAGCTGATGCTGAGCTATGGAAACGGTTTTCGGCATCGCGAAACAAATTTGATAAAAGACGTCGAACCCACTTCGCCGCTTTAGAGGAGATAACTTCCAAAGTTTCAGCCGCTAAAAAAGTTCTGGTTGAAGAAGCGACCGCCTTAGCCACATCTACGGAATGGGTTCCGACCGCACGAAAGTTTAAAACTCTCATGGATCAATGGAAGGCTACTGGTCGCGGCAAACCGAGTGAAGATGCAAAGTTGTGGGCAAAATTTAAAGCCGCTCAAGATCAATTCTTCACCGCCAAGAACGCTGATCTTGAAAAACGTGAAGTATCCATGGCCGCTAATTTGATTAAGCGGGAAGAGCTAATTTCGCAGATTGAAGCGTTACTGCCGTTGACAGATGTTAAGGAAGCTAAAAATGCTTTCCGCGAGCTCTCACGTTCATGGGAGAAGATTGGAATCACTAATCGTGATAGGCGCGCGGCGCTAGATGCGCGAGTCGCGAAAGTTGAAGCTGCGCTAAAGGAGGCCGAGGCAGAGATTTGGCGTAAAACTGATCCTGTTGCCAAGGCGCGGGCTGCTGATGTGGTTAAACAGCTGACAGATTCAATTGCCAACTACGAAAAGATCGCCGCAAAGGCAGAAGTCGCTGGCAACGCAAAGAAGGCGAAAGAGGCGCTGGAATCAGCGCAGGCTCGTCAGGTTTGGCTAGCTGAGGCTGAAAAGTCCTTAGCTGAATTTAACTAAGCAGTTTCGATTTAGTTTCGGTAAACATCGTAAACGCCCTCGACGGCGCGCACGGCAGCCAAAACCGCATCCAGATGCGAGGCATCTGCCATTTCAAAAGTAAATTTTGAGATTGCGGTGCGATCTTTTGATGTACTAACTGCTGCGCTCAATATATTTACATGTTGCTCCGAAAGAGTTCTAGTCACATCTGCCAGTAACCTAGCTCGGTCTAGCGCTTCAACTTGAATATTAACTAGGAAAACATTGCCCGCACCTGCTAGCCATTTTACCTTGGCGATACGCTCGCTCTGATTTAGTTGCAAGTCAGCTGTGTTAATACAATCCTCACGATGAACAGAGATACCACTACCTTTTGTAATAAAGCCTACGATGGCATCCCCTGGCACGGGCGTGCAACAGCGCGCCAATTTAACTAACACATCGCCAACGCCCTCTACTTCGATTGCGCTACTCACTCGTCGAACTGAGTGGGGACCTTTGGGAATCTGTTCTAGCGTCGGTTCTGGGTGTGAATCCTCAGCCCCTCTAGATGCAATCAACTTCTCAACAACCGATGCCGCTGATACATGGCCATCGCCCACTGCGCTATATAGCCCCGATATATCCTGGTAGTGCAGATCGTGTGCCAACTCTAATAGCGAATGCCCTGCAAAAATTTTCTGAAGAGGTAAGCCAGCCTTACGCATTTGCCGGGCAATTGATTCACGGCCAGCATCTATCGCCTCTTCCCTGCGCTCTTTACTGAAATACGCTTTTATCTTAGAGCGTGCTCGTGGCGACTTAACAAAATTTAGCCAATCGCGAGAAGGGCCAGCATTTGGGCTTTTATTTGTGACGATCTCAACTACATCGCCATTTACGAGTCGTGAATCTAATGGCACTAACCTGCCATTTACTTTTGCTCCTGCGCAGGTACTGCCGACATCAGTATGTACAGAGAATGCAAAATCCACTGGGGTAGAACCACCTGGTAGAGCGATCACGCTTCCCTTTGGAGTAAAAACGAATACCTCGGGAGTGCCCAAGTCAAAGCGCAGCGCCTCCAAAAATTCAGAAGGGTCTTCCGTCTCCTTCTGCCATTCGTGTAACTGGCGCAACCAGAGCATCTCGGGCGCATTTGATCCCGAATCTGCCCCTTGCTTATATTTCCAATGCGCTGCGATACCGAACTCGGCGCGTGAATGCATATCAAAAGTTCTTATCTGAATTTCAATCGCTCGACCCGTTGGACCAATAACTGTTGTATGTAGCGACTGATAGAGGTTGAATTTGGGCATCGCTATATAATCTTTAAATCGTCCAGGTACTGGTGACCACCGTGCGTGAATAGAGCCCAATACCGCATAACAATCGCGAACATCATTTACCAATACTCTGATACCAACCAGATCATAAATCTCACTGAAGTCGCGCCCACGTACTACCATTTTTTGATAAACGCTATAGAAGTGCTTTTTTCTACCCGTTACGCTGGCAGAAATAGCATCTTTTGTTAAATCTGTCTCCACTAAATCAATGACCTGCTGCGTTAGAGCATCACGCGATGGTGAGCGATCAGCAACCAGTCGAGAGATTTCCTCAAATTTCTTTGGCTCAAGAATGGCGAATGAGAGATCTTCTAGCTCCCACTTCATAGCATTCATACCCAGGCGATGAGCTAGTGGGGCGTAAATATCCAGCGTCTCGCGCGCCTTTCGCTCGGCGCTCTCGGGCGATACATAACGCCATGTCCTGGCATTATGTAAACGATCTGCTAATTTGATAATCAAAACTCTAATATCGCGCGACATGGCCACGACCATTTTGCGAACTGTTTCGGCTTCGGCAGTTGGGCCGTAAGTTAATTTGTCGAGCTTGGTCACGCCATCTACTAAATCGGCAATCTCTGGGCCGAAATCAATTTTGAGGCGGGCTAAACCATAAGAAGTATCTTCGGCCGTATCATGTAAGAGCGAGGCAATTATCGTTGTGTCAGTTAAACCTAACTCAGCCAATATTTCTGAGACAGCAACCGGATGCGTTATGTACTCTTCACCAGATTTACGCAATTGCCCCAGATGGGCTACTTTTGCAATTTCATAGGCTTGCTCAACAACATCTAAACGACTATCTGGATGGTTCTCCTTGAGCTTGGCTATTAGTGGCGCGACTAATGAATCCATTTCTATTCACCTCTCTGTCGCCACGTACAAAAATCTTACTTGCGACCCTTGCGCTTTGGTTGATTGCGAGAACCACCAACTGCAGTGGCTACCGGGCGACTAATTACAGAATCGCCTACCGCTTCAGTTGATGCTACGCCGCGAGATGCCACTCGTTTAGCTAGCGCTTGCATCGCCGGCTCCTTTTCACGAAGTGCAGCCAGAACCGGTGGAGCGATAAAAATTGAAGAGTAGGTTCCGACAATTAAACCAATGAAGAGCGCAAGCGAGAGATCCTTCAGCGTGCCCGCTCCAAGTAATCCGGCACCAACGAAAAGAATGGAGCCAACCGGCAAGAGTGCAATTAGTGATGTGTTAGCAGATCTAACAATTGTCTGATTGACGGCTAAGTTAGCTGCCTGTGAATATGTAACTTTTCCGACTGCTGTTACCGATTTAGTGTTCTCACGAATCTTGTCGAAGACAACAACTGTGTCATAGAGCGAGTAACCCATAATTGTGAGGAAGCCAATAATGGTGGCAGGTGTTACATCAAAACCAACAAGAGCATAGATTCCAACTGTAATAAACACATCGTGGACTACGGCAACTATTGCTGCGATCGCCATCTTGGATTCAAAGGCCATCGCTAAGAAGAGCATGATGACCAAGAGAAAAGCGATCAGACCATAGAAAGCTTTCTTAGTTATCTCTTTACCCCACGAAGGCCCTATCAACTGAGTATCAATTGATTCTAGGGTGACTCCAAAGGTTGAAGTCAGTGCAGACTCAACAGCGCTGGATTGCACAGGAGTCAGCGCCCCGGTCTGGATACGTACCTTTTCTGTACCAATCTTCTGAACAATAATCTCACCAGGAATATCAACGCTAGATACCGCGTTGCGTGCTTGCTCAATAGTCGCTCCTGGCTTAGTTACTGTATAAGAAGAGCCACCCTTGAATTCAATACCAAGATGTAACCCTTGTACCGCAAGCGCGGCGATCGAAAGTAGCGTAAAGATCGCAGAAAGAACATACCAGCGTCGTCGATTGCCGATGATATTAAAAGATGTCTCACCTGAGTAAAGTCTTCCGCCTAGGCCAGATATTTTAAACATCGCTTATGCCTCCAAAGGTGCTGGTGCTGATTGAGTATTTGAGTTCTTCATTCCAATGCTCTTAGGTGAGAGCCCTGATAACCGCTGGCCTGAAGCAAAGAAATTGATACGTGCAAGCACTGTGACAAGAGGCTTGGTGAAGAAGAAGACCACGAAAAGGTCTACTACTGTTATTAGGCCCAGTGTGAAAGCGAAGCCACGAACGCCACCGACTGCAAAGTAATAGAGGAGAACTGCCGCAATGAGTGAGACGGCATCTGCCACTAAAATTGTATGACGCGCTTTTACCCAGCCGCTTTCAACAGCCGACCGAATCGAGCGACCCTCGCGCACCTCATCTCGGATACGCTCAAAGTAGACGACAAATGAGTCCGCTGTTACACCGATCGCCACAATGGCGCCGGCGATGCCGGCCAGAGTTAGAGTGAACCCGATACTTTCGCCTAAGACTAAGAAGAGTAGGTAGACCAGCGCACCTGCGATGGCAAGTGAACCTACCGTTACGAAACCTAGTCCACGGTAGTAGAGCAAAGAATAGATAACGACGAGTCCGAGTCCGATGAAGCCAGCTAATAGTCCGGCATCGAGTTGTTCAGCACCTAACGTTGGCGAGACTTGCTGTACTTCGCCACGATCAAATGCCAGAGGAAGCGCTCCATACTTAAGCACATTAGCTAAATCTTGCGCCTCAACTTGTGAAAACGAACCAGTGATTTGCGCATTTCCTGAGGGAATTGCCTCGTTGATACGTGGAGCCGAAACAACTAAGCCATCTAGAACAATTGCTAATTGGTTTAGTGGTGATGCCTGAGAGGTAATTCGGTTAGTTACCGCACCGAATGCTTTAGTACCTTCACCGTTAAAGGATAGTGAGACATACCAAGAGATACCTTGTTGCGGATCAAAGCCCGCCTCTGCCGATGATACTTGTTGACCTAAAACCTCGGCTGGTCCCAAAATGTACTTTGCTCCTCCATCGCGAGAGCAAGCGATGATTGTGTCAGTTGGGATATCTGTACCTGAACCTTCGCGGTTGGTAGGATTTGTGCAATCTAAAGCTGCAAAATTTGCATTTAGATCAGCGGCCACTCCATCGGCAGGTGTAGCAGCTGTGGCTGACTCTGCCAAAGTTGGCGCCCCGCCAGTTTCAGCAAGAACTTGTCTAAAGCGGAGTTCGGCTGTCTGTCCAACTAAATCAACTACGCGACGTCCGCTATCGCCAGGCACCGAAATAATTATCTGTCGGTTTGCTCCGCTGCCTTGCGCCGTAACTTCACTTTCGGCAACGCCAAGAGAATTTACGCGCTGGCGAATAATTGTGACTGCTTGATCAATTGCTTCGCTAGTGATCTTATTTGCATCATTCGATGCGCGCGGTTGCAGCGTCACGCTGGTTCCGCCACGTAGATCCAAACCAAGGCGAACTGCCGTTGCTCCCTGAATCAAGGTTGTTAGAAATAGCCCTAACAGGATCACGGCCAACAAGGCCAAGGATCTACCAGAACGGGCAGGGCTCTTCACAGTTTTATTTTGTGTGGACATAGGAGCAGAGTCTAGGCGTCAACGGCTGGCGTGTCGAAAAGGGTGGCTAAGCCCGCAGGAGGTGTACGGCCCAGATGTGACCAACCTTGCGCTGTTGCAATTCTCCCCCGTGGAGTCCGCGCCATGAAGCCATTTCGTACTAGAAAAGGTTCTGCAACAGATTCAACTGTCTCGGTCTCCTCGCCCACAGCAATGGCCAATGTAGATAATCCGACTGGCCCACCGTTAAATCTTTCAATTAGGGCAAGCAATACAGATCTATCAAGGCGATCTAAACCTTTCTCGTCGACCTCATACATTTCAAGTGCAGACATAGCATCGCTGTACGTGAGTTCGGTTGCTCCTCTTGCGCCAGATCTAACCTGTGCATAATCTCTAACGCGCCTTAAGAGTCGGTTGGCAATACGCGGGGTTCCGCGTGATCGAGAAGCAACCTCACCTACCGCCTTCTCGTCAATCTTTAACTTTAACAATTTTGCGCTACGGCGAAGCACCTCTTCTAGTTCGCTTTCTTCATAGAAATCCAAATGCGCTGTAAAACCAAATCGATCACGTAAAGGGCTCGGAAGAAGCCCTGCCCGCGTCGTTGCTCCAACTAGTGTAAATCTAGGTAGCTGCAGTGGAATTGCAGTCGCGCCAGGACCCTTGCCAACAATTACATCGACTCGGAAATCTTCCATTGCAAGGTAGAGCAACTCTTCAGCTGGTCGCGGCAGTCGATGTATCTCATCGAGAAAGAGAATTTCTCCCTCGACTAAGGAAGACAAAATCGCCGCTAAATCCCCCGCATGCGTTATCGCTGGACCGCTAGTTATACGTATCGGAGTCTGCATCTCACCTGCCAAAATCAAAGCTAACGTCGTCTTTCCTAGCCCCGGTGGCCCCGAGAGCAAGATGTGATCAGCTGGTGAATTACGCCCTCTCGCTGCAGTTAGCAGCACATCGATCTGATCTCTAACCCGCTTTTGTCCTATAAATTCAGAGAGCGATTTTGGGCGCAGCGCATGTTCAGCTGCTGAATCATCACCGCTAAATTCTGGAGTAACCAATCGATCCTCACTCATTAGCCACGACTACCGTTCTGCAGTGCCAGTTTTAAAAGATCAGCCAAATCAAAGCTGTTGGCATCTCCACCCTCTAATGTAATTTGCTTGACTACATTTGTGATCGCGATATCTGAATCTCTTGCACTAAATCCCAGTGATACAAGGGCGCTGGCTAATTGTTCGCGCCATGGCATCTGGTGATGTATCCGTTGATTTGCTGAGCTGAAGTCGGATAGTTTGCCTTTTAACTCCAATATCAAGCGCTGCGCGCCTTTGCGCCCGATACCAGGAACCTTCTCAATCGCCGCGATATCTTCTCGGCCAATCGCCGAAGATAACTGACTTGGCGAAAGAGCTGCCACTATCGATAAGGCAACTTTCGGGCCAATTCCACTTACAGTCTGAACTAATTCAAAGAGTGATCTCTCTTCATCGTCGAGAAATCCAAATAATGTTAATGAATCTTCTCGCACTACTAGCGTGGTAAAGAATTGTATAGAAGTTCCTACATTTAGAGATGCGCTAGCGCGCGCAGTGATGGCCAAGGCAAGGCCTACTCCCCCAACGTCAACTATTGCCCGCTCAGCGCTCAACGAACGAACTACCCCATTTATTAAGGAGATCATTTCTTCACCAAATTTGCTAGCCTTTTTTTCTCAGCAGCAACAGCTATCTCTAACTTAGAATTTCCAGCACCTCGCCAAATATGGCAGATAGCTAGCGCAAGAGCATCTGTGCTATCTACTGGTTTTGGAATCTCCTTCAGAGATAATAAGCGCTTAACCATTTCCGCAACCTGCGCTTTATTGGCGCGGCCCGAACCTGTAACAGCGGCCTTAACTTCACTAGGAGTGTGCATCACAACAGGTATTCCTGCCCGCGCTGCGACTAATAGCGCAATTCCAGCTGCTTGGCCGGTTCCCATGACGGTGCGCACATTATGTTGCGAAAAAACGCGTTCGACTGCAACTACATCGGGGTTATTTTCCTCCACCCATCTGATTAGTTCTCTCTCCAATTGCAGCAGGCGCAACTCCAGAGCGGTATCACTTGGTGTCAAAATAACTCCAACGCTAATTAATTTCAGAGGCGAACCTGGCGCCCCAGAGATAACTCCAACTCCGCACCGAGTTAAACCTGGATCTACACCCAAGACTCGCAGTTCACGTTGGCTCATAACTTCCAAGCCTATGCGCCCATCCTGTTATCTCTAGGAAAGGCTCGCCATGACTTCATCAGATACATCGAAATTACTATAAACGTTCTGCACATCATCTAACTCTTCGATAGCATCAATTAGCTCGAAAACCTTAGTCGCACCCTCTGCATCTAGCGGAATTGACATTGATGGTAAGAATGAAGAATCTGCCGACTCGTAGTCAATACCAGCACCTTGTAAAGAAGTTCGAACTGAGACTAAATCACTCGCTTCACATACAACCTCAAATGACTCACCTAAATCATTAACCTCATCTGCGCCAGCATCTAGCACCGCTTCAAGAATACTCTCTTCGTTAACGCTACCCACTTTAGAAACAATGATTACACCCTTGCGATTGAAAAGATACGAGACCGAGCCAGGATCAGCCATCGATCCACCGTTGCGAGTAACGGCAACACGTACTTCAGAGGCTGCGCGATTTCGATTATCTGAGAGACACTCGATCATAATCGCTACGCCATTTGGACCGTATCCCTCGTACATAATTGTCTGCCAATCAGCGCCACCAGATTCAAGTCCCGCCCCGCGTTTAACTGCCCTATCAATATTGTCAGCTGGCATTGAATTCTTCTTTGCTTTGGCAATTGCATCAAAGAGCGTTGGATTTCCATCAACATCTGGGCCACCATTGCGCGAGGCAACCTCTATCGCTTTGATTAACTTTGCGAAATTCTTGGCACGGCGAGAGTCAATGATCGCCTTCTTATGTTTTGTCGTTGCCCATTTGGAATGGCCTGACATTTAGTACACCTTCAATCAATTTTAGTTTCGATATTAGTTTCGATCCACCGCTTAGCTAACGCATCTACTTTATCCTGTCGGCACAGACTTGATCAAAGAAATAGCTGTGTACGCGTAGATCTCCGGTTAGCTCTGGATGAAAAGAGGTCGCTAAGAGCGATCCCTGTCGTACCGCCACTGGATGGCGTTGACCATCGAGTCCTGCCACATCCGATAAAACTTCAACCCCATCGCCTACATCTTCAACCCAAGGTGCTCTAATGAACACTGCCCGGAAATCGTTGCCGGCAAAGACGAGATCGCTCTCGAATGAATCAACCTGGCGCCCAAAGGCGTTACGTCGTACTGAAATATCGATTCCACCAAATGTTTTTTGATCTTTTGCGCCATCAATAATTCGCTCAGCTAATAGAATCATGCCAGCACATGATCCATAAACTGGCATCCCATCGGCGATACGATCCTTAATCGGTAGGTATAGGCCGAAAATTTGCGCCAAATGTGCAATCGTGGTGGATTCTCCACCTGGAATTATTAAAGAATCGATCTCTGCTAGCTCTGATGGACGTCTGATTGCTAAAGCGCTATGGCCTAATTGCGCGCAGGCGGATACGTGCTCACGAAAATCGCCCTGCAACGCAAGTACGCCTACCTTCATGAAACGGTGGAAATTACCAGCCGCGCTCGGCCAAGCGATGTGGCGCAGGAATATCTGCCACATTTATTCCGACCATAGCTTCGCCTAAACCACGCGATACATCTGCCAAAACTTTGGCATCGTCAAAGAAGGTAGTCGCCTTTACGCAAGCTGCGGCGCGAGTTGCTGGATCGCCCGATTTGAAAATACCTGAGCCGATAAAGACGCCATCAGCGCCCATCTGCATCATCAACGCAGCATCTGCTGGAGTTGCGATTCCTCCTGCTGTAAATAGCACAACAGGTAGCTTGCCGGTTTCGGCAATCTCTTTAACAAGGGCATATGGAGCCTGCATCTCTTTTGCTGCCACATAAAGTTCATCTTCGCGCATTGAGGATAATCTACGAATTTCGCCGCCGATTTTTCGCATATGCATCATCGCATTAGAAACATCGCCCGTTCCGGCCTCGCCCTTGGAACGTATCATCGCTGCACCCTCATTAATGCGTCGCAGCGCCTCTCCCAAATTTGTTGCCCCGCATACGAATGGGACTTTAAATCCCCACTTATCAATATGATTTTCATAATCTGTTGGTGTGAGAACTTCAGACTCGTCAATGTAATCAACACCTAAAGATTCCAAAATGCGAGCTTCTACAAAGTGGCCGATACGCGCTTTTGCCATAACAGGAATTGTTACCGCTGCCTTAATCTTTTCAATCATGTCAGGATCTGACATGCGTGCTACGCCACCTTGTGCACGAATATCTGCGGGAACCCGCTCAAGGGCCATCACTGCACATGCACCAGCATCTTGGGCGATCTTTGCTTGTTCAGCATTAACCACATCCATAATGACGCCGCCCTTGAGCATCTCGGCCATTCCGCGTTTTACCCGAGCGGTGGCGATTGACTCTGACATTTGGTGCTCCTTTAATTTTTAAGACTGCTGTAAACGGCTAGGAGGAAATACTACTTTGTAGTCGACTTTGTCGCACCTGCACCGTTTAACGCTGGATCTGGCACAGCTTGGGCCGTAAAGCTCGGTTCCTGATCAACTAGAGCTACCCAAACTTGCCCCGGAGCAAACTTTATCTCTTCCCCTAGCAATGTCCGCCAAGTCGTTCCTGTATTTTCAGCTAAGCGCTCCCAGTTAGCCGGTATGGATTTGCCATCACGAAGAATATATCCAGAGCCACTTCCAACGGTGTTGGAATATGGGGTTATGCCACCGAATTTATCACCATACTGGGAATCAGTGATCTTGATTTTTTGAATAACAAACGTAGTTGGTCCTAAATGCACACCTGAAGTTGATAGATCCGGCACCCCTCGATTTGCAAGTAACCACCGCTGCTCAACTTCAGACCAAGTTACGTCATAGGAACTAGCTGGCCAACTTACCTTGGCGGCCAAAATCGCAGTACCTGTTTCAGGGGCAGGTCCAAAACTCCATCCAATTGGTCTGGAAATCACAACTGGCAATTGTGCGTCGGCGACCTTCAACATAAGTTTATCTGCCCGCAGCATCATCGCAGTTGGCGAAGTGCGCTTTGGATCAGTTGGATAAATCTCGGGAGACTGCCGTTGGGCACCAAAGTTTTCCAAATCCGCAGCAGCAATTACTGGTAAAAGTTTTTGCTGCGCACCACTATAAGCAAATACCACGCGACCGAACTGTTTCAGGATTTCAATATCCGAAATTCGAGCACTTCTTACAGGACCGATTAACTCTGGAATTTTTGATGAAAATATAGCTGCCAGCCGAGTTAGACCACCCTCCACCTGTTCGATGTAGACAATGTCAGCATCTTCTAGCCCAGCTTGCGGATGGGCGCGCGCGGTGTCGTCAATTTTTACTACCAAGATTGGGCCATCGCTTCCGATTCGACCGCCAAGGGAGTTGCGTGGTTCTTCCTTAACAACCTCCTCGATTAAATCGGAGATCGCAGTACCAGATGAAAAACTAAAGAATCCCAGCGCGATTACTGCAACTGATAGGAGACCAACTAAGGTTGTGGCGATTGGCTTAAAGGGCATCGGCTTCGAATTCATAGGTCACAGGCAGCGGCGCGCTACCTGCCAAACGAAAAATTCGAAAGACGGGCTTGCGTCTTACCATTTGGGTTCTTAAAACCGAATCTACATGTAAGGAAATAGCCACGCGTATTTTATCCGTTAACTCTGATAGTTCCTGCAGTAGATCCTTTTCGATCAGCCCGTTAACTAGATAATCATCGCTCAGGAGAAGTCCGAGAGCGCCAGATAGACCACTTTCGGCTTGTGAACGAGTCTGCACCTGAGCATGGCGAGCTTGATATGCCGCGGCGGTAAGCAATAAGGCCGATGCTGGGTCGGCGAATTCGCTGTGTGAAATTTCTAGCGCGATGGCCGCACGACGTTGCAATAGACCATCCAAATTTGCCCAGCTCGTTTCGACGCGATGATGTAATCGATCTAATCGGGTAGCTGAATAGGTTAAATACCAGATTACGAAAAGGGCTATGAAAATGGCTAGGAAATACTTCTCCATCTATTTACCCTCGCGCCCCAAGATGCGATTCCAAGGATGATTATAAGAGGAGAGTGAAACTCCCTCACTGCCAACCAGGGCCATCTCGTAAATCGAAAATATATCTTCTGCAACCACATCCCAGTCAAATCGCTGCGCATACTCTTTACCACGCGCTGCAAAATCTTTACGTTTTTCACCATCACTTAATAAGTCGATACAGACTTTTGCAAGCTCCTGGGAATTTTCAGAGGCAAATAGAGAACCATATTTGCCGCCACCCAATAAGGAGTTAAAGGCTGGAATATCACTAGCCACGACGGTTGCTCCCCCAGCTAGAGCCTCAGCCAAAATTATTCCGAATGATTCACCGCCCGTATTTGGTGCAACATAAAGAGCTACCGATGAGAGAAGGTCTGCCTTCTCCTTCTCGGAAATTCTGCCTAAGAATTCAAATCGCGGACGCAATTGCGGATCAATCTGTGACTGCAGATCTTTACTATCTCCAGGGCCAGCTACCAAAACTCGAACATCAGGAGCAAAGCGCGAAATGATTGGCAGCGCTTCCAAAAGGACCGCTAGCCCCTTTCGAGGTTCCTCAAATCGGCCAATAAAGCCGAGAGTATTCCCGCTCCAATTTGGACGTACCTGCCCATTACGATAGCGATCTGTATAAATTCCATTTGGAATAACAACTGCATCGGTCTCTAAATGCTCAGTTAAAGTTAACCGAGCTGCCTCACTAACTGCTATTCGCGCAGTTAACTTCTCTATGACAGGCTCCAGAATTGGGCCAATCGCAAAGATTGCCTTTTGACGTTTGGCAGCTGCATGAAAGGTTCCAACCAATGGTCCTTCTGCCGCCCAACAAGCCAACAGTGAAATAGAAGGGATTGCTGGTTCATGTAAATGCAAAAGATCGAATTTTCCATTGCTGATCCATTGCTTAACTCTGGCAAAGACAACTGGGCCAAAGAGAATACGAGCAACCGCACCGTTATATGGAATGGCGATCGGCTTACCAGCGCTGGTTACATATTCGGGAATAGATTCTTCATCAATTACCGGTGCTAGCACAGAGACAAAATGGCCTTTTGAAATCAAATACTCTGCTAAATCACGGACATGATTTTGTACTCCGCCTGGTGTATCCCATCCGTAAGGGCAGACTAGGCCAATTCGCAATTTTTCTAATGTCATTAGACCCGCTCCTGAAAATCACTATCGATCCAAATGCGCTGCAACATATGCCAATCTTGCGGGTGCTTTGCGATTCCTTCGGCAAATAAGTCCGCACAGCGCTGTACCGTCCTAGCAACCCGCACTTGTTCAGAACCGCTGCTAGGCACTTCTACAGAGTTAAATTCAATGTGGATGCCCTTTTCATTATAAGAAACATAGGCAGTAATTAGCGGGATACTCGTTCTCACAGCTAAAAGTGCTGCACCTGCCGGCATACGTGCAGTATCTCCAAAGAAATTTACGTCTACACCGCCGCGGGATAGATCGCGATCTGATACCAGCGCAATCAGAGCGCCCTGACGAGCCCGTTGCATCAAAGTTGCCATAGAACCACTATCTAGCGCCAAAACCTCCATCCCAATATTCTGTCGGTATTCTAAAAATTTCTCAAATAAAGCCTCGGGTTTTACACGCTCTGCCACAGTCACAAGTGGCAATCCCATAGCGCAAAAATATGATCCGGCATGATCCCAATTACCTGCATGTGGAAGAGCAACAACTACACCGCGACCATCTTTCATTGGCTCTGTTAAAAGCTCTTCGCGCGTTACCGTTACCGTCTCTACGATTCGCGCCTTGCTCCAATCGGGAGATCTAAATGTGTCGCACCAATATCGCATGTATGAAGAGATCGCGCGCACCATCAATTCATCCATGGCTTCTTTATTCTTCTCTGGTGCGACTCGTTCTAAATTACTGCGTAACCTCTTGATACGGCTGTCGTTGCGACGTAAAGAAAAAGCTCCCAGCCGTTCGAAGATTGCATAGGCAAATTTCTCAGGTAGCGCTCTTACAACTCGCCATCCTGAAAAATAAACAGCTGCTACTACAAAATCTAGATTCATCAGGTTAGCTAGCTGCCTTGACAATCAGCGCACGCTGAACCACTGTAATAATTGATAGAAGGAATAAAATCCAGATGCCAAACATCAAAATATATGAAACACCCAGACCGTGAAATCCAATCGCGGTTAAGATAATCATTAAACGTTCGGTGCGTTCCGCTATTCCACCTGAGCATTCAATATTTAGCGATTCGGCCTTGGCGCGAATATATGGAACCAACAGACCTGCAACTAGCGCACCGAGAGCAACTGGGGTTAAGCGATCATCACTGGCAATTAGCGCCAATAGTAGGCCGACCATAATTGCCGAATCTGTGATTCGATCAATAGTGGAATCTAGGAAGCTACCCCAAAGGCTCGCTCCGCGCTTGGATATGCGCGCCATGGCACCATCAAATAGATCGCTGAGTGCAAAGAAGACGATTAGCAAAGTACCCAGAAAGAATTCCTCGCGCGGATAGAAATAAAGCGCACAAATTGCAACGCCGATTGCGCCAATGGCAGTGACTGCATTGGGTGTGAGGCCGATTCTCAAGGCTCCTCGAGCAATCGGATTGATCACGCGAGTTACTGCTGGCTTTAAATATGGGATTAACATCGCCCTCATCGTAGGCTCTCGCAGACTTTTTCACCTATTCTGACGCCTATGACTTTTCAAAAGCGGATCCACTTATACGGTCATGTTTCTGCACAGCCGCAAGCTTTAGCGGAAATATTCGGAGCCGAGCTATCAACGATTCCAGTCGCCGAGAGCGATCTAGCGATCTTCGCTATAAACCCTGCGGCAGGCATAGACCAAGCCACAATCGATCTTTGGCAAACCTTGAGTGATTACCAACTACCCCGTCTCGTTGTTGTCAATGAATTAGTAGGTTCCGATTCTGACTTTGAAGATGCGGTGATGCTAGCCAACCGCGTATTTGATCAATTAGTGACGCCGTATCTGGTTTTACATAGTGAAACAGGAGATCCAATTGCGCTGATCTCCTTGGATACCCTCGAGATTACTGATTACCGCAGCGCAATACCAAATAACAGTATGAGCGATCTAGAACATCAAGAGTTGATCAGCGAATTTCGCGAAGAGTACCAAGAAGAGATAGCTGCCGCCGGTGAAGATGCATTTATAAATGGGCTGCTATTTCCCGCCATCCCGGTTGTTCTCGCTAGCGGTATGGGCATAGATATTGTAAAGAAATATATTTCGGCCCTACCTTAAAGAATGTCCTACCAAGCTTGCGCTAACTCATCTCTTGACTGGGCCAAGAGAACTGGCATCACCTTGGTTTGACCTATCAGCGGCATAAAATTTGCATCCCCCGACCAACGCGGGACGATATGTTGATGAATATGTTCAGCAACTCCCGCACCTGATACCGCGCCCTGATTCATCCCTAAGTTAAAACCGGCCGGAGCTGAAACCTTGCGCAGAGTTAGCATGGCATGAGATGTCATTTCCAACATCTCCTCACGCTCTTGCCTACTTAACTCAGTTAGATCAGCGACATGTCTATATGAGCAGATTAAAAGATGTCCAGCGTTATATGGATACAAATTCATAACCACAAAATTCTTTTCACCACGTGCCACAATTAAACCTTCAACATCTGAAAGTGTTTGAACTCGACAGAATGGGCATTGCTCACCACCACCACTATCCGGACGGTTCTCACCTTTTAGATACTCCATGCGATGAGGTGCCCAGAGACGGGCCCAGCGATCGGGCATTCCAACCGTTAAATCACTCATCTTCAAACCTGTTTACGTTCTTGAATAACCGCTTGGATCTCTGCGATTGCATCTTTCACCGAAATCGCATTCTTCTGTTCACCATTGCGATAGCGAATGGATACCTTACCGGCTTTTTGATCTTCCTCACCAGCAATCAACATGTAAGGTACCTTCTGCATCTGAGCATTGCGAATCTTTTTCTGCATGCGATCATCTGAGTCATCAAGATCTATTCGTATTCCAGCGTTCTTAAATTCTTTCACCACGCTCGATAAATAATCTGCGAAAGCATCAGCAACCGGAATTGCCGTTACTTGAACTGGCGCTAACCATGGTGGGAACGCTCCTGAGTAATGCTCGGTTAGCACCCCAAAGAATCTTTCGATTGAACCAAAGAGGGCGCGGTGAATCATTACCGGGCGCTGTCTAGTTCCATCAGTTGCTGAATATTCCAATTCGAAACGTTGTGGCAGTTGAAAATCTACTTGGATAGTCGACATCTGCCAGGTGCGTCCGATCGCATCCTTTACTTGTACCGAAATCTTTGGACCATAGAAAGCTGCGCCACCTTCATCTAATACCAGTTCGAGATTCTGCGCCAGCGCAGCCTTACGAAGAGCTTCGGTCGCTTCGTTCCAATCGGAATCTTCTCCAACCGACTTTTCAGGATTGCGCGTCGAGAGTTCTAGATAGAAATCCGTTAGCCCATAGTCGCGTAGCAAATTCAATACAAATGTGAGGAGAGAATCGAGCTCATCGACCATCTGCTCTTTTGTGCAATAAATATGTGCATCGTCTTGCGTGAAACCACGGGCGCGCGTCAGACCATGGACTACGCCAGATTTTTCGTAGCGATAGACAGTGCCAAATTCAAAAAGACGCAGTGGCAGCTCGCGATAAGAGCGCCCGCGTGATTGGAAGATCAAATTATGAAAAGGACAGTTCATCGGCTTCATGTAGTACTGCTGGCCCGCGCGTTTGATAGTTCCGTCGGCATGCAGCTCTTCATCCATAATCATTGGTGGGTACATACCTTCGGAGTACCACTGCAAGTGGCCGGATTTTTCAAAGAGCGCTGCCTTGGTTAAATGTGGCGAATAGACAAACTCGTACCCTTCATCTTCATGGCGCTTACGCGAATAATCTTCCATCGCTCGTCGCACTATGCCGCCCTTGGGATGAAAGACCGCTAACCCAGAACCAATCTCTTCTGGAAATGAGAATAGATCGAGCTCGGTACCAAGTCGACGATGGTCGCGCTTTTCTGCCTCCACCAATAATTCTAAGTAAGCCGTTATCTCATCTTGTGAAGGCCAAGCAGTTCCGTAGATACGTTGCAGCATGGGATTCTTCTCAGAGCCGCGCCAATATGCGCCAGCGCTGCGCATCAATTTAAAAGCAGGAATATGTTTCGTGGAAGGCAGGTGCGGACCGCGACATAGATCTGACCAGACCGGTTCTCCGTCACGGCCTAAATTGTCATAGATGGTTAACTCAGCGCCACCAACTTCAACGCTTGCTTCATCGGCTGCTCCAGATTTAATCCCAATTAACTCACACTTATATGGCTCGCTCGCTAGTTCCTTAAGAGCTGCATCCTCAGATGTGACTCGGCGACGGAAGCGTTGACCATCCTTAACAATCTTACGCATCGCACTTTCTATCTTTTCGAGATCTTCGGGATTAAATGGGCGCTGCGGATCAAAGTCATAATAAAAACCATCGGTGATGGGGGGCCCGATTCCCAACTTAGTATCTGCAAAGAGTTGCTGCACCGCCTGCGCCATAACGTGGGCTGTGGAGTGCCTTAATACTGCCAAGCCCTCAGGTGATGAGATTGCAACGCCTTCCACGAGATCACCATCTAGAAGCTCACTCCATAAATCCTTTAGGACGCCGTTAATTTTGCATACAACTATAGATTTATCCTCGGCAAATATCTGAGTGGGGCGAGTATCACTAGCTACCTTTTGGGCAACTCCATTTACAGAGATAGTTAACTCGCTCATCGCTCTAGCCTACCGAATGTGACTGCGTATTTGCGCGAATCATTTGAGCAAGCCTCTGGCTATCGCCGTCGATTTGCAGCATCTGACCTGCAATTTGCGCCACAGGCAGCGCCAACTTCAAACTAGATAAGACTAGGGCCGCTTCAATCTTTGGTATATCTACCCGGGCAAGATTTCTAACCTCAACGCCACAGCGTTCTACTGCGATTGCTCGTTGCACCCCGGGCAAGACGCCTGCGCTAAGCGGAGTTGTAATCCATTGGCCATCTATTCTAAAAATAAAGTTTGATACTGCGCCCTCAGATATAAATCCATTCGTATTGCAACAAATTACCTCGCCAAAACCTTTCGATATAGCCCGATCGAGCAACTCCAGACGATGGGTATACGGATAACTTTTTACAGATATGCCGAGTGCGGATTCATTTTCGGACATAAGATCTAAATTCATTGGAGCAGATATCTCTTCATACATGTTATGTATAACGATGAATAGGCCGTTAGCAAAGAGCAGGCGAAGTCTACCGACGCTCTGTGGCTCTGCCGTAACTACAGCAGATATACCTACTCGAATAACTTCTTCATCAGGCAGTGAGATCCCTTGTTTGCTAGCTCCGTTAATTGCTCTACGCATATGGCGCCCAAGTTCAAAAACTTTACCGCCTTCAGTCCTTAAAGTTTCAAAGATCCCCTCCCCTGGCGGCCAACCATCTACATCGAGTTCTGCTACGACGAAATCAATTAAGTTGCCATTGCGCCAAACTTTCATCTCAACTCTCCGCCTGCAATCGAAATAAGGCGGCTGGCCTTTAACTGCGTCTCTTCCCACTCGTCACTTGGATCACTGCCCCAAGTAATTCCAGCACCAGTGCCAAAGTGCAATTTCGAATCACGGTTGCTCCAAAACGTTCTGATAGCAACTGATAACTCTGCCCGATCGCCTTGCACCCAACCCAAGATTCCACAATATGGTCCGCGCGCAACTGGCTCATTGTCTTTGATAATTTTGAGCGCTGAACTCTTTGGGGCGCCACTAATTGACCCGGCCGGCAAAAGCGCCTTTGCGATCTCTGTCCAAGAAATCCCATCTCGCAAAAGACCAGTTACATCTGAAACTAAGTGACGCAGCCCAGGATGATCCTCGCTGCGCAGAATCTGTGCCGCATTTATTGATCCTGGTTCACAAATTTGCCCAAAGTCATTACGCATCAGATCAACGATCATGATGTTTTCGCTCTTGTCCTTCTCTCCAAAACCGTGCTCACTTAACGTCTGTGTACCTTTAATCGGTGACGTTGTTATAAGACTGCCTTCTCGGCGCATAAATAACTCTGGCGAGGCAGAAGCAATCTCAATTTCAGGAATGGATAAATAGCTTGCATAAGGCGCGGGATTCTCGCGCAGAATTTGAGAAAAGAGCGAAGCTAGGTCATCACCTGAAAAAAATCTGGAAAGAATTCGGCAGGCATTGGCCTGATAGACCAAGCCATCGGCAATTGCGCTGCGAATAGTAGACACATAAATGCAATATGCGCTTTCATCCATAGAACTTGACCATTTCGCATTAGCAGTAGAGCCACTTTCAATTGTGGCAGGAAATGGCGCATCATTTACCTCCGCAAATCGCGCCAACCTAATATCGCCTTCAAAGCTAATATTTACCGCCCAGAAATTTCCGTCTGCTAATTGCGATAAATCGCCACTGACTTCGACGAGCGATCTGGCATATCTGCCACCCATCCAAAATGAGTAGTTATCGCTGCGCATATGGCTAACGCTACGGTGAAAGCGCTCGCTTTGGCGGATAGCCTGCGCCTACGCTAGATTTACCTCCGCACGTTATGCGGACGTAGCGCAGCTGGTAGCGCGGAACCTTGCCAAGGTTCAGGTCGCGGGTTCGAACCCCGTCGTCCGCTCGGATTAACCGCCACTTTGGAACTCGCATTTCAAGTGGCGGTCTGTCTATAGTTCGAAAGTTTGGTCGGATGGCCGAGAGGCGAGGCAAGGGACTGCAAATCCCTCTACACGGGTTCAAATCCCGTTCCGACCTCCAAGTGGCGAAGAGCAAAAAGTACGGAGATCCAGATGGTTAAAGATGAGTCGCAACGTCCATGGGGGCGCTATGAAATATTGCAATCATCAGACTCTCACCAGGTAAAGACAATCTGGGTATCACCCGGAAAGCGTCTTTCCTATCAACGTCATCAAAAGCGCGCTGAGCATTGGTTTATCGTGCAAGGGCAAGCGCGCATCACTTTAGAAGGCGACATCTTTGAAATGGGAGCCGGCGACTCTATCGATATCGAAATCGGTGAACTCCATCGCATTGAAAATATCGGAGCCCTCGATATAATTTTTATTGAGGTCCAAACCGGAACGTACTTCGGGGAAGATGATATCGAGCGTATTGAGGATGATTTCGGACGTTAAAACAGTTCGGCTATACTTAAATAACAACTTAATACTTACCGAAGTTTAAGACCCGGACGATTGGCTCAGCGGTAGAGCACCACATTGACATTGTGGGGGTCACTGGTTCGATCCCAGTATCGTCCACGTTATGAGCAGGACTTATACGTGTTTAGCGTTATCTATCTATTTAGTTTTTTAGGTTTTGCTAACACTTTGCTAACACCCTTACGAGTTAGTGCCATTAACTGCGTTAGCGAACTTACTACTAGCCGTTTCTGCCTGTTGATCTGAGACGTGCGCGTAAACGGTGGCCGTGACCATAGCGTCCCGGTGTCCTAGCCGTTGCACCTAAAAAAAGGTACCTTTTAAGTATGGGTTCACCAATTATCGGGATACTTATTTTAGCTGGGTTATGTTTGCGGGGTTGCTCTTTAAGATTGAAAAGGGAACTGTGCCCCGCTGGGTTAAGCGCCTTGCACTTAAGTGGAAGTTAGTTGAGCCTGAGTTAGCTCTTGCTAAATCTTAATCAGTTGTTCAAGGATATTAAGTCCGTATTGCCACTTTTAACAAACTCAATCGTGATGCCTTCAAAGGTGAATTTCTCACCTTCTAGCATGAGGTAGTTCTGATCTAATCCATAGCGAGCACCAGATACGCCGATGCCGTTATAAAGGTTAATACCTGAGTCATTTGCGTACTTGTTATTA
>JASJLO010000006.1:0-53726 GCA_037620605.1 Candidatus Planktophila sp.
GAAATTGCCATCAGCAGACACTTGCAGATGCGAGCCCTGGCCGGTGAAGTAGCGGATCTTCACGAGCGGTTAGAGACTCGAAAAATAATTGATCGCGCCAAAGGGATTCTCATGCAGGCGCTAAGTCTGGCCGAACCCGAAGCTTTTTCATGGATTCAGAAGGAGGCCATGGATAGACGGATGACCATGAAAGAGGTTGCCCAGGCTGTAATCTCGCCCGATGCAGTCCCTGATTTATAGCCCCCGATCTGGCTCGAATTTCGTAACCAAAACTTTATATTGGCAGGACCAGTTTGGGGTTGTTATAGCCCACATAAGCCCCTTAAACTTCTTTACATCCCTTTCCTGGGAAGCAGGCAAAATAATTAGGAAGGCAAAAAATGAGAAAAAATAAAGTAGTTGCGCTCGCAACTGCAGTGGCATTTGCGGCAGGAACTGTTGTAGCAATGGCTCCATCAGCTTCAGCTGCTACCACTTTGAAAATTGCATACCAAGGTCCACTTACAGGTCCAGAAGCACAAACTGGTACTGATGGAATCCGCGGAGTAAAACTTGCTCTAAAAGAGTACAGGAAGACAAAACCAAAAGTTAAGGTTGTTCTCTTCAAAGGTGGAGACGATCAGGGTGAAGATGCTCAGGGCTTAACAGTCGGAGCCGGTATTGCTGCCGACCCTGCAGTCGTCGGTGTCTTGACAGCCTACTCAGGTCCAACTATTTCGGCGCTTCCTAGCTATAAGGCTGCGGGCATCACAATTATCTCACCATCAGCAACACGTGCATCTCTGACTGACTCAACAAGTGATGGTTTCGGGGGACCTGTATTCCACCGCATTGTTTCAAATGATGATCTACAAGGACCAGCACTAGTCCGTGTAGCAATTAAGGGAGTAAATGATCCATCAGTTTTCGTAGTTGATGACCAAAGCTCTTATTCAGCTGGCCTAAGAGATGTTGTTTTGCCAGCTCTAGGTACAATTTTAGCTGGTAAAGATAGCGCAGCAAAGGGAATCACTGATTTCTCTGCGACTATTGCCAAGATTAAGAAGGCTAAGGCAAATGTTGTTATCTATACTGGTTACTATGCAGATGGCGCTAAATTCCTTAAGCAACTTCGCGATAAGGGATATAAGGGCGTTTATGCAGCAGGCGACGGAGTTCTAAACTCTGCTTTCCCTAAGCTAGCTGGCCTTAAGGCAGCAGAAGGCACTCGTATGACTGCTCCAACAGTTCCGCTAGAGGTAGCAAATCCTAAGGCAGCTGCTGCATATAAGAAGATGTTCAAGGCGGCTCCAGGTGTTTACTCAACTGAGGCCTATGATGCGACACGTATGTTCTTGCAGGTTATTTCTGCAGGTGCGACAACTCGCGCAGAGATCCTAGCTGCAGTAAATAAGATGAAGTTCGTTAACTCAGCCGGAGTAACCATTTCTTTCCAAGCAAATGGTGACCTAAAAGGCTCAGGGTTGATGAACCAATTCGCTGTTAAGAACGGTAAAATCGTCCTTACTGGCAAGGCGTAAAGAGTAGAAAATTCTTGGCTCTGACAAATACTGTCAGGGCCAAGAATTTTCATTTTTCTGTAGTTTTCGGATTTATCGTTCTGATTAAGGAGCAAAAGTGGATTTTTCAATCCTCGTAGACCAGTTCGCTTCATTAACATTCGATGGCATCAGTCTCGGATTTATCTATGTTTTAATAGCCCTTGGTTACACCATGGTTTATGGCGTGTTGCGACTTATTAACTTCGCAAACTCTGAAGTATTTATGATTGGCACTTTCACAACAATTCTGGTTTCAACTACCCTCTTTAATCACACCATCACATCAAATACTCTGACTGGGTTTAAGCTCTACTACACTTTGGCTGGCATGCTAGTCGGGGCAATGATTGTCTCTGGTTTAGTAAGCGTTCTTATTGAAATTGTTGCTTATCGCAGATTACGCTCACGGACTACCAATCGCCTGACGTCCCTTATTTCGGCTATTGGAGTATCAATTGTGTTGGCTGAAGGCGTCAGAATCTTGACTGGTTCTGCCCCGATGGGTTCTCCTCGGCTTTTAGAAAAAACAATTTTGGCAACAGTGTGGGGCGGCGATATTCGCCTAGATAACGTATTGATAGTCGTATCTGGAATAATTCTCCTTATAACCTTAGATCTATTTGTTAATAAGACGCGCCTTGGCAAAGGAATCCGCGCAGTCTCTATGGATTATGACACCTCTCGCTTAATGGGTATCAATCTCAATAAGGTAATCTCGACCACCTTTTTAATCGGTGGCCTAGGTACCGGCGCTGCCGCCTTCTTTTATGTAACCGTTTATGAAGTTACTCGCTTTAGTATCGGCTTTGAACTTGGACTTGCCGCGTTCACGGCAGCGGTCTTGGGGGGTATCGGAAATATTCGTGGCGCCTTTGCCGGCGGAATCGCGTTAGGTCTGATCGAAATGTATAGCTCGGCAGTTTTAGGTACTCAGTGGAAATCTATTACCGCTTTTGTGGTCCTAGTTCTTGTTCTTCTATTTAAGCCAAGTGGAATCTTTGGCGAATCACTGCAGCAGGCGAGAGTTTGACGATGAATATCAATCTTCGTGATTCCGGAGCCAATTTATGGGCCAGGGCAAATAAGTGGCAACGATATGTAATCGCACTCACAATTATTGCGGCACTATTCGCGCTGCCACTTTTGCAGTACACGTTTATTAATACGCCATCGACACCTTTTGTAACCGTCCTCTTCTTCCCAATCGGCATCTATGTTCTGATGGCACTTGGATTAAATGTCGTAGTAGGTAAGAGCGGGTTGCTCGACTTGGGGTATGTGGCCTTCTATGCGGTCGGAGCATATGCAGCTGGAATCCTAACTTCTCATACTGGCTTAAATATCTGGGAGATTCTGCCGATAGGAATAGCAGCTGCCATGCTCTCAGGTTTAATCCTCGGAGCCTCCGTACTACGTTTACGTGGTGATTACCTGGCAATCGTGACTTTAGGCTTTGGCGAAATCATTCGTATTACCGCGCTGAATTCATCATCTATAGGCGGGTCTATGGGTATTTCCAACATTTCCAACCCACCAACGACATTTGGTCTGAAATATGATTTAGATCATCCTGAAAATTATTACTGGACTATTCTGGTATTAATAATTATCGTAGTACTTCTAATACGTGGTCTCTCTGTACGCAGACCTGGACGTGCCTGGGAATCAATTCGCCAAGATGAAGATGTTGCCGAACTTATGGGGGTTAATACCTATAAATATAAGTTATGGGCATTTGTATTTGGGGCAGCCGTCGGTGGCGCTGCTGGAGTTTTATTTGCGTCCAAAGCAATGTTTATTTCCCCAAATATTTTCACCTACAACGTATCAATCTTGGTTCTAGCGTTTGTGGTATTTGGAGGTATGGGAAATATCTGGGGAGTTATTACCGGAGCGATGTTACTTGCATATATTCCTGAAAGAATTCGCTTTATCTCCGATGCAAGATATTTGTTATTTGGTTTGATCTTAATAATTATGATGAATTTACGCCCAGATGGCATGCTCCCGCGAAAGAAGCGCGAGAAAATTGGTATAGCAAAGGGAGCTAAGAGTGAGTAACGAAATAGTCCTTGAGCTTAAGAAAGTTAAAATGCAGTTTGGTGGTGTGACCGCTCTTAATGATGTAGATCTGCAGGTTAAGCAGGGTGAGATTTGCGCCCTAATCGGTCCAAACGGCGCTGGTAAGACAACGATTTTTAACGTTGTAACAGGTGTCTATATTCCAACTAACGGTGATATCCTCTTAAACGGCAAGAGCCTTAAGGGCAAGAACCGCCATAAAATAACCAAGCTAGGAATCGCGCGTACATTTCAAAATGTGCGCCTATTCGGTGAGATGACGGCCCTTGAAAATGTCATTACCGCAACCGATGTGCATAATAAATCTGGTTTTGTAGGATCTATCTTAAATACCCCGCGTTCTCGTCGTGAAGAGAGAGCCAGCCGTGAAAAGGCTCATGAGATCCTAGAGTTCATTGGGATAAGCCATAGATCGGATCAACTTGCTAAGAATCTTCCATATGGTGATCAACGACGTTTAGAGATTGCTAGAGCTATGGGAACTAGCCCACAGATTCTCCTCTTAGATGAGCCGGCAGCTGGCTTTAATCCATCAGAGAAGAAAGCGCTTGCAGATTTAATTTTAAAGATTCGAGATAAAGGTTTTACCGTACTATTAATTGAGCATGACATGTCGCTAATCATGGGAATTTCTGACCGCGTAGCGGTTCTGGACTTTGGAACAAAAATTGCAGATGATCTACCTTCCGTGGTTCAGAATGACCCTCGAGTGATCGAGGCCTATTTAGGAGTTCCAGCAGATGCATCTTGAGGTTAAAGATCTTCGAGTCCACTACGGCAAGATCGAAGCAATAAAGGGGATCACCTTTAACGTAAATCAAGGCGAGATAGTTACCTTGATTGGTGCCAATGGCGCGGGTAAGACAACAACCTTGAAAACTATTTCAGGTTTACGCAACGTATCTTCTGGTGGAATTTTCTTTGATGGCCGAGACATTTCTAAAATGCCAGCGCATGAACGTGTTGACCTCGGTATTTCTCAGGCGCCAGAAGGTCGGGGCATATTTCCTGGAATGACCGTCCTCGAGAATTTAGAGATGGGTAAATTCAATCGCAAGAATCGCAAGCATGAGATGAGCGAAGATCTAGATAAAGTCTTTACGCTATTTCCACGGTTGAAAGAGAGACTCCGCCAAGACGGGGGAACACTCTCCGGTGGAGAGCAGCAGATGTTGGCAATTGGTCGCGCGCTAATGGCGCGTCCTAAGGTTTTACTGCTAGATGAACCATCTATGGGGCTTGCCCCGCAGATGATTGCAAATATATTCCGCATTATCACTGAAATTAATAATCAAGGTGTCACTATTTTGCTTGTTGAGCAGAATGCGCAACAAGCACTACAGAGAGCACACCGTGCCTATATTCTTGAAACAGGAAATGTTGTTAAGGAAGCCAAAGCATCGGATTTACTTAACGATCCAGCTGTGCGCGAAGCGTACCTAGGAACTGGCGCTCACTAACTCGCAAAATTATTTGCGCTCAGCCAGGATCATGCATGTGATTCTGGAGGTGCAGGTGCGCTCACCCGCGTCATTTGTAATGACGACCTCGTAGCTGCAGATCGTTTTACCAAGTGAGATCGGGGTGGCAACGCCAGTTACAAAACCAGTTGTAGCAGATTTATGATGTGTGGCATTGATATCGACACCAACTATGCGTCGATCGGTACCCGCGTGAAGTTGTGTACCTATAGATCCGAGTGATTCAGCTAAAACAACGCTAGCCCCACCGTGCAATAAGCCAGCTGGCTGAGTATTGCCTTCTACCGGCATACGTCCAACTAGTCGTTGTGGAGATGCTTCGATAATCTCAATTCCCATCTTCTCACCGAGTGTACCGCCACCACGTTTGCGCAGCAGTTCAAGGAAATCAGGAGTTATTTCTGGTTGCGTCATAGTTCAAAATAGTAACTTGTTAAGGCAGACTTACATAGGATGGCGCCATGGCTAATAAACGTTTGTTGCTTATTGATGGCCATTCAATGGCATATCGCGCCTTCTTTGCCCTACCTGCGGAGAATTTCACGACAGCACAGGGACAGCACACGAATGCAATCTACGGTTTTGCCACCATGTTGATCTCACTGCTCAAGGATGAGAAGGCAACCCATGTCGCTGTGGCCTTTGATGTCTCAAGGAAAACTTTCCGTAGCGAAATTTTTCCAAAATATAAAGCAAATCGAGCTAAAACTCCTGATGAATTTAGATCACAGATGTCTTATTTAAATGAGTTAGTAAAAGGTTTTGGTATTAGCCAATTTTCACTCGATGGCTATGAAGCAGATGATTTAATCGCCACGATTGCTAAACGAGCCGAATTAGCTGGATTCGAAGTATTAATTTGTACTGGCGATCGAGATAGTTTCCAACTCGTCTCTGATCAGACCACCGTTCTCTATCCAAAGCGCGGGGTATCTGAGATGGCGCGTATGAGCCCTGCAGCAGTTCAGGAAAAGTACGGGATGTCACCCGCGCAGTATCCTGATTTTGCCGCGCTACGAGGAGACCCAAGTGATAATCTCCCTTCAGTTCCTGGGGTAGGCGAGAAGACCGCTGCTAAATGGATAGTTGATTACGGTTCACTGGCCGAGTTACTTGCCAATGCAGATAAGTTAGGCGGAAAAGTTGGACAGTCGCTGCGCGATAATATCGATAATGTAATTAGAAATCGTGAGCTCACCCAATTAGTTGGTGATGCCCCATTCGATTTCAATCTTGATTTGCTCGAATGGAACGGTGTAATCGAGACGGATTTATCTGCCTTATTTGAGCAACTTGAATTTCGTACTTTAAAAGATCGCTTAAAGCCGATACTTAATGAAAAATCTAATATTCTAAAGCAGGAGAAGTTAGATGAGTTAACTCTCTTTTCTCCGCCTTTAGAGCTTATGGTTTTAACTCCTGATGAGATGAACCTTAAAATTGCATCCCATCAAGGCGCCATAGCGATTTCATATGAGATTAGCGATGAAAAGTTGCAGCGATATGCAGTAGCTCTTTCAATTCAAGAGGCCTATCTTGTCGCATCAGATCGGATGGGGCAGTGGATAACCGATAGCGACATTCCTAAAATCTTGCATGGCGCTAAATCGTTAGCTCGCTTAAACTTGATGCAGGGAGTTCTCTTTGACACCGCACTCGCTGCCTATTTAGTTAATCCTGGAGTTCGCGCACAAGAGTTAAGTGATTTGCTACAGCGATGGGGTGATGGCGCTGTTATTGACTCTTCTTCTGCCGAGCAATCACTATTAACTAGCGCCGCAGCCCTCTTTAGCTTACAAAAGTCGCTGACTACCGAGATGCAAGAGCGGGGTGTCTTGGCTTTATTTACAGATTTAGAGCTACCAATTTCAGATCTCCTGGGAGTTATGGAACATCGCGGTATTGCAGTTGATAAGGATAAGTTAGCTGAATTGGCAGACTACTTTGAGGGAGAGGTAAGTAGAGAGACCGCAGCAGCTCACAGCGCGGCAGGTCGCGAATTTAATGTGGCATCGCCAAAGCAGTTACAGGTCATTCTCTTTGACGAGTTAGGGCTTCCGAAGACTAAGAAGATTAAAACTGGATTTACAACTGATGCCGAAGCGCTCAATTGGCTCTATGAAAAGAGTCAGCACCCGCTACTGGCATCGCTACTGCGGATTCGTGAAACTAAGAAATTGGGTACAACAGTCGAGGGTTTAATAGCTGAGATGGATCAGAATTCTCGGATACATACCCATTTTGCACAGACTGTGGCAGCAACCGGTCGTCTCTCATCCGTTTCTCCAAATTTACAGAATATTCCAGTTCGAACGCAAGAAGGCCGCCAGATTAGAAGTGCATTCGTTGCAGGTTCGGGTTATATCTCGTTGCTAACTGCTGATTACAGCCAGATTGAGATGCGAATAATGGCTCACTTATCGAGCGATGCGGGGCTTTTAGCCGCCTTTGAATCCGGTGAAGATTTACATGCCACAGTAGCTGGGCTCGTCTTCGGCGTTAAAGCCAACGAAGTTGACTCTGAGATGCGCCGCCAAATAAAGGCGATGTCTTACGGTTTGGCATACGGACTCAGCTCTTACGGATTGGCGGCGCAATTAGATTTATCTCCACCTGCAGCGCAGGATTTAATGGATCGGTACTTCCAGCGCTTTGGTGGCATCCGGGATTATTTAAGTAGCGTGGTTGAGCAAGCGCGCAAAGTTGGATATACCGAAACGGTAATGGGGCGCAGGCGTTACCTACCTGATCTCTTGCACGATAATCGCCAACGTCGCGAAATAGCCGAGCGCATGGCGCTAAATGCTCCAATCCAGGGTTCAGCTGCGGACATCATTAAGCAAGCGATGTTAAATGTTCAACGCGCACTTATCCTAGAAAAGTTTCAATCTCGGCTACTTCTTCAAGTCCATGACGAACTTATTTTAGAAGTTGTAGTAGGAGAGCAAGAGCAGTTAACGCAACTTGTTCGCCGTGAAATGGGTACTGCCTATCCGCTTAAGGCTCCGCTGGATGTAAGTGTAGGAATTGGTACAAGTTGGAATGAAGCCGCACATTAACGCTTATAAAAGCAAGTAAAAACTAGGTGGTGCGGTTGCTAAGGTCCTCAATAGCTGCAAGATCTTCTTCATCTGTTGGTAGATTATTTGCTGCGCAGAGTCGCTCCTTTCCAATGGTCAGAATTAAGTATCCAATGAAAATCATGATGGGCAACATTGCAAGGCCATAGCGGGGTGATACATGCTCTGAGACAATTCCACCAACTGCTGCGCCTATCGCCATAAAAGATCCTTCAACGCTCCAGATCCATCCGAGTGAAGCGGTCTGCGAGCCTTTGGGGCGTACCGCTTCGAGTACTTCAAAGTAAAAAACTTGAACCGCGCCGCCAAGAAAACCAATCGACGCTCCGACCAGTGCCATCGTCCAATCTGGATAGGTAAATGTAATTGGAACACAAGCGATTGCCCAAAGTAAGTATGCCCGGCGCAGGGCAGAAAGTGGAGCTAATTTTTTCGAGACTAGCCCACCAAGTAATCCACCGATCACGGTGGCAGTCCCAAAAGCGGCGAAGATCCAAGCTACACGGTGAGGAACGTTCTCGTGAGTTGCAAAGGCAGGAACGACTACATCGAATACACCCCAACCAAATCCAATGAAGCATCCTTCAAACATCAATATCTGAATTGCACGATTCTTCAGAAGCCCTTCCTGTCCCTTTGCTTTCTTCTCGGGAATCCAGTTTCGTGACACAGGTGTCATTGCAATTGCGAATCCACCAGCGAGCATCAGGGCCGCGGTGACATTTAGCGCTAAAGATGGTCGAGAAGAGAGCGCTAGCGATGTGATGACTACGGGACCAATAACTGTTGTTGAACTCATCATTGCAGAGTCAAAGGCATATGCCGTCCGTAAATATGTGGCAGGAACAATCTCCTTCCATAAAGGTCTTACTGAGAGATTAATTGGGGGAGCAGTAATCCCGAGTACAAATGCTGCTATAAGAATGGAACGCGCACTCTCCATTTGATTGAGAGTAAGAATAAAAATTGCGTAACCAGGAACAAGTATTCGCAGCGGCCATTTTTGTCCCCAGCGATCCATGATGGATCCTCTAATGCCGGCAGTTAATGAGCCGGTCAGGGAATTTAAACCGATGGCAAATCCTGCTATAGCAAATGACCCAGTGCTTTGCTCTGCCTTAAAGAAAATTCCAAGAGCGATCATTGCATAGGCCAGTCGGGCTGGAAAGGCTGCGATACCAAGAGAGATAACTTGAGGCAATGAGAATAATTCCTGGTATCGATTCATTAGAGGAGTAGTTTACGCCTGTAAATTTGGGGATTTGCTCTAATAACCTCAAAAACCGTAGGCTTACGCACGTTCACCAGAAAATTTCTGGAGTCCTATTACTTTCTATTCCTACGGAGCAACTTGAGTACAACATCACCAGTCGTGGCAGTAAATGACATCGGATCAGCAGCAGATTTCCTAGCCGCAATCGAAGGCACAATCAGAAACTTTAATGATGGAGACCTCGTTGAAGGCACTGTAGTACAAGTAGATCGCGAAGAAGTACTTCTTGATATTGGTTACAAGACAGAAGGCGTAATTCCATCCCGCGAGCTCTCTATCCGCCACGATGCGGACCCAAATGACATTGTTAAGGTAGGCGATCGCATTGAAGCCCTTGTCCTGCAAAAAGAAGATAAAGAAGGCCGCACAATTCTTTCCAAGAAGCGCGCACAGTACGAGCGTGCATGGGGAGAGATCGAAGGCAAGAAAGAGCGCGATGAAGTAGTAGTTGGAACAGTTATAGAAGTCGTAAAGGGCGGATTAATTGTCGATATCGGACTTCGTGGGTTCTTACCAGCCTCGCTAGTTGAGATGCGTCGCGTTCGTGATCTAACTCCTTACATCGGCAAAGAGATTGAAGCTCGTATTATCGAGCTGGATAAGAACCGTAACAACGTAGTTCTCTCTCGTCGTGCATTCCTTGAGCAGACTCAATCTGAATCACGAACCACTTTCTTAAATCAATTACAGAAAGGCCAGGTTCGTACTGGAGTTATCTCATCCATCGTTAATTTTGGTGCCTTCGTTGATCTGGGCGGCGTAGATGGACTTGTCCACGTCTCTGAGCTTTCATGGAAGCATATTGATCATCCAGGTGAAGTTGTAGAAGTAGGGGATGAAGTAACCGTTGAAGTTCTCGAAGTTGATTTCGAGCGCGAGCGTGTCTCGCTCTCACTTAAAGCAACTCAGGAAGATCCATGGCAAGCGTTCGCTCGTACCCACACAATTAGCCAAGTTGTACCTGGTGTAGTTACGAAGTTGGTTCCTTTTGGCGCATTCATTCGCGTACATGAAGGCATTGAAGGTCTAGTTCATATCTCAGAATTAGCAGAGCGCCATGTAGAAATTCCAGAACAGGTAGTTGCAGTCGATGATGAATTGTTTGTGAAGATCATCGACATTGATCTTGAACGCCGTCGCATTTCGCTTTCATTAAAGCAAGCTAATGAAGGCCACGAAGTTGAGATCGAAGCATTTGATCCAACTCAATATGGAATGGCTGCTCGTTACGATGGCGAAGGAAACTTCATCTACCCAGAAGGCTTTGATCCAGATACGCAGGAGTGGAAGCCCGGCTTTGATTCACAGCGCGAGGAGTGGGAGCGTCAATACCAAGAAGCTCAGACTCGTTTCTTAGCGCATAAGAAGCAGAAGACAGAGGCAAAGGCTGCCGATGCCGCCGCACCAGAAGCGCCAGCTGAAGAAGTTGCGGCTGAAGAAGTTGCGGCTGAATAAGTAATTCAAATAAGAAAAGGGCTCATCTTCGGATGGGCCTTTTTCTTATGCCAAAATCGCAGGCGCAGGTAGAGTTAGGAATATGTTGATAGTGGGTTTGACCGGTGGAATCGGTGCTGGAAAATCTTTAGTTGCTCAGTACTTCGCCGAACTCGGAGCGCGGGTGGTCGATGCAGATCAATTAGCGCGGCTGGCTATCGAGCGGGGAAGTTCAGGCTTTGATGAAGTTATATTACGTTTTGGGGAAAAGATTTTGCGCAACGGTGACATTGACCGTAAAGCGCTAGCTGAGATTGTCTTTACGGACCAAAGCGCAAAGATAGATCTCGAGGCAATTATTCACCCGCGGGTCAAGGCGTTATTTTTAGAAGTTGTCAGTGATTTGGAAATTGATGAAGTCCTCATTTACGAGATACCCCTGTTAGCTGAATATGGAGCAGAAGAGAAGTTCAATTTTATTATCACAGTGGAAGCCGATATTGAGCTTCGAAAAGAGCGGTTACAAAAGCGAGGAATGTTATTGACTGATATTGAGCGCAGGGTGGCTGCGCAAGCAAGCCCAACAGAGCGAACTGCGATTGCGCACTACGTGATTAGAAATGAAGGCGATGAGGATACGCTCCTTCGCGTGGTGGAAAACCTATGGGAGGAATTAATAGTCAAGGCGAAGTAGGCTAGGAAAATGCGCCCAATCTCTGACCTGCAACGTAGAGTGGAGCCGTTCCAGGTAATTAGTGACTATGTCCCAGCCGGTGATCAGCCGCAGGCAATTGAAGAGATGGTACGCAGAATTGCTGCTGGAGAAGAAGATGTTGTCTTGCTTGGCGCAACGGGCACTGGTAAATCTGCGACTACAGCTTGGCTAATTGAAAGGCTACAACGGCCGACTTTGGTTCTGGCGCCAAATAAGACGCTAGCTGCGCAATTGGCAAATGAATTCAGAGAGCTACTTCCGAATAATGCTGTTGAGTATTTTGTCTCCTATTACGATTATTATCAACCGGAAGCTTATGTCCCGCAGACAGATACATTTATCGAGAAAGATTCGAGCGTCAATGATGAGGTCGAGCGGCTACGGCACTCTGCCACCAACTCGTTACTTACTAGGCGAGATGTCATAGTTGTCGCGACGGTCTCTTGTATTTATGGACTCGGAACGCCACAAGAATATATAGATCGAATGGTTCGTTTGAAGGTAGGCGATGAAATTGAACGTAACCAGCTGTTGCGTAAGTTTGTAGATGTGCAGTATCAGCGAAATGATATGGCCTTCGAGCGAGGTACCTTTCGAGTACGTGGAGATACGATCGAAATCATCCCGATGTACGAAGAATTGGCGATTCGTATCGAGATGTTCGGTGATGAAATCGAGAAAATTATGACCCTCCATCCCCTAACTGGTGAAATAATCCGCAATGAAACGGAAATCTATATTTTTCCAGCAACTCATTACGCTGCAGGTCCTGAGACTATGAAGCGCGCAATGGGAGATATTCATGATGAGCTTCAAGTCCAATTAAATCTTTTCGAAAAGCAGGGGAAACTTTTAGAGGCACAGCGATTGAAAATGCGAACCACATTTGATTTAGAGATGATGGAGCAACTGGGTTTCTGCTCAGGTATTGAGAATTATTCTAGACATCTCGATGGGCGCGAAGCTGGTTCTGCCCCTAACTGTCTATTAGATTATTTTCCAGAAGATTTTCTCTTAGTTATCGATGAGAGCCATGTGACTGTTCCTCAAATCGGTGCGATGTTTGAAGGCGATGCCTCTCGTAAACGAACGCTCGTTGAACATGGGTTTAGATTGCCGAGCGCAATGGATAATCGCCCTTTAAAGTGGCCGGAATTCTTAGAACGTGTAGGTCAGAAAGTTTTCTTATCGGCAACTCCAGGTAAATATGAGATGGCTAAGGTCAATGCTGATGTCGTTGAACAAGTAATCCGCCCAACTGGTTTGGTAGACCCAGCCATCATCATTAAGCCGATAAAGGGTCAGATTGATGACCTACTAAATGAGATAAATATTCGGGCAGCCAGAAATGAGCGTGTCCTAGTTACGACCTTGACTAAGAAAATGTCTGAAGATTTAACTGATTATCTGCAGGAGCGCGGTGTTCGAGTTAGATACCTGCACTCAGAGGTAGATACTTTGCGTCGTGTTGAGTTATTACGCGAACTCCGTACTGGTCAATACGATGTCTTAATCGGAATTAACTTACTGCGTGAAGGCTTAGATTTGCCCGAGGTCTCGCTGGTTGCAATACTAGATGCTGATAAAGAAGGTTTTCTGCGCTCTGCCACCTCTTTGATTCAAACTATTGGGCGAGCAGCGCGAAACGTATCCGGTGAGGTCCATATGTATGCCGATAACATCACCAAATCTATGGCGCAGGCAATTGATGAGACCAATCGGCGCAGAGAGAAACAGGTGGCATACAACCTCGAGCGAGGGGTTGATCCACAACCGCTCAGAAAGAAGATTGCAGATATCACAGATACCATCGCGCGTGAGAGTGATGATACGGATGATTTATTTGCAAAATCTAAATCAAGTAAGGGCGGTAAGGCAGAGGTGCCTGAAATTGGCTTCCATGGACGATCGATTATCTCCCTTCCACGCCAGGAGCTACTTGCCTTGATAGGCTCCCTTACTGAACAGATGCGATCATCGGCAGCAAATCTCCAATTTGAACTGGCTGCACGTCTGCGCGATGAAATTCGCGAGTTAAAGAAAGAGCTGCGCGGCATGGACGAGGCAGGAATTTAATTGAGTATCGATAAGTTAATTGTCCGCGGTGCACGTGAACATAATCTCAAAGATGTCTCAATTGAGTTACCTCGTGAATCGTTAATCGTATTTACTGGCCTGTCTGGTTCAGGAAAATCATCACTAGCCTTTGACACAATATTTGCAGAGGGACAACGTCGCTATGTTGAATCTCTCTCCGCCTACGCACGCCAGTTCTTAGGTCAGATGGATAAGCCAGATGTCGATTTTATTGAGGGGCTATCGCCGGCTGTCTCGATCGATCAAAAATCTACCAACCGAAATCCAAGATCTACAGTTGGAACAATCACAGAGGTGTATGACTATCTTCGTCTGCTCTTTGCGCGAGCAGGTCGCCCGCATTGTCCAAAATGTAAAAAAGCAGTATCTCGCCAGAGTCCGCAACAGATAGTTGATCAGATTCTGACTATGCCTGTGACAACAAAATTTCAAGTCCTCGCTCCAGTTATACGAGAGCGCAAAGGTGAATTTGTCGATCTATTCACAGAGTTAGTCACTCAAGGATATTCGAGGGCCCGGGTTGATGGTGAAATAATCTCGCTTTCAGAACCACCCAAACTTAAGAAACAGGAAAAGCATACGATCGAAGTTGTAGTCGATCGATTGACCGCAAAAGCAGAGTCGAAGTCACGTTTAACTGACTCGATCGAAACCGCCCTGCGCCTAGCTAGCGGAATAGTCCTACTAGATTTCGTTGACAGTAAAGGCGCAGAGAAAGAACGAACCTTTAGCGAGCATTTAGCCTGTCATGACTGCAATTTATCCTTTGAGGAGTTAGAACCTCGCTCATTCTCATTCAACTCACCCTTTGGAGCATGCCCAGAGTGTTCTGGAATTGGTACCAAGCTTGAGGTAGATGAAGAGTTAATTATTCCCGATGATTCAATCTCTATTAATGAAGGTGCTATTGCGCCATGGTCAGGTGGACACACTTCAGAGTATTTCTTGCGCTTACTAGAAGCTCTCTCTGATGAGGTCAGATTCTCCTTAGATAACCCATGGAAGAAACTATCCGTAAAGGCGAAGGAGGCAATCCTTAATGGATTTGAATATGAGATACATGTCAAGTATCGCAATCGTTATGGCCGCACGCGTAATTATTCATCTGGCTTTGAAGGTGTAATTCCCTTCATCCATCGTAAACATGATGAGACCGAGAGTGATTACTCACGCGATAAGTATCAGTCGTATATGCGCGAGATTCCCTGCAACGTATGCGACGGAGCGCGCTTAAAGCCTGAAGTCCTTGCAGTAACAGTGGGCGATAAAAATATCTCTGAAATCTGCGAGCTATCCATCGCCGATTGCGCGCAATTCCTAAAACAGATTTCTTTGAATGCACGGGAAGCGCAAATCGCCGAACGAGTGATGAAGGAGGTGCATGCGCGCCTAGGATTTTTATTAGATGTCGGCCTAGATTATCTATCGTTAGCTCGACCTGCGGCAACTTTATCTGGGGGAGAAGCACAGCGAATTCGCCTAGCGACTCAAATCGGCTCAGGGTTGGTCGGCGTTCTCTATGTATTAGATGAGCCGAGTATCGGACTTCATCAAAGAGATAACCGACGTTTAATTGAGACGCTTACTCGCCTACGCGACCTAGGAAACACGTTAATTGTTGTAGAGCATGATGAAGAGACAATCAGAACAGCAGATTGGATTGTAGATATCGGTCCAGGGGCCGGCGAGCATGGCGGCAAAGTTGTTGTCTCAGGTTCGTATCAAGATTTAATTGACTCGAAGGAGTCAATAACCGGTGCCTACCTATCTGGCCGCAGATCGATTGCCATACCAAAGGTGCGTCGACCGCTAGATCCCAAACGCAAATTAGTAATAAAGGGTGCAAAGGAGAATAACCTTAAAGATATCGAAGTAGATATACCACTAGGACTATTCGTCTCAGTCACTGGAGTTAGCGGATCCGGTAAATCAACTTTAATAAACGATATTTTATATTCTACCCTTGCTAACAAATTAAATGGAGCCCGGCTGGTTCCAGGACGACACCGCACGGTAACTGGTGTAGATCAGTTGGATAAAGTAGTGCACGTTGATCAATCTCCTATTGGACGTACTCCGCGCTCTAACCCAGCAACTTATACAGGCGTCTTCGATAAAGTTCGGGCGCTCTTTGCAGAGACTACGGAAGCCAAGGTACGTGGCTACCTACAGGGTCGATTCTCATTTAACGTCAAAGGTGGACGATGTGAAAATTGTTCGGGTGATGGCACGATCACCATTGAGATGAATTTTCTACCTGATGTTTATGTTCCATGCGAGATATGCCATGGTGCGCGATATAACCGCGAAACTTTGGAGGTGCACTACAAGGGCAGAACTATCGCCGAGGTATTGGATATGCCGATCGAAATAGCGCATACATTCTTCGAATCTGTGCCAACGATTGCCCGTTATCTAAAGACGCTCTGCGATGTGGGTCTTGGCTACGTTCGCCTTGGCCAATCAGCACCTACCCTCTCAGGTGGTGAGGCCCAGCGAGTAAAATTGGCAACCGAGTTACAACGCCGCTCCACTGGACGAACAATTTATGTATTGGATGAACCAACTACAGGTTTGCACTTCGAAGATGTTAGTAAATTACTGGGCGTGCTGAGTCGACTCGTTGACTCAGGAAATACAGTCGTTGTCATCGAACACAATCTAGATGTCATCAAATCATCTGACTGGGTAATTGATATGGGACCTGAAGGTGGATTCCGGGGCGGTCTGGTTGTAGCGGAGGGAACTCCAGAAGATGTGGCGAAGGTAAAAGGTAGCTATACCGGTCAATATTTAGCTGAGATCCTGGCAACTAACCGAACCCAAGTAAAGAAAAAAGCTGCAGTGAAGTAGATGGCAAATCCGGCAAGTTATCGCCCGAAGGAGATTCCAGAGCTGCCTGGTGTTTATCGTTTTTATAACGGTAATGAAAAGGTAATTTATGTTGGCAAAGCGAAGAATCTGAAGAACCGATTAACCACTTATTTTGGTGCGAATTTGACGCGCAAAACAAATCGTATGGTCAATGAAGCAGTCCGAGTTGATTGGACGATCGTCGGGACCGAACTTGAGGCACTTGCTTTGGAATTCTCTTGGATTAAGCAGTACCAGCCCACTTATAACGTGCAGTTTAAAGATGATAAGTCTTATCCATATTTAGCTATCTCACTCCAGGATGAGTTTCCGCGAATCTTCATCACTCGCAAGGAGAAGCGGCCTGGTCTTAAATATTTCGGTCCATATACAAATGCCTGGGCGTTGCGCAATACCTACGAAGTACTTCTCAAGGTTTTCCCGGTTCGTTCCTGTAGCGAAGGAAATTTTCAGCGCGCTAAACGATCCAAACGACAATGCTTACTTGGAGATATTGGAAAGTGTGCCGCGCCATGTGTTGGCTGGGTAACGCCCGAGGAACATCGTGAGATTGCGGTAAAGCTCGATAGTTTCATGGAATCTGGAATGGAAGATATCTTGCCTAACTTACGTCTTGAAATGGATGCAGCATCTGAGAGGGAAGAATTTGAAAGAGCTGGCCGTATTCGCGATCAAATCGAATCCTTTGAAAAGGCGCAACGCTCAACACAGGGCAATCTCTCTGATGATTTAGATGGCGATTTCATCTCAATTCATGAGGAGGGTCTCCATGCAGCAGGTTCAATCTTTATAGTTCGTCGCGGCTCTATTAAAGGTTCACGTTCTTGGATAGTCGATCAAGAGCGTGCCCTGGAAGATGATGATCAAGTTGCTTCACTCCTCTTTTCTATCTATAACAGCGCCCTGGCGACAGATATCCCAAATGAGATATTTCTCAATCGAGCTCCGGTTGATCTAGAAACTCTGCAAGCTTGGTTATCTAACTTACGTGGAGCTAGCGTTTCCATAAAGGTGCCACAGCGTGGCGAGAAGGTTGAGTTACTGCAGACTGTCGATCGCAATGCACACTATGCGCTAATTCAATTTTTGAGCAAGAGAGCAAGTGATGCCGCAGTAAGCGGGAAGGCGCTGCTAGAAATTGAAGAGCAGCTAGATCTGAGCCGAACCCCGTTACGTATTGAATGTTTTGATATTTCCAATATATCCGGCACATCGGTAGTAGCCTCGATGGTGGTATTCGAGGATGGTATGGCTAAGAAGAGCGAGTACCGCAGATTTATAATTGATACCAAAGAGGCAACAGATGACACTCGAGCGATGCACCAGGTGATTACCCGTCGCATGAAACGATATTTGAACGATAAAGCCGCTGACGAACGTGACATCGCAGCGATTGGTGGCAAATTGAGTAAATTCTCTTATCCACCGCAATTAATTGTCGTAGATGGCGGAGCACCACAAGTTGCTGCAGCAGTTCGAGCTCTAAGTGAATTGGGAATAACTGACATCGCCCTCTGTGGCCTAGCTAAGCGGTTAGAGGAAGTTTGGCTCCCAGGAGAACAGGATCCGATAATTCTGCCTAGGACTAGTGAAGGAATGTATCTATTACAGCGCATTCGCGATGAAGCACATCGTTTTGCCATAACTTTTCATCGCTCACGCCGGTCGAAAGTCATGCTGGAATCAATACTCGATGAGATCCCGCAGATGGGACAAGCCCGTCGTACTGCGCTACTCGAGCGTTTTGGTTCCGTGGCGGCGCTTCGTAAAGCATCTTTGCCTGATTTAGCCATGACCCCAGGTATAGGAGCAAAAATTGCTGAGATCATATATTCACATCTACAAACAGCGGATGTAGCCGCGGAGATCCATGCAGTGGATATGCAGACTGGTGAAATCAGCTAGAAAATTGAGAAATACTTGACAGAGCAGGCAGAATGTAACCATGGCAACCCAAGAGTTATTAATCGTTACCGGTATGTCAGGTGCTGGCCGTTCTACAGTTGCGCATGCGCTAGAAGATCTAGGTTGGTATGTAGTAGACAACTTGCCCCCTGCGTTACTACCGGATTTAGCTAAACAAGCAGATTCCTCTGAGATTAGCGCCCTGGCAGTTGTCGCTGATGTGCGGGGTGGAAAATTCTTTGATGCACTTAATCAATCATTAGCCACATTGAAGAGTAGTGATGTGAAATTTCGATTACTCTTTCTAGATGCCACCGATCAATCGCTAGTGCAGCGTTTTGAATCCACACGCAGACCTCATCCGCTACAAGGGCCAGATCGTATAGTTGACGGAATAGCGCGCGAGCGCGCCAAACTGGAAGAGTTGCGGTCTCAGTCCGATGTAGTAATCGACACTACCAATCTGAATGTACATCAATTAGATAAGAGAGTTGGCGAAATATTCTCGTCGGGAATGCTAAGTGCAATTCGCATCAACGTCCTATCATTTGGTTACAAGTACGGCATTCCGGTCGATTCCGACTTGGTTTTGGATTGCAGATTTATACCAAATCCTCATTGGATCCCCGAGCTCCGGCCACTGACTGGTTTAACAGATCAAGTTGCCAAGCAAGTTCTAGGTAGTGAAGGAGTCGCAGATTTCGTAAAAAGTTATGTCGCAGTCATCGGCCAGATGCTCCCTGGATACCTGCGCGAAGGTAAGAAATATGTGACTATCGCTATTGGTTGTACAGGTGGCAAGCATCGCAGCGTCGCAGTATCTGAGGAGATTGCCAAGCAACTTTGCAGTGCAAAAATTGAAGTAGAGATATCTGCACATGCCACTCACCGCGATGTAGGTCGCGAATAAGTAATGAAAGCTTGGCAAGGCCGGAAAATTGGATCCACAATAATCTTTCAAGTAGAGGTGGAGAGTTTCTCGTCACAAATATCGGTGATCAAACTGCTTCATTTAACTTGATTTTAAAAATTGATCTCTCTTTTGGGCCACAAAGTGAGCCAATTCCTGCTTGGATAGGTACATGGCAATGACAGAAGCAGTCAAAGATGAGTTAAGTCGTCTCTCAGTTACCAAACCTTGTTGCCGCAAAGCTGAAGTATCATCGCTACTTCGCTTTGCTGGCGGTCTTCATATTGCAACAGGCAAAGTGGTTATCGAAGTCGAACTAGATACCTCGCAGAGTGCGCGCCGCCTTAAAAAGAATATAGCTGACATATATGGCCACGATAGTGATCTAGCGGTTCTCTCTTCGAGTGGACTACGCAAAGGAAGTCGCTATGTAGTTCGGGTAATCGAAGCCGGCGATGCGCTAGCTCGCCAAACAGGTTTAATCGATAGCAATGGCCGCCCAGTGCGCGGCCTACCTCCACAGGTAGTAGCTGCCAATATCTGTGATGCGGAAGCGGCGTGGCGTGGCGCATTCATTGCACATGGTTCCCTTACCGAGCCGGGCAGATCATCGTCACTTGAAATAACTTGTCCTGGCCCCGAGGCCGCTCTCGCCTTAGTAGGTGCTGCCCGTCGATTAGGTATTACCGCTAAGGCGCGCGAAGTTCGCGGGGTAGATCGCGTTGTAATTCGTGACGGTGATGCTATCGGTGTCCTGCTAACTCGCCTCGGTGCGCATGAGAGCGTATTGGCCTGGGAGGAACGCCGTATGCGCCGCGAAGTTCGGGCAACTGCTAATCGCCTAGCAAATTTTGATGATGCAAATTTACGTCGTTCCGCTCGCGCTGCAGTTGCTGCAGCAGCTCGAGTTGCCCGGGCCATGGAAATTTTAGGACCACAGATACCGGAACATTTAAAAGAGGCTGGTGAGTTAAGAATTAGCCATGGACAAGCAAGTTTGGAAGAACTTGGTTCACTAGCTACACCGCCCATGACAAAAGATGCAATCGCGGGACGAATTCGCCGCCTCTTGGCGATGGCTGATAAGCGCGCCGCCGATCTCGGAATTCCTGATACTGAAGCGGGACTATCGCCCGATTTATTAAATTAAAGGCAGTATCGCCTCTCAGATTTCGGCTACGTGTTGGTAATTCCTGCCAACTGGTAAGGTTAGCCACGACCCCAAAGTTGTGGCAGATTCTTTGCCGTACACCTATGGCGGATCTCGTTAATTTAAGCGAATTAACTAAGCGCCGGGTCCTAACACTTCTAGAGCGAGGTTTTACATGATTAATGTTGGAATCAATGGATTTGGACGAATTGGCCGTAACTTCTTTCGCGCCGCACTTACCAACCCTGAAATTAATATCGTAGCTATCAATGACCTTACCGATAATGCAACTCTGACCCACCTTCTCAAGTATGACTCGATCTTGGGCCGCCTTGGGCTAGAGGTAAGCCACACTGAAGACACAATTACCGTTGGCGGAAAGACAATTGCGGTTTTTGCAGATCGTGATCCAGCAAACCTATCTTGGGGAAAAGTTAAGGCAGATATTGTCATTGAGTCCACAGGACATTTTACAAAGGCGGCCGATGCTAAGAAACACATCACAGCTGGAGCTAAGAAGGTAATTATTTCCGCACCAGCATCTGATGAAGATATAACTATCGTGATGGGCGTAAACCACGAAAAATATGATCCTAGCAACCATCACGTGATCTCTAACGCTTCTTGTACGACTAACTGCTTAGCGCCAATGGCAAAGGTGCTCCAAGATAATTGGGGGATCGTTAAAGGGTTGATGACTACCATCCATGCCTATACCAACGATCAGGTAATTCTTGATTTCCCACATAAAGATCTGCGACGCGCGCGCGCAGCTGCCACAAATATGATTCCGACATCTACAGGCGCTGCAAAGGCGATCTCGCTAGTGCTGCCAGAACTTAAAGGAAAACTTGATGGATATGCAATGCGTGTTCCAGTTCCGACCGGATCTGCAACAGATTTAACTGTGGAACTTGCTAAAGAGGCAACTGTGGCAGAGATCAATGCTGCTATGAAGGCTGCAGCTAATGGAGCGCTCAAGGGATACCTTTCTTACACTGAAGATCCAATTGTCTCCTCAGATATCGTGACAGATCCTTCATCATGTATCTTCGATTCAGGTCTAACCAAGGTAATTGGTAACCAAGTGAAAATTGTTGGCTGGTATGACAACGAGTGGGGCTATTCCAACCGCCTAGTTGACTTAGTAGGTTTTGTCGGAAAGTCACTTTAATTTAGATGGTAGGAGCTGCAACCTCTTCTCTAGCGAAAATATCTCTAGCGAAACTAGATGTTAAAGGAAAGCGCGTATTCCTGCGTTGTGATCTTAATGTTCCATTACAAGATGGGCACATTAGCGATGATGGACGGATACGCGCATCGTTGCCAACAATAAATGCGCTGCTATCAGGCGGTGCCAGCCTAGTTATTGCAGCACATCTAGGTCGTCCTAAGGGTGAGGCGAAAGCTGAACTATCTTTGGCGCCGGTGGCAGATCGCTTAGCAGAGCTTTTGGGAGTTGAAGTTCAATTCGCTGGCGCAGTTGTTGGAGAGAAGGTAAGTAGCCAAGCTCAAGATTTAAAAGCGGGCCAGATTCTCTTACTAGAAAATATTCGATTCTCCGCTGCAGAAACTTCCAAAGATGACCAAGAGCGTTTGCGATTTGCTAAAGAGCTAGCCGGATTGGCTGATTTATATGTAGGCGACGGTTTTGGCGCAGTTCACCGTAAGCATGCATCAGTCTTTGACCTACCAACGCTTCTACCTCATGCAGCGGGAATTTTAGTCGCTGCTGAAGTAGAAGTTCTAAAGAGGCTAACCCAAAATCCGGAGCGACCATATGGCGTTGTTCTAGGTGGTGCGAAAGTTTCAGACAAGATAGGCGTCATCTCAAACCTCTTAAGCAAGGTTGATGTGATGGCAATTGGTGGCGGCATGGTATTTACATTTCTTGCCGCACAAGGAAACGAAATTGGAAATTCGCTAGTAGAGCAGGATCTACTTGAGAAAGTGCGGGGCTTAATCAAAGAGGCCGCCGACCTGGGAGTTAAATTGGTTCTTCCAACGGATATTGTGGTGGCAGCCAAATTCGCATCCGATTCCGCAGCCACCATAGTCAGCGCAGATCAAATTCCATCCGATCAGATTGGATTAGATATTGGACCAGATTCTGCTTTGGCATTTGCTGGTGCCATTAAATCTTGTAAAACAGTTTTTTGGAATGGACCAATGGGTGTCTTTGAATTCCCAGCATTTGCCAATGGCACAAAGGTGGTGGCGCAGGCGCTGACGCAGGTAACTGGGATATCAGTCGTTGGTGGCGGCGATTCGGCCGCTGCAGTGCGAGCGCTGGGTTTTGCAGATGATGATTTTGGCTATATCTCTACTGGCGGGGGAGCATCACTTGAATATTTAGAAGGCAAAGAGCTACCCGGTCTTACTGTATTGGGGTTATAGAGTATTTATAGGTAAGTTATAGAGTAACTACAGGGTAACTTTTAGATACTGATTTTAAATTGGATAAAAGGGAAAAGGGAGTAGTAAATGCGTAAGCCGTTAATGGCAGGCAATTGGAAGATGAATCTCAATCACCTTGAGGCGATTGCGGTCGCACAGAAGCTGGTCTACTCACTAGGTGATAAAGATTATGACGCAGTTGATGTCGCAATCATTCCTCCCTTCACAGATATTCGCTCTATTCAGACATTAATTGATGGCGACCGCCTGCGTCTGCTCTATGGCGCACAAGATATTTCGCCAGAGTTAAGTGGTGCCTTCACCGGAGATATCTCTGGTGCAATGTTGGCTAAATTGGGATGTACATTTGTAGTCGTCGGACACTCTGAACGGCGCGCAATACATCGTGAAGATGATGCACTGGTTAACCGTAAAGTTAAAGCGGCGCTGGCGAATGAATTAACTCCGATCTTCTGTGTAGGAGAAGAGTTGGCAATTCGTGAATCAGGTGCTCATGTATCTCATGTCATACGTCAGATTCGAGGCGGCCTTGAGGGACTATCGAAACCAGAGTTGAAGAAAATTGTGATCGCCTATGAACCAGTCTGGGCAATCGGCACCGGGAAGACTGCAACCCCTGAAGATGCTCAAGAAGTATGTGCTGCTATCCGCGAGGAGGTTGAATCAATTGGTTCTGCCGAGATTGCGGCAAATATGCGCATTCTCTATGGTGGTTCGGTAAAGTCGGCAAATATCCTCGAGATCATGAAACAGGGCGATGTTGATGGTGCGCTGATCGGGGGAGCGAGCCTAGATCCCGAGGAGTTGGCCAAGATAGCCAAGTTCTACCTTGGCGAAAGCGCCTAAGACGCAAAATTAATCTAGTATCCTTACGCTCTACCGATTTAGGAGTTTTACATCGTGGCTTTAGCGCTCTCAATCTTATTAATAATCACAAGTATCGTAATGATCTTGCTCGTGCTCTTACATAAGGGAAAAGGTTCAGGCTTGTCTGATCTTTTCGGTGGCGGAGTTTCATCCAACTACGGCGGATCATCTGTTGTAGAACGCAATCTTGATCGGATCACAATCGTCGTTGGTGGTATCTGGTTTGGTGGCGTTGTCGGACTTAGTCTTGTTTTGAAGGGTTAAAAAATGGCAAGTGCAATTCGCGGAAGCCGTGTCGGAGCTGGCCCAATGGGCGAGGCAGAACGCGGAGATCAGATTGAACGCGCCACAGTCTCTTATTGGTGCAGCAACGGACATGAAGTTCGTCCCTCATTTGCAGTTGAAGAGACGGTAATTATTCCCGCAGAATGGGATTGCCCAAAGTGCGGATTACCTGCAGGTCGCGATCGGAATAATCCACCTAAGGCAGTTGTAAATATTCCATATAAGACTCACTTGGCATATGTTAAGGAACGTCGCACAGATACGGAGGGCGCAAGCATTCTCGAAGGTGCGCTCCGTAAATTACGTGGAGATGATGAATAGTTAGAGCGCTTTAGCAGCGTTTAGTATTTCTGAGATGCCCGCACTTCGATTTAATAGGTTTAATCGCAGTAGCGGGTATTTTCTTGCCGAGAGTGCCTGGGCATCTCCTAAAACTTGGGCCATTAGCAACGTTCTAAAATCCAAACCACTATCGGGAATTAAATAATTCTCTGATGCGACACCGGTGATTTGTAGAAAAGATCCATTTTGTTGACCGCCTTTATGAAACTGCCCTGTTGAATGTAGAAAGCGTGGACCCCACCCAAAACTTACTGGACGTCCTGACTTGTCAGAGAGAATCGTTCGCAATTGGGTTATATCTAAATTATTACGTCGGTCTAGGTATGCCATAATTGCGATGTATCCATCAGCATCTGTCATCGCCATTAAATTCTTCAGCGCAGCCCGGATGGTATTTCCCGCCCCGAATATTTCAACTTCGCCAACAGTAGATTCAGGCTGAAGCACCGGCAATTCATTTTTCCATTCACGCAAGATAGTAGCTGTGGCAACTTTAGCTTCAGTAACATTTGGTTGGTTAAATGGGTCAACCTTCAGCGCCACGCATAGTAGTGCGCTGACCCACTCCCAGAATAAGAACTGTTCGCCAAGTTCGCCGGATACAACAAGCTGTGCACCGGGTGCAAAAGATATAGAAAATACGCCGGCCGATTGCGCTTCGCTAAAACCTTGAGTAACAACTGGCAACCTACCGCGCTCTGCTTTTCCAGTGGATTCCGCAATTAATTGCTCTATCCAATCGGATAGCCCCGGGTAAGCAGATCCTGCATCTGTGAAAGCAAGAAATTGCTCTGCTTGTGTCAATATAAGATAAGCAACATCTATTGCGACCTCTGGTTGCGTTAACAGTTGGTTTTTGCAATCGCTGGCTTGGTCTAGTAAAACTGATACGTCGATCCCCATTAGCGCAGCTGGAGTTAGCCCAAATGCAGTCAGGGCGCTAAATCTGCCGCCCACTTGAGGATCGGCATTTACAACAGTGAAACCGGACTTTCTAGCCGATATATCTAGTGGTGAATCTGGATCGGTCACCATGATCATATGCGCAGTTGGATTAAGGCCAGCTTTTTCCAAATAATCTACGAAGAAGGTGCGCTGTGAAGCAGTCTCGATAGTAGATCCAGATTTAGAACTGACGATTACAAGAAGTTTTTTGGGATCTCCTTGTAGCGCGTTGGAAATATAATCTGGATCGGTCGAATCGAGTATAAATATGGGGCGGCTAAATGTTCGGGCGATTACCTCGGGCGCTAGGGATGAGCCACCCATCCCGCAGAGAACTAAATCTCTCTCGCCTCTAAATTTTGCAGTTAGCGCATCTAGAATCGGCAGTAATTGCCGAGAGGTCTCATCGAGCTCTACCCAGTTAAGGCGATGGGCTGCCTCAGCCGCCGCTGCCGGTCCCCACAACGTGGAGTCTTTGGCAGCAATGCGTGGGTGAGCATCGCGCAGCTCACGATACTGATCATCACTGCGATCGAGTTTACTAAGCGCATCTCCACTGATTTCAATCATTTAAATTTGCAATTTGCTATGTAGTTCAATTAAGAGCCGTTCGGATTTTCTTAACTATGGATTCTGGGTCAAAGCCAAACTCCGCAAATAATTTAGTGGCAGATGCAGATGCCCCATAGTGCTCAAGTGAGATTGAGATCCCCGAGTCACCTACATATTTATGCCAGCCTTGCGCAATACCCGCTTCAATACTTACTCGTAGCGCACCAGATGAAGAGATTACACTCTCGCGGTATTGGCTTTTTTCCTGATCGAACCACTCTAAGCACGGTGCACTTACAACTCGGGTTGGGATAGCCTCCTTTTCCAAGAGCTTTTGTACCGCAAGTGCGATCGAAACTTCCGAGCCAGTAGCGATCAAGATTACCTTTGGGGTAGAGGAGGCTTCTTGAAGAATGTAGGCACCTTTTTCTACCAAGGTAGCGCCAGCGTAGTCTCCACGATCAATCACAGGTAAGTTCTGACGAGAGAGTAGTAAGCCAACGGGTTTAGCGTTAATCAAAATCTTTTTCCATGCTTCACGAACTTCATTAGCATCGGCCGGACGTACAACTGCGAAATTGGGAATTGCACGTAGCGCAGCTAAGTGTTCAATTGGTTGATGAGTCGGCCCATCTTCGCCCAATCCGATTGAATCGTGGCTCCAGATAAATATGGAAGGCAAATCCATTATTGCCGCTAAACGAACTGCAGGTCGCATGTAATCACTGAAAACAGCAAATGTTCCACCGAAAGCGCGCGAGAGTCCGTGTAGCGCAATTCCATTTAAAATAGATCCCATTGCATGTTCGCGGATGCCGAAGTGAATCATCCGTCCGTATGGATTGGCGCCAGGTATGGCGCTACTTGCGGGCAGGAATGAACCTGTACCAGCTATGACAGTGTTATTACTACCTGCTAAGTCAGCTGATCCACCCCAAAACTCGGGAAGTACTTTTGCAATTGCAGCGATGACATCACCTGATGCTTTACGCGTTGCGACTTCTTTTCCAGTTTCAAATATCGGTAGATCGCGGCTCCAATTTTCTGGAAGATCTCTCTTTACTAAACGCTTGAGAAGAGTTGCTTTCTCAGGATTGGTTTGCTCCCATTTTGCTAAACGCAGATTCCATTCACCACGTACTGTTGCAGCGCGTTCTTTAACTGCGCGTACGTGGGTTAGCAGATCAGTTGGCATTGCAAAGTGAACTTGCGGATCTAACCCAAGTAATTTCTTAGTTGCAGCGATCTCATCGGCGCCGAGCGCTGAACCATGTGACTCTGCAGTGTGACGGGCATTAGGCGCTGGCCAAGCGATCACTGATTTCATACGAATTAGAGTTGGTCGCGTATTGTCTGCTTTCGCAGCAATCATTGCGGCATCTAAGCTGGGCAGATCCACGTTGCCATCTGAACCAGCAGCCACCTCAATTACCTGCCAGCCGTAAGCGCGATAACGGGCCGAAACATCTTCAGTAAATGCCAGGTGGGTATCTCCCTCAATCGAAATTCGATTATCGTCATAGATCATCTTTAAATTGCCTAGTTGTTGTGTACCAGCAAGTGAAGATGCCTCACCACTAACGCCTTCTTGTAAATCACCGTCAGAACAGATGACCCAAATTGTGTGATCAAATACCGATTCATTTTCTGGAGCACTAGGATCTAAAAGGCCGCGTTCATATCGCGCCGCCATCGCCATACCGACTGCAGTCGCCACACCGGCACCGAGCGGACCAGTAGTCATCTCAACACCAGCGGTGTGCCCATATTCAGGATGCCCTGGAGTTAGTGAATTCCAAGTACGAAATGCCTTTAGATCATCTAGCTCTAAACCATAACCACTGAAAAATAATTGGATATAAAGGGTTAGTGATGAATGTCCGCAAGATAGAACAAAGCGATCGCGCCCTAACCAATGCGGATCGGCTGGATCATGAACTAGATGGCGCTGAAAAAGATTGTATGCAACAGGTGCCAGCGACATCGCAGTCCCCGGGTGACCATGGCCCGCCTTCTGTACAGCATCCATAGCCAGTGCGCGAGCATGTGCAACAGCCCGGTCATCTAAATTGGTCCAACCACTTAAAGTAACGCTCTTATTTTTTGAAGTCACTATCTGCTCTCTCTATCAGTGGTCCGATTTTGCACTAGGGGAGTAGTTTATTGCCAAGCGCACGCGCCAGGCTGAAATCCATACCAGCGTTGCTCCCAATAAATGGGCTGCAACCAATAGTTCGGGTACACCTAGAAAATACTGCAGGTAACCGATTCCACCTTGGGCCAGTGCAATTAAAGTGAAGGTTCTTATGGAGCGCAAATATTCTCGATTGGCGCGAGCTGCAATATATAAAGCCAGTGTTAAGCCCAAGAGAGCAATTACTGCATCGGCATGGAGCCAGGCCATCGTTCTGATATCAAAACCAAAGCGTTGAGCCTGTTCATCGCCAGCATGAGGACCGCTGCCAGTGACTAGCGTTCCCAAAACTAAAACTACGAAGGTAAGAGATATATGTGCTCTGGCGAGATTGCGCGTTAACGAATCAGAGATAATCATTGTCGCAAAAGTTTCATTTCTGCGCTGGTATAAAGATGCCGCTGCAGCTATTAAGAGCATAGAGAGAAGCAGATGTCCGGCAACGGGCAGAGGATGTAAATCGGTAAGGACTGTTATGCCACCGAGTACACCTTGCCCAAGAATTCCAAGAACTTGACCTAGCGCGAGCAGCCGCAGATCGCGCCGGCCAGTTTTTAGTACATGGATCACTACCGCAATAGCAGCGAAGAAGAGCGCAAAGGTGAGCAGGCGATTTCCGAATTCAATCCAAGAATTAAGTACGCCCTCTGCTTGATGGGGCACTGGCGTATATGAACCGGGGGTACATTCGGGCCAAGTGGGACATCCCAGCCCGGAGCCAGTTAAGCGAACAGCGCCCCCCGTAACGACAAGCCCCGCCTGCAGAGTCAGTAGGAGGCCATATAAGAAGCGCCGGAATTTCATAGTCCTAGCCTATGACCTATAACGCATCCTCCTGAGTGGAAAGCTGGTGCGAATTAAGACACAATAGTGTTGTGAAAATCAATCAGCCAGCGCGGGGCAGAAATGGTGATGATCTACGTACCCGCGATGCGGTGGCTCGTTCCATATTAGAAAATGGCCCATCAACTGCGGCTGCGCTCGGAGAGCGTTTGGGATTGACGCCAGCAGGAATTCGCAGACATTTAGATCTTCTGGTCGCTGATGAAATTCTGCAGGCACGCGATCCCCGTGTAATGCCAGCTCGCGGCCGGGGCCGGCCATCGAAAGTTTTCGTAATGACTGATTCTGGGCGAGAGCAGTTCGAGCACTCATATGATGATCTTGCAGTGGCAGCGCTGAAATTTATGTCGCTGCAATCGGGAGAACATTTAATTGCAGCATTTGCGCAATCTCGTGCAGACGATATCGAACGTAAGGCGAAAAAATCTATTGCTAAGAGCGCCGATAAATTAGGCGCGCTGGCAAATTTCTTAACCGAACAGGGTTATGCGGCAAGTGCGGGCTCACGTGGTGCTGGTGAAGAACTCTGTCAGCACCATTGCCCAATCGCACATGTCGCCGCGGAATTTCCACAACTTTGCGAAGCCGAAACTGAAGCCTTCTCTCGCATACTCGGAACTCATGTTCAAAGACTGGCTACCATCGCACACGGTGATGGCGTCTGCACCACTTACATACCAAATAAAAGTAATATAAAAAATAGAGAATCACTTACTGCCGGAAAGGCGCGCTAATGACAACTGCACATCCTGAACTCGAAGGTCTTGGAAATTACGAATATGGCTGGTCTGATGGTAATGATGCGGGTGCGAATTCACGCCGAGGCATCAATGAAGAAGTAGTTCGTGATATCTCTTCCAAGAAGAGCGAGCCGCAGTGGATGCTCGATATGCGCTTGAAAGGCCTATCGCTCTTCGAAAAGAAGCCCATGCCTTCTTGGGGCTCAGACCTAAGCGGTATCTTCTTTGACACCATTAAATACTTTGTACGTTCAACCGAGAAGCAGGCAACCACTTGGGATGACCTACCGGATGAGATTAAAAATACGTATGACCGTTTAGGAATTCCCGAAGCAGAGAAGCAGCGTTTAGTTTCTGGAGTTGCGGCTCAGTATGAATCCGAAGTTGTCTATCACTCGATTCGCGAAGATCTAGAGAAGCAAGGAGTTATCTTTCTAGATACTGACTCTGGTTTAAAGCAGCACCCAGAGCTATTTAAAGAGTACTTTGCATCTGTTATTCCAGTTGGCGATAACAAGTTTGCCGCGCTAAATACCGCAGCATGGTCAGGTGGTTCATTCATCTATGTACCAAAAGGCGTACATGTTGATATTCCGCTTCAAGCTTACTTCCGTATCAATACTGAAAATATGGGACAGTTTGAGCGTACATTAATTATTGCTGACGAAGATTCCTATATTCACTATGTAGAAGGTTGCACCGCACCAATTTATAAATCAGATTCACTTCACTCAGCGGTAGTAGAAATCATTGTCAAAAAGGGTGCACGCGTTCGTTACACTACTATTCAGAATTGGTCTAATAACGTCTATAACTTGGTAACCAAGCGCGCTACCTGTGCTGAAGGTGCGACCATGGAATGGGTCGATGGAAATATCGGTTCTAAAGTAACTATGAAATATCCAGCGGTAATGTTGATGGGTCCACACGCCAAGGGTGAGACTCTCTCGCTAGCTTTTGCTGGTGCAGGGCAACATCAAGATTCTGGTGCGAAGATGGTGCACGCTGCTCCTTACACATCTTCATCTGTTATTTCGAAATCTGTTGCGCGCGGTGGAGGTCGAACTTCTTATCGTGGTCTCGTGCAAGTACAAGAAGGAGCTCATCACTCAAAGAGCACTGTCAAATGTGATGCACTTTTAGTTGACACGATTTCTCGTTCTGATACATACCCTTATGTTGATATCCGCGAAGATGACGTATCAATGGGCCATGAAGCGACCGTCTCTAAAATTAGCGATGACCAGTTATTCTATTTAATGTCACGCGGTCTAACTGAAGATGAGGCCATGGCTATGATCGTTCGCGGTTTCATCGAACCGATCGCACGCGAGCTACCTATGGAATATGCGCTAGAGCTAAACCGACTAATTGAACTTCAGATGGAAGGTGCAGTCGGTTAATGACTACCCTTGCTACTAATTACTTAACACCTACGGGACGGGAAGAGGCCTGGCGCTTTACTCCGCTCAAACGCTTAGGTGGTATGCACGATGGCTCAGCGGTTATTGATAGCCGACATTCGCTCTCGCTAAATGGAGTTGCACCAGCAGGTGTAACTTTTTCAAGCCTTCCCGCTTCACAAGCGCCGACGATTTCTGAGACAGATGATGTAGTCGTCGCGCGAATTCGTGAATTTGCTCAAGAAGTTATGGTGCTTGATATTGCTGCAAACGCAGAGATTTCAGAACCAATATTCTTAAAAAGAGATTTCGGCTCGTTAGATAGCGCAGAATTTTCGCGAGTTCAAATTCGCGTTGGTAACCATGCAAAGGCAACTGTAATTATTGAAAATACTGGTGATACTCACCTGGCAGAAGATATAGAAATTTCAGTAGCACCTGGCGCCAGCCTGACCTTGGTCTCACTCCAAGAATGGGATCCTCATGCTATCCACGCAGGACGCCAACACGCTGTAGTAGACCGCGATGCCACCTTCAAATCGATAATTGTGACGATCGGTGGATCATTGGTGCGGTTGCTTCCGACAGTTGAATTTGCAGGCCCTGGTGCCTCATGTGAACTACTTGGGGTTTACTTCGCAACATCAGGGCAATTCTTTGAACATAGAATGTTTGTCGACCATAAAGTGGCCAATGCCAAGTCGCGTGTGAATTACAAAGGTGCTCTTGCTGGAGATCAAGCCCATACCGTTTGGATCGGTGATGTATTTATCAGAGCAGCAGCTGAAGGTACAGATACTTACGAATTAAATAGAAATCTTTTACTCTCTGATGGAGCGCGTGCGGACTCAGTTCCAAACCTAGAGATCGAAACTGGGGAGATCGTAGGTGCAGGTCACGCCAGTACGACGGGCCGCTTCGATGATGAACAACTTTTCTACTTGATGTCTCGTGGGATAAATATGGCCGATGCTCGCCGCTTAGTAGTGCGTGGCTTCTTTAATGAAATCATCTCTGAAATTGGTCAAGATGAGATTCAAACACGGTTAATGGATCGAATTGATAATGAATTAGCTAGGGCTGGTGCTTAATTGAGCGATTTATCTCTTTCTGCCATGGTCTCTGGTCAACCAATAAAAATTGAGAAAGAAGGAGAGTCGATCTGCGTCACTCGTATCGGTGATGATGTCTTTGCCGTGGCCGACACCTGCTCGCATGCAGAGGCATCTCTCTCAGAAGGCGAAGTAACTGACTACAAGATTGAATGTTGGCTCCATGGAGCCGAATTTGATCTCCGCACCGGCCAGGCGATAACTCCGCCTGCGGTTGCACCGATAAAAGTTTATTCAGTAAGCGTCGACGGAGACTCCGTCACGGTAGATGCGTAACGAGGTAGTTTGATGAGCACATTAGAGATCCGTGGATTAAAGGTTTCAGTAAATACTGAAAATGGAGCAGTTGAAATTCTCAAGGGCGTTGACCTAACTATAAAATCTGGTGAGACGCACGCGATTATGGGGCCAAATGGTTCAGGAAAATCCACGTTGGCATACTCAATTGCGGGACATCCAAAGTATGAAATCACCGGCGGAACGCTCACGCTAGATGGTGCAGATGTGCTTGAGATGACCGTTGATGAACGAGCTAAGGCGGGCCTTTTTCTGGCGATGCAATATCCAGTAGAGGTACCAGGTGTTTCAGTATCTAACTTTTTGCGTACTGCTGCCACCGCTTTACGGGGAGAAGCTCCTAAGTTACGTACTTGGGTGGGCGAAGTTAAAGAAGCTATGGAGGCTCTAAATATGGATCCCTCATTTGCCCAACGTAATGTTAACGAAGGTTTTTCTGGAGGAGAGAAGAAGCGTCACGAGATCATGCAATTAGAGCTACTTAAGCCAAAGATTGCGATTCTCGACGAAACAGATTCAGGTCTTGATGTGGATGCGTTGCGTGTTGTTTCTGAAGGAGTAAATCGCGCGAAGGAGGCCAATAATATTGGCGTTCTTCTTATTACTCACTACACCCGCATCCTGCGATATATAGAGCCAGATTTTGTACATGTCTTTGCCAATGGCAAAGTTGTCGAAGAGGGTGGTCCAGAGTTAGCTGACAAGCTAGAAGCGAATGGTTATGCGGAGTACGTCAGCGCATAATTAGATATGGCATTTAACCCCGAGCTAATCCGAGCTGATTTTCCGATCTTTGATCGGTCTATTCGTGACGGTAAGAGATTGATCTATTTAGATAGTGGCGCAACTAGTCAGAAACCTAATGTAGTCATTGATTCTGAAAGTAATTTCTACAGGATGCATAATGCCGCAGCCCATCGCGGCGCCCATCAGTTGGCAGAAGAATCCACTGAGGCGCTGGAGTCGGCTCGAGTAGTCGTAGCTAATTTCCTTAATGCTGATACGGATGAAATCATTTTCACGAAGAATTCCACCGAATCCTTAAATTTGCTTGCTTACTCAATTGGAAATTCCCCACTCGGTAACCGTTTCCACTTAGCGCCCGGTGATGAGATTGTTGTTTCAGAGATGGAACATCATGCAAATCTTATTCCTTGGCAACAACTTGCTAAACGAACCGGTGCCACCTTAAAGTGGTTTGAAGTCAACGCTGATGGACGCTTAGATCTAAGCGATATAGATCAAGTAATAACGCAGCGAACCAAGGTTGTCTCGCTCGTTCATCAATCAAATGTTTTAGGAACCATCAACCCACTTGAGGAGATTCTCAGACGCTCTCACGAGGTAGGTGCTATTTTCATTCTCGATGCCTGCCAATCTGTTCCTCATATGAAGGTCGATGTCAAAGCGCTGGAGATCGACTTCCTAGCTTTTTCTGGACATAAGGCTGTTGGCCCGACGGGTGTGGGTGTGCTCTGGGGAAGATCTGAACTGTTGCAAGAGTTGCCACCATTTCTTTTCGGCGGTTCTATGATCGAGTCAGTCACGATGACAGATGCAACATGGGCGCCTGCGCCACGAAAATTTGAACCAGGTGTACCAAATATGGCGCAGATTGTTGGGCTAGGTACGGCGTTAAATTATCTTTCTGCTATTGGAATTGATGCAATACATCAGCACGAAATAGATATTACAGAATATGCGCTAGAGAAACTACAAGAAATACCAGCGCTAGAGATTATTGGGCCAAAGAATATGGCGATGCGGGGAAGCGCAATCTCATTTACTGTTGGAAAAATCCATCCACATGATTTAGGGCAATACTTAGATAGTGCGGGGATAGCGGTGCGTACTGGCCACCATTGCGCCTGGCCACTCACTCGTAAAATGGGTGTTCCGGCAACTACGCGCGCCTCTTTTTACTTATACAACACTGAATCTGATGTTGACGCTCTTATTGCAGGGGTTAATGATGCTAAGAGATACTTCGAGTAGTGGAATATCTATTATGGAGTTAGATAATCTTTATCAAGAAGTTATCCTTGATCACTATAAACATCCACAAAACAAGAAATTGTTGCTCAATTATGATGCGCAAGTCCATCATGTGAATCCATCCTGCGGTGATGAGATTGATCTAAATTTAACGATAGTTAATAACGAAATTGCGACTATCTCTTGGGATGGGGTAGGTTGTTCGATTTCGCAAGCGAGCGTTTCAATTCTTTCAGATCTGCTCATCGGCAAGTCCTTAACGGATGCCTATATTATTTTCGATGAATTTGTATCTTTGATGCAAAGTAAGGGGACTCTTTCAGGTAACGCGGATCTCTTGGAAGACGCGGTGGCTCTGGCAGGTGTATCGAAGTATCCCGCTCGAATTAAGTGTGCCTTGCTGGGATGGATGGCCTTCAAAGATGCCAGCGTGCAAGGGCAAGGAAAATCTAAACTACAATGATGTCTGAAGAGAGGTTCTAAATGGCTGCCGCTATTGATGATGTGACTGAGGCGATGAAGGATGTTGTCGACCCGGAACTAGGGATTAATGTTGTTGATCTTGGTCTGATTTATGACGTGATGGTCGATGAAAATAATATTGCGGTGCTGAATATGACTCTGACATCGGCTGCTTGCCCACTGCAAGATGTCATAGAGGATCAAACTAGACAAGCCCTTGCTCCGCTTACAGCAGATGTGAAAATTAATTGGGTATGGATGCCGCCTTGGGGCCCAGATAAGATTTCAGATGATGGCCGTGAGCAGTTACGTGCGCTGGGATTTACAGTTTAATTTAATATTTTTGCTCTAGCTGATTATTTTTAGATAGGGGTCTTAATTGTCCATGCATGCAGGTTGGATGGCGCTGCGGACGCTTAGCTCTGATCAATCGGTAAAGTCAGCGAAATTAAAACCAGGGACTCTAAAACGGATCTTTTCATATGCTGGCCCTTATAAATCCTATTTCTACTTTTTTCTAATCTGCTTAATTTCTGATGCGGTATTAACCGTTGCTACCCCACTTCTTTTGCGAGAGTTAATAGATTCAGGTGTCATTCCCAAAGATCGTACGGTCGTTACAACGATGGCGGTAGCCGTCGCGCTATTAGCAATACTTACGGCGATAGTTAACATTGTTATCCGTTGGATCTCAGCGAAAATTGGTGAGGGCCTTATATACGATTTACGATCACAGGTCTTTCGCCATGTGCAAGAGCAATCGATTGCTTTCTTTACTCGCACTCAAACCGGGGCGTTAATTTCGCGAATTAACTCAGATGTTATTGGGGCCCAGCGAGCCTTTACATCGACTTTCTCTGGAATAATTAGCAATGCCCTTACTCTGCTGTTGGTAGTCGCAACCATGCTGGCACTTAGCTGGCAGATAACTGTTGCCTCGCTCTTACTGCTGCCAATATTCCTGGCTCCAACAAAATGGATTGGCGGCAAGTTGCAAGGCTTGACGCGCGATTCCTTTCAAATCAATGCAGAGATGTCCTCAAATATGACTGAGCGCTTTAACGTTTCGGGAGCTCTGCTCGTTAAACTTTACGGTGATTTGAATTCAGAATCAGCAGTATTTAAAAAGAAGGCGCGCAGAGTAGCTGACTTAGGAGTATCTATGGCGATGCTAAATACCTTCTTCTTTATAGCGCTAATCAGTATCGCAGCGTTAGCTACCGCGATCGCCTATGGCATCGGGGGACAACTCGCTATAGATGGTGCGTTGACTGTGGGAAGCTTGATCGCAATTACTACTTTATTAGCTCGTCTTTATGGACCGTTGGTCGCATTGGCCACAGTGCGCGTCGATGTTATGGGCGCCCTGGTCTCTTTTGAGCGAGTCTTTGAAGTCTTAGATCTTGAGCCAATGGTGCAAGAGAGAGCAAATTCGGTAACACTCGCCACCACCAAACCGAGAATTCAGTTTACGGATGTGCGATTTGCTTATCCAAATGCGCGGGAGATCTCAATCGCTTCATTAGAGGCAGCATCTCTGCCTGAAAATAAGGAAAGTGATGAAATTCTGAAAGGTATTTCCTTTGAGGTAGCGCCCGGAACAGTCACGGCGCTAGTTGGATCATCAGGGGCCGGAAAAACAACGATTAGCGCCCTGATCCCTCGTCTCTACGACGTCACATCAGGATCCATAACTATTGATGGTAACGATCTGCGCGATCTATCTATCCCCTCACTTCGCAGTGCAATAGGTGTGGTTATGCAAGATTCTCACCTGTTCCACGACACGATTGCGGAGAATTTACGTTATGCCAAGTTGGATGCAACTTTCGATGAGATGCGGCAAGCCTGCAAAGCCGCGCAGATTTGGGATTTAGTTTCATCTCTGCCAAATGGCATGGAAACTATGGTGGGCGAGCGAGGTCATCGTCTATCAGGTGGTGAAAAGCAGAGATTGGCTATTGCTCGCTTGCTCTTAAAATCACCCAGCATTGTAATTTTAGATGAAGCTACCGCTCATTTAGATTCGGAAAATGAAGAGCTAGTTCAAAGAGCTTTATCGGAGGCGCTGCAGGGCAGAACTAGCATTGTGATCGCGCATCGCCTAAGCACGGTGATGAGCGCAGATCAAATCCTGGTTTTAGATGAGGGAGTAATTCGTGAACGAGGAAGACACGAAGATTTAGTTATCGCTGGCGGGCTCTACTCGCAGCTCTTTGCCCGTCAGGATCTGACCGCGTCTAATTAAAATTCGACCGTAAATAACTAGCCCCGCAAAGAATATCCACTGCAATGAATAGGCCAGATGTGGACCATCACTTAGTTCAGGCACCTGCGCTGGCGCCGCAGGTGTTAAGAAATCAATTGAGCCGTTAATTAGATCCAAATAGAAACCTTCACTATCGGTACTAGATTGGGCATTTAATTTCGAAATCATTGTCTGAGCGTTGCTCGGTAGTGCAAAGAATGCACCTTGTGGAAGTGATCGATCTAGCCGCAGCCGCGCTTGTATATCTACCTGGCCAGCTGGAACGGCCGTAACCACTGGGGGCGTTAGCGCATCCTTTCCGGCTTTAACCCAGCCCCGATCAACCCAGATCATGCGGCCATCTAGCATCTCAAAGCGCGTTAATACCTCATAGCCATATACGCCTTCGAAGTATCGATTCTTTAAGAGAATTTGCTCTCCAGTGTCGAAGGTTCCAGATGTTTTGACGCTACGCCATTCGTACTCGTCTAAATTCCTGTCGACATCGTCTAAACTAATTGTAGGTAATTGGAGCTGCGCTTTTATTTGGGAGTTTCGATCATGGCGATCGATACCACGCTGAAACTGCCACTGCGAGGCCCATAGGCAACCTAAAATTAAAATCAAAGCTACTAAGTTCTTTAAAATTTGACGTTGCTCACGTTCCTTGCCTGCAGAAGTGGCCATCATGGAATTCTATCTTGGAGTAAGTATCGGATTTACTTATTTAAGTTACTTATACACTTGATTTATTCGAGTGATTTGGCTCTATCGCTCATCAAGCCCTCACCCGGAGCAAAGCTCTCACGTCCGGCATTTGCAACGACCACCGCGATATAGGGCAGGGTTACCGCACCAACTAGAGCGAACCAGCGGAATGGACTAGGAAGAAGAACGGTCAATATGAAACAAACTGTTCTTATCATCATTGAAATAAAGTAACGTCGCTGCCTTCCCGCTTGATCGCGCGCAAGAGAGGCAGGTGCTGCAGTTATGTCATAGACAGTGGGCTTATCTCCCTTGGGAGTTGTTTTGGGAGTTTTCCTCCCGAAAGATGCGCGCACATGCAAAGAGTATGGGTTCCAACCATGGCGCGCGAGCCCAAAACAGGTATTACGCCTAAGTAGCAAGGTAAGTTTTCCCCTATGTCAGATGCGAGCAGGGCTATTGCCTTGGTAACAGGTGGTAATCGCGGAATCGGCTTAGCGATTGCAAAATCCTTATCAGCGGCAGGTCACAAAGTGATAATCACCTATCGCTCAGGTAGCGCGCCATCTGAGTTTCTCTCAGTCAGAATGGATGTAACTTCTACTGAAAGCGTTGCGGCGGGCTTCTCTGAGATTGAAGATAAGTGGGGTATCCCTGAAATTATTATTGCTAATGCTGGGATCACAAAAGATGGATTAGTGCTTCGAATGAGTGATGACGATTTTGCAGAAGTTATCGATGCCAATTTGACGGGAGCTTTCCGAGTCGCCCGCAGGGCAAGTAAAGGGCTACTTAAATTAAAGCGCGGTCGCTTAATTTTTATTGGCTCAGTTGTAGGTGGAGTTGGTGCCGCAGGGCAAGTTAACTATGCCGCCAGCAAATCAGGGCTATTAGGAATGGCGCGCTCATTTTCCCGAGAACTTGGCTCGCGCGGGATAACTGCAAATGTAATTGCTCCAGGATTTGTGGAGACCGATATGACTGCTGCGCTAGATGAGAAACGGAGAACAGAGATAGCTAAATCCGTTCCGCTCGGGCGTTTTTGCACGGCAGATGAGGTTGCCGAAGTGGTCTCATTTATAGCATCGGAAAAGGGCAGCTACATCACAGGAGCGTTGATTCCAGTTGACGGCGGGTTAGGAATGGGACATTAAATATGGGAATTTTACAAGGCAAAAATATTTTAGTAACCGGTGTGTTAACCGATGGCTCAATCGCATTCCACATCGCCAAGTTGGCGCAAGAGCAGGGAGCAACGGTCTTACTCTCTTCTTATGGAAGAGTCATGAGTCTGACAACCCGAATCTCTGGCCGCCTGCCAGTTGCTGCTCCAGTCATTGAATTAGATGTCACAAACCAAGAGCATCTAGACGCATTGGCAGATCGCGTTAAGGAGCATGTTCGGCATTTAGATGGCGTTGTACACTCCATTGGTTTTGCGCCTGAGGCGGCGCTGGGAGGAAATTTTTTAAATACACAATGGGAAGATGTTGCCACCGCTTTGCATGTCTCCGCATATTCCTTAAAATCATTGACAATGGCTACGCGATCGCTATTTAAATCTGGAGGTTCGGTAGTCGGACTTGATTTTGATGCCTCAGTTGCCTGGCCGAAATATGATTGGATGGGCGTTGCTAAAGCGGCCCTGGAATCGACATCTAGATATTTGGCGCGTGATTTAGGTCCTGAAAATATTCGCATTAATTTGGTTGCTGCTGGCCCAATTCGTACTATGGCGGCCAAATCGATCCCCGGTTTTGATGAATTCGAAAAAGTCTGGAATGAACGCTCACCTTTGGCTTGGGATGTCACCGATCCGGTTCCGCCCGCCCAAGCAGTGGTAGCACTGCTTTCTGATTGGTTTCCCAAAACTACCGGTGAAATCATCCATGTAGACGGCGGTTTGCACGCGATGGGTGCTTAAAGGTAAAGTACGCCCTAGACCAGTGGCCTTGGCTACTGCAAGAGGAGCTCACCGCTCCCACCTACCTCGTAGATCTTGAGTTGAGCGAGATGGTTTGTCGGAGTTAGATCATCTGCGGATGAATCTCTCTCCTTAGCGGTGCGCGATTTTTGCGGATAAAGCCTGGCTAGAAAAGTCATACGACAGGCTGTAAACCAACTAAGGAGAACAAATCACAACAGAACCGCGCATCAATGAGCGTATCCGCACACCCCAAATTCGCCTCATCGGACACACCGGTGAACAGGTAGGAGTTGTAGATATAGAAGCAGCGCTGCAGATGGCAGATGACATTGGCTTAGATCTCGTAGAGATCGCACCAGATGCAACTCCACCAGTATGCAAAATCATGGACTTCGGTAAGTACAAGTACGAAATGGCACAGAAGGCCCGTGAAGCTCGTCAGAACCAAACCCACATTGTGGTTAAGGAAGTGCGATTGACACCCAAGATCGAAAATCACGATTACGAAACAAAACGTAACGCAATCGAGAAGTTTCTAAAGGGTGGCGATAAGGTGAAGATAACGATGAAGTTCCGCGGACGCGAACAAACTCGCCCCGAGCTTGGATACAAACTCCTGCAACGTCTTGCAGAAGATGTGAAAGAGATTGCCTTTGTGGAATTCGCTCCTAAACAAGAGGGACGAAATATGACGATGGTGCTGGGGCCGACGAAGAAGAAGACTGAAGCGGTGGCAGAGCAGAAGGCAGCGAGAGCTGCTAAAGAGAAGGCAGCGCAAGCCGAACAAGTTTAAGAGTTTTAACAGGTAAATAGTTTTTATCAGACGAGGAAGTACAGGAGAAGATAGATGCCAAAGATGAAGACCCATAGTGGTGCGAAGAAGACTTTTCGCGTTACAGGATCAGGAAAGATCATGCACGAGCGTGCCGGAAAGCGCCACCTTTTGGAGCGTAAATCATCTCGCGTAACTCGACGTTTGAGTACTGAACAAGCAGCTAAGCCAACCGTAGCCATGACAGCCAAGCGCATGCTTGGTCTTAAGTAAGGGGTGTGAATTAAATGAGAGTAAAACGTGGAGTTCACGCTGCTAAGAAGCGTCGCACAACTTTAGAGCGTGCTAGCGGATATCGCGGTCAACGTTCTCGTCTTTTCACAAAGGCCAAAGAGCAAGTTACTCACTCGATGGTCTATGCCTTCAATGATCGTAAAGATAAGAAGGGCGATTTCCGTCAGCTATGGATCCAGCGTATTAACGCTGCGGCTCGTGAAAACGGTATGACCTATAACCGTTTTATCCAAGGTCTCAAGGCCTCTGGTCTTGAAGTTGACCGTCGCGTGCTTTCAGATATTGCAACAAATGATCCAGCGACATTTAAAACGCTGGTCGATCTAGCACGCAAGAACATCGTCAGCGCTTAATTTAACGCCGACAACTTAGATGATCGAGAGCCTTCATTCGCCGCATATCGCGCGGGTGAGGGCTCTTATCTCATCCCGTGGAAATAAAGAGCGAGCAGCTCACGGAGAATTTATAGCTGAAGGTCTGCAATGTGCGCGTGAGGCTTTTACGGCAAAGCAAGGCCCTAGCGTTAAGACCGTCTATCTCACTGAAAGTGGTCAGGGGCGAATAAATCAAGCAGCTCTTGATTTATCTATCGCTGAAGTTGTCATGGTGAGTGAGCCGGTAATGTCAGCGATGTCATCGACAATGACTCCACAAGGAATCATTGCAATATGTGCAGTTGCTGGTAATGATTTTACAAAGTTAAAGACAACTGGCAAATCACGATTTATCTATCTGCATGAGATTCAAGATCCGGGAAATGCTGGAACGATTCTGCGCTCCGCCGACGCAATGGGCATAGATGCCGTGATTGTTTCCCCGGGAAGTGTGGATATGTATTCGCCGAAAGTAGTCAGAGCCACAGCAGGTTCTCTCTGGCATGTTCCGCTCTTTACGGGAATAACTCTGAGCCAGCTAACCGATCAGCTTCCTGGAGCTAAGAAGATTGCGCTAAGTGCTCAGGCAGGTAAGTCACTTTTAGAGATTAACGATTTCCCTGATTGCGTTGCGATCTTTGGTAATGAGGCACGCGGTATTGATGCCTTGATCGACGCTGATGTAATGCAGGTAAGCATTCCAATGTCTGGAAATGCCGAAAGCCTTAATCTTGCAGCCGCTGCAGCGATTGTGATCTTTCATCTCTCGCATAAGTAAGCAGATATCCCTCATAGTACAAGGGGAGCAGGTTAGAATTCCCGCATGAATCCCGCAGATATAAAGCGTTGGATCGCCGCTGCCGAAGCGGCCTTTACATCTGCCAAAGATCTAGATGAGTTAAAGACGGCTCGTCTGGCACACTTCGGTGATAAGGCAGAGATTTCACTAGCCAATCGCTCCCTTGGCTCCATGGCTGCGCAAGAGAAGGCTAGCGCGGGAAAGATAATCGGTGAAGGCAAAGCAGCGATTACCGCGGCTCTGCAAAGGGCAACTGCAAAGTTAGAGGCAGAGCGTGATATGAAAGTTTTGTTGGATGAGATAGTAGATATAACCCTGCCGGTTAATCGCGCCCATCGCGGCGGGCTTCATCCGATTTCGATTATCAAAAATGAGATCAGTGATTTCTTTATCGAACAAGGCTATAGCGTGGAGGAGGGTCCAGAGCTTGAATCTGGCTGGCTCAACTTTGATGCCCTAAACATTCCGGCAGATCATCCCGCCCGCACCATGCAAGATACTTTCTATATTGAACCTGTTGAATCTGGAATGGTGCTGCGTACTCAGACCTCTCCAGTACAAATCCGTTCGATGCTCGAGCACGAACCACCCATCTACATGATCTGCCCGGGGCGCACATTCCGCGCCGATGAGTTAGATGCAACTCATAGCCCGGTCTTTCACCAAGTAGAAGGCTTGGTAGTTGATAAGGGCATCACAATGGCGCACCTCAAAGGGACGCTAGATAACTTTGCACAGGCGATGTTCGGTTCTGATGTGACCACACGACTGCGGCCATCCTTCTTCCCATTTACAGAGCCAAGCGCAGAGGTGGATATCTTTTTCAATGGTCGCTGGATTGAATGGGGTGGCTGCGGAATGGTCAACCCGAAAGTTCTAGAAACCTGCGGAATCGATACTGAAAACTATAGCGGCTTTGCCTTTGGCATGGGACTCGAGCGCACGTTAATGGTGCGCCATAACGTTACCGATATGCACGACATTGTTGAAGGCGATCTACGTTTTACTCGCCAATTCGGAATAGGTTTATAAATGCGCGCACCTTTATCCTGGCTCCGTGAATTCGTTGAGATTCCATCGACCGTTACAGCAGTAGAAATCTCCGATGCTCTAATCCGCGTTGGCTTTGAAGTCGAAGAGATATTCGAATCTGGCGCTGGACTTACTGGACCGTTGAAATTTGCTAAAGTGTTATCAATTGAAGAGATCACCGAATTTAAGAAACCGATTCGCTATGTAGGACTAGATTGCGGCGAGAAGGAAGTTCGCTACGTTATCTGTGGCGCTACAAATTTTGCAGCGGGCGATGTAGTTGTAGCTGCGCTACCAGGTGCGGTACTTCCTGGTGATTTTAAGATTGCGGCACGTGAAACTTATGGCAAAACTTCTAATGGAATGATCTGCTCTTTGCGCGAACTTGGACTTGGCGATGATCACTCTGGAATTATGGTCTTTGCGCAGGGCGATGTTGCTCTCGGCAGCGATGCAATTGCTGGGCTTGAAATCAATGACACTATCTTTGACATTGCAGTTAACCCCGATCGTGGCTACGCGCTAAGCATTCGGGGAGTCGCTCGCGAAGTCGCTGGCTCCTTAGGGCTTAAATTTGTAGATCCCGTAGATGCGCTGCGCAAGATCAGCTTTGCAGATACTGGCAAGGGCGTTAGCGCAAAGATTGCTGATCCTGCGAGCGCATCAGTCTTCTACCTGCGAACACTTTCCAACTTTGATCAGCATGCGAAGACTCCGATGTGGATGCGCCGACGAATTGAAAAAATGGGAATGCGCTCCATTTCATTGGTTGTTGATGTAACCAACTATGTAATGTTAGAACTAGGTCAACCGTTACACGCTTTTGATAAAGCGAAAATTTCTGGTGGGCTAACTATTAAGCGAGCTGGTAAAGCGCAGCCCTTTACAACGCTAGATGGCCAGGTACGTCAATTAGATCCAGATGACTTAATGGTCTGGGATGATCTTCAACCTCTGGCGTTAGCCGGAACTATGGGTGGTCAATCATCGGAAATTTCTGAGACTACAACTGAGATCGCCCTAGAAGCTGTTCGTTTTGATCCACTTTGCGTGGCTAAGAACTCTCGTCGCCATAAACTCTCTTCTGAAGCATCGCGACGTTTAGAGAGAAGTGTTGACCCAAGTCTGGCTGAGTTTGCTTCAGCACGCTTTGTACAGTTGTTGACCTCCCATAGCTCTGCCGTTCATGTAGCAACCGTGGTTGCCGGCGAGCCTAAGTATTTGCCCGTTATAAAATTAGATCCAGCATTTATTCCAAAACTACTCGGGCTGGAAGTTTCAGCGAAAGAGATTGCTCGAGTTCTACGTGTTATTGGCTGCAATGTGGATGAAAAGACATTCACGGTTGCTCCACCGTCATGGCGATCTGACTTATTATCCCAGACTGATCTAGCTGAAGAAGTAGCCCGGATGATTGGTTTTGAGAAGATCCCTTCCATCTTGCCACCGCGTCTGAAACACGCATCTCTGACGCCAACTCAGAAACGCCGCCGCGCAATCTCTGCGATGCTGGCATCGCGTGGACTTGCTGAAGTTCAGACTTTTCCTTTCACCAACCAAGAGACGATCGACCAGATGGGATTTATTGGCGATCGCGCCGCCACATATCGGATTGCAAACCCCATGTCTGAAGAAGTACCGCTGATGCGCGTGCATTTAGTGCCAGGTCTAATTGAAGTTGCTGCTCGTAATATCAGCCGCGGTGCGAAGGATTTTGCGATCTTTGAAATGGGTAGCATCTTCAGAAGCTCTCAGAAATTGATATCGGCAATTTCACCTGCAATTGGCTCTCGCCCAGATGCGAAAACTATTGCAGGAATTTATGCCAGCGTTCCAACACAGTCCTTACATGTAGCAGGGCTGCTGGTCGGTAAAGTTGAGAACGAAGATTGGCAAGGAAAAGCACGAAGCTATAACTGGCAAGATGCCATCGCCTATGCGCAAGATATTTTGCAGTTATGCAATCTTCATTGGACGATAAAACGTTCGGATTTTGCACCGTGGCATCCCGGTCGATGCGCCGAATTAATCGTTGATGGTAAGGCAGTGGCACATGCTGGAGAAATTCACCCCAGGATTATCGCCAAGTATGGCCTGCCAGAACGAAGTGTTGCCTTTGCCGTAAGTCTAAGCGCACTTCCAGATTCAGAAATCGTGCGTCCCTCTCGCGTCGGTACAATGCCAGCTGCGGTTCAAGATGTTGCATTAATAGTTGGTAGTTCAGTATCGGCACTTGATGTCGAAAGCGCGTTACGTTCTGGGGCAGGTGACTTACTTGAATCTATCGCCCTCTTTGATCGCTACGACAAAATCGGAGATGGCAACATCTCTCTGGCTTTCACTCTGACCTTCCGTGCGCCCGATCGCACTTTGACCGGCGCGGAGGTATCTGCGATGCGCGAGGCTGCTGTTGTGGCGGCCACGAAGGCCACAGGTGCAATCTTACGCACTGGCTGATACTGTATAAATATGCATATAAACGCATAATTATGCTATATTGAGGCCATGAAGATAGGTGTCATTGGGGCTAGCGGTTATGCCGGGGGAGAGCTCCTACGTTTATTGGCCAGCCACCCCGAATTTGAGATCTGTACTGTGACTGCACATTCCAATGCGGGCGAAGCGATCACTTCAGTACATCCGCAACTAGTTAGTTATACGGGCTTGAGTTTTAGCGCCTTCGACGCGAGTAGTTTCGATTGCTGCGAACTTGTATTCATCGCACTCCCACATGGCCAGAGTGCGAAAGTGATCGCATTGCTTAACCCGAAAACCAAGCTCGTTGATCTCGGCGCAGACTATCGCCTGGGAGATGTAACAAAATGGGCAAAGTATTACGGCGGGGACCACGCTGGCACATGGACATATGGCGCACCTGAACTTCCTGGTTCACGTGCGTTAATTGCGAAATCAAGCAAGGTGGCAAACCCTGGTTGCTATGCAACTGCGATAGCACTCGGCATTGCACCCGCTGCAGAAATTGCAGATGTCAGCGACGTCGTGGTGGTTGCTGCATCCGGAACGACCGGGGCAGGGCGTGGTGCAAAGATAAATTTAATAGCAAGTGAAGTTATGGGCAGTCTTAGGTCATACAAATTTGGGGGAGTACATCAGCACACCCCTGAAATTGAAGAGGCCATTGAACGTTCAACAGGGAAGGAATGTAGGGTTTCGTTCACACCGATCCTGGCACCGATGCCGCGCGGCATTCTTGCGACGATTACGATGAAGTTGCAATCAGGTGTGGCAATCGAGCAAGTGCGTAGTGCTTACGAAAAGGCATATGCAAAAGAAGAGTTTGTGCAATTGCTGCCCGATGGCCAGATGCCCAAGACCGCATCAGTTCTGGGAAGTAACTTTGTAGCGATGCAAATTGCCGTCGATGAGCACACCAACCGTCTCATAGTTAGCGTGGCGATCGATAATTTAGGTAAAGGCGCTGCCGGACAAGCTATACAAAATGCCAATATCATCTCTGGTTTTGCTGAAAATTTAGGACTACTTGGCCAAGGTATCGGCGCATGAATCTACCAAGTGGCTTTATCGCTGCAGCATGCGCTGCCGGTCTAAAAAACTCGGGTGCCTTAGACCTAACTCTCATTGTAAATAATGGTCCGCGCTTTGACGCTGCTGCAGTTTACACATCAAATCAAGTAGTTGCCGCGCCGGTTATTTGGAGCAAGCAAGTTACGAAAGGCAAGATCGTAAGAGCTGCAATTCTAAATTCTGGTGGAGCAAACGCCTGCACCGGACCACAAGGTTTTGCAGATACGCATAAGACTGCAGAATACGTTGGTAATCTTCTCGGAATCTCATCGAGTGAAGTGGTTGTTTGTTCGACTGGCTTAATCGGAGAACTCTTACCGATGGAGAAGATTCTTAAGGGTGTCGATCTCATCACCAAAGAATTGCATCAAGACTCGCTAGCTGATGTTGCAAAAGCAATCATGACCACAGATAACGTTGCCAAAATTGCGCACTTTAAATCAGGAGAATTTGAGTTAGTCGGAGTTGCTAAAGGTGCCGGAATGCTGGCACCAGCTTTGGCGACGATGTTATCCGTGGTCATGACGGATGCAATTTTGCCGAGTGATGCCCAAGAGATTTTTCAGCGAGTATGTGATCGCACATATAACCGGATTGATTCCGACGGCTGTACATCAACTAATGACACTGTTTTGCTTATGGGATCTGGTGCTAGCGGTTATGCGCCATCTGCTAATGAACTTGAGGATTCTTTGATGGATGTGTGCGGATCACTCTCGCAACAATTAATCGCTGACGCTGAAGGATCTACTAAGACTGTCGCGATAAGGGTTGTTGGCGCGGCTACCGAAGATGATGCAGTACTAGTAGCTCGTGCCTGTGCGCGTAATAATCTATTGAAGTGCGCTATTTTCGGAGGCGATCCCAATTGGGGGCGAGTTCTGGCTGCCGTTGGCACCGCACAGGTGCTGTTAAATCCTTTAGATATTGATGTGACTCTAAATGGCATTGCGGTAGCCAAGGCAAGTGCGCCATTTGCCGATCGTAACCTAGTCGCTTTCACCGATCGACTAGTAACTATCGATATCGATCTCAAAGTTGGTAGCGCTAGTGCGACAGTATTCACAAACGATCTCTCGCACGATTACGTTCACGAGAATTCAGCCTACGCAACATGATCATCGTAAAATTTGGTGGCCATGCGATGCAAGATGAAAATGGAGCATTCGCCAGAGCTATCGCCGCAGCGCAAAGCAAGGGAGTTTCAATTGTTATTGTTCATGGTGGCGGGCCGCAGATAGATGCGGCGCTAAAAGATGAGGGGATAGTTTCAGAATTTATCGGGGGATTTCGAGTTACAACACCGGAGATCTTTCAGGTGGTCGAGCGAGTCCTAGCCGATGAAGTGGGACCCGGCGTCGCCAAAGCGCTGCTGATAGCTGGGGTAAATGCTGTTGCGCTATCTGGGCGAACAAGTGAATCTCTGATTGCAGAACCTCTTCGAAATTTAGTTGATGGCACGCCAGTGAATTTAGGTTTGGTGGGAGTAGTAACCGCCGTAAATCCGCAGGCAATTAAAAATGCACTTAAAGGTGGCCAAGTCCCAGTTATTTCTCCAATCGCAACTGATGAAAATTTTAAGGGCGGGCTAAACGTAAATGCGGATCTAGCTGCGGCTGCGATCGCCGGCGCCTTGGATGCGCAGTGCTTAATCATCATGACAGATGTTGGTGGTATCTACCGTTCATGGCCAGATACATCATCTCTTATCTCTGAAATTTCGGCTGCAGAGTTAGCTGCTATTAAAGCAACATTTGCCGAAGGTATGGCACCTAAAGTGCAAGCCTGTCTTGACGCAATTGCCGGCGGTGCCAGTACGGTTCGAGTTATCGATGGAAGGGATCCGTCTGCCTTCGCATCTGCGTTGGATAGCCACGGAGGAACGTTGGTCACAAAATGATTAAGCAAAAGAGAGATAAGACCATAGCGTGGGCCGATGTTATGCAACTTAACTACGGTAACCCCGAAATAACTTTGCTGAGCGGCAAAGGTCTAATTGTCACCGATACGAACAATAAAAAGTACCTTGATTTTCTGGGAGGCATTGCAACCAATATTTTGGGGCACGCTCATCCGGCAATAGTCAAAGCTGTTAATAGCCAGGTTTCAAAACTTGGTCATGTCAGCAATTTCTATAGCCATCCGACGGGCCTGGCCTTAGCCAAGAAATTACAGGAGCTAACTGGTGATAACACAGCGCGAGTCTTCTTTTGTAATTCAGGTGCCGAAGCAAATGAAGCGGCTTTAAAACTATCTCGTAAAACTGGCAAGAGAAAAATTGTTGCAACGCTCGGCGCCTTTCATGGACGTACCATGGGAGCGCTCTCTTTGACTGGCCAGGAAGGCAAACGCGCACCGTTTCGTCCTTTGCTAAAAGATATCAAGCACGTTCCCTTCGGCGATATCTCCGCAATGCGTAAAGCTGTTTCACGTAAGACGGCGATGGTCATTGTTGAACCTATTCTTGGTGAAGCAGGTGTCATGACCCCTCCCATGGGTTACTTAAAAGATCTTCGTAACTTATGCAATGAGCATGGAGTTCTTCTCGTTTTAGATTGTGTTCAGACGGGTATGGGGCGAACTGGAAATTGGTTTGGCTACGAACACGAGAATATTCGTCCAGATATTATTACCTTGGCTAAAGGGTTGGGCGGTGGCTTACCGCTGGGAGCGATGATCACTCTGGGCAGCGCTACTCCTCAATTTGAACCGGGCGAGCACGGGACAACGTTTGGGGGAAATCCAATAGCCGCCGCCGCAGGGTTGGCAGCGATCTCTGTAATTGAGAAGAACCGTTTGCTGACTCAGGCTAAGAGTTTTGAGAAAAGACTCAAGATAAAATTAGCAGCCATTCGTGGCGTGAGTGAAGTCAGGGGTCGCGGATTACTTTTGGGAATCGCACTCGACGGTGCCTATGCGAAGGAGTTAGCAGCCGATCTTGCCAGCCGCGGATTTCTAGTTAACGCTCCAAATCCGGAAACTATCCGAATTGCACCTGCTTTAATTGTTTCATTGGTGCAGATTGATAAATTTATTGCAGCCTTTGCTAATGCGATGAGAGAGGTAAACCATGGTTAAAGTTTTAAATTCGAGTTCGGTAGCAGCACGACGTGCGAAAGCAATCTCTTTGATTAAAGCCGGAGTCGTGCATTCTCAATCCGATTTGGTAGCGTTATTGAAGAAGGCTGGCTTTGAAGTCACGCAAGCCACCGCAAGTCGTGATTTAGATGAGTTAGGAGCGGTTCGCTCGCGGGGCATCTCAGGCGAGCTAATTTATCAATTGGCGAACACTGCAGATGGATCAATTGCACGTTCCATTGCCCTTCCTTCGGATCTGATTCTCTCAGTTGAAGCCTCTGGTAATCTCGCGGTGGTAAGAACACCCCCAGGAGGCGCGCAATTCTTGGCTAGCGCACTCGATAATGCAGGGCTGTCGAACATAATTGGAACTATCGCAGGTGACGACACGGTATTAGTTGTATCTAAGAAGGCCAGCGGGGGAGGCGAACTTGCGAAAGAATTACTCAACTTCGGACTCAGCGCACGTGGTGGATCCGCAAAACGAAAGGCAAGCAAATAATGGCTCTTTGGGGTGCTCGATTCTCCGCTGCGCCGGCCGATGCTGTCTTTGCGCTCTCCCGTAGCGTTGATTTTGATTGGCGTTTGGCTCCGTATGATCTGCGCGCTTCATTTGCGCACCTGCGGGTCTTGAAAGCATCTGGGTTGTTAAGCGATGACGTAGCTAATCAGATTGATAGAGCGCTGCGCGAATTAACCGAGGAAGTGGCAACTGGTAAATTTGTTGTGGTAGCAGATGATGAAGATGTTCACAGTGCCTTAGAACGTGGATTGACAGAGAAGATTGGTGAAATAGGTGCTTCGCTACGTGCGGGTCGCTCACGCAATGATCAAGTAGCCACTGATCTAAAGCTTTTTGCCATTGATCACATGGTGGAAATTTCACAATTGATACTCAAATTGCAAGAAGCGATCATCGCTAAGGCAAATGAATACAGTGATGCGCCGGCTCCTGGTTTTACCCACCTGCAACATGCTCAGCCAATTCTCTTTGGCCATGAAATCGCTAAACATATTCATGCCTTTGCTCGTGATTTAGATCGCATCCAAGACTGGTTATCACGTACATCGGTAAGCCCACTTGGATCAGGTGCACTTGCCGGATCTGGACTTGGGTTAAAACCCGAATACACAGCTGAAGATCTGGGCTTTAATTCATCAGTTGCAAATAGCATTGATGGTGTATCGGATCGTGATTTTGTGGCGGAGGCGCTATTCATTATCTCCATGGTTGGAATTCACTTATCTCGCATAGGCGAAGAATGGACCATTTGGGCAACTACCGAATTCGGTTGGGCGAGAGTTTCAGATGAGTACTCAACCGGGTCATCGATAATGCCACAGAAGAAGAATCCTGATATGGCAGAACTCGCCCGTGGTAAAGCAGGTCGCCTAATCGGAAATCTCACAGGAGTATTGGTGATGTTGAAAGGTTTACCGTTCGCCTACAATCGCGACCTACAAGAAGATAAAGAGCCGCTCTTTGATTCAGTAGATACTTTACTTTTGGTACTACCAGCAGTCACTGGAATGATTGCGACAACAACTTTTGATCGTGAAAAGATGTTAGCCGCCGCTCCACTGGGTTTCTCCTTAGCTACAGAGGTTGCTGATTTCTTAGTGCGGGCGCACGTTCCATTTGGGATCGCCCATGAAGTTGCTGGTAGATGCGTTGCATTATGTGAGGCCAGTGGGATTGAGTTGCATGAGTTAAGTGATGAAGTGCTCGCATCTGTTCATCCACTATTGACATCAGATGTTCGTAAGGTGTTAACGGTTGAGGGCGCCTTGAACTCACGAAGTACTATCGGAGCAACAGGACCTAAAGCCCTGGCCGATCAATTGAGCGCCGCAAATACAGAGATGGACGGATTTATGGATCTTATTTTCGCCCAACGGAGGGCATTTTCAGAGATGATGGGTGAGTGAAGAGCGCGGTGACAGATCTAATAGATGACCTCAAATGGCGTGGTCTGATCTCACAGACTACTGATGAGAAGGAGTTACGCCAGGCCCTTAAGCAGCCGATAACTCTCTACCTGGGTACGGATCCAACTGCTCCAAGTATTCATGTGGGCAATCTGGTCGTGCTTCTAGTTCTGCGCAGATTTCAATTAGCTGGCCATCACGCGATTGCACTTGTCGGGGGAGCCACCGGACTTGTTGGGGATCCCAGCGGTAAGAATGAAGAACGCACCTTAAATACTACTGAAATTGTGGAGCAATGGGTGGAACGAATTAAGAGCCAGTTATCAAAGTTCATGGATTTTGAAAGTAAAGAAAATTCCGCAGTAATGGCAAATAATTTGGATTGGACTGCCCCTATGTCGGCAATTGAATTCTTGCGCGATATAGGCAAGCACTTCAGCGTTAACCAGATGCTTAACAAAGAAGCTGTATCTTCTCGTTTAGATAAAGATGGCATCTCCTATACAGAATTTTCTTATCAAGTGCTGCAATCTATGGATTACTTAGAACTTTATCGTAGATATAACTGCACCTTGCAGATCGGTGGTTCTGATCAGTGGGGAAATATCACTGCTGGGTTGGATTTAATCCGTCGTGCCGAAAGTGGTTCGGCACATGCGCTTACTGTTCCACTTTTGACGAAGTCAGACGGTACGAAATTTGGTAAGAGTGCAGGTGGTTCAGTTTGGATTGATCCAGAGATGACATCTCCGTATGCATTCTTTCAATATTGGTTGAATTCAGATGATAAAGATGTGATACGTTTTCTTAAAGTCTTCTCATTTAAATCGCGCACCGAAATTGAAGCGCTAGAAAAATCGCATAATGAAAATCCTGGTTTGCGCGAGGCGCATCGTGCGCTGGCGAAAGAACTTACTTCTCTTGTACATAGCGAAGATATTTGTAAACGTGTCGAAGCGGCAGCACGCGCTCTCTTTGGACAAGGAGAGTTAAGCGAATTAGATGAAGCAACGTTGGGCTCTGCGCTTGCAGAACTACCTCGTACAACAGTTAATGGCGATGAACCAATTCCCACCTGGGTCGACCTATTAGTTGCCACGGGCGTCGTTGATTCAAAATCTGCAGCTCGCCGGATTGTGAAGGAGGGCGGGGCCTATCTCAATAATGCCAAAATTTCAGGGGAGGATTTCGCACCTCAAAAAACTGACTTTCTATGCGGTAAATATGCGATTTTAAGAAAAGGAAAGCGAGATTTGGCTGCGGTTGAGCTTCTCTAAAAACCACCTCGGCTAAGCTTTAGCGTCACTTTCCCCTGAAAAGAGTCATTTTCAGCCCTTTTCGATTGATAACTTATGACCAATCCCACTGGACTATCTAGATAGCCGATTTGACCCACAGGGTCGGCACACCTATAGTTACGCTCCTTGCTGTGGAACGGACGAATTAGGCCGTACAGCATTGACTAAATCTAGATCTTTCTGAGGCCGGTTTGACCGTGCCCGCGTGAATGGACTAGATTTGGCGGTCTGCCCTGAAATTCGGCCAAATACCGAAAAGCAGTGCGCATCCGTACCTTGAGAACTCAACAGCGTGCCATAAGTCAATGCCAGAAGATGGCTTACTTTGTTATGCAAACTTGTTTGCAGTTAATGAAAACCATCTTCTAAATAAATACTTCAATGAAGTATCTGTAAAACACTGTTTATTCAGTGCTTGCAATACTCGTTGATTTCCTTTGGTAAAGACAAAATAAACGACAGTTTGTTTGTCTCGTAAGCCATGAATAAAACTTTCTATGGAGAGTTTGATCCTGGCTCAGGACGAACGCTGGCGGCGTGCTTAACACATGCAAGTCGAGCGATGAGATCACTTCGGTGAAGGATTAGCGGCGAACGGGTGAGGAACACGTGAAGAATCTGCCTTCAACTCTGGGATAACTCCGGGAAACCGGGGCTAATACCGGATATGAGCCTTGATCGCATGATCGGGGCTGGAAAGTTTTTCGGTTGAAGATGACTTCGC
>JASJLO010000007.1:0-46635 GCA_037620605.1 Candidatus Planktophila sp.
ACGGGTTTCACCAGGATGATGCAATCCGAAGGAGTAAGAGCTGGTGCAAAAGCTGCAGAGAAGTTTGGAATTCCTTTCACCCTTTCAACCCTTGGAACCACCTCTATTGAAGATGTCGTGGGCGCAACGCCTCAAGGAACAAATTGGTTTCAGTTGTATATGTGGAAAGACCGCGAGGCAAGTATGGCCCTTGTTGAGCGTGCGAAAAAGGCGGGAGTGAAGAACTTACTGCTAACTGTTGACGCGCCTGCTGCTGGTGCGCGTCTTCGTGATATGAGAAATGGAATGACTCTCCCGCCAAAATTGACCTTCAAAACAATCACGAATGCATTGCCGCGCCCTGAGTGGGTGTGGAACTTTCTGACTACTCCAAGCCTTGAATTTGCTTCAATGTCTAATTGGAATGGTACGGTTGCAGAGCTTTTGGATCATATGTTTGACGCAACAATGACTTTTGAAGATTTGGAATGGATACGAGAGCAGTGGGATGAAAAACTCACTGTTAAAGGAATACAAACTGTTGAGGATGCTAAAAAATGTGCGCAGTACGGCGTGGACGCAATATTTCTTTCTAACCATGGTGGTCGTCAATTAGATCGCGCACCAATTCCTTTTCACCTCTTGGCAGAAGTAAAAAGAGAGTTTAAGACTGAATTAGAGATCCACATGGACACAGGGATTATGCATGGCGCCGACATCATTGCAGCAATTGCTCTTGGTGCTCAATTTACTTATATCGGGCGCGCATATCTCTATGGATTAATGGCAGGTGGTCAAGAGGGGGTGGAAAGAACTCTTGAAATACTTAGAATCCAAATGGTTCGCACGATGAAACTCTTAGGAGTTAACTCACTCGATCAACTTGAGCCAAAACATGTTTCTTTCCTAAAATAAAATGGCGTGAATAAACCCAAGGACTTCTAGCAAAGCTCTTGGTGGAGGTGCCGGGAATCGAACCCGGGTCCTTCGGAATTAAAACAGGACTTCTACGGGCGTAGTGTGGCTATCGTTTTCTCAGTTCCGAATCTCTTGCACACAAGTATTCGACAAACTCATTTGCGAAACTGTTCTCCGACGGCGTTCGCAACGCCACCATCGTGAAGAGCCCTCTATCGGCGCTAGATTCCAGATCGAAGGCGAGTCTGGGCTAACGGATCACAGAGCTTGCTTAGGCAGCAAGAGTGAGATCATCGGCAGTTGTACTGACGATTATTTTTTGCACAGGTTTTTGGTTAACGAGATCATCCTGGCTTCCTCGGCCCGCTTCCCCTGCCTCAACAACCAAAGTCGAGACCGTTCACCCCCATGGGTGTGGAAAGCTAATTCCACTATTAAGTTGTGGGTTAAGTCTATCGCCGCCGACTGGAACGACGGAAATTGCTATTTATTAAGCGTGTGTTATTGGTCTTTGCCAGATTGGCGACGAGAAACTTCGCGATCTACCTCGCGGTTCGACTGTCTCTCAATGATATCTGCACGTTTATCGTGCGCTTTCTTTCCGCGAGCCACGGCTATCTCGATCTTTGCTTTGCCATCTTTAAAGTAGAGCTGCAGCGGAATCAAGGTAATTCCACCTTCCTTAATCTTAATATGTAGCTTCTTTAGCTCTTGCAGATTTACTAAAAGTTTACGTTTTCTACGTGGCTCATGATTTGTCCAAGTTCCTTGCGTGTATTCCGGAATGTGCACACCAGCCAACCAGAGTTCGCCATTTTCAACTGTTGCATAGCCGTCAATCAGCGATGCGCGACCAGCGCGCAGTGATTTAACTTCAGTGCCATTTAAGACAATTCCACATTCGTAAACATCTTCAATCGAATAGTCATGGCGCGCTTTTTTATTCTGCGCGATGAGTTTGCGACCAACCTCTTTCACCACGGCAAAGACCGATCAAACCTTGAGATAACGGCGCAATGTAATTACTGATGCGATAGTTGATACACCAAATCCAGCTGCCAGCAACCAAGCTGAGGCAATCCATACTTCGTTCCAGCCAAAGAAGTTGGTAAAGGTAAGTAGCGGTGCAACTTTTGAATCGACGACCGATTTAAGCCCCGCTAGCAATCCAGTGGCAAAGATCCAACCGATTAAAGCCGAGATTACTCCTTCTAGTAAAAATGGAAGTTGAATCGACCAAGAAGATGCGCCTACTAACTTCATTACACCAGTCTCGCGACGCCGGTTAAATGCAGCAATCCGCAAGGTATTAGAAATTAAGAGACCTGCGGTTAATACCGAGAATAGGCCAACTAATAGCGCACCATTGCGCAGTACATTTAAAAGCTTAAAGAATTTCTCCAGAATACTTCGTTGATCTTGTACAACGTCAACACCAGGACGTCCAGAAAATGCACTGACAATGACTGCATATTGAGTTGGATCATTTAATTTAACGCGGAATGACTCGGGAAGTTGATCAGGTGTCACATTCTGTGCGATTGCAGAATCCTTAAATCTCTCCTGAAAACGCGTATATGCCTCAGATTGAGATTCATAAAAAACACTCTGCACAACGGGAAGCGCGTCTAAATCGTTCTTAATACTTAGTCTTTGCTCTGCAGTTACTACTCCCCCGACACAGCTAGGTGAATCAGAGAGTGATCCACATAGATATACCGATACTTCAATTTTGTCATACCAATAATCTTTCATAGCGGTTACTTGGGCATTAGATAGCAGGCCGACTCCAAGTAGTGAAAGAGAGATGGCAGTAGTAACAATGACTGCAAAAGTCATCGTTAGGTTACGGCGAAGTCCGATTCTAACTTCACTAAGCAAAAATCCTGCGCGCATATATTTACCCTATCTCGTCAATATCTCTTAGCCGGTGTATCCGTAGACGCCACGTATCTGATCGCGAATCACATGTCCTTTATCAAGTTCAATAACTCGCTTTCGCATCTGATCTACGATTCCCGCATCATGTGTTGCCATCAAGACGGTTGTGCCTTCGCGATTTATACGATCTAATAACTTCATAATTCCCACCGAAGTAGCAGGGTCAAGGTTTCCGGTTGGCTCATCAGCGATAATTATAGCGGGGCGACTGACATAGGCGCGAGCAATGGCAACGCGTTGTTGTTCACCACCAGAAATTTCGGTTGGCATACGGTCGCCCTTATCGGCTAGCCCAACTAAATCTAAAACCTCAGGGACTTCACGAGCGATTTCTTTCTTAGAGTATCCAAGAACATGGAGAGTAAATGCCACATTTTCAGAGATAGTCTTATTTTGAAGCAAACGGAAATCTTGAAAGACAGTTCCAACTTGTCGGCGTAGCTCTGGAACCTTGTGATTTGATAACTTACCTAAATTCTTACCCGCCACGTGGATTACTCCAGAAGTAGGTCGATCTTCACGTAATACCAAGCGGAGGAAAGTTGACTTACCTGAGCCAGATAGGCCAACAAGGAATACAAATTCACCTTTTACAACTTCCAAGCTGACGGTTTCTAAGGCTGGTCTCTCTTGGCCTGAATAAATCTTCGTAACATTCTCAAAGCGAATCACACGAACTCCTTCTATCTACTTTGGCGCATCAATCTGATGTGAGGGGGTAAGTGCGCCGTACTAAGAGGTAGTTTATGTATATAAATGGCAAAAGCGCCTGATATGGGCGCAAATGGCGCAAAATAAGAGCTTTTTACGAAAGCAGCGAGGCAATCCTTAGGCAGTACCTGACCTGCGCCAGCGAATCCCAGCCTCGATAAAATCATCAATTTCACCATTTAATACCGCAGATGTGTTCCCTGTCTCATGGTTATTACGAAGATCTTTGACCATTTGATACGGAGCTAAAACATAAGAACGCATCTGGTTTCCCCAGGAGCCTGAGTTGTCACCTTTCAGGGCGTTGATTCTGGCCTGCTCTTCTTGTCTGCGACGTTCTAATAATTTTGATTGCAGCACTGCCATGGCTGTTGCTTTATTCTGAATCTGCGAACGCTCATTCTGACAAGAGACAACAATTCCCGTTGGTATGTGAGTAAGGCGCACAGCCGAATCTGTTGTATTTACTCCCTGCCCACCTGGTCCAGATGATCTATAAACATCTACGCGAATCTCTTTCTCATCGATTTCAATATGATCACTCTGTTCCACAACAGGTACAACTTCAACTCCTGCAAAAGATGTGTGGCGTCGCGATTGCGAATCAAAGGGAGAGATACGAACTAAACGGTGGGTACCTTGCTCTACTGAAATAGTGCCGTATGCATATGGAGCGCTGACACGGAAGGTAGTTGATTTAATTCCAGCTTCTTCAGCATACGATGTTTCCAAAACATCAACTTTATATTCGTGGCGTTCGCAGTAACGTAAATACATTCGCATCAACATCTCTGCCCAGTCAGCAGCTTCAACCCCACCTGCTTCAGATCGAATGGTAATTAAAGCGTCACGATCGTCGTATTCACCATTTAGCAGCGTTGTAACTTCTAACTCACTAATTGCCTTAACGGCTAAATCTAATTCGGATTCAGCATCGCTAAGTGCGGATCCATCTGGTTCAGAACTTGCCAAATCAAATAAAATTGGCAGATCCTCCACACGGCGGCGCAAACTTTTCAGTCTGGCAATCGTGCTCTGAACTCTAGATAACTTACTCGTTACCTTCTGCGCAGCCTCCGGGTCATCCCATAAATTCGGAACTCCCGCTGCAGCCTCAAGCTCAATAGCCTCTGCCTCTAACTTCGGCAGGTTCAAGACCTTCTCGATTGATACAAGGGTGGCGCTAATCGCGGCAATCTCTTGATCGTATTCACGGGCCATAGGTTAAGGATAGCCAGGGTTAGGAAATTCTTATACCGAAAGGCGCAAAATTTGAGTCACGGATGTTTAGTGTAGAGACTTTAGATTTTATTGTGATTCTATCTATATTTAATAGTGGGATAGCAATAGGAAGTTTTGCAATTGCTTTTGTAGCTATCTCTATTCCAAACCCATCACATTGCAGGTCGCTGATTTCAACGGCATAAATTTCAGAACGGCGTAATGATCTCTTTCCCTGAGCCCAATCTGATAATGCACCTTGTGCATCACTAAGCGCCCTTGAACAATCTATCGGTACGCCAGGATCGTCTGGACCTATTCCAAAAATATTTTCCAGCATTGTCGTAATATCAAATTCACCTGAGTAGTAAGAATCCTTATTCAGATTTCGCACTCCACGTTGCGCGGCACTTTCTGTTGCTTGCGTTAGTGAACGCTTTGCAAGAGCTACTGTGCTGATATCTGTTAAGATTACTCCAGTAAGTACAATGATTAAAAAAAATAAGATAACTACTAGTGAAATCGATCCTCTATCATTTCCGACTATTTTTACTTTTATGTCCATGGTGATATATATTCTTGTGCAGAGGCAGTAACGGCTCTCGATTCCGCCGTGGCTTTAAAATGAATTGTTACCTCAACTCTTCCATCAGGAGAATGGCAAGGAGATTTGCTGCATTCAACTCCAATAGCCAGGCGATCAAATTGCTCTTGATCCAAACCCAATTCTCTTCCAGCAAGTAAAATTACTTGATTCATCATGGATGCGGCAGAACGCTCACCTGTGCTGGCAACGTAAGCCCTCACTCCTTCTCGTGCCAGAGTGCGCGCAATCTCTTCCTCATTGCTTAAATTACTAAATTGATTTAAATAGAGGAAGAGTGGGAGAAAAAGTGGAATTGCAAGAGTAATAAATTCAATACTTGCGCTCCCCTTTTCATTACTAAACAATCTATTTATTATTTTGCTATTCACTATCTTGGCTCAATTACTGCAACACCGTTTAAGTTACTCTCTAAACGTTTACCCAGTAATAAAGACAAACCTGGAATAAGCACTGGGATTGCTTGTCGTTGATTAATAACCAACAACTTGAGCTGGTCGAGACGATTTGGAGAAATTACATCAATCGTCCTATCTCCGTCTAGAAATCTCCCTGAAATGGCTCTCGTTGAGGCTTGATTCTGTACATCTATAAACGAAGTGTTTCTTTGAAAGATTGTTGTCACCAACTGGGCACCGCATAGGAAAAGAAGAATTAAAGGAATCAAGACTAATGAACTCTCAATATTTCCATCCTCCTGCTTAATTAATTTTCTTAGCACTATCGAATTCCATTCATAGCATCGAGCGAGTTCTTCAAAATACTGGTTAGCCGTGGTGCGGCAATTGTCCAGATTGCAGTCACTAAACCAGTCGTCATCAGAACTACTAAAACCCAACCTGGAACATCTCCGCGGTCAGAGACTAACTTTGATCGCCTTATGTAAGTTAAGGAAATTTCTCTAGTTCGAGTTGCATGTATCTGGAGTTCTATAATGAATTTAGTTATTTTTTTATACATACTGTCCTACTTTCTTATATTTGTTTTGATTGTTTTATTTTTCTACATGATCCTTGATGCGACATTTATGTGCCGGCAAAAATATTTAGATTGGTAAGAGATGGCCAAAGGGCAAATAGAATCGAGATTGGCAAAATTAGGAACACCACAGGGATCATCATGGATATTTCAGCTTTCGCTGCAGCACCAAGTACTCGGTTTCTCTGGCTCTCACGCGCCTCTTGTGCGTGGCGTTGCAAAACGTCTATAACTGGAGCTCCCCGTAAGGTGGCAATGATGAGTGAGTCAACAAATCTTCTAATTAATATCGAATCAAACCCACGCCCCATTTCATCTAAAGCTAAGTGAAATGCTCTTCCAGCTCTAACCTGAAGGATTACCTTGTGAAATTCGCGCGCGATCGTTCCGCTTGCTCTATTTGAAATTCTCTCCATAGCAGTTAACGGAGTCTCTCCTGCTGACATAGCCAAGGAGTACATCTCAATTATGGCGGGAAACTCAGAATCGACGAGCAATCGTTGCTTCCTAACCTGCGAGGTTAAATTTCGATCACTCACTATGTATGAAGTTATAGCTATTAAAGCCCCAAAGGTCGCTGTAAGAAGTAATGATCTGCTGACTAGGAGAGAAATAAGAGCAGTCAAAATCCCAATTGAGGTTGAAATAAGTAGTTGCCTATTACGAAATTTCTCAAAGTCTTTCTCACTTGTACGACCTATTTCAACAAGTCGATCTTCTACTTTTACACGGTCTCGAGAGCGAGAGATTCGCTTCTGCAATTCTGTTCGTGGATTATTGCTCAGGGTTAACCAAAAGGCGCCTGCAGCTGCAAAGAGGCCAGGGATCAAAATAGTCACCCTCATGCTTCACCAAATACGCGCGGCATCTCAGGTAATCGTGCCAACCTATTCATCCAGATATAGGCGATTGCCGTCATTAAAGCACCAAAAATGAGTATCGAAGCTCCAGTCCTATTTGAAAAAGCGCTAGCCGTTGCGGGTTGCGTTGATAGGAGAAGTAGAAGCAACCAGGGCGCTGCTGCCGATAGATGAGCCGAATTTTTTATCCAACCATGCTTTACTTCAATCTCTCTGCGTAGAGCAAGATCTTGGCGGAGAAATAGCGCCACAGATCGCAGGACGTTTAATAATTCCGCGCCTCCCAGAGTCTTTGAAATTGCTATCGCTTCGAAAATTTGATCCCCTCCAGGATGCCCACATTCATTTTTCAATTTTGCGAGGGCTGTATCAAAATCGCCGTTTTCTTTCATTGATTTTGCAAATGCAGAAAATTTCTCGTGAAGTGCCAGGGGGCCACGTTTTGCCAGCCCTGCTAGTGATTCGTTGATTGAGAGCCCGGATTGAATTCCTGTAATTATATGATCGATAACTTCGGGCCAAGCAGAACTGAGCGCTTCATATTTTTTATTATCCACTCTCTTTAATCTAATAATTTGAATCGAACTTGCTATAACTGCGAAAATAAGTGCGATTACAAGCGATGATGTAACAACTACTACCGCAATAAAAGTGACGATTCCGGTGATTACAGATTTTATATATGGACCTTGTAATTTATTAATTGAATTCATTTATGCCACCAATCTTCGATTGGTATGCCGGCCACCGCAAATTTCTCAGCGTTACCTATGATTCCTACTCCTCGTTCATAATTTTGACCGTTCCATTTCCACAACATTTCGATCTCTGCTTTATCATTTTCAAATCTGCCCGTGACCGCCGCAACCTCACGAATCCGACGATTTCCATCATTTTCAAGGGCAACATGGACAACTAAATCGAGTGCTGAGGCAACTGTCGGGGCTACAAATTTGTGAGAAATATTTTCTCCTGCCAGCAGTGGGAGCATTTGAAGTTTTGTTATGGCATCACGAGCCGAGTTTGCATGGAGAGTGCCCATGCCTGGCAATCCAGAGTTGAGAGCAATTAGTAGATCAAGTGCCTCAGCTTCACGTACCTCACCAACTATTATTCGCGAGGGGCGCATCCGCAAGGCCTCTTTTATTAACCTACGCAGAGGTATTGATCCTTCACCCTGCAGATTTGCTCCCCTAGTCTGTAAGGCAACTAAATCAGGAAGTATCGGCTTTAATTCAAAGACTTCCTCAATCGTAATTACTCTCTCGTAAACGGGGGTGGCCGAGACAAGTGCATTGAGCAGCGTCGTCTTACCTGATTGCGTGCCACCACTTACCAAAATGTTCAATCCAGCACGAACCGAGTTCATCAAAGCAAGAGCAATTTCTCGATCCATAACTCCAAGTGCCGCAAGGTCGTTGATTGTTAAGTGGCGCAATAGGTGTTTGCGAATATTTACCGCCCAATGTTCTGATGTTATTTCCGGTATTGCGACGTGAAGTCGACTTCCGTCGGGTAGCCGTGCATCGACAAATGGATGTGAGAGGTCGAGCCGGCGCCCACTCCAAATTAAAGTACGGTCAACTAATTGCCTGACATCATCTGCAGTCAGAACCAGATTTGTTAGCTCGCTCCTTCCTGATCTAGCGATAAAAATGCGTTCTGGAGAGTTAATCCAAATTTCTTCAATCGTTGGGTCGCTAATGAAATGCGCTATAGGGCCGAAGGCGACGTCATTATCCATGGCGAGAAGGTAGATGACTTAAGACTTATTGTTGATATTGACAATTTGCTTTGTGGATATCTACCGTTATTTTCTACGGCGTTTAACAATCAAGTCTGAGCCACTTTCGATTGGGCTCTAAAAACTAGCGCGGAGCAGCAGCTCGCCATCTAGACGATTCATCCACTCAAGTGCGCTCTGCCCTGCTTTATATTCCAAGAGCGAGTAAGCGAGCCTCACCCCTGGTGGTCCCTCGAGCGCCCATCGAGCAATTAACCGCTCAGTTACATAGGACGCTAAATCAACTTTGCCTTGAAGAAGGATTAAGAATTCCAACTCTCCCAGCCTAGCTTTGTAATCTTCTAGACGAAAAGCATTTGTAAGGAGATCAGCGAAAGAGATCAAGGTAGCTTCAGATAGCGATCCATCGGATTCGAGGACGATTCGAAGTAAAGTTAAATCAGTTTTATTTCGCTCTGCAAGTGAGATTTCACGTTTCAAGCTCTCGTAAAAGAGTGGCGGTGCTGAAAGTCTTGTGACCGAATCATGCAGACCATCGTGGGCGAAAATCATGCTGATACTCTGCTGCTCATGACAACGGATCATTCCAAGCAAGCGCGTAAGCGCGCGCTCGTGGCAGCCCTTCTCTATATAGAAGGTGTGATCGTGCTATCCCTAGGAGTATGGGTAGCGATAATGGGTATCACTCACGAAGATCGCGAGATTCCACCATTGATGGGGGTTATCGGTTTCGCCTTGATCGGTGGGTTTGGGTTAATCGCTTGTGCTCGCGCATTTGTAAGAGAAAAGAATTGGGGCCGGGCGCCAGCCATATTGGCTAATTTAATTGTCTTAGGCGTTGTTCGCTACCAATTCGATGGCAACTTTCTAATAGGTGCAATACCGCTATTAATTTTGGCGCTACCGATTTTATATTTAGCAATAACTATTATTCCGCAATAGCGCAACTACCAGATAGCCACCAGAAAGCTACCAGGGAATAACTTGGCGATCTTCCCAGAAAAGACCGGTAAGAATTTTGCCAGATACGGTGCGCTCGTTTACATCACCTGTTGCTAACCAGATCGCAGTCTCAGCACCTTCTTCGGCGCTACGCGGAGCATCGGTGCCACCCATATCGGTACGTGAATGGTTCGGACATGTCGCATCAACTAATAACCCGCGAGCGCCTAACCCCGTTTCGTGCGCCAAATTTCGCACCAGCGCATTTACTCCAGCTTTGCTAATTCGATAAGGAGCGAGCCCACCAGTATTTCCTGGCCCTGACATGCGCCCAAGACATGCTGAGAAGATAATGATTCGACCTTCGCGCACTTCAGCCATTGCTGGGGCTAGCGCGTTAACTAAGGTAAATACTGAATTTAAATTAATATCTAAAACCCGATTCCACTCTGCATCGGTGGTACGCAAAGTCTTTGACATCTTCTCGCTCATTACTCCATGGGCGAGAACCAATACTTTGGGAACAGGAAGTGAGGCGGCCATTTCTGATGCGATCTGCCGAGTTGTGACTTGATCTTGCAAATCCACTGGATGAATAGTAATTTTTAAATTTGGTTGTGAGTTAGCAAACTGGGCAGTTATATTCTCGCGAGCTGCAATTAGGCGTTCTTTATCTTTGGCGATCAAGGCGAGATCAAAGCCACGCTCTGCTAATCCAAGGGCGCTCTGATAGCCCAAGCCGCGACTGCCCCCAGAGACGATAGCCAGTGGCCGGGGGGCAGTATTCACAGGCCAACCTTGCCAATTTTGGGCTTTCTTGTCTCCCTGAAATTGTGTGCCACCTCGCGCCTGTCATATCCCTGCGGGTTTAGGGCTGCCACGCTCAGCCGATAGTCTTAGCCTGCTGAAGAAGAGCTATCTGTAAGAAGGAGTTGCCCGTGTCGGCAGATTTCGGAGCCAACGATTGGCTCGTCGAAGAGATGTACGAGCGTTACCAAGCCGATCCAAATTCCGTCGAACCTTCATGGATTCAATTTTTCAAAACTTATAATTCAGATTCATCGACTGCAGCTCCAGTTACAACCCCACCAAAAGCTGGAATACCGCCGATTCCTAAGTCGGTACAAAAAAATTCTCCGGTAGTTCCAGTTGTTTCGACACCAGTAGCTGAAGTCCCCGTCTTTGAAACAGCTGCTGAATTAGCAACGCCAACTCCGGCGCAAGCTCAAATCGTACCCGCGCCAGTTATTAGCGTGCCCAATGCCGGAACAATGGAAGCCTTACGTGGAGTTGCGGGTCGTGTTGTTGCATCAATGGAAGCATCGCTAAGTGTTCCAACTGCAACCAGCGTTAGAGCGATTCCAGTGAAATTAATGATTGATAATCGCACTGTAATTACCAACCACTTAAAACGCACGCGCGGTGGAAAAGTTTCATTCACTCACTTAATCGCCTATGCCATGATCAAGGCGATTCGTTCTATGCCTGAGATGAATACATTCTATGGCCAGCTTGATGGCAAGCCGGCGATCGGCCGCCCGGAACATATAAATTTAGGAATTGCAATTGATTTGGCCAAGCCCGATGGAACGCGTCAGCTATTAGTTCCATCTATTAAAGGTTGTGAAGCTTTAGATTTTGGTCAGTTTTGGATCGCTTATGAAGAGATTGTTAAGAAAGCTCGTGATGGCTCACTAACTGTTGAAGACTATGCAGGAACAACAGTCTCATTAACAAATCCTGGAACAATTGGAACTGTTCACTCTGTTCCACGATTGGTGCAGGGGCAAGGGCTAATTGTTGGCGTTGGAGCTATGGATTATCCGGCCGAATTTCAGGGAGCTAGCGCAGAAACCTTAGCCCGTATGGCTATAAGCAAGATTGTTACTTTAACTAGCACGTACGATCACCGAGTTATTCAAGGTGCCCAATCAGGTGATTTCCTCCGCCGGATCCACGAAATTTTGCTAGGTGCAGAGAATTTCTATGACGAAATATTTGCAGCTCTGCGAATTCCTTACGAGCCGATTCGCTGGGCATCTGACTTTGAATTTTCAAAAGATGAAGAAATTAATAAGACAGCACGGGTACAGCAACTAATTCAGTCCTATCGAACTTATGGCCACCTCATGGCTGATACCGACCCACTTGAGTATCTACAGAGATCTCATCCAGATTTAGATGTTGTAACGCATGGCTTGACGCTCTGGGATTTGGATCGAGAATTTGCAACCGGCGGATTCGGCGGCGAGAAATTTATGAAGTTGCGTCGGATTTTAGGCATACTCCGAGATTCATACTGCCGCTCAGTTGGCGTTGAATATATGTATATTTCCAGCCCTGAAGAGCGTAAATGGATTCAAGAGCGCGTAGAAATTGGTTTCACTAAACCAGATCGCCTAGAACAACTTCGTATTTTGCGCAAGCTAAATAGCGCTGAAGCGTTTGAAGCTTTCTTGCAGACAAAATTCGTTGGCCAGAAACGCTTCTCGCTCGAGGGTGGCGAATCTGTAATTCCACTCCTTGATGCAATTATCTCATCGGCGGCAGAAAGTAATTTAGATGAAGTGTGTGTCGGAATGCCACACCGCGGTCGCTTAAATGTTTTGGCAAATATCGCCGGCAAATCTTATGGACAAATTTTTCAAGAATTCCAAGGCCACTACAAAGATAATGAAGTGCACGGTTCTGGCGATGTTAAGTACCACTTGGGTACTGAAGGTGTATTTACTTCGGAATCTGGCGCCCAGACCAAGATTTACTTAGCGGCTAATCCATCCCACTTAGAAGCGGTAAACCCAGTACTAGAAGGCATCGTCCGTGCCAAGCAAGATCTCCTAAATATCAAAGATATCTATTCAGTTCTGCCTATATTGATGCATGGAGATGCCTCATTTGCTGGCCAAGGAATTAACTTTGAGACAATGCAACTATCGCAGCTACGCGGCTATCGCACTGGCGGAACTATTCATGTAGTTGTAAATAACCAGGTTGGCTTTACGACGTCACCGCAAGCATCCCGCACATCTCGTTATTCAACAGATGTGGCTAAGACAATTGAAGCACCTGTCTTCCATGTCAATGGCGATGACCCTGAAGCATGTGTTCGCGTTGCGCGCCTGGCATTTGAATATCGTCGGGCGTTCAATAAAGATGTTGTAATAGATATGGTTTGCTACCGCCGCCGCGGACATAATGAGGGTGATGAACCAAGTTTCACTCAGCCACTTATGTATAAACTAATTGATGCAAAGCGTTCGACACGTACTCTCTATACCGAATCGTTGATCGGTCGTGGGGATATCACTCTGGATGAGGCCGATGAGGTTGCACGGGATTACCAAATGCAGCTTGAAGAAGTTTATGCTTCAGTGGCAAATTATGAAGAAGACCATGATCCAAACTTCCAGCTACCAGTTGTTCCAGATGCCGAAGATGTACCGACATTTATTTCAGAGTCGCTCATCCGTGAAATTGCCGCTACTCAAACTAACTTCCCTCCAGAATTTAGCGTTCACCCTAAATTACTGCCGCAGCTACAAAAACGCGCCCAATCAATTAATGACGGCACAATTGACTGGGCAACCGGTGAAATGCTCGCCCTCGGATCGCTACTTAAAGAAGGTCGCCCTGTTCGTTTAGCTGGCCAAGATTCTCGGCGCGGCACATTTAGCAATCGTCACGCTGTGATTGTTGATAAGGAAAATGGTTCCGAGTGGACTCCCCTAAGCGCCTTAACTACGGATGAGGGACAGTTCTTCGTAATTGACTCTCTACTCTCTGAATATGCAGCGATGGGATTTGAGTACGGCTATTCGGTAGCCCGACCAGAAGCCCTTGTACTTTGGGAAGGCCAGTTCGGTGACTTTGCCAATGGCGCCCAAACGATTATTGATGAATTTATATCTTCTGCGCTACAAAAATGGGGCGAGCGTTCCTCTATAGCTCTGCTGCTGCCACATGGCTATGAAGGTCAAGGTCCAGATCATTCATCTGCACGTATAGAGCGTTTCTTATCTCTTGCCGCAGAAAAGAATATGACGATAGCCCAGCCATCTACTCCTGCCTCCTACTTCCACTTGCTCCGCTTCCATGCTGCAAATCCAAAGCGTCGTCCAATGATTGTCTTTACACCAAAATCTATGTTGCGTTTGCGCGCCGCCGCATCATCTATCAGCGACTTTACTTCAGGGACATTTTTACCAGTAATTGGAGATCCAACTATCAGTAATGGTTCGCGATTAATTTTCTGTTCCGGCAAGATTTATCACGATCTGGTGGCAGAGCGTGCCCGTCTTAGCGAGAATACAACTGCAATAGTTCGAGTCGAACGTTTATATCCAATGCCTGTTGCGCAGATGGAAGTTGAAGCAAAGAAACATCCAAATGCCAATCTGCTTTGGGTACAAGATGAGCCGGCAAATCAAGGCGCGTGGCCACATGTTGCTCTTAGTACAACTGAATCAATTGGTGGAACTGCTGTTGATGGACGTATTCTGCGTAGAATTTCTCGACGCGCTTCCGCATCACCTGCTACTGGAAATCATCACTTACATGAAGAAGAGACAAAAGCGCTTATGTACGAGGCATTTACCCGTTAATTAAGACGACTACCTTTAATTCGCCCAACTACTGTTGCAACAACTTCGTCGCCACGTAAGTAACCCCATTGGCGAGAATCAGTACCCGCCTCATTCTCACTACGCAGGAAATATGTAACTGAGTTTTCTTCATTTTTAACTACTTCTGCAACTCTTTTAATGTAGAAAATACCCGGTTGCACGTCTCTCTCAATTACAACTATCTTTCCAACGCGAATAGGGCGGGGCCAACTACCCGTAGATCTATAGCGAACGAGAAGCCAGTCATTCGGGTTGTACGTTGGCTGCATCGAAATGCCCTCGACAATTACCCTTCCAAGACGGAGGTGGAACGCTCTAAATATGCCAAAGCCACTCATGGGCGGTAGTCTCACACATAGATGTTTAGGAAAACACCTGGGAAAACCCAGCTTGTAAAAGGAGATAGATATGAAGAAGTTCTTCACACCAAAGGTAACTGTCCACGCTCACTGCGATCTTCCTTGCGGGATATATGACCCAGCGCAAGCAAAGATTGAAGCTCTCTCAGTTAAGGCGTGCATGGAAAAATATGCAGCTAACCAAGATGCTGATTTCCGCTCACGCTCTGTAGCGATTAAAGAAGAGCGCTCACATCAAGTCAAAGAGCACCTATGGGTTCTCTGGACAGATTATTTCAAGGCTCCACACTTTGAGGCATACCCCCAACTGCACTCACTATTTAACGAAGCTACTAAGTTAGCTGGAGCTGCTGGTACAAAAGGAACTCAAGATGTTGCAGTCGCCGATAGTTTGATCGCCAAGATCGATGAGATTGCAGAAATTTTCTGGGCAACTAAGAAGGCGTAATTAATCAGTTTTGCTCTTGATTAGTTACAGTATTAATTAGCGATTGAGCGGCGGTGCGCGCGAGGAAAGATACTCGCTCGACCACCGTTCTTTCAATTATGGCAAATGCAATATGGCGCTCACCATCATAAACATCACATTCAAAAATCATTGTTCGATCAACAACTTCAGTACACCTGGCAGTTGCGCGAATTTCGCATCCAATTCCTACAGAATCTATTAATGAGATATCAAACTTATCAACGATGGTCGTCTCTGCGTTATCCACTAATTCTGCAAGCGCGGCAACACATGCGCTCTCCATGACGCTCATCAGGTGACCTGGAGCCAAGATCGGTAGATCTGAAATACCCATTGCTAGGCAGGTATCACCGGGCCTAACGGACATCACTGAAAAACCTACTGCACCAACGATATCTTCGGCTGGTTGCATAATTACCTAACTAATCTTCATCATCTATAAAGTGCTGAACATGGGTCTGCTCAATCTGAATCTCACGATGTTCTACATTGCCAAATTCATCAATTTCTATGGAAATTTCCGTCATGCTGAATTGAGTTACAACCTCGGTTATTGCGGCGCTACCTTGTGCCTGTCTTAGTAACTCTTCATGAATTCTTCGGTGGAGATCTTCTGGCGCTTTCTCATCACATGACCTGCGCAAGACATCCTGTAATAAAATATGCATTGCTTGCTCATGCGCTACCTCTGACTGGCAAGGTTGACAGGCGTCGAGATGCGATGTGATTGCCTGTGGATTGCGAGCCTGATCCATTACGCCTTCGATAATGAAAACAACAGAGGATAAAACCTCAACACATGGAATTTCTTCGATATGGCTCACGGCTTGGCCCCCTTATCTTTTTTAGATTCGGTGGAGTAACCAAGCTCTTTCGCATAGTCGGCTAGCTTTTCGCGCAGTAATTTGCGGCCCCTATGCAATCTCGACATTACCGTCCCTGCCGGCACATCAACAATTTCTGCGATCTCTTTATATGAAAACCCCTCGACATCTGCCAAATAAACCGCCATACGAAACTCTTCAGGAATCTCATGAAGCGCTCTTTTAATATCACTATCTGGAAGATTTTCAAGCGCTTGCACCTCAGCGGATTTACCTAAATCGCTTGTATGGGATTGCGCCTTTGCAAGCTGCCAATCCTCTAACTCACCTGATGTTAGCTGTGGGCGACGCTGATCTTTACGGTATGAGTTGATAAAGGTTGTTGTTAGAACACGATACAGCCAAGCTCTTAAATTCGTTCCCTCTTGAAATTGATGGAACGAATTAAAGGCTTTCAAATAAGTATCTTGTAATAAATCGCGCGCATCTTCTGGATTTCGTGTGTATCTAAGCGCTGCCGCGTAAAGGGCATCCATAAACACCAGGGCATCGCGCTCAAACCGAGCATTGCGATCGGTAGCGCTCTCTAGGACTAAATCTTTAGATGCCATCTCTTTAACAATATCCCAAAGCCAATGAAAACGCCCACTTAACCTATTTAGAAAAGGGTCTGTGCCTGGCCAAGTTCAATCGCATCGGTTAATTCAGGCCCGTTATTGGCTACTAGGTTTACTCGTGAAGATACTGGCCGAGTTACTAATCCTGCGGCTGACTCCAAAGTATGAATAAGCCCCATAAGGGTTTTGATCTCACGATTTTGCGGGTCCAGCCAATCTTGCCAATGCTGCTTTGGCATAAATACTGGCATCCGGCTATGGATTGTCTCGAGCTCGCCGACAGCAGGCTGGGTGATTATTGCTGCACTCTGAATTTCTTTTCCACTCTCACTTTTCCAGCTGCTCCAAATTCCAGCAATCGCTAAAGATTTACCTTCCTCGGCAGATGAAATATAGAAAGGTTGTTTAGGCGGATATTTACCTAACGATGTTGCCCATTCGTAATATCCAGTTGCTGGAATTAGACACCTGGTAGTTCGGAAAGCTTGCCGAAAAGTTGGCTTCTCATGGATTGATTCACTACGCGCATTGATTGCATGGGACTGCGAATTGCGCGCTTCGACAATACTCTTTTGCCAAGGGGCAATTAAGCCCCAAGATGCGCTATCTAAAATACGGTCATTCTGATTCTCGCGGATTATATAAATTTCATTTGTCGGTGCAATGTTCCAATTTAGCGGCAATGATTTATCAAGAGTTGAACTATCGAGTTCAAACCCTGCAATGAGATCATCAATCCCTTGCGCTTGGGCATAACGTCCACACATAGGTAGAGAGTAGACTGCCCCTTATGCTCTGGCCTGCACCACATCGTGGAAGAAACGCTGTCAGCGCGCGCGTTGTGATTCCGGGATCTAAATCGGTAACCAACCGTGCGCTAATTCTTGCTGCGCAAGCTCAAGGCTCTTCGCTCCTAAAGCGCCCATTAATTTCGCGCGATACTGAACTTATGGTTGCTGGGCTAAAGGCAATGGGCGTTGGAGTTCAAGAGATACAAGATGCAGGAGAACTTACTTGGCATATAACGCCGGCAGCGCTACGGGGCCCAGCCCAAGTTGATGTAGGAAACGCTGGAACTGTAATGCGCTTTCTGCCTCCCTTATCTGCACTTGCAAGTGGAGATATCAGCTTCAATGGTGATTCTCGCTCTCTTGAACGACCGCTTGGTCCAGTCATTAAGGCGTTAGAAGAACTTGGGATTGAAATTGAACATGAAGGACGTTACTCACTTCCGCTAGTTGTAAAAGGCAGAGGTTCGATAACCGGTGGCTCAATCAAAATTGACGCCTCTGCATCAAGTCAATTTTTATCTGCTCTACTTCTGATTGCGCCAAGCACTAAGAATGGAATTACTACAACGCATCAAGGTGGGTCGCTTCCATCAATGCCACATATTGAAATGACAGTTGCAATGCTCAGAGACTTTGGTGCAAAAGTTACTGTAGATGAGAACGCACAGAGCTGGAATGTCGCAGCCGGTGCACTAAACGGTGCCAATCTAATTATTGAACCTGATCTATCTAATGCTGCTCCATTCCTATCAATTGCCATAGTTTGTGGCGGTTCGATAACCATTGCAGATTGGCCAGAGCAGACGACACAACCTGGCGATCAACTCCGCGAAATTTTAACGAAGATGGGTGCATCAGTTTCAATTTCTAGCGATGGGCTAACTATCACCGGCGGTGAATCAATACATGGAATTGATATTGATCTGCACGATGTCGGTGAATTAACTCCGGCTATCGCTGCGCTGGCAACTCTCGCTGATTCGCCATCACATCTGCGAGGTATAGCTCACTTACGTCTACATGAAACCGATCGTTTAGCGGCGCTAACTCGCGAAATTAACTCGCTCGGTGGCAATGTAGTTGAAGACGAGGACGCACTTCACATAACTCCGTTAGGTGCTTTCGGTAAAGGGCTACGTGGTGGAACTTTCCATACCTACGATGATCATCGCTTAGCAACAGCTGGGGCGGTAATTGGCTTACTTGTTCCTGGTGTTGAAATCGAAAATGTGGCAACTACGCGGAAAACTCTCCCTGATTTTCCGCGACTTTGGCAGAGTTTGATTTTATGACGCCACGCGAATTTGATGAATCAGATGCGCGGGTTCGCCCAGCTAGACGTACGCGCCCGCGAAGTAAAGATCGGCCCGCTCATGAAGATGCCATTAAGGCGCTAGTTACTACGGTAGATCGTGGGAGAACTACATGTATAACTAATGGCGGCGTAATAGTGACAGCGATGAAGGCGCGCGAACTTGGTCCAAAATCAGTTGTAGTTGGAGATTTAGTTAACTTGGTCGGAGATGTAACTGGAGATTCAGGATCTCTAGCCCGTATTGTTTCGCTAGATCCGCGTCGCAATAGTTTAAGTCGTACGGTAGATGATGCGGCAAAAGTTGAACGAACCATTGTGGCCAATATTGATCAGCTGGTAATTGTAGTTGCAGCGGCAAATCCCGAACCACGTCGTGGGTTAATCGATCGCTTCTTAGTTTGTGCATTTCATGAAGATATTAAACCGATTCTCTTGGTGACTAAGACTGATGTTGCACCAGTTCCAGAATTCTTACATGAGTACGAGAGCCTAGGAGTGACGATTGCTACAGCAGCGATAAAATCGCAATCACGCGATAGTGATCTAGCAAATCTATTTAAATTATTAAATGGCAAAACTTCAGTCCTGGTTGGTCATTCAGGCGTCGGTAAATCAACGCTTATCAATGCGCTAGTTCCACATGCCGAGCGAGTAACAGGTGATGTTAATCATGTAACAGGGCGAGGCCGCCATACATCATCTAGCGCGATCGCCCTACCTCTAGCAATTGATCTCTCACCAAAAGATGGGTGGATTATTGATACACCTGGAATTCGCGCATTTGGGCTAGCGCACTTAGATTCGAATCGAATTGTTGCCGCATTTAGTGACCTTTATGAAGTATCGCAGAGTTGTATGCCTAATTGCTCGCACCACGAGACCGGTTGTCAGTTAAATGAGTGGGCAGCGCCAAATGGCCTTATAGATAATGAACGTGCTGCACGCGTTGCCAGTTTGCGCACATTACTTGAACTCAAAGATTTAAACCCTCCCGCGCTAGACTGAGGGTATGACTTTTACGCGGGGTAATGATCTAGCGTTAGCGATGCGCCTAGCTGATGCCGCTGATTCAATAACGTTAGCGCGATATCAGGCGATCGATTTAATCATCTCTACTAAGCCGGATGACACTCCCGTAACTGATGCAGATAAAGCTGCTGAGGAAGCTATCCGTGCACTGCTCAAAAATCATCGCCCCGAAGATGGAATCGTCGGCGAAGAATTTGGAAATGATGCTGGTAGCGCTCAGAGATATTGGGTAATCGATCCCATCGATGGCACAAAGAACTTTCTTCGTGGGGTTCCAATCTGGGCGACTCTAATTGGATTAATTGAGCGAGAAGACGATGGCTCTGAAAAAGTTGTGGTGGGCGTCGTTAGCGCACCGGCGCTCTACAGACGTTGGCATGCCAGCGAAGGAAATGGTGCATTTCTATCTTTAAATAAAGAGATGCCCAAGAGGCTATCGGTCTCACAAGTTAGCGAGATTAAAGATGCCTCAATTACTTATTCTGACTTTGCGGAATGGAATGAGAAATTGGAACCATTCAAAGAGTTATTAAATAGCGCCTGGCGTACCCGTGGAATAGGCGATTTCTGGTCTCATCTCTTAGTTGCTGAAGGTGCAGTCGATGTAGCCGCCGAACCAACTTTGGCGATCTGGGATATGGCGGCGCTGGATATTATCGTGCGTGAAGCCGGCGGTCGTTTTACAAATATTTCTGGTGTCGATGGATCACTCGGTGGAAGTGGCCTATCTACCAACTCAGCTATTCATGAAAAGATTGTAGTCAAATTAAATGGCAATTGAAGATACCAAATTGGCTTTAGAGCCCAGAACTTTTTCAGTCACGGGCATGACTTGCTCATCTTGCGTTAATTCGATCGAAAAGTCTTTAAACTCCATCGCAGGTGTAAACGCTAGCGTTAACTTTGCCACTGAGAAGGTGCATATCTTGGCTCCAAATGAAATAAAGACTGCAGATTTAATTAAAAATATAAAAGGAGCTGGATACAGCGCAACTCTTGTAGAGGCTGGATCATCACCTGCCTTGCACAGTAAGAAATCTGGTCTGGCGCTATTTTTTGCAGTTATCTTTGCTATCCCGACTGTTGCAATATCTATGGTTCACCAATGGCATGCTCAATTGGATTTAGAAATTCTAAATATTTTAGATACTCTTAACATTCTTCAACCGCTCTACTCCCCCACTGCATGGCTAGCTATCGGCTTAACTACGCCACTTATATTTCTGGTGGCCCTGCCAATTCATCGCGCTGCATTGCGTAACTTCTTTCACCCGACGATGGATTCGCTCATTTCCATCGGCTCATTAAGCGCCTATGGATGGTCTATTTACGCAAATGCAACTGGCGTTGGTGATGTTTATACCGAAGTCGCAGCCGGGGTGCTTCTCTTTGTAATCCTGGGCCGCTATCTGGAATCGCGTGCGAAACAACGCGCTAGCAGCGCGCTTTCCACCCTTCTCGCACTTGGGGCGAAGGAAGTTATAGTGCTACGTAATGGTTTAGAGGTAATTATTCCGATAAGTGAGTTAGAAATTGGCGATGATTTTGTAGTCAAACCTGGTGCGCGCATTGCAACAGATGGCCTAGTTATCTCAGGGACTTCATCTGTAAATAACTCTATGTTAACTGGAGAATCAATTCCCCTCGAGGTAAGTCCTGGCTCTCGCGTAATTGGAGCATCACTTAATAACAATGGACGCATTATTGTGCGCACTACCAGAGTTGGCAGCGATACCGAATTAGCCCGGATTACATCCATGGTGGTGCAAGCACAAGGCGCTAAAGCCCCGATCCAACGGTTGGCCGATCGTATCGCCGCAGTATTTGTTCCTGTTGTAACGTTGCTCGCAATTGCTACCTTCCTTGCCTGGTATTACTTAGGTAGCGACTTAACTAATAGCGCAACCGCTAAAGCCATTCAAATTGCAATCACAGTACTTGTGATTGCATGTCCGTGTGCACTCGGTTTAGCTACACCAGTAGCTCTATTGGTGGCATCAGGTCGCGGCGCATCACGTGGAATTGTGCTACGCCAACCACGAGTTTTGGAGCTCGCCCGCAAGGTAGATGTAGTCGTCTTGGATAAGACTGGCACGTTAACTACAGGCATCATGAAGGTGCTCGATGCGACTATTCCGGCTAGTGCTAATAAAATACTTGCTGGTGCATATTCGGATCACCTTAACGAGAAATCAATTTTGGCGACTGCTCTCTCGTTGGAGTTAGCTAATGATCATCCCGTTGGCCAAGCTATTGCATCTCATGCGCTCTCCAAGGGTGCCAATAGATTCGAAGTAACTGAATTTACACAAACGCCTGGCGCGGGTGTAGGCGGACGCGTATTACTGGGCGCAGTTTCACCATTAGTTTTGATCGGAACCCCTAAAGCTATTGCCCATAGCGCAACAACTTTTGATCCAGCTATCGCCGAGGCAATTGCAAAGGCCGAAGCAGATGGATACTCAGTTGCGGTATTGGCTTGGGATGGCGTTGCACTAGCTGTCTTTGCTGTTGGTGATCAAGTTAAACCAGATTCTGCAGCAACCATCACAGCACTTAAAGAGATAGGAATTACTCCTTGGCTGGTCACTGGCGATAATGACGAAAGTGCTTACTCGCTAGCGCGTCTCGTTGGAATAGCGGGCGAAAATGTCATTGCGCGTGCACTGCCAGAAGATAAGTTGGCTCGCATTTCAACGCTACAAGCAGATGGTCATACCGTTCTGATGATTGGCGATGGCATAAATGATGCAGCAGCGTTAGCTTGCGCAGACCTAAGTATGGCTATGGGAACAGGAACTGACACTGCAATTTCCAGCGCAGATATAACTCTGATGAGACCTGAACTGATGAGCGCAGTAGATGCGCTAGCGCTTTCTAAACGTACTTTATCCACCATCAAAGGTAATTTAGGTTGGGCATTTGCCTACAATGTTATTGGTTTGCCTATCGCGGCCGCTGGTTTATTGACCCCAATGTACGCCGCCGGAGCGATGGCGCTTAGCTCACTTTTTGTGGTGACTAATTCACTCAGAATAAAGTAAGAATAAATTTAGAAAGTGCACTGGCCTTTTTAGGTCAGCGCACTTTCTAAGTTGGTAGCGGGGGCAGGATTTGAACCTACGACCTCTGGGTTATGAGCCCAGCGAGCTACCGAGCTGCTCCACCCCGCGTCGGAAGTGACAGTCTAAAGGGTCGGTAAGTAATAGCCAAATCCGCGACTTCTGCGAATAAATCTTTACTTGCGTGCTTCGGCAGCGATTGCAGCAGCAAGTGCTGACTTCAACCGATCTTGTGCGCGACCGTAGGCTGCAAAGTCTCCCTTTGCAAGTGCGGTGTTACCATCGGCTAGCGCTTGTCTTGCATTCTGTAAGGCCGACTTTAAATCCTCAGATGCATTGTTAGTTGTTTCGGTAACTGTATTACCCGATGATGAAGTTCCAGAATTTCCACCGAAGACTTGATCAAGTGCTCCTTTGAGTGAACTGTCGAAACCGATCACATCACCAAATGAAACCAAGACCTTCTGAAGTAGCGGGTACGCCGCAGAGTTAGAGGTTGCTCTTACATATACGGGTTGCACATATAAAAGACCGCCACCGACCGGAAGTGTTAATAAGCTTCCAAGGACAACATCAGATCCACCTTGGCGCAGCAACGAAAGTGAGTTTGCTACTTCAGGTTTTGCCTCAAAGTTTGAAGCAACTTGTGATGGCCCAGCCACGTTTGTACTACGAGGTAGTTGCAAGACGGTGAATTTTCCATAGTTCGGACCATAGTTTGAATCAACCATTGCGAAAGCAGAGAGGTTTTCTCTTCCACCGCGAGGTACAAATGGTGTTGTTAGGGTAAATGTTGGTTTATCCGACCCTGGCATTTCAAGGGTCATGAAGTATGGAGGCTGCGCACCCGCATTAGCTCCGAATGTTGAAGGATCGCGTGGCACGCGCCAGAAATCTTGACCGTTGTAGAAGGCAGCAGCAGTTTTAACATGGTAGGAACTGAGAACTTCACGCTGAACTCTAAAGAGATCTTCTGGATAGCGAATGTGCTCAAGCAACTCTGTAGACATCTCGCCCTTTGGGGTCACAGTATTTGGGAAAGCCTTCATCCACGTCTTGAGAACTGGGTCTTTCTCATCCCATTCATAGAGAACTACAGTTCCATCGTATGCATCAACAGTGGCCTTAACTGAGTTTCTAATGTAGTTGACAGTTCTATTACCTTGAGCAGTAACTGAAGTTGCATTAACTGTCAGAGCATCTGTAGTTGCTGCAGCTAACGAGGTGGTCTGTGAATATGGATATCCGGATGAGGTTGTAAAGCCATCAATTATCCATTTAATCTTGCCATCCACAACTGCTGGATATGGATCGCCATCCAGGGTTAACCAAGGTGCAACTTTTGCAACTCGGTCGCGTGGTGAACGGTTGTAAAGGATCTTAGATTCTGAGTTAATTAAACTTGAGAGAACGATACGTTGTTCTTGGTATTGAATAGCAAATAAGAGTTTCTTAAGAATTCCACCCATAGGAACTCCACCATCGCCGGTATAGGTGTAGTTCTTCTGCCCATTAGCAGATGCATCATCTGGATAATCGAATTCAACGGGGGTATCTGTCTTAGGCCCTCCGATGATCGAATAATTGGGAACATTCTCACCAAAATAAACACGTGGTTGGAAATCTCCCAAGCCATCAGTTGGTGGAAGATCGCCAACTAAGAAATTAGGTTTTCCATCTGTATCAACGGTATTTCCAAATGCAGATACAAAACCAAAACCATGTGTGTATACCAAGTGGTCGTTAATCCAATTTCGACTTGGATTGCCTTCGATATTTAATTCGCGGACTGCGACAATTGCATCGCGCTGGACCCCATCGACGGTATAACGATCAATATCTAGAGACTCAGGGAATGCGTAGTAAGGCTTTATCTGTTGCAATTGACGGAAAGTAGCTGATAACACATTTGGATCCATCAATCGAATATTGGCAATCGTTGCTGCATCTGAGGCTAGCTGACCGGAGTTCGTTGCCAGCGTTGCTTGATAATCGCGTATATCAACATCAGATAGACCATATGCCTCGCGGGTGGCATCGATATTAAGCTGAATAAAGGGCGCTTCTTTCGATGATTCAGATGGCTTGACCTGGAATTGTTGAACCGCGCCTGGATAAACGCCAGCAATAAGTACAGATGAGCCAACCAGCAAAGCACTTCCTGCTGCAGGCAAGAGCCAGGATTTGCGAACAATGTTTGCAAAGAAGAGCAGGGAACAGATAATCGCGATTGCCGCCAAAATAGATTTAGCGGGCAAGGTGGCATTTACATCGGTGTAGGTTAGGCCGGTAATTAATCGGCTCTCTTTCAGAGCGAGGGCATAACGATCAAACCAATAGGCAACTGCCTTTACTAAAACAATTAGCCCTAGCAATACTGAAAGTTGTACGCGCGCTGCTACAGATGTGCGATCGCCAACTGATTGTGGGCGTATTCCACCATAAAGGTAATGAACGCCAACGCTAGCGATAGTTGCGAGAATAAGCGTTGAGATCGCCCAACCAATCATGGTTTGTAAGAATGGCAAGCGGAAAGCAAAGAAGGAGATATCTAATCCAAACTGTGGATCAGTTACGCCAAAGTCAGTTGAATTTTTGAAGAGCAACCAAGAGCTCCAGAGCTGAACTCCACTAGTGCCGCCGAAGTAAAATAGGACAATAGCGATTCCAGCAAAAACCAATTTACGAATTGGATCTATTGTGGCGCGATATCTCTCTAAATTATCGCTCGCGATTGCCATAGAAACATCAAATGGACGTCGTCGAAACGCTAAATAAACATTTAGAGTAATGACTACCGAAGTCACCAACCCGGCCACCGCAAAGAGAGCCACCTTTGTCAGCAATACCGTGCTCCATACGCTGGTAAAGCCAACTGATTCAAACCAGAGCCAATCGATGTAGAAACTACTCAAACTCACCAAGGCAGCAACGATAACTGCCAAAATAATCAAGGTAACTGCGAGCGGGCTTGGCTTCTTTATCATGCTCCTAAGTTAGCGCACCCGCGCGGGTGATTCGAATTGAGCGCTCCAATCGCCTCTTTTAAGGTCGCTACAGCGGCGATTTTAATGCCTGAAGGGATTCTTGCGATTGCCGGTGCCAGATCTGAGCAGTTCTCGATTGGAACAATAAAGAAAGTGGCCCCTGCTTTATCTGCTGCCAGAATTTTCTCCGCAATCCCACCAATTCCGCCCACATTTCCCTCTTCATCAATAGTTCCGGTAACTGCAACGCTACGTCCTGCCAAAATATTCGTTGGTGTCAGTAGCTCAACTATTCCCAAAGCGAAAGCTAGTCCCGCACTTGGTCCTCCAGTTTTAGAGAGCGCAATCTTTATATTCTCCGGCTTAACGCTACTAAAATCAGTTGCAGGGCTATTGGCTCGTAAATAATTTAAAGCTGCAACTTTAGAGCTGAGTTGGGAATCAACCATCTCTGCCTTAGCAATCTTTACTTCCGCTTGCGCGCTTCTGCCCGGTTTATAAAAGAGGGCACGCGGCATGACTGCATAATCACTGCGCAGCCATGAATAAATAAGCTCTACCCCGGTTACATATGCAGAAGGATTGGTGATCAAGATTGTCAGTAGAAATATTTTCCCATCTACGGGATAGAAGATAGGCGAACTTTCAGATTTATCTTTAGGTGTAATTACTTCTTGCAGTACATCCTGTGCTTTCCCTGGAGTAAGTACCACATATGGCAAGGGCGCAAATAGCCCCAAGCCAAAGAATATTGCTAGTACCGATGTTGCTAAACGCGGGAGTCGGTTACGAACCATTGCTCTTCTTCATCACACCTTGTGGCTATCGCTCCACCGACGGAGTTTGATTGGGTTCTTCCAATCCATCTTCAATATCCGCAATCGTAATTTCCGCTTCGCGAAATGAATCTTGAAAACGCTGAAATTGTCCGACTGAGCGCGAGGTCTCAGTCTCAAACTTTGACTTAAATTGGGTTACCCATAGGACATATATCAGCGCGCCGAGTAAACCAGCCAGCGGTATGACCCACCAAATCAAAGCCATGAATGCATTAGACATGTTAGGTAGCCTATCTCTTGCGGGAAGAAATCTCGCATCGATGGTGTTTTACTTAGTAATCGAGATTGGGGTCAGAAAATGGGTGGTTTTGGATTTATCCCAAATGATCCTGACGATCCGGAAAACTCTGGCGGTGATCGTCCCGATTTTGAAGAGATGATGCGTCAGATGCAAGAGCAGATGAAGTCACAATTTGAACAACTAGGAATCAATCCAGCAGGATTTGTAAATCCATTCACAACGTTTTTTTCACAGGCCGAAAAATCTACAACGGGTAAAAATGGTGTGCCTGAAGTTTTATCTATGGAAACTGCGCGCGATGCCGCTAAGAAGTTGGTCACTTCACATGGTTTAAAACCACTTGGTACTTCTGATTTAGCAGTCGTAAAGAGCGCATTTGAAATTTCAGAGATCTGGCTTAATGAGGCGACCACATTTCCGGCAACAGGGACAGAACCTACTGCGGTTAGTCGTCTTGATTGGATCTACCTAACTATGGCTGGCTGGCATAAGACAATTGAGCCGCTAGCAGTTGGGTTATCTAGTGCGATCTCTGATCTACTCGATCAAGCAATGACAAGCTCGGCCAGCGACGGCGCTGAAGGCCAGCCACCGATCGAGATGATTACCATGATGCTGCGCTCATTTATAGGCACAATGATTGCAACTCAGCTTGGCCAATCGATAGGAAATCTCTCCACAACTGTCACCGGCGCCCACGATGTCGGGTTATCACTAGTAGATCCAGCCCGCGCCGTTGTAATACCTGAAAATATTGAAAATTGGGCGTTAGATCTTCAGATTCCCAAATCTGAAGTTTTTATCTTTCATGCACTTCGCGAAGGCGCAGTCGCCAGACTTTTTGCGAATAATCCTTGGTTGGTTTCATATATTCAGAGCGCAATAGTCGAGTATGGAAATGGAATTCACATCGATATCGATGCAATTCAACGTCAGGCTCAGGAAGCGATGGAGAAGGCACAAGAGCGCCTCGGCGAAAATGAAACCGGAAATGAAGCGCTAAGTTTTTCTTTAGATAGTGGGATATTTACGCCCGAAGAATCGAATGCGCAGAAGAGTGCGTTACTTAAATTGGAGACAGTCTTTGCTTTAATCGATGGTTGGACCGATGAAGTAACGGCGTTAGCTGCCGGTGATCGATTGCCAATGATCGAACAGATGAGAGAGACGCTACGTCGACGTCGCGCTGCGAATGCTCCTGCGCAACAATTATTTTCTTCAATGTTAGGCCTACAAGTTTCACCAAAACAGACGCGCGAGGCGAGCGCTTTCTGGAGCAAGATTCGCGAAATGAAATCAATTGCCGAACGTGATCAGATATGGAGTGGACTACTGCCGACTTCTGATGATTTATTAGATCCTGAGAAATTCCTGGATAGCACTTCTATCCCAGATGACCTCTCAGGTTTGATCTAACTCCTGCGGATCGCTGCTAGAAAAGCGAAGTCCCCGGCCGCTAATTTAATTTATCTGCCTTCCCCTTGCAGATAGATTAAACAGTTATCCGAGGACCTCGTGTACGAAACTTAAGGGCAAACTCGTTCATAATCAATTGTTTTTGGAGTTGACACACCTGTAATTTTGAACTTCTTTCCAAGTTTTTTAAAGAATTCCCTCAACACGTACTCGAGATTTTGCGAATTTAAAAGTTAATTCTGGTTCCTAGGGGTACTTTTCTGTCATGGCCGAAGATGATGAGCAAACTCTGCCCGGAATTACAGAGGGTGAGATTGTGGTAATCCGCTCACCACGGCGCAAGCGCAATATTTCTGCCTATCGCCAAGGTGGACGAATCATCGTCTCTATCCCCGCACGCATGAGTAAGGCAGATGAACGCGTAATAGTGCCTGAAATGATCGCCAAGATCCGGAGCCAAGAATCTGCCCGCACCCCAAGTCAAGAGCGGCTCATGGAGAGGATAGATGAACTACTGATATCCCTAGCCCCTGAGATTCTAGCTCGCCCACTTTGCGTTAATTGGCGACCGATGCGCGAGCGCTGGGGCTCATGTACCAGCGTGGATCGCACGATTCGCATCTCAGATCGTCTCAAGCTCGCCCCAGATTACGCCTTGGACTACGTCCTCTTCCATGAAGCGATCCATCTCGCCCACTGCGACCATGGCGCCGAGTTCACCGAGCTCTTGGGGCGTTTTGAGGGCTCTGAGCTTGCTAGCGCCTACCTAGATGGCTATGAGGCCGCAGAACGCGCCATGGCTGAGCCTGTTGAGCTAAAAAAATTACGGATAAATAGGGGTTAGTTCGGTGTATTTGAGCGTGGCGGGGGGTATGGTCATGCTTGCAAGCGTGAGCGCTCAGAGCTCAAGCGGTGATTGGAGGCAAGACATGACAGCAGAGACATATAAGGGTGACGCTTATTGCGTTAAGTGCAAAGAGAAGCGTGACTTCGAAGGCACTGTAAAGATCTCAGAGTCTGGTCGTCGCATGGCACAGGGCATCTGCCCAGTATGTGGCACCAAGGTCAACAGAATTCTTGGCAAGGCTCAATAAGCGCTCAACATCAAGTCTTAAAGACTTTTAAAGATTCACCCCCTTACCCGGAGAAGCTAGTTGGGTAACGGGGTGAATTTATTTTTAGCCTAACTGTTTATTTTTTCCCTTTTCAGCATGGGCGGCACACAAGGGGCTAGAACATCGCGCCCAATCTCGCCAATGCTTCTGCGATGAAAATATCACCCTTAAATAAGCTACAACTTAAATCTGGAGTTAGCCTCTACAAGAGCGAGTCTGGTGAGCACTACTTAATAGGCACCCTACGCCAACGGGTCACAATTTCTTCACCTGATGCTCCCGCAATCTATGCCGCGCTCAAGCGCGGCTCTACCAGGGTCGAGCTGGCATCGGCCATATCAATTAACCCACATAAGCTTGACGCCGTAATTGCAGAGCTACATCTACACGAACTCCTGGAAACAGAATCGAGTGCCATAAAACTTTCGCAACGCTTCATCTCAAAGATTGCAGAGCGTGCTGCTAAAAGTGGCGATCAGAGCAAAGACGCATCTTTCTCCCGAATTAAAAATAGAGTTGACCCCGAATTAACTACGGCGCGTTGGCTACCTGGCGTCTTTGATTCTGGAGTTTCAAAGGTGAGCGCTCGTCAAAACGCCCATATTGAAATATCAGGAAATTCGCGGGCGGCGCAACATCTCTTTGCCATTTTGGTAGCAAGTGGAGTAATAAATACTCAGTTCGCTCCCACATTTAGAAGAGGTAAGGAGCTAGTTGGGGATCTAGATATTTCAGGTGGATTTATAACAGCTACTGATATTGGCCAAGTTTTTACGCTACTTAGCAATGAGGAAGCTAAGGCGGTGGCGCTCTTTCCACAAACTATCAACGAATCGGCAACTGAGCTACCGACAAATTTTTCTGAGAAGGTAATTAAAATCCACTTTGGTGTAATTGATAGCGCTATTTCGGCGCTCTGGATGGCTTCTGGGCAAGAACATATCCACATTAATGAAATTAGCGGCGGGCTTATTTGGGTCTCACCGCTTGTGCAGCCAGGAATTGGTCCATGTAACCGCTGCTGCCTGCTGACCGTTGCAGAGCAGATTGGTGCAACAGAGTTAGAAGGTGGCAACACCGCTGATGAGCTACCAGTTGTTGGGGCCCATTTTTTAGCAGCAACTCTGGCAGGAGCCCTGCTGCAGATAATTGACAGTAGCCACTCTCGGCTTATGACTCATGGGTTGCTGATCGACCTTTTAGATCTTTGTAATACGAAACACATCGCCATTGACCGCCATCCTAAGTGTGGCTGCGGTTGGTAGCCACATTTCAATTAGCATCAATTCAATTTATTATGAAGAATAGGCGGATGGCCGAATCTGAAATTCCTCGCTCGACTGCTGCCCGTTCGGCGAAAATGGTCTCAATTCCAGTTGGACTTGCCGGACGTAGCGTTCTTGGAATCGGAAAACAATTAGTTGGTCAATCTTCATCCGTCGTATTAACCGATATCCAAGAGAAGACGGCTGAACAGCTATTTAAAGTCCTTGGTGAATTAAAGGGCGGGGCTATGAAATTTGGACAGGCGCTCTCAGTCTTTGAGGCCGCGTTACCTGAAAATATCGCCAAGCCTTACCGCGAGACGTTAACTAAATTGCAAGAGTCAGCCCCACCGCTGCCAACTCGAGTAGTCCATAAGGTTTTGGCAAAAGAGCTTGGCGAAAATTGGCGTGATAACTTCACCTCATTTGATGATAAACCAACTGCTTCAGCGTCAATTGGCCAAGTCCATAAAGGTGTTTGGAAGGATGGCCGCCCTGTTGCAGTAAAGATTCAATATCCAGGAGCTGCCGAAGCGCTAATTTCAGATTTAAATCAGATTCAACGTTTTGCCAAAATCTTCCAGCTAGTACTTCCTGGTTTAGATATGAAGCCACTGCTTGAAGAGCTTCGCGCGCGAATAATTGAAGAGGTAGATTACAAATACGAAGCGGAAGCACAAACCGCCTGCTGGAGCGCTTATGAAAATGATCCTGATGTAGCGATTCCAAAAGTTGTCATGGCAGCCGATAAAGTGCTGGTATCAGAGTGGTTAGAGGGAACTCCGCTCTCCAAGATAATTTCTGAAGGCACGCAAGAGCAACGTAATAACGCGGGTATGCGCCTGGCTCGTTTTCACTTTACCTGTCCAGAACGCGCTGGTTTATTGCATGCTGATCCACATCCCGGAAACTTCCGACTGCTAGCTGATGGCCGCATCGGCGTGCTGGATTTCGGTGCATGCAATCGTCTGCCCAATGGTTTTCCAGAACCATTTAAAAATCTTCTAAAACACGCACTCGATGATGATGCCACCGCTCTTTATGAAGGTTTTAAGAAAGATGGATTTATCCTGCCCGAAGTAGATGTTGACCCAAGCCTTGTTCTAGATTTTCTAGTTCCATTGGTCGAACCGCTTCGCACCGAAACTTTTAAATACTCACGTGAATGGTTACGTGATCAAAGTGCGCGCGTTGGAGATCCTCGTAATCCAACAGCCAAGATCGGTTTCCAACTTAACTTGCCAGCAGAATATGTCTTGATTCACCGTGTAACTCTGGGAACAACCGGCATCTTCTGCCAGCTTGAGGCCGAAGGTAATTTCCGTGATGAAGCGCTCTCCTGGTTTCCCGAGATTGCACCAGCTAATACATAGCTCTTACTTTGTTGGCTCTTAATCGTTAATTAATTGCGCACCTTGCGCCAGTGGTAAAGATAGACCGGAACCGTCACAGCTAAGGTAATTATCGAATCAAAAATATTTCTAATTGAGTTACGGCGGTTTTGATCAATATTTGCCGCCTTTATAACTTCTGGATCAATTTTGGTATCCCCATTTATAGCGTATGGGTCGAGATAACCAACATCAGGCACGGCTAAATCGAATCCGCTCTTGATCAGGCTAATCAAGGTAAAGAGGCATATCAGTAAAGTAATCAGCGAGACTGCATAGAGATAAAGCGATCGCCAATCAATTCCAAAACTGGGAACTTCTTTGCTCTCGCCTTTAGATGCCATAGTTACAGGTTACTAAAATGTTGCTCAGATAGATACAACCGATGGAAGTTATGGCACGACCCCTGCAATGAATATTTAATTCACTACAAGGGTCGTGCGAGCAACGGATTCTTACCGATAGGTGAAATTATACGAAGGCTGCGATACGTGGTGGTCGCCCAGCACGACGCTTGCGTTCGATAATTACGCCTTCTTCAATTAACTGTCCGCCCCAAACGCCGCAAGGTTCTTGGCGTGAAAGCGCGCCATCTAGACACTTGTTGCGCACCGGACATCCTGCGCAAAGCGCTTTAGCCTGCGCAATACCCTCATCGCTTTCGGAGAAGAAGAGCTCGGGGTCAGCGTTATGACATGGCAAGGTAAAGGCGATGGGTGATTCATAAGCACCGGTTACTTCATAAAGTCCGATTCGTTCGCCTGTCTCTGCCCAGCCTGGTATCTGTAGTTCGCTGTAGAGAACGCTCATCGTTCTCACCCACTTTCTTCTCTCTCGTTGTAGTTTCTCTGATTTGTTTTCTAGTTATTTATTTGGTTATTTATTTGGGGAAATAAAAAAGGCCTACAAGTCCTTTGTGGACTTGAGGCCTTAGGTTGGGCTCGTTATCGGCTTATCCGATTGAACCTCCTGTGGCCTCATCCACGGCATAAAAAGCGGCGTAAAACGCTGGCTTTGATGCTGCGGGCCAATTTGAATGCTTCTTGGTAGTTGCATGGAAATTGGCAGGCGAAGTAGCAGCACTGCGTGTAACGCGTGCTGTGGTGAATGATTTAGATGTAAACATCGTTCATTCTCCTTTTCGCCTAATGAGTGAGAGATAAGGGTAAACCAGGGATAGCAAAGTTTGCAACTTAATTAAATTGATTAAGCCAGTAGCCCGGCCTCACGCAGGAATCGGCTGGGGTTTTGGCGATGGCTGATATGTAAATCTACCTTGGCACGGGTCATGCCAACGTAGAACAAGCGTCGCTCTTCATCAATTTGTTCATCCAGCGGCAGAATCCCTTCGGATGCGCCAATGAGAAATACGCGCTCCCATTCCAATCCCTTGGCCGCATGCAGGGTAGCCAAGGTGATTACCGGCATTGTTGGCGGATTATTCTGCGCAACCCGGTCTTCGATCTCACGCAGATAACTGCGCAGAGTCTTAGGAGAAAATCCAGTATCGCCATCTAATTCACGCGCTAAGTGCAATAGCGCTGCAATACCGTCAATACTCTCGCCACTTAAAAATGGTTGCGCCAAGGTACGCAGCTCATCGATCCAACTCACACCTTCGGTTGGCAACACCGATGCGCGGCGTACCTCCTTGAGAAAATCACGTACATCCTGACGGTCAAAGAAACGCTCTGTACTGCGCACTTGGTAAGGCAGGCCCAGTTTGTTCATCGATTTTTCAACGCCTTTGAGTTGGCTATTGGTCCGCGCCAAGATGGCAATCTCTTGCGGGGGTGTGCGGTTCTTTAATAACTCACCGATCTGCGCTAGTACCCCGGCAATCTCGGCATCTTCATTGGCATATCCATCAACTGATGGTTTGGTGCCATGTTCATTTAGCGCCACCAACTCTTGCCCCATTGAGCCGTGGCGCAGCAAAGCATTTGCGGCAAAGGTTATCTCTGGCGTCGAGCGATATCCGGTACTCAAACGTATTACCTCTGCATCAGGAAAACGTTTAGTAAAGCTATTTAGAAATACTGGGGTTGCACCGGCAAATGAATAAATAGTCTGAGCGGGATCGCCGACAACGCAGATATCTTGGCGCGAACCTAGCCAAGCATTTATTAATCGTTGCTGTACTGGTGAAATATCCTGATACTCATCAATGGTGAAGTAGCGATATTGATCTTGCACTCGCTCGCGCACTAAACGTTCTTCTTCCAGCATGGCAGCGGTCAACAGCAGCACATCTTCAAAGTCGATTGCTAACTCTTGCTTCTTCACGCTTTCATATGCTGTATAAACTTGTGCCAACTTTTCAGCGCTCACTCGTGGCTTCTGGGTGCGTTGGGCAATCTCGCTCACAAAATCCTCTGGTGCAACCTGTGAAACTTTTGCCCATTCAATTTCACTTGCAATATCTCGCATTAACTCGCGTGAAGTTATGCGTAGTTCACCTGCCAGACCAGCGCGATTTATAGCCTCCCCAATAAAGCCTGCCTTCGCCGTCATTAATTCGGGAACTCGTCCGCCAAAGACGGTGGGCCAGAAGTAGACCAGTTGTTTAAGCGCGGCGGCGTGAATCGTGCGTGCGGCAACAGTTGCAATGCCAAGTGCGCGTAGCCTGGTACGCATTTCTCCCGCAGCACGCGAGGTAAAGGTAAGCGCCAATACTTTCTGTGGATCCATCGTGCCGATAGCTGCGCCATAGGCAATTCGATGAGTAATTGCGCGAGTTTTTCCGGTGCCGGCTCCAGCAATCACACAGACTGGACCGCGCGAAGCAAGCGCTACCGCTCTCTGATCTTGATCTAGCGCTGCCAGAATTTCTTCTGCACGAACGTTCGCTATCGAGCCATCACTCATTTATTAATCCATCGATCAATCATCTTCCGAGAAACTGACATATCTGGTGGAAGCAAGAGTGAGCCATCTAGAACTGCAGCCTGTAACTGGCTGCGAGTTAACCATTTAATTTCACTTATCTCAATGCCATCAGGGCGCGCTGAATCAGGAAAATCGGTGATCGCTTCAAATGAAATCATTATCGAAGCAGGAAATGGCCAAGGTTGCGATCCTAAATAATTTATTTCATGTACTGCAACGCCTGATTCTTCATGAACTTCACGTTGCACGCATTGTTCAAAAGTTTCACCGGGTTCTAAGAAACCTGCAAAGCATGAGAATCTACCTTCTGGCCAGATTGCCTGACGGCCCAACAAAACTCGATCTTGGCTATCACGCACTAAGACAATCACGGCGGAGTCAGTTCGGGGGTAATGCTCGCTCTGGTCTTGGTCACATTTTCTAATTGCACCGCCCAAAGCAACTGATGTAGTTGCTCCACAACGTGCACAATGTGGATGAGTGTTATGCCAATTTGCTAAGGCAACCGAATGTAGCGCCAGCTCCATCTCAATTTCATTTAGCTCGCCACCAATTTCGCGAAGAGTCAGGTATCCAGTTGGCGCAACTTCTTCTTGATATTCCAGGTGCGGTGAGTTCCAAGCAAAGTACGGGTCAGAATCTAGTTGGCCTAAACCCAAGAAGTAGCTCTCACCACTTTTAAATTCACCGCTGGCAATTAACTCTTTGATCTCGGCTGCGGTAAGGAAGCGAAGTTGGCTTGCGCCAGAATTTACAGCTAACCGTCCCCGGCTAAAGTGAATTATCTTCGCCTTCTGCCAGAGCTGTTCCAGCGTGGCGGGGTTATCGCGCAGATGGCTGGCCCGATCCATCCTCGATACCTGCCCATTGACCGCGCTCATAATGGCCAACGCTACTAGCCTTCCCCATATGCGTATCACCTCGTGGAATGTGCTCCATGGCATGGAGATTCCGCCCAACCCAGCCGGACCAGCGCCAGATGCCTTAGGTAAGGCGATAGCCCAGTTGGATTGTGAAGTTATCGCCGTGCAAGAGGTTGATTACAACTTACCTCGTAGCGGAGACTCAAATCAGATAGCAGATATTGCTGCAGCAAATAGCGCAGCCTATTGGGCATTTGCACCCAGCATCGTTGGTACACCTGGTGAGAATTGGCGAAAACTCAAAGACAGGGAAGAGCGAATAGTTACTAATAAGTCTCCTAGTGATTTAGGTGGAAGTTACGGGATTGCTATCGCATCACAAATTCCAGTCGTTAGTTGGCACCGATTGGATTTAGGTAATTCACCAGTTGGTATGCCGTTAATTGTTCCGACAGAGAGTCAGACAAGCAGTAAGGCAAAGTTAAGAGCCATCTATGTTCATGATGAGCCGCGTTTAGCACTTGGTGCAACGCTTGAAAATGGCTGGACTATCTTTAACACTCATCTCTCATTTGTTCCTGGAGTGAATTTACGACAGCTATCAAAATTAAAAAAGTGGGCCTTGCAAGTTGCTAAAGAGACAGATACCAAGCCTATGATATTAGGTGATCTTAATCTGCCTAAAAATATACCTGCCGTTGGCGGTAATTGGAGTTCCTTAATTTCACAAAATACATACCCGAGTTGGGGCGCTAAGATTCAATTTGATTACATGATTGTCCCGAGCAACCTAAAGATTTCCGTAAATAACTTGGGAACTACCGCCACAGGTATGAGCGATCACTTACCGTTGCGCGCTGAAGTAAATTAAAGTTACTTAATTTCGGTAATTAGCTTTATCAACTGATCCTCTGTTAATAAATCTGCCGGGCGATCTGTCTTACTAATCGGCACATAATGAAAAGCTGCCGACACAAGCGCTGGATCAATTCCCTTTAACCTTGCCCAAGCCAGTCGATAAACGGCAAGTTGTACGCCAGCAGATTCACTTAAAGTTGAAGCGCCAGTCTTCCAATCAATTACCTCAAATTTTCCGTTGATTTCATAGACGGCATCGATGCGGCCACGGATTAAAACCCCGCCAATAACGGCCTCAAATGGGACTTCTACCGCGGCTGGAGTGCGATCTGCCCATTCAGAATTTAGCCAGGATTGCTTTAACGATTCCAAAGTTTGATCTGGTTCAAGCGGATCAAGAAATTCTAGATCATCATCATCAAATAACGTTGCTCCGTTAAAGTGGTGCTCAATCCACTGGTGAAATGCGGTTCCGCGACGAGAGTACTCATCTTGCATGCGCGGCATGGGGCGGCGAATATTTAGCGCTAGCTCGGCAGGATCTTTATGGAGTGATACTAAAGTTGATGTTGATAAGCGCTGTGGCAGTGTGATTTCTAATTCAGAGCCGCGAGAAATATTGCTCTCATTAATTAGCGCTTGTGCATCTTTAGCCCAAGAGATAACTTCTAAATCAGTTGCCATGAATTTACTTAAATCTAACGGCGTAGCATTTTTGACCATCTCTATCTTTGCATTAAATTCGAGGCGATGTGCCCCTAACGGATCGCTCGGCCAGATTCCAGTGGCTGGACTTTCAATCTTAGGGTTTTTTGTACCTTCTTCTGGCTCTGCTACATTATTTAAAATTGTGCCCAAACTTTCTGCAACTACGGCAACTTGCTCAAAGATTGTCGATGGCGGAACCCATTCTGCGCCATCTCGCCACCACGATGTAGTTGCGATTAAGTGAGTGCGCGCGCGGGTAAAGGCGACATAACCTAAACGAATCTCTTCGCGTATTTTGGCGGCACTACATAATTTGGCATACGCTTCGATTGCTTTCTTCGCTTCAGAATTTTTACTCACTCCATTAAAGGTAAATAGTGGTAGCTCAGATGAATCAGCACGCAATTGAAATGGAATATGTTTCTCATTAGTAATCCAATTATCTGGATCGGATTTATTGATTCCAGGAAATGTGCCTTCTGCTAAACCAGGTACTGCAACAACATCCCATTCAGCGCCCTTTGACATATGTACCGTCAGAATCTGAACCACATCGCTACGGACCTCTGGAGTAGCTGATTTCAGGCCTGCCTCCTCTTTGCCAGTGATATCTAGCCACTGTAAGAAGGACGAGAGAGTGCCGCCGCTGCGCGCAAATTTGCCGGCTTCATCTAAAAAGCGATCTATGTGGCGCCGGCCAGAACCTGTGCCATCGCGCAACATAACTTCTTCTTCTAAATGTAGGTAGCGCTCAATCTCATTTATCAAGTCGGTGATTGTTCCACCTGCCCGAGATCGTAGCCTGCGTAAATCAGATGCAAAAGAAATTAAACGCTGGTACCCAATCTCAGTAAATGTATTGCGATCTGCTTTTTCGATCTCATCAAGAGTATCTATCAATGAGCCCAGAAATTGATCGTCTGCCTCTGCTTGCTCGGGATTTCCGGCAGTTATTTTTTTGATTAGTGACTTACTTTCCTCGCGTGAACCTTTAGCTCGATTACGCGAATAACTACCCAGGGCTGCTAAGTCGCGCGCGCCTAAATTAATTCTTGGTCCAGTCAGATGGCGCATTAAGGCAGAGCCAGCATCTGGATCTGCAATTACTTTTAAGATTGCCACAATATCGGCAACCTCTGGCACATGAATTAGCCCACCTAACCCAATTACCTCAACTGGCATACCAGCGTTGCGCAGTGCACTTTCAATGGCGGTAATCTGTGATCGCTTACGAACTAAAACGGCAAATGTGGAACGCTGCTGAGAAGGCTTAGCCAATCGCCCTTCATCAAACCAGAGCGGAGTGAAATATTCAGCAATCGCTTGTGCCTCGCTATCCATAGTTTCAAATACTCCGCAAACCAAATTGCCATCCTCTGCCCCGGGGCGTGGAGTAAGAGGTGCAACATCGGCTCCACCTTCAGAGCGAATTTTCGCAGAGACTAAATTCGCCAGTTCTAGGATCGCTTTATCATTTCGGAAAGTAGTAAGTAGCGAATAACGCTCGGCACCACTTTGCCCAGAAACCTTTGGAAAATAACGGTTAAATGAGGCGATAGTGCCGGCCGAAGCCCCGCGCCAGGTATAGATCGCCTGGCATGGATCACCGACTGCCATAACAGGGTGTCCTGCGCCAAAGAGAGAAGAGAGCATGCGAACTTGTGATTGTGAAGTATCTTGATACTCATCTAGTAAAACGAGAGAATATTTAGCACGCTCAAGTTCACCAACATCAGGAAAGTTAACTGCAATATCGGCAGCGAGCGTCATCTGATCATCAAATGAGAGTTGGCCAGATTTTTGACGTCGTTTAATAAATTGTTCGACCATGGGCAAGAGCCCGATTCGTTGGGTCAGTACCCGATTTACTTTGCGGACATGATCGTTTAGATCACCACTCATAGTTGAAAGCTCTTGCAGTAGCGCGAGGTCGGCTGCCTCAATCGCATCTGGTGAGACTTGATGTTCAAGCATTAGCTTAGTTAAACCAAGGAGATCATCGACAACAGTGCTAACTTGCGATTCATTTGTGTAGGCAGCATCATCCCAATTACGGACTACATCATTGGCCATTTGCCACATCGCAGCATCACCCATCGGAGCGGTATCTGCATCGATTCCAAAGCGGATGGAATGCTCTGCAAGTAAGCGAGCTGCATAAGAGTGATAAGTGGTAACTGCCACCTCTAACGAGATATCGCCAGAAATTAAATTGGACGCACGTAATTGGCGCAGCCGGGTTCGAATTCGAATCGCTAGCTCACCGGCCGCCTTACGGGTAAAGGTGAGCCCTAAAATCTGATCTGGACGAGCAAATCCATTAGCTACTAAATAGATAACGCGCGCCGCCATAGTCTCGGTCTTGCCCGAACCTGCACCTGCTATTACCACTGCTGGCTCGAGTGGATTAGAAGTTATGGAAATAATCGCGCTCTGCTCATCAGTTGGTTGATAGACATTGGCGCCAACTTTTTGAAGAGCGGCTGCAATATCTTGCGGAGAATATTTCTCGATCATTCGATCACCGTCCGACCCTCACTCTGGATAGGGCAGGCCGCTTTTACAGCGCAGTTTTCGCACATTTTATTGATTTTGGCAGTAAAGCTTGCTGCCCCCATGCCCTCGGCGATCTCTTCGATCTTGGCCTTTATAGCCGAGGCATCAATTACAAATTGCTGCCGCGTAGTTATCTTTACAGAGTCTTTCGCTAAATAGACTAGCTCTGCCCCAACTGATTTTGTACCTGATAACTTTCCGACAAAGCCATCGAGTGCAACAGCTAACTGGTAGCAGGCAAGTTGTAGATTCTCTTTAGCGTTATTTAGTGAAATTACATTTTTTCCAGTTTTAAAATCAATTACATAGTAGCTACCTTCTGAGTCAACTTCAATCCGGTCGACGCTACCGCGAATTTGGGCTCGCCCAACATTAATGGTGAAATTTAGCTCGGCTCCAACTACCTCACGTGTAGCTGCGGCGTGATAACGGGCGAAGCGTTGCAACATGGAAATGGCGCGGCGCAGTGAAGCTGTACTGACCCAGCCATCGCTAGAATCAATTAGCGACCAGGAATTTTCTAACTTTGCGATTAAATCTGACTCAGAGATATCTGGATCATCCACTTTAAGGCGCGCGAATTCGTGAATTGCTGATCCTAGAATCTGTGCGGTCGAATCGCCATTTGTGCCACCATTTTTTTCAAAGAACCACTTGACGCCACACTCAGTAAAAGTTTCCGCCCCACTAGGTGAAACAGGAACCAACTCTTCTGGAGATATAACTGAATTTGTAGATGAAATCGCTAGCGCACCTGTCCAATTTTTTGGATCGGCAGATGAGATCTGCGATTCTACGAGAGTTTTAAGTAAGGCAGCGGCTACAGGTGCATCTTTGCTGGTGAGATTCTGTCGTAGCGTGGCAACCAGTGCTGACGTAGTAAGTGGTCTGGGAACTTCAGCAAGGGCTAACTCGCCTTCTGCGCCAGCTAACTCTTCGAAATATGCAGATGGCTCGTCATCTTCGCGCGCCACTGCGGTAACGATTAAACCTTGGCGGGCGCGGGTTAGCGCAACGTGAAATAGCCTGCGCTCATCTTCAGCAAGGGCGCTAGCGGCGATGACATCGAGTTCCAAGCGCGCTAAATCACCATGGCGCTCACGTTCTACTAGGCGCTCGCTGCCTAAGAGCGAACTGCGTTGGCGCAGATTCGGCCAGAGACCTTCTTGCAGACCAGCAACTGCAACTATCTCCCACTGCCTACCTTTGGAGGAGTGAACGGTAAGAATTTCAACAACATCAGGTCGTACACCTTGTGAAGTAATGATGTCGCCAACAATAGATTCGCGGGCAATCTCATCTAAAAATGCCGCTGGTTTGGAATATGGGAAACGTTCGGTAAAGCGTTGTGCAGAATTAAAAAGCTGAATCATGGCATCAAGGTCGCGGTCGGCTGCTGCGCCTCGGTTGCCTCCACGTAAGGCGATAGTGCGCCATTGCTCGCTCAATTTTTGACCATCGCTACTTTTGGCACTTGCCCAAATTGCCCAAAGTAAATCTTCAACGCGCACATCACTCTTTCGTAATACAGCACGCGCTGTCGTTAAAAGTTCATTAATGCGCATAAGGGCAGCGCTATCTTCAATAGTAATATCACCTTTATCAATAGCATCAATTAAAAGCTGTGTGCCGCCACGTGTATCGGTACTTTCATCTCGCGCAGCCACGAGCGCGGCGCGGATACGTCTGAGAGAAATTGCATCTGCGCCACCGAATTCGGAGAATAGAAGCCTCTCGCAGGTATCAAGATTTAGCGGTTGCTCCCCAGTTGCAACGCGAGCTAGCAGAATAAATGGAGCAATTGCCGGATTTGTAGATAACGCTTCTAGATCGCCGGCAACTGGGATTCCAACTTGCGCAAATGCGCGACGCAAGGCACTGGCCTGGCTACCTGCGCTACGCAGAATAACTGCCATCTGTGAATAGGAAATCCCATGCATTAAGTGGGCCCGTTTAAATTGGTAGGCAATGTATTGCGCTTCCTCAGATTGCGATCTCAGGCGAGCTAAGTCAAAGGGCTTATCTAACGCTGGTTTTTCGAGGTAGGCGCAGGTGCGGCGGCGAGTTGGGGAAGAGGATCGGAACTGGGATGCAACGGCGCGACCAATTTCAAAGATCTCAGGACGGCTGCGATAAGAGTTGGTTAAGAGAATTTGATTGGCACCGGCGGCAACAAATTTATCTACCTCATCTCGCACGCCATCAGGATCTGCACCACGAAAGCGTCCTACTGCAGAATCGCTATCGAAGGCAATTACTAAATCGCTACCACTTATCAAATTTAGGAGCGCACGTTGCGCCGGATCACTCTCTTGATATTCATCGACCATGATTGTCTTAAAACGTGATTGCAGCTGCGCACGCAGAGGTTCATTTGATTGTAGATATGAAATTGTCACGCTAATTAACTCTGAAGGATCAATTCGCATCTTGGCATCGCCGGCTGCATCCTCACGGATTGCCATAACTTGCTTATAACGTAACCAAAAATCTGCAGCCGGAGCCCAATATTTTTCGCCAACCATATCCCCGCGTTTTGCCAGAGCCTCCGGTGGGATTCCACGTTCATTGGCGCGCATAATTAAATCGCGTAGTTCGCGAATAAATCCCTGCGTTAAGAGTGGATTACCTTTTTTATCAATACCATCTTGTAAATCAGTCGGCCATTTACGGTAACCATCGGCAACATCGCCCTGTAATAATTGCTCAATAAAATTCTCTTGCTCTGGACCAGATAATAAAATAGGTTCGTGAAAATCGCTACCTGTTTTCATCTTTAAAATTGAATACGCCAATGAATGGAAGGTGCGGGCAAGCGGTTCATTCATAGTTTCGCTGGTACGAAGTGCGATTTCATCACGCAATTGCGATGCACTTTCACGACCGTAAGTCAGTAATAAGATTGAATCCGGATCTTGACCAGAATTAATACGTGATACTGCAGCCTCAATTAAAACAGTAGTTTTACCGGTTCCAGGGCCGCCTGCGATTAATAGAGGTGATCCCCGATATGAAATCGCCTCTAATTGCAGCGGATCTAACGCCACCGGCATAGGCGCATCTGGGCTGCGCTTTAGCTTGATGGAAGGCGTGCTCATATGAGGTATTGAACCCCAATGCACTGACTTTTATTCCAGATTCTACAAATGGCGCGAGCCTTAAGCGCTATGAACTCTGGTTAGCCTTCTTTGCGCGTGAAGTTGCACGGGCTCTCTCTGAGCCATCGAGGGTCACTTTGCGAATACGAACTACCGCTGGAGTAACTTCGACACATTCATCTTCACGACAAAATTCGAGAGCGCCTTCCATATTTAATTTCTTTGGCGGAATTAATCGCTCTGATTCATCGGTACCTGATGCACGCATATTTGTTAACTTCTTTTCACGCACACAGTTAACATCCATATCATCAGAACGTGAGTTCTCACCGATAACCATGCCTTCATAAACTTCATCGCCTGGTTCTACGAAGATACTGCCACGATCTTGTGTTCCATAAAGCGCATATGAAGTAACTGCTCCCATGCGATCGGAGACAAGTGATCCGGTTCCGCGGGTGCGAATATCGCCATGCCAGGCTTCATAACCATCGAATACGTGGTGGAGCAGACCCGTTCCACGAGTTTCAGTTAGAAATTCAGTACGGAATCCAATTAAACCTCTTGATGGAACTCGATAATCTAAACGAATCCATCCGGTGCCGTGGTTAACCATCTGCTCCATGCGCCCTTTACGTAGCGCCATTAGCTGAGTCAATACACCTAAATATTCTTCTGGGGCATCAATAGTTAAACGCTCCATTGGCTCGTGCACTTTGCCATCAATCCTCTTAATAACTACCTGTGGCTTTCCAACGGTTAGCTCAAAACCTTCGCGCTTCATGATTTCAACTAAAACTGCAAGCTGTAGTTCACCGCGACCTTGAACCTCCCAAGTATCTGGACGTTCTGTATTTAAAACACGCAGCGATACGTTACCAACTAGCTCTGCATCAAGCCGGCCCTTAACCTGGCGAGCAGTTAACTTGGTTCCGCTCTTACCTGCAAGAGGTGAGGTATTGATACCGATAGTCATAGAAATTGAAGGTTCATCAACAATAATTAATGGCAGCGCATGTGGATTTTCATTATCGGCCAACGTTTCACCAAGGGTGATTGTTTCAATTCCAGCAACCGCGATGATGTCTCCGGGATGAGCTTCTAACGCTGGAACTCTCTCTAGCGCCTCGGTAATTAATAATTCAGAAACTTTTACACGCTCTGTTGTTCCATCAGTCTTAATCCATGTGACTTGCTGTCCTTTTTTAATCACACCTTCGCGTACGCGACAGAGCGCTAAGCGACCAAGGAATGGAGATGAGTCAAGATTTGTGACATGCGCCTGTAGTGGAGCACCTTCATGATATTCCGGTGCCGGAATGGCAGAGAAGATAGTGTCAAATAGAACATCTAAATTCTCTTCTACTGGCATGCCGCCATCGGCAGGACGTTTTAGCGATGCGCGACCAGCTTTTGCTGATGCGTAAATAACTGGAAAATCAATCTGATGTTCATTGGCATCTAAATCAAGGAATAGCTCGTAAGCCTCATCGACAACTTCTGCAATACGTGAATCTGGTCGGTCTACTTTGTTGATCACAAGAATTACTGGCAGATTTTTCTGCAGCGCCTTGCGCAATACGAAACGTGTCTGTGGAAGTGGGCCTTCTGAAGCATCTACCAACAAGATAACGCCATCGACCATCTCTAGTCCGCGCTCTACCTCGCCACCGAAGTCAGCGTGGCCTGGGGTATCAATAATATTTACAATCGTGTCTCCGCGTTTAACTGCTGTGTTCTTGGCAAGAATCGTGATGCCCTTTTCGCGCTCTAGATCCATTGAATCCATCATGCGATCTTGGCCCTCACCTTGCTTCTTGTGGGAGGCAAATGCACCAGATTGCCATAACATCGCATCGACCAAAGTGGTCTTGCCATGGTCAACGTGAGCGATGATCGCTACGTTACGTAGGTTTTCGCGCTTTTTTACTGGCAGATCTTTTAGGTGTGCTTGTTGCTTTGACAAGAGAACTACTTTCGTAAGGAAACCCACAGCCATATGGCCAACTGATTTCTACTGGACTGGCAAAAGATATAGCGGCCAGAATCAACCGCACGCACCCTATCTTACTAAAGCCCTGCAATATGGACTAATTGTGCGCTCGCAAAGTCAGTAATTTAGGGTGATTTACTCTGTAGTTTTTAGTAAAGGCTCGGTTTAAGATGGCGCTATTAGATTAACTTGAAAATTCGAGAGATAACTGGGGCAATTTCATGAGTCAAGCGATTAACGATCCAGCAAAGAGCGCGGCAATAACTGCTGCCGATCATGAATATGTTTTCCACTCTTGGTCTGCGCAGGGCGCTATTAAGCCGCTGCCGATATCTGGAAGTGCCGGTTCAAGGTTCTGGGATTACGAAGGAAATACATATCTAGATTTCTCTTCACAACTGGTCTTTACCAATATTGGCCATCAGCACCCCAAGGTCGTTAAGGCCATTCAAGATCAAGCAGCTGTTTTAACAGCAGTTGCGCCACAACATGCAATCGAAGTTCGCAATGAAGCAGCCAAGGCAATTGTTGAGTTAGCTGGCGAAAAATTTGCCAAAGTATTTTTCACAACCGGTGGAGCAGATGCTATTGAAAATGCTATTCGTATGGCGCGGCTTCATACTCGTAAACATAAAATTTTATCTACCTATCGTTCTTATCATGGCAACACAGGCGCTGCGATAAATGCAACTGGTGATCCACGCCGCCTGCCCAATGAATATTCATTTGGCCATGTTCATTTTTGGGGACCTTATCTTTATCGCACCTCTTTCTGGGCCAAAGATGAGGCAGAAGAGTGCGCGCGTGCGTTAGAACATTTAGAGCAGACAATTATCTTTGAGGGCGCAAATACAATCGCAGCTATCTTGCTCGAAACCGTTCCTGGCACTGCTGGCGTTTTAATTCCACCAAAAGGTTATTTAGCAGGCGTTCGCGCACTCTGTGATAAATATAAAATTCTCTGGATTGCAGATGAAGTTATGGCCGGTTTTGGCCGCACTGGTAAATGGTTCGCCTTTCAACATAGCGGTGCTGCGCCAGATTTAATTACCTTTGCAAAGGGAGTCACATCGGGATATGTACCGCTAGGTGGCGTTGCCATGACTGGTGAAATCGCAGCTACCTTTGATGAACAAGTCTTCCCGGGCGGCCTCACTTATATGGGTCATCCGCTTGCCACTGCAGTTGCAGTTGCCACTATAAATGTGATGAAGGAAGAGAAGATGGTGGAAAACTCTGCTGAAATCGGCGAAAAGATTTTGGGACCTGGTCTTCACGAGTTAGCTAAAAAACATAAGTTAATCGGAGATATCCGCGGAATGGGCGTCTTCTGGGGAGTAGATCTAGTAACTGATCGCGCTAGCCGCGCACCACTTGCACCATATGGCGCATCTAGCCCTGCGATGAATGAATTAGTTGCGGCTTGTCGC
>JASJLO010000008.1:0-26359 GCA_037620605.1 Candidatus Planktophila sp.
GCATAACTGTTTCAATAAAGAAAGGCTTAATAACTCAAAGCTTAGTTGGTTAGGTAGTTTCCTCAGGTTTATTAGTTGTTTCTATGGGGAATCTATGGGCAATTACATTTTTTGAGCGTGACCTCACGCATAACAATGTCGTCTCCGGCTTATAGGGCGACTCTTCTATTCATTTAGTTACTCTGCGTAACTTTAGTTTGTGAAATACTTAACGCTCAGATGCTTGGTAGTAATCGGGACTTGGTGAATAGCCAAGCCCCTTTTGCTTAGATCCAAATGGCTTCGATCTATGACAGAATAATGTCGACGGTGGCTTGGTAGTAATTGGGACTTGGTGAATTCCAAGTCTCTTTTGCTTTTCATTTACATTTTATCCATAGTCCTTTGATTTCTTTTATAACGACTAATTAATACTGCGTAACTTCGCTCCTGTGTTGGGGCGTGTTGTAATTGGCAGCCTGTTGGTTTACCAAGTCATCTGAGCGGGTTCAAACCCCGTCGCCTCCACCACAGTCTTAACTGTTTCAGCTCGATCTATTGGTAATGGTCAAATGAGTTGTATCAGATTTGCATGGGAGGGCCTCGAGAAATCGAGGCCTTTCCCAATTTCCCGGCTAATAAAGCGACTCTTCAATGTAGACAAAAAGAAACTAGCGCTGACTTCGCTTCTTAAGTGCTCCGAATATCCGCATGACAGCGCCAACCAAAATCACTAAATAGACCAGTAGAGAAAATACCCACTTAATAGTTGAGGATGTTGAGGCAAATAGAGCGGTCGAGGAAGAAATCGTACCGTCTGCAATGTATTGGTCTGACAGATGGGCTAAGGAAAAGTTTTCCAACCAATCAAAGAGAACTTGACCAAATGGGAGCAGATTTAAAGCCCCAAACTTTTGCGAATATGGCCTAAACAAGATCGACACCCAGACCACATACATAACTCCGTAAATCAAAGCAAAGAGAGTGTCCCAAACCTGATTGAAGTTGATGTAGGCATTAATCATCTGATCAGAACGTTCTGCAAGGAAGGCAAGAATCTCTACTTGACCAAAGCCCAACGAAGTTCCGAGTGACTTAATACTGCTGTTGGCAACTTCAAAAGCCTTGCCCTTGCCCGTTAGGAAAAAGAGAAGGTAGCCGGCAAAGACGGAGGTGGCTAGCAATGCGGTTACCAGGTTTGACTTCGCATAGAAAAACCGTGAGGCGCGACTTAGGGGTCCGGATTTTCTCGACGGATTTTCGCTCTCGGTGCTTTTGCTAGACATATTCGTATCTTACCTTGTCGAGCTTAATATCAAACCAAGCGATTCCGGCTTATAGTCCAACTCTTCTTTATTTTTACTCTGCACAGAGGCAATCGGCACTTACTTTGCCTAAAGTTTTTGTCCAAGTTTTTGTGTAACCTCTCGCAGATTTTGATATTTATATGGGGAATCCACGGGCAGTATTATGGGCATTGGATGTGGGTAATTGTGTATTTTCAATCACAACCCAAAGCGACTCTTTCTCAAAAAGTCGCCTAAATAGTCCCGACTGGTAAAGTTTTACCATGCGCATGGTGGACAAAAGCATTAAGAGATTGGCCCTGCTCTTTGCCATTTTCTTGGCTGTATTTTCGACTGGAATGGTGATTGCACATCAATGTCTTGCTATGTCTAGTAATCAAGTAACCATGCAGCACAACCATTCGGATCATGATTCTGCGCCAACAGCTGCAACAAAACCTCTGAATGTTACTTCTAATACGGAGCGATTAATAGATAGCGGATGTGTGGCACTTTTCTTCGTCGTACTTTTATTTGGCAGAAAATTATTTAAATTAAGAGCCCATAGCTCTCGTTTAAATAGCTTTATGACTTTAAGTCGAGTATTAGTAGTGGACTATCGACCCCAAGTTTTCCACCTTACTCTCTCTCGCCCTCAATTAGGAGTCATCCGGATCTAATCCTTCTTCGATTTAAAAACTTGTTTTATCAAATCGAGAAAAGGATTAAAAATGTTAAAGAAAACTGTATTACTGCTCGCCGTTATTTCCCTTCCCTTCTTCAGTCATTCTGCAACAGCTAGTTCACATGCCAGTACTCTAAAAAATCTAGGCATGAATGAAATCATGTTTGCTCAAGGCATGATTCCACATCACCAGCAAGCGATAGAAATGTCCAATATGGCTCTAAAAAATGGCGCTGGTTCTGATGTGAAGAAACTAGCTAAGGGAATTGTTTCTGCGCAAGGCAAGGAGATTAGCCAGTTCAAGTATTGGCTGAGAGCCACTAAGTCATCAATGACGATGGATCACGATATGGGTATGGGCGGCATGCTTTCCAAAATTGAATTGACCGCTTTGAAAAAACTTAAAGGCAGCAAATTCAATATTGCTTTTCTTAAAGCGATGGTTGCTCACCACGAGGGCGCTTTAGAGATGGTCTCTTTGCTTGATCGGACAAAAAATAGTGAAGCCAAAAAGATTGCCATCGATATCCGGGCAGGGCAATCAGCTGAAATAACTTCCATGAAGAAGTTATTGGCTAAGAGTAAATAGGAGTAGAGGTCGAAAATATGAAGAGAGCACTCTCTTTACTCCTAGTTGCAGCTTTCATGGCGCAGTCTGTTCAAGCACAGGCCGCGCCATCGGTGGCATCTATACAGCGCGATATTGACCGTCTACGAACTCTGGCTGCAGAAAAATATGAAGCAGCAAATGAAGCAACCATTAGAATTAGTGCACTTCAAAAAGAGGCGGGAACACTCCAGCAACGTGAGGCAATAATTCAGGATGAGTTGAGCCTGATAAGCAAAGTTTTAGCAAAAATTGCAATTTCTGAATATCAAGGCAGTGGTTTCGGTGGAACATTTGAATTGCTATTTTCCTCCGATCCCACGCAGTATCTTTCAGACGCCTCGGTATTAGATGGCGTCAGCAGAGGGTATTCAAAACAGTTACGAAAATTTGCTGCAACCAAACAAAGGGTGCGAGCGACACAGTTGGTTCTGGCCGATCGAACCTCATTACTTCTAGTGGAAAAAAAGCGACTTAATATCCAGGTGATGCAAGCGAGGAGTGCTTTGCTTAAGGCAGAAAAACTACTCAAATCACTTGCGAAGGTGGATAGAGAACGACTTCTTCGAGAAGAAACTGCTCGAGAAAAGAAGATTCAAAGTGATTCGAAGGGTTATGCCGCCTCTTATAAAGGTGACAATACGCGCGGATCGATTGCGCTTAAGTATGCACTTCAACAAATAGGTGATATTTACGTTTGGGCGGCCGCTGGCCCTACAAGGTGGGATTGTTCTGGATTGACTATGCGAGCATTCCAAAAAGCTGGCGTATCCCTGCCTCACTCATCTCGGGTACAAATAAATTATGGAAAGTCTGTCGCTTACTCGAATGTGAAGCCAGGGGATTTACTCTTCTTTGGTAAGCCAATTAGCCATGTCTCCATATATATGGGTGGCGGAAAAATGGTTCAAGCTCCTAGACCAGGTAAAAAAGTAGAAGTAGTTTCACTTACCAGAATGTTTGGAAGCAAGCCATTTGTTGGAGCCAGAAGAGTATGAGGTTATTTAAGAAGAATTTTCTCATTTTCACAATGATTCCTCTCTTTGCTTTCTCGTCCCCAATAACTTCAAGCGATGCCACCTCCCACAAGCCAACACTCGCGCAAATTAAAGCTGCAAAAAAAGCTGAATTAGCGAAGAAAAAAATCGCTGATGAAGCGGTAAACAATCTAAATCGCGCAAAAGGAAATCTGAAGTTATTGAACACTATTGCGGACCAAGCACAGAGAAAATACATAAGTGCGAAAGCTGATCTATTAGTTGCTACAAGTGAGCTAAATTCTGCAAACAAATCCTACTTATCGGCCGTTGCCGAAGTTTCTGCGACTCATAGTCAAATAGGAAAATTAGCAGTCCATGCCTATATAAATGGAGGCGGTATTGCAGATCTAGAATCAATCTTGAGTTCTGCTGGACCCCAAGAGATAATTGACAATTTATCAACTCTAGAAAATTTAGGCGTTGGGAATAAAACATCTCTGAAAAGATTTAGGGCCGCTGAAGACGTTGCTGAGCAAGCAAAATCATTTGCTCAAGAAGCAAAGCAAGCACAAGCAGTAGTCACCGATCGGGTGGCAGCTGCAAAAAAAGAGGCTGATGATGCCAGAATCGAACAGCAAAAAGAGGTAAATAAACTTCAAGCAGTTCAGGATAAATTGCGGCGAGACCTTGCCTCAGCCAAGAAAGTACGCATAACTCTAGAACAGAAACGCCAACTAGCAATTTTAGAAGAAACTCGCTCTAATGAAGCTAGTAAGGTAAAAAATCAATCTAAAGTTTGGAAAATTGGGGGACCTACAGGTGCATCAAGCTCACGTACAAATGAAGAACAAAGACTAAAAGCAGTTGAATTTGCCAAGAGACAAGTGCTTGCAAAAAAACCGTATGTTTGGGGTAGCGAGGGCCCAAACTCATTTGATTGTTCAGGACTCGTGTATGCCGCTTATAAGTATGCCGGGCTTGGTTGGCCTAGTTGGGATCGCCTTAACTCAGGGTTGTTTTACACCTACACCAAGCAGATCCCCATCGCTGAAATGCAGCCAGGAGATTTAATTTTCTATTCATATAAAGGGACTCAAAGTACCATCCACCATATGAGCATTTATGCCGGTGGCGAAATGATGTGGGAGGCCAGATCAACTGCAACTGGTCTCAGGTATTCAAATATTTATAGTGTCCCCGGAATGATGCCATTTGCAGGCAGGGTCTAGAAGATGTTAAAAACTATAGAAATGAGTAAGAAATGAAGAAGCTAGATCCAAAGCGTTACGGGGTGAAGTCCCTTGTTATTGCAATTATTGTGATTTTCGGATTCACTAATAATGCGAGTGCAAAAACTCTTGATTCGGCCTCCCACATCCATCATGTAAAAGTCGTAGAAAACAAAATTCTCATTTTAACTCATGAGGGTCTTTTTGAACTAGTTGGCAAGAATAAAATGAAGCTCATTGGAAAAGATAAGTTGGATGTGATGGGGTTTACAACTCTAGATAAAGCATACGTTGCAAGCGGACACCCCGCCCAAGGTTCTAAAATGCCAAACCCTATTGGCCTTGTTAAATCGACTGATGGCGGATTAAGTTGGAAAGCCATCTCACTAGTCGGAAAAGTGGATTTCCACTTTTTAGAAGGTTCTGGAAGTGATCTCTATGGTGCTGATTCGCAGAGCGGAAATTTGATGTACTCGCCAGATTCTGGAAAGACTTGGAGCACTTTAGGAGCAAACTCCTTTACGGATATTGCAGTATCACCGGGGGTATCAAGAACCGCTGTTGCAATAAAAGGATATGAATTATTTCTGACTAAGAATGCCTTCAAATCAACAACTAAAATAAAGAATAACCTTAAAATCACTCAGGTCGAGTGGCGCGACTCGGGCCTCTACGCTTTGAGCGGCAGTTCGCTCTATAAATCTACGAATAAGGGTAAAACCTGGACAAGGATCAGTAGATTCAAAGGAGTGCCTGGAATTCTCAGTGCGAGCGATAAGTTGATGTTAGTAACTGTAGGCTCAGAGATTTATACATCATCAACTTCTGGTAGAAAATTCAAAGTAGTTTCTTGATCCGGCTTATAGGGCGACTCTTTTTAACTTGACGGTGAAATTAATTCCACCCTAAAGCCGACTCCGGGACCTGATGAAAACTTTGGTGCTCCAACTGCCTCAGCGAGATACTTCCAAGGCTTTGGTAGCGGATCTTTATCTTTTAGTTTAAGAAACTTAGCAAACTGGCCTTTTTTACCTAAGACTTTCGAGCATGAGATCCCAAAGGCGTGTAACTGGTAAATTCCCTTGGGAAATTCCTCACCTGCAATTATTTGATTTTTACTTACTTTGTAGGTGCCACAAGGAGGTACCTGTGGACCAGCGGCATGAATAGATAGGGGGATTAAAGATAGCGAAAGAGCAAAAGTGATTGCCGATGTTGCCATTGCCAACTTATTCATTATGGCTCTTATTCTATTTATTGATTCTCATCAATGACTGATGTCTCCGATAGAAAGAATCCAAGCCAATCTCCCTGAGAAAAAGGAGCCTTTCCCCTGAGAATAGTCGGGGAACCGTACTTAGAGTACTTCACCTATCCAGCACTTGTACTTGTGAAATGGATTCATGGATGGCCACTTACAAATCCGTCTTCAAATACCAGAAAAGCAAGTAGAGCTTTGTTACAGTGAGTAAATGGGACGGGAGAGCACGTGACAAATCCGATCGTAGAAAGATCGCTCAAGCATATGGCCTGGGCAAATGAGCACACCTTAAACATTCTCACCAACCTGCCTGATGAGGCTATTAATTTTTCGGCCTGGAATCCAGATTGGACCGTTGGAAAGATTGTTCATCACATTTTAGGTGCGCAAGGTCGCCTCATTGCGAGAATTACTGGTCAGCCAGCTCCAGAGGAACTTGCCGAAGTAACTACCGCTCACGGAATTTCTGAATTGATCCCTATCTTCAAGGAACGAGACGCTCGCATTCTTTCTTTGTCTAGTAAACCTGAAGAGATGCTCTCTTTTGTACTTTATGGAAATGAAGTTGAATTTCTTACTTCAACACTTATTGTTCAATCGGTACACCACGCTACGGAACATAGGGCTCAGATTGCCGATATTTTAGCGGCCAATAAAATGGATGCCCTCAACCTTGATGCAATTTCCCTATTCCCATTTGAAAAGTGGCAGCGTACTCAGTAATTCTCTAGACACTTCTTTGGAGAACAGCTAACCCCTAAATTGGTTATTATTCTCTTTGAATATTTGTGGCTGTTAGGCAACCATTGGTGTACCGTGAAAAAATTAAAACATCCGATGTCGTGGTTTTAGGCGCAAAATAGCGCTGCCTCCTGAAATTGCTCACATATCTTTTGCCTAATTAATACACCGAATATAGGATTTGACTTCTAGCTGGGGGTAAATAGCTAGTGTCCAAGTATTATTTAAAGGAGCCAATAAATGTCTGATTCAGCAAAGTGCCCAGTAGTCCATGGTGCGTTAACAAAAGTAGGCACTACCAATATGAAATGGTGGCCTAATGCACTGAATCTAGATATTTTGCATCAGCAGGACACCAAAACTAACCCACTTGGTCAATCATTTAATTATCACGAAGAGCTAAAGAAGCTAGATATACCTGCGCTGAAGAAAGACATGCATGCGCTAATGACTGATAGCCAGTCATGGTGGCCAGCTGACTGGGGACATTACGGCGGATTAATGATTCGATTGTCTTGGCACGCTGCTGGTTCTTACCGTACAGCCGATGGACGCGGTGGTGGGGGAACAGGTAATCAAAGATTTGCACCACTAAATTCTTGGCCAGATAACGTTAACTTGGATAAAGCCCGTCGCCTTTTGTGGCCAATCAAGAAAAAGTATGGAAACAAAGTTAGCTGGGCAGATTTACTCGTTTTGGCCGGAACAATTGCCTATGAATCAATGGGACTTAAGACTTATGGATTTGGTTTTGGTCGGGAAGATATTTGGCATCCAGAGACTGATATCTATTGGGGCTCTGAGAAAGAATTTCTTGCGCCCAGTGATTCCCGTTATGGCAATTTAGAAGATCCCAGCACAATGGAGAATCCATTAGCTGCAGTCCAGATGGGATTAATTTATGTTAACCCAGAAGGTGTAAATGGAAAATCAGATCCGCTAAAGACGGCGCTGCAAGTACGCGAAACTTTTAAACGTATGGCAATGGACGATGAAGAAACGGTTGCGCTAACCGCAGGCGGCCATACAGTTGGCAAGACTCATGGAAATGGACAGGCATCAAATCTTGGCCCTGTGCCTGAAGCTGCTGAACTATTTGAGCAAGGCTTAGGTTGGAATAACCACACCACCCGCGGGGTCGGTCGAGATACAGTTTCGAGTGGACTAGAAGGAGCTTGGACTACTCATCCGACGAAATGGGATAACGGTTACTTTGAGATGCTCTTTAAGCATGAGTGGGTGCTTAAAAAATCTCCAGCAGGTGCAACCCAGTGGGAGCCAGTTGATATCAAAGAAGAAGATAAGCCAGTAGATGTTGAAGATCCAAGCATTCGTCACAACCCAATGATGACTGATGCTGATATGGCGATGATTAAAGATCCTATTTATAGAGAAATCTCTGAGAAGTTCTATAAAAACCCCGCGTATTTCGATGAAGTCTTTGCGCGCGCTTGGTTTAAATTAACGCACCGCGATATGGGTCCAAAGGTTCGCTATGTAGGACCAGATGTTCCTGCGGAAGATTTAATCTGGCAAGACCCAGTCCCTGCCGGATCAGCTTCATACAAAGTTGAAGATGTAAAGGCAAAGATTTCTGCATCCGGTCTTTCTGCAGCCGAGATGATTGCTACAGCTTGGGATAGCGCACGCACATACCGCGGTTCAGATTTGCGTGGTGGAGCCAATGGTGCGCGTATCGCACTAGCTCCACAGAAAGATTGGCAAGGTAATGAGCCAGAGCGTTTGGCAAAGGTGTTAGCAGCGCTAAAACCAATTGCTGATTCAAGTGGTGCATCACTGGCAGATGTAATTGTCTTAGCCGGAAATGTTGGAATCGAAATGGGCGCAAAAGCTGCTGGCGTAAAGGCGCAGGTTCCATTTGCTCCAGGACGCGGTGATGCAAAGCCAGAACAGACTGATGCAGAATCCTTTGCACCCCTTGAGCCAATTCATGATGGTTTTCGCAATTGGGTAAAGACGGATTACGCAGTAAGCCCTGAAGAGTTACTCCTCGATCGCGCACAGTTGATGGGACTTACCGCGCCTGAAATGACTGTACTTGTCGGTGGTATGCGCGTATTAGGAACTAACTTTGGTGGCAGCAAGGTGGGTGTTTTTACCGATCGTATTGGCGCACTAACTACTGACTTCTTCGTAAATTTAACTGATATGGCAAATACTTGGGAGCCAAGCGGAGAAAATTCCTACAATATGCGTGATCGCAATACCGGTGAAATTAAATACACCGCTAGCCGAGTAGATCTGGTCTTTGGTTCTAACTCAATTCTACGCGCATATGCAGAGCTATATGCCCAAGATGATAGTCAAGAGAAGTTTGTCCAAGATTTCATCGCAGCATGGGTGAAGGTTATGAACGCAGATAGATTCGACCTGGCGTAGAGCCCTAGTACCAGCCCTACTACTTCACCTATCTAGTCTCAGATAAGCGCGATGACTTTGGACTCTCATATCTATTCATCGCACACGATCTATCAGTGGTTCCACATATTGCCCAGCGCGTTGCTGTGATGTATCTGGGAAAAATTATGGAGCTAGCTGCAACTGATGATTTATATAAAAATCCTCACCACCCTTACACCAAGGCGCTTTTGTCAGCGATTCCGATTCCCGATCCGGTACTAGAGCGCCAGCGGGAACAGATAATCCTCAAAGGTGATATCCCTAACCCCGTCGACCCTCCAACGGGTTGCGTTTTCAATACGAGGTGTTGGAAAGCTCAGGATAAATGTCGCACAACTGAGCCAGAACTGCTTCAATTGGGCGTATCGCAAGTTGCCTGCCACTTTCCAGATTAAGGATTAAAACCGAGGATGAACGTCACTCTTACAACGTGGCTGGTAGTTATAGCGCTGATATTTGTATTAATTGCTGCAGATCTATTAACCGTTAGCCGTAAACCTCACGATGTTAAATTTAAAGAAGCTGCAACATGGTCTATTTTCTATATCGGTATTGCGATCGTCTTTGGAATTTGGGTTTGGCAGAGTTCGGGATCGCAATTCGGAACTGAGTACTTTGCAGCCTACTTGGTAGAGAAATCTCTTTCAGTAGATAATCTCTTCGTCTTTATAATTATTTTGGCGCAGTTTAAGGTTCCTTCGATTTTTCATCAGCGAGTACTTATGTTCGGTGTCATCCTCGCCCTGATCCTGCGTGCAATTTTTATTGCCGTTGGTGCAGCAGCGCTAGCTGCCTTTAGCTTCACCTTTGTAATCTTTGGTGCCATTCTTATTTGGACAGGCGTTGGATTATTCAAACACTGGGATGAGGATCCTTCGCCAGAGGATAATATCTTGGTCCGCGCCATCAGAAAACGTATTGCTATGACAGATGAATACGATGGCTCAAAGCTCTTTACTCGTCTAAACGATAAAAGAGTTGCCACACCTATGTTTATGGTGATGATAGCTATTGGATCTACGGATCTCTTATTCGCACTTGACTCAATCCCCGCAACTTTTGGAGTGACCCAAGAACCATTCTTAGTTTTTGCAGCAAATGCCTTTGCCTTGCTGGGGCTGCGGGCTCTTTACTTCTTACTCAAAGGGTTATTGGACAAATTGGTCTATCTATCGCTGGGCCTATCTTTAATTCTGATGTTTATTGGAATCAAATTGATCTTGACCTATTTACATGAGACTTGGAATGAGATACCTAAAATTTCTACGCTGGGAAGTTTGTCGGCAATCGCAGTGATACTCCTAGTTTCCACAGTTGCAAGTTTAATCAAAACCTCGCGCGACCCAGAGGCCAGGGCCCATGCGGGGCGTGTGACTGCCCCTAAAAAGCAAGATTAGCTTTTGGGCGCTGCAGGCTTATCTAGATAACTTCCGGATCGCCGCTATCGCATTCCATGGGTAGTCCAGCTTCTTTCCAGGCTTTCATCCCGCCCGCCATGTTGGAAATATCCTTATTTTGATCAGCAAATTCTGTTGCCAATTGACCTGAGCGATTTCCAGATCGGCATATCAGAATTACTCTTTGATTCTTTGGCATAGCGCTTAAATTAAATGCACTTTTGGGATTCCAGGAAACTTTTGGTGCACGGCCGGCGCTCCATTCATCGGATTCACGAACATCTATTCCAATTGATTGACCGCTTGAAATCTCCGCAAATGCTTTCTCTGGGGTAATCTCCAACATCGTTATTTACCTCTTCGCCTTTAAATCTTTAGGTACTTCAATCTGCGCCATTGGACCTGCATCCATATGCCCTGTGACGATATTTAGTCCCGTAACTTCAAGTGCTGCGCTATATGGTTCATTGATTAATACGGGTGTTCGTCCAGATTTTTCTATTAAGCCGAGCGCGGCAGCGGCTCGATATGCGCCACCACAATGAACCCAAATTTCTCCGCCAGTTGGAAGTTCATTAATTCTAGTATCGAGCTCATGGAGTGGGATATGTATCGATGGCACAATATGGGATGCTTCTCGTTCGCCATTACGTCGCACATCCAAAATTGTTATATCTGGATCTCCAATCACAGCTGGAATATCAGCGAAGTTCACTGATTTATTACTAACTAAATTATTAAAATCGGCGATCTTACCTAGATATGAGCTAGCGGGGCGATCAATGCCAATTCGTACAAGTTCACGCTGAGCTGTTGAAATATCAGCGGCGCTATCAGAGATCAGGATTAACTCCTTCTCGTAAGGAAAGATCCAGCCAAGGTAGGTAGCCATTGACCCATCTGAACCAAAAGAGAGCGTTCCTTGAACATGGCCAGCAGTCCAAGAGTTCCTATTTCTTAGATCTACTACCCAACTGCCAGATTTAATTGCCCTAAGAATTTCTTTAGTTGTCATACGAGAAAGGTGAGAAAGATCGATCGGCCCAGCACCAGCTTGATTAGCAGGGCCCATATATTTGTAATATGCCGGGAAAGCATCGAGGCCAGCAAGAGTCTGAACTATGTAAGCCTCTTTCTCTAGAAGAAGAGCTGGATTGCTTTTCTTCTCATCAGCAATTGTTGAGCAATCCCCGCTAGTCGCAGTTGCAGCACAGAATGATCCAAAGCCATGTGTTGGATATATATCTACACTACCTGCTAGCAGTTCTGCCAGGCGGTAAGCAGATCCATGTTGCAAACCTGCAAGTTCGCGCGAATGCTCTGGCCCGAGCAAATCAGGGCGACCAGTTGATCCATGCAACATTGATCCGCCCGTGAAAACCCCCTGTGTTTGTTGATCAGAGTTAAGCAGCGCATAGGACATATGTGTGTAGGTGTGACCTGGAGTGTGGAGTGCCTGAATCGCGAAACTTCCCACAGGAACTACTTGTTGGTGCGCGATACTAAATCGTTCGAAGCTAACTGGGTCCTTCTCGCTAACAACATATGGCACGCCATGTTCGCGCGCCAAAACTAGCCCACCTGACACGTAATCATTGTGCATATGTGTTTCGACCACAGCACCTAACTCGACGTCCTCACGTTTTAATAAATCTTGAACCCGATCAATATCGCGTTGTGGATCAATCACAACGGCTGTTTTTCCATCATGGGCTATATATGAACGATCGCCCAAGGTAGGTGTATCAAGGTTAATCACTTTTAAAGACATGAATCCTCCAGTTAACAATGGATCTAGTATACCCCTAGGGGTATACTTTGCAAACGGTAATTTGAGCCCATTTAGCGCTGAGCGCCTTAAAATTTTAGTGGCTTCCAGTTGATGCAGTAATTCTGCTTGCTAGTAATAGTTATTAACTACTTATCTGGGTTTGGCACCGTCACATCGCGAACAAAAGATTCGAGATCATTTACGGATTGCAAGAAGCCACGCAAGGTACGTAGGGTTGCACCAAAGTTGGTGAAATCTTCAACTTTCAACCCATCGATATCGTACATCTTTCTAAATTCAGGCAGGTTATCTAAAAGAGCACTTAAAATTTCTGGCGCAACAGGATCATCAATGCTATTTGTATTAGGTGTCATTTGATCCTGATTTATCTTGACTTGCCAGCTATATGGCGGAGAAATCACCACGTCACCGCCGATGATTTGGCTCCAATGCATGTGATTTCGAAAGGCAGCAGCGAGTAGTCGAGTGCGGTACCCACGTTCTTTATAAATCTTATGAGCATTTTTAAAAACTGCAACACCTGCCCATTCCATGGCTTCCGGATCGATTTTCACTCCAGCTTTTTCGGCTGATACTTTTACCCAATCATCAACTCGCCCGACCATAATCGTGCAGACGGGGCCCATCTGCGAAATATCTAGCCCTTCTGCCTCGCGTCGCTTTAGCCCGCGCTCGATCGCTTCTGCAACAGCGATAGTTTGTGCGACCGAAAATGAAACCGTCGCATTTAGGCTAACTCCGCGGTAAGTGGCTTCCTCAAAGGCGCTTATCGCCTCAGACGTTACTGGGATCTTTACGATTATATTTTTAGCCAACTTGGAAAATTCGTGTGCTTGATCAGCTAGCGCCGTAGCGTCACGGAATTTTCGGGGATCTGTCTGAATAGATAGCCGGCCATTGCGTCCATTATATTTTTCAAATTCTGGCTCCAGTATTTTGGCTGCATTAATTGATAACTCTTTAACCATAGCCCATGCAATTTGATCATCCGTTTCAGATGGATGAGCCTTGGCATATTCCTTTATCCGCCCCACCCAGTAATCCTGGTCAGCCTTAATGGCGCTGAGCGCAATTACTGGGTTGCAGGTTGCGCCCACGATTCCCCAAGTTAGCGCCTCTTTGAGTTCTTTCGGATCAGCTGAATCGTTCCAAAGGACTGTCTGAGAATTCTCCTTCATAACTAGAAATGGTGACTGAGACATTTTTCCTCCTGTTGAACCTAATTTTCTATACATTCTATTGCTAACTAGGAAGGCAGTAAACGTTCAGGCAATAAATTAGCCTAGGAATCAAGATAATTTGGCTACCTGATAATTAAATTCAAGCCTGCAATGGCAGCAGTGACTAAGGTAAGGCGTTGAAATATCTCTAGATTTATTTTCGATATTATTCTTCTACCAACTAGCGCCCCTATCGGTACTGCGGGTAGGGCGGGGAGAATGTAATAAAAAGAATGAAAATTAAGTAGTCCAAGCCCAAGCGTGAATGGTAATTTAAAGATATTTACAAGAAAGAAGAACCATGCCGTATTACCTAAGAAATTCATCACGTTATTACCTTTAAGTAGCAGATAAATACTCATAGGCGGTCCGCCAGAATTGGCTACCATGCTCATGAATCCTGCCATCGAACCGAGAACCATACGCAATGGTTTGGGATAGCGAAGACTAATATCTACCTGACCCTTCTTTAGCCGTTGGCTTATTGGGTAGAAAGCGACTAGAAGCAGGACTATCCAACCTATTGTTCGTTTCAGAGATGTATCTGTTGAATGGGCGAGGAAATAAACACCAAGTAATATGCCTACGATAACTGGCCAGATCAGTTTTTGCAGTAACTTCCATTCGACATGCTTCTTATAAATTCCAATTGCAAATAAGTCACCAGTAATTAAAAGCACAAGCATCACCCCAGTGGATTCCTTCGCAGGAATTACCGATGCTAAAAGCGCGGCATTGACCATACCAATTCCACCGATCGCAGTCTTCGAAAGTCCGATCAGAAAACCGACCAAAATAAGTAAAAAAATTAGACTTAAATTCATGAGATAATTAGTCTAATTGATTTAACTCTGCTCATTATAGTCCAACAAACATTTCACCTTGATTATTGGACAAAAAATCCCGAGAAAATGTCTCCTTACCCATAATTACTAGCTCCAGTTTTGAATAATCGCTGAAGTTCAAATGCCTTGGAAGAGCGCGGCATTCTCTGTAACTTACTCAGACCATCATTTGCAGACGTAAAACAATTGTATTCGCTATTCTTAGCATCGTTACGAGCCCAATACCTGGAAAGAGGCACCGATGCTGGAGGCGATCTTTCTCGGAATCTTGCAAGGGTTAACTGAGTTTCTACCAATTTCATCAAGTGGACATATCCGAATTGCCGGAGCCTTATTTGGAACCAACCAAGATCCAGGTGCTACTTTCACAGCAATAACTCAAATCGGCACTGAATTGGCAGTTCTTCTATATTTTCGTAACGATATTGCGCGGATTGCGAGAGCTTGGTTTAGAAAGTTAGCAAAGAAGCCTTTGCACGATGAAGAGTCTCAAGATGCAAAAATGGGATGGTTAATAATCTTGGGTACTTTTCCAATTGTCATAGTCGGTTATTTGGGGCAAGATGTGATTAGAGAAGATTTTCGATCTCTCTGGTTAGTGGCATTTACTCTAATTGCTTTTGGTTTGATTCTTGGCGCCGCCGATAAATTTGGGAAAATGGAACGTGATCTACATCAGCTCACTCGATTCCATGGAGTTCTCTACGGAATCGCGCAAACTTTAGCCTTAATTCCAGGTGTCTCCAGATCTGGTGCAACGATTGCTATGGGCCGTTTCCTTGGCTACAAAAGAGAGGCTGCGCTGCGCTACTCATTTTTATTGGCGCTACCGGCAGTTTTTGGAAGCGGTTTATATGAATTAAATGGGGCCGTTAGCGATGGATCAGCTGGTGATCTTTTCTCAATTCCCGAAACCCTAGTCGCAACATTCTTTGCATTTGTTATCGGTTACTCAGTAATTTCCTGGTTGGTGAAATTTGTAACTACCAGAAGTTTCGCACCTTTTATTATCTACCGAATCGCACTCGGATCGTTTTTAATTATCTTGCTATCTACCGGCGTTATTAGTTAATTAGAATTCTAATTTATAACCAAGTCCGCGGATGGTATGCAAGATCTTGGGATTGCCAGGATCCTCTTCAATCTTGGCGCGAAGTCTCTTTACATGAACATCCAGAGTTTTGGTATCTCCAAAATAGTCACTTCCCCAAACACGGTCGATTAATTGATTGCGAGTAAGCACTCTGCCTGAATTGCGTAAGAAGAATTCCAAAAGCTCAAATTCTTTAAGTGGTAGTGAAACTGTGTCCCCAGAAACGGTTACTTGATGTTTTTCTATATCCATCCGGATTGATCCAACATTTAGGACTCCATCGGTGAAAGTTTTCTCAGAGTTGCTTGAATTTCGCCGTAACACAGCCTTGATACGCGCCAACAGTTCACGTGAGGAGTAAGGTTTCGTGACATAGTCATCTGCGCCTAATTCAAGCCCAACGACCTTGTCAATTTCAGAATCTTTTGCGGTCAGCATAATTATTGGCACCTGAGATTTTGTGCGAATAATTCGACAGACATCTGTTCCGGAAATTTCCGGAATCATTAGATCAAGCAAAATTAAATCGGCCCCTTTGTCATCGAATTTTTCGATCGCCTGACGACCATTTTCCGCAACAGTTACCTGGAATCCTTCTTTCTCAAGTAGAAATGCTAGCGCCTCGGAAAATGAAACTTCATCTTCCACGATCAATACATGTGTCATGGTCTTGCCTCCTTAATAAAATCTTGCCCAAAGATAGGTAGACGAATAGAAAATGTACTGCCAATATTTGGCGCACTCCATACTTTTATCTCTCCACCATGTTTTGTTACTACATGCTTAACAATGGATAAGCCAAGTCCCGTGCCACCAGTTTGTCGAGAACGTGCCGGATCGACTCGGTAGAATCTTTCAAAAATTCTATCCAGCTCGGTTTCGGGTATACCAATTCCTTGGTCAGCAACAGATATTTCGACAATAGCATCCTGAATTTTGGATGTAATAGATACAGTTGTTTTTTCTGGAGAGTAATTTACGGCATTCTCAATTAAGTTATGAATCGCCATAACTAATTGTTCGCGGTCACCTTTGACTGTGCAATCAGGCATTTCTAAGAAATTAATCCAGATATGTCTAGCATCTGCAGTTGTTCTACATTGATCTACTGCTTCTTTGATTAAATCATTGACATCTAATTCCAGAGCTATTTTAAGTGGATCACTATCTTGAACTCGCGATAATTGGATAATTTCTTGGACTAAATCGGTTAGGCGTTTAGCTTCCACTTGCATTCTTATAGCAAATTTTTTAACGGCCTCTGGATCATCTTTCGCTCCGAGGACTGCTTCACTGAGTAGAGAAAGGGCTCCGATAGGAGTCTTTAACTCGTGAGAAATATTTGCCACGAAGTCTCTTCTTATCTCATGAACTCGCTGTGCTTCGCTTTCATCGCTCAAGAGAACTAGTACTAAATTATCATCCGATAGCGGGATCACATTTACCGTGAGTTCATGTTTACCCTGGCCGATAGGACCTCTAGCAATTTCAATTACCCCTTCTTGCTTAATTTCAGTGCGCCTAACTACCCTGATTAGCGCGAGGAGTTCTTGGCTTTCAATTCTGTTATCTTTAAGAACTCCCAGATGGTCTATATTGGCATTCTTGTAGATTGGAATATCACCCGGTGCCATAATCATTGAAGCGCCTTCGAGCTGTTCCAGCGCGCTAATCAGCAGGGTCGTAAGGTTCAGGTAGCCAATTTCGACCCCAGAGTTGCGGCGCAGCCTCATGAGAGCAACTCTAGCGCCTGAGAATCTCTATTTACCTTCCGTTCACTTTCTAGACGGAATCTATTCATTCGCCCCAAATAGCGTGCCCACATGGCACTTATTCGATCCGTATTTCAAGACGAGCTAGATGGCGTCTCACAGTCGCTAGTTGACCTCACTGAGATGGTCGCTCAATCCATTGCAAAAGCAAGTACAGCAATTCTCACAGCGGATTTGAAGTTAGCTGAAGTTGTAATTGAAACTGATGATCAAATCGATACCTTCCAACATGAATTAGATGCACGCATTATTGACATAATTGCGCGGCAACAACCAGTGGCCTCAGATCTGCGGGCCCTTGTTACAGCGCTACGAATGTCAGCAGATCTCGAGCGAATGGGCGACATGTCGCATCACGTCGCCAAGATTGCACGCGTAAGACATCCAGCTGATGCAGTCCCAACCGAGTTGCACGAGATGTTCCAAGCCATGGGAGCGGCTGCAGAAAAAATTGCTGTTAAGACCGGTATTGTAATTTCTTCAAGAGATACAGCAATGGCACTCGAAGTAGAGCGCGATGATGATGAAATGGATAAGCTACATAGGAAATTAATTGGAACTTTGGTAGCCCCTACATGGAAACATGGTGTTGAATCTGCCATTGACCTAACTTTGTTAGGGCGTTACTACGAAAGATTTGCTGATCATGCGGTCTCAGTTTCACGCCGTGTTTATTTCCTGGTTACAGGAACTTACGCATAATTAATGTCTACCATAGCGAAAGTCATTCCCGCTCCGCGAGACATTACAACTACACCTCGCCGTTCCGATCGAATATTTCGTGGTGTCGTAACTAGTGGGGGGTTATCTTCGCTTTTTATTTTGGGATTAATCGCTTTTTTCTTGGGATACCGTGGATTTGAAGTAATACGCCAAGAAGGTATTAAATTTATAACTAGCGCCGAATGGTCAATCTCCACCGACGATGCTGGCAACGTAATAGATAGCAGTTTCGGATTATCTGCAATGCTTGTTGGAACAATCCTCTGCTCATTCATTGCTGTTGCAATAGCCCTTCCAATTTCGGTATTTTCTGCGCTATTTTTAAATTTCTATGCTCCTCTTTGGATGAAAAAATTCTTAGTTGCAGTAATCGACATGATGGCAGCATTCCCATCGATCTTATTTGGAATCTGGGGATTTTTAGTGCTCATGCCGAGCGTTGAATACTGGGCTAAATTGATCAATAGATACCTTGGATGGATCCCCTTTTTTGAAGTTGAACCGCGTTTTTTTACTCGCTCACCTTTTGTTGCCGGAGTAGTTCTGGCGATAATGATTATCCCAATTATCACATCGGTCTCAAGGGAAATTTTTGCACAAGCCCCACTAGATAGAATTCAAGCCGCCTTTGCACTTGGTGCAACACGTTGGGCAATGATAAAAGCTGTTGTAATTCCGCACGGAAGAAGCGGTGTTATCGGCGGTGCGATGTTAGGGCTTGGGCGCGCAATGGGTGAGACTGTCGCCGTCTATACAGTTTTGAATATAGTTTTCCAAGTAAATTGGCACATACTTTTAGGCGCTGGTGGAAATGTGGCATCGCTAATTATTTTAAAATTTGGTGAAGCAAGCCCGTATGAAATAAAAGCGCTTATGGCTGCTGGCCTTGTACTGTTCTTGCTTACACTAATTGTAAACGCGGTTGCAAATTTTATCGTTAAAACGACTGGAAAGTCAGGTCGATGAGTATCACTGCTGTTCCTTCGAAACCATGGGCGAAGAGCCCAAAGGATCGTGTACGTGAGATTTGCATTTTAGCTTTAGCGATTGGATTCTCATACCTTTTTGTGGAGCAAACCCTCATGAAAGGAAAACTTGCATATGCATTTGTTTTTTTCGCATCATATGGGTTTTTAGTATCAGGGTATTCATTTATGACTCGTGGGGTCGCAGCTGCAAAAGATTCATTTGTTAAGACTCTCGTTGCCCTTGGCGCCGTAATTGCAGTTATTCCAATTTTTAGCATTATTTTTACGGTGCTTAAAAATGGCTTACCAGGAATACATTTGGGGCTTTTAACAAACGATATGTCGATGGCGACCCCAACCGATCCGATAGCGACCGGTGGCATTCTCCATGCTATAACTGGCACGCTAACATTGGTGATATTGGCTCTAATTATGAGTGTGCCAATCGGAATTCTTACGGCACTTTATTTAACAGAAATAAATGGAAGATTTGCCAGTCCAATTCGCTTCTTAGTTCAAGCGATGAGCGGGGTTCCGTCCATTGTGGCTGGTCTATTTATCTTATCTGCAGTTCTATATCCAATAACTAAAGGTTATTCCGGACTGATGGGCGCTTTGGCACTTACTATTCTAATGATTCCAACAGTGGCCCGAACATCTGAAGAAGTATTACTACTAATCCCTAATGAGCTGCGAGAAGCTGGCACCGCGCTAGGTGGAACTCAGTGGCGAACTGTCGCGATGATTGTTCTGCCTGCTGCCAAAAGTGGTCTTATGACGGCAGTTATTTTAGGGATCGCACGCATTGCAGGAGAGACCGCTCCAATTCTTTTACTTACTGGCGGAGGCGATAGGGTAAATCCAAACGCTTTTAGTGGCCCAATTGGTTCTTTGCCTTACTATATTTGGAAATCGTTTAGCGCTGGTTCTCCTGAGGCTATAACGCGAGCTTGGGCAGGACTACTTGTACTCATGATATTGATATTAGCTCTCTTCGTAGTTGCTCGATCTCTATCAACCCAAAAGGTTTACAAATGATCGATTCGAAAGAAAGCGAGAAAGTAATGTCCACATCGACACAATCAAGTTCGCTAGCTAATGTGGCTAATGCTAAGCCGCAGCGCACCTATGCAAACCAAGCACTTGGAACTGGATTAGAAACCCGTGGAATACATGCTTGGTTCGGGAAAAACCATGTGTTATCAGATATAAATCTGGAATTTGCTGCTGGTTCTGTAACAGCTCTTATTGGCCCATCTGGGTGTGGCAAATCTACTTACATTCGTACGATCAATCGTATGCACGAGTTTATTCCGGGTGCAGCAATGGCTGGTCAAGTTCTTCTTGATGGCAAAGATGTTTATGCACCGGGTGTTGATGTTACAAAAATTCGCTTACAAATTGGAATGGTCTTTCAGAAACCTAACCCATTTCCTTCTATGACAATCGGCGAGAATGTGCTCTCGGGGCTAAAATTAGCGCAGTTGAAAGTTGATAATAAGGATGAGCTTCTGGAATCTTGCTTAATTCGTGCAGGGCTATGGAATGAAGTAAAAGATCGTTTGGGAGCTCACGGTGGATCACTTTCAGGTGGGCAACAACAACGACTTTGCATAGCTCGCTCCCTTGCGGTAAGTCCGCAAGTTCTACTTATGGATGAACCTTGTTCGGCGCTAGATCCAGGTTCAACTCTACGTATCGAAGAGACCATCCGTGAGCTATCTGACACAATGACAATAGTTATTGTTACTCACAATATGCAGCAGGCCGCCCGAGTCTCGGATTACACCGCCTTTTTCTTATCTGATGGTGGACCGGGTGAGATGATTGAAGTAGCCCCTACTAGCGACATATTCTCACAGCCTAAAGATCAGCGAACAGAGAACTATGTGACTGGGCGATTTGGATAGCCGTAACCTGTTGTTCATCTAATTTTTGAAGTGCGTTCGCCCTATATAAGTGCCCAGTTAACCCCAAGTACCTAGGTTTCCTCTTGTAAGTCACCTAATCAATAAGGGGAAAATTAATGAAAGTTTCAATGCTTGCAAAATCTGCAGCAGTTGCACTTGTATTTGGCTTGGTTGCATTAACACCAGCCCACGCAGTTGATTTACAGGGTTCTGGAGCATCATTTCCAGCTAACTTAATCGAAGCCTGCAAGGCGCCATTCGCCACATCTGGTTCAGGCCACACATACACTTACGCATCATCTAGCTCTGGTACGGGTCAGAAAAACTCAGATAATAAAATCGGTGACTTCTGGATGTCAGATGGTGCTTATACCGCAAGCACAAAGCGCTCGACTTTAATCCACGTTCCTCTAGTTGCGGCACCAATTGCAATTCTACACAATTTGCCTTCACGCAAAAATTTATCGCTATCAGCTTCGACAATCGCCGGAATTTTCGGTGGAACAATAACTCGCTGGGATGATCCAGCGATTGCGGCCGATAATAATTTTACATACGACAAGATCACTTACAAAACAAAAAAAGGTGTATTGGTAAAAAACAAGGCTGGCAATCCAGTTGTTGCTCGTACATCTAAGGTGAGCGTTCGTTACACACTACCAAAGAAGCCAATCAAGGTTATCTATCGCTCTGATTCATCAGGTACCTCTGAGAACTTCACGAACTACCTAAACAAGGCTGCCGGTTCAGTCTGGAGTAAGGCTAAGAATAAGGTATTCAAAGACAGTTTCCCTGGAGATATAAATTCGATCTCTAATCTAGGCCGTGTAGTTGGAGCAGCATCTTCAACTGGTGTTTCACAGCTAGCCGGTAAAACACCATATTCAATTACATATGCAGAAGTTAATTATGCGACTGCAAACAAGTTGAAAATTGCAAATGTAATAAATGCATCAGGGAATGCAGTTGCTGCTGATTCGACTGGAGTTAGCGCATTCTTAGCGTCGGCTGACCAGGATGCAAACGGATTCCTTACTTTTGACTATGCAACAAAAGAGAAGGGCGCATATCCACTAGGAATCGTCTCTTACTTACTTGCAGATACTGCATACGGTTCAAAGACAACTGCTGATGCAGTGAAAGCTTATGCAAACTTTGTATTAAGTTCAGCGTGCGCAAAGGATAAGGGCACCTCCCTTGGCTTTAGCGTCATCGACGGAGATCTTTTGAAGAAGTCGCAAGCACAGGTTGCAAAGATTGGTTAATTTTTAACCTTTCCACGAGGGGGAAACGGCCAGGCAAACCTGGCCGTTTTTCTTTTGTACTAAACTTGCACAATGCAAATTCGACTAGCACGACTCGGTGATGAGAATGATATCCATCGATTAATTTATGAACTTGCAGTCTATGAAAAAGCACCTGAAGAGATGGTCGCCACTGTTGCCCGCATAAGAGAGTCGCTCTTCACCGACCAGATCGTTGCTCACTGCCATGTTGCTGAAGTTGATGGACAGATTGTTGGTATTGCCCTTTGGTTTTTAAATTATTCAACTTGGCTGGGCAAGCCCGGAATTTACTTAGAAGACTTATTTGTGCAACCAGAATTTCGTGGCCTGGGCATTGGCAAAGGCTTCATGAAAGTGCTGGCAGAGTTATGTGTCGAGCGCGGTTATGAGCGCTTCCAGTGGTGGGTTTTGGATTGGAATACAACCGCAATTGATTTCTATAAGTCAATTGGGGCGCAGGCAATGGATGAGTGGACCGTATTTAGATTATCTGGTGATGCGTTAAAGAATTTTGCTACGCAAATTTAACAACTCTATAGTTTTTCAAAGTTGGATCTGTGGCATATGCAATTCTCACTCCAGCACCATGTGCGGCAGCCAAAGCGTTGACAATCTCTTCTGTCAGAATCTCACCTGGGGCTACGACTGCAACACCTGGGGGATATGGAGCAATCAAATCTGCCGAAACTCTTCCAATTGCATCTGCAGCAGAGATTAATTCGGTATCTGCAAAGTATGCCTGCCTCATAGAGATTTTTACCTGTGGAATTACCGACCAGCTAAGGGCGGTGGCGCTGGGCCTGGCCTGACCTTGCAGTCTATGAAGAATCGGAAGTAGCACATCGGTTAACTTTTGAAAATCATCCTTTGTATCGGCAAGCGTTGCCAAAAATACGATGGTGTCGCGATCGGCCATCTCGACTCTTATATTTGCCAGGATGAGCGCACGCTCAATTTCGATACCTGATGTGCCCAGTTGATTGGCGCGCAGCACGATTTTGGCAGGGTCAAAGCGGCCTATCGGAAAATCACTAGCGTTTAGGAAGATCGGTAGCTCAAAATCGACCTGAACTATTGATTTAAAACTATTTATATTTTCAAGGAGTTCTCCCAATAACTCTTCCCCGCGCAGCTGTAATAAAGCCCGCACTCCATCTATTGAGGCAAGTGGAGCGCCTGCGGGCGAAGTTGTATGAGTAGTCTCAAAACTCTGCTCTAGTCGGTCTGCGTTGAGCAAAGTTGTGCGGGCTAATAAGAGCGCTGATGCGCTATATCCGGGTAGGGCTTTATGAACGCTAGTAATAAGTGCATCTGCACCTAGAGCAAGGGCATGTGCGGGATAAGCATTGTGGAATCCAAAATGGCCGCCCCATGCAGCATCGACGATGACAGGTATGTCGCGTTGGTGAGCTAATTTTATAAGGGTTGAAATATCTGAAATTGTGCCGAGGTATCCCGGTTCAGTAAGAAGTAGCGCGACTGGATTCTCTGCAAGAGCTCGCTTAACTTCAGCGCTGGGGATTCCGATAGGAACACCAGTTGCCAAATCTATTTCAGGGGTAAGCCAAATTGGCTCCAATCCGGCAAGAACTAACGCGCTTAAGACAGAGCGATGAGCTGTACGACTTAAGGCAACCTTGTCACCTGGTTTGCCTAAAGCGAAGATAAGCGCCTGATTGGCGTGGGTAGATCCACCAGTAGAGAAACGAGCAAAATCTACCCCCCACAGATCTGCTGCCAAAGTTTCGGCTTGGGCCAAGACTTGATTGGTTAGTTTTATTTCATCTAATCCGCCATATAAAGGGATATCAGAATCGACAACCGCTCCTAGAGCCAAATCAATTTTACTAGCGCGCTGTTTATGGCCAGGAATTGTGAAAGGGGTGCTATCGCTTTCAAAATAGGAAAGATAGGCATTTAGTAGTGGAGCGCTATTTCGCAGCTCTGAATTCTCTTTCACCAGCTAACCCTAACCCGTGAGGGCAAAGAAGTTAAAGCCAAGGCTCTATAATTTCAACATGACTTCAAAGGACCCTCTCCCGCAATCACGCCATTTAGCTACCGTAATTCCCGGACCAAAATCTCAAGAGATAATTAAACGGCGCAATGATGCAGTACCAGCAGGGCTGAGTATGGCGATTCCGGCAATCATCGAGCGCGGTGAAGGCGCAATTCTGCAAGATGTAGATGGCAATCGAATTATTGATCTTGGCGCTGGTATCGGCGTTGTAAATGTTGGTAACGCGGCCCCTCGCGTTGTGGAACGGGTGATTGAAGCAGTTCAGGCATTTACTCACACTAACTTCACAACTGCACCGTATTTAGGTTATATAGAAGTTTGTGAGGTGCTAAATCGAATTACACCTGGTACTCATAAGAAGAAATCAATTCTGCAAAACTCAGGTGCGGAAGCGATTGAAAATGCGATCAAAATTGCGCGTCATGCAACTAAGCGCCCTGCAATTATTGTCTTCGAACACGCTTATCATGGTCGTACAAATTTGACTATGGCACTTACTGCTAAAAATGTTCCATACAAGGAAGGTTATGGACCATTTGCTAACGAGATTTATCGCATGCCTATGCCGTATTCATTCCACTATGAAGGAAATATTGCAACCATGGCTGAGGATTATCTCGCTTTGGTAACTTCAAAGATTGAGAAAGAAGTTGGCGCTCACAATGTGGCAGCGATTCTAATTGAACCAATTCAAGGTGAAGGCGGTTTCATTGTGCCGCCAAAAGGCTTCTTGCCAGGCTTAGCTAAGTTTTCCACTGATAACGGGATTATTTTTATTGCTGATGAAGTTCAAACCGGCTTTGCCCGTACTGGAAATTTCTTTGCTTGCGAAGATGAAGATATTGTTCCAGATATGATCGTTACAGCAAAGGGAATTGCAGGTGGCCTACCGCTTGCGGCGGTTACAGCCCGCGCTGAAATTATGGACTCATCACATGTTGGTGGCCTCGGCGGTACATACGGCGGAAATCCAATTGCCTGCGCCGCTGCTTTAGGTGCGATTGCCACAATTGAAGAAGATAAATTAGTTGAGAGAGCCAGGCATATTGGCAAAATAATTCATGACTTCTTAATTACATTGGCTGCTAAGTACCCGGTAATCGGTGAAGTCCGTGGCCGTGGTGCAATGCAAGCAATCGAATTGGTACAGCCTGGCACAAAGACTCCTAATCCTGCGGCCATGTCGGCGGTTGTTAAATTTTGTCAAAGCAATGGTGTATTAATTCTTACTGCAGGTACATATGGAAATGTGATCCGATTCTTACCTCCGATCGTCATTGGTGATGAGCTGCTAAAGGATGCGCTCGGGGTTCTAGAAGAAGGATTTGCCAGCCTTTAACCGTTGATTTTTTAAGGCACCTATACTAATTTCATGGATTTAGATCTGTTAGTTGTGGTGCTTGACCTTATTGGCACATTTGCATTTGCACTTGTGGCCGCAAGAGTCGCCGCAGATCGCGGCATGGATTATGGCGGAATTACATTCATTGCAGCTATTGCATCTTTAGCAGGCGGAACGCTGAGAAACTTACTACTTGGCCAGAGACCTCCATGGGTATTGCATAGTTGGCTCTTTGTAGGCGTTGCGATTGCAGTTGTAATTACTTTAGTACTAAAGCGGACAAGACCAGTTGGGCGATTTGTCTTATCCCTAGATACCTTGGGGCTAGCCGTTTGTTCAGTCTCAGGTGCGCAATTTGCACTCACACAAAATGCCCCTTTTCTGGCTGCAGTAGTTCTGGGACTCATAGGCGCAGTTACTGGGGGATTATTACGCGATGTCTTATGCCAAGTAGAGCCCGTGCTATTACACCGAGAAACTATTGGGACTTCCTGCCTGGCCGGATCATTTGTCTATGTGATTGGTGATTATTACAACTTACAAGCAGTATTTTTAGCTTTACTGGCAGGCATCGTCGTGATTTTGGTTAGGGAACTTTCAATTAAGTACGACTTTCATCTACCCAAGGTCACCAAAAATTAATGAATTTAGTAGAGCCTGTAATTTACACTTCCCGCCTTGAGCTCCATCACATTTGCGCAGCGCAGTTAATTGAACTATTTGAAAATCGTGACGACAGTGCAATCTTACGAAATTCAAATTTCACCAACCCGCTTAGAGTTTTAATCGATTTTCAAGGACC
>JASJLO010000009.1:0-47183 GCA_037620605.1 Candidatus Planktophila sp.
TGGTTTATTCCATCAATGAATGAGCTCAATGAACTCTGTAAATATGCAAGGGGGCAGAGCACAGGTGATCCAACGGTTGCGTGTGTTAGCGGTAGCGGGACTTTCAAGAGCACGGCAAATGCCGGCACTGATCTTGGAGGATTCGTGGTTAACTACTACTGGTCCTCGTCTGAGGACAATGCGGGCATCGCGTGGCGCCAGTACTTCGGCAGTGGCTACCTACACAACTACCTTAAGGGCAGCACCTACTACGTCCGGCCAGTGCGGGCTTTTTAGCAACCACTCGATACCTTCGAAGGTTCAAAACCGCGTGCGAAGTCAGCAGAATTAATTAAGAACAGACTGCCCCATATGTAGCAGACCCAACTAGTTTTGCATATTTAGCGAGTACGCCTTTTGTATAACGCGGTGGAAGACTTACAAAATCTTTTTTGCGCATTGCTAATTCACTTTCAGTAACCAATAAATCTAATTTGCCAGCTGGAATATCTATACGTATCTGGTCTCCATCCTTGATTAAACCAATGGGACCACCATCGGTGGCTTCAGGAGAAATATGTCCCACACACAATCCGGTTGTGCCTCCAGAGAATCTACCATCAGTAATTAATAGAACATCTTTTCCTAAACCAGCACCTTTAATCGCGGAGGTAATCATTAACATCTCGCGCATTCCGGGTCCACCCTTTGGACCTTCATATGCAATAACAACAACATCACCCTTTTGAATAGTCCCATTGGAGAGAGCTTCCATGGCGGCTTCTTCGCGATTAAATAGTCGCGCTGCGCCCTGAAAAATTTCTACATCAACACCTGCATTTTTAACAACCGCTCCTTCTGGAGCCAGAGATCCCCTAAGAATTGTTATGCCACCATTTTTACCAAAAGGCTTATCGGCGGGATAGATTACATTTCCATCGGCTGCAGGAGGCGCAATATCTTGTAAATTTTCAGCAACCGTTTTGCCCGTAACTGTCATGCAATCACCATGAAGTAATCCCTCATCTAACAAGATCTTCATGACAACTGGAACGCCACCAACTTTGTCCATATCGAACATTACATATTCACCAAAAGGCTTTAAATCTGCCAATAAGGGAACTTGCGCGCCTATACGCTTGAAATCTTCTAAAGTTAAATCGATTCCAAGCTCATGTGCTATCGCAGGCAAGTGGAGTACTGCATTCGTAGAGCCACCAAGAGCCATGACAACTGTGATGGCATTTTCCAAAGATTTTTTGGTGATGATGTCACTTGTGGTAATCCCGTTTTTCAACAGATTGATTATTGTTGCGCCAGCTAACTCAGCAAGAGGTATTCGCCGCTGATCAACGGCTGAGGGTGAGGATGAGCCTGGAAGTGACATCCCCATGGCTTCAGAGGCGCTGGCCATAGTGTTTGCGGTGTACATACCGCCGCAAGTTCCAGCGCTCGGACAAGCCGCTTTTTCAATCCTGTCCAAATCTTCATCTGATATCAGCCCACGAGCGTTGGCACCAACCGCTTCAAAGGATGTCACGATATTGACTTTGATTTCAGTTCCATCTTCAAGTTTTGTTTTCCCTGGAAGAAGTGAACCGGCATACATTAAAACGCTAGGAACATCGATTCGCGCTGCAGCCATCAACATAGCAGGGATGCTCTTGTCGCAGCCAGCTAAGGTAACCATTGCATCTAGGCGCTCTGCTTGCATGACTGTTTCAACTGAATCTGCAATCACTTCTCGACTTACGAGTGAGAAATGCATTCCCTCATGTCCCATAGAGATTACATCAGAGACCGTAATAGTGCCGAATTCCATCGGGAAACCGCCATTGGCTCTAACACCTGATGCAACGTTTTCTGCAACCGTTCTCAGCGACATATTGCAAGGCGTAATGGTGTTGTACGAAGAAGCAATTCCAATTTGCGGCTTAGTGAAGTCATCACCTTGCATTCCTAAAGCACGTAGCATTGCCCGGTTGGGGCTTCGGTCCCGCCCTTGTGTTACTAGCGAACTACGCGGTGTCATACTCACTGTAGTACTCTAACTCCACCCGATCGCCTTGTGAAGAGTGAGATGTGATGACATATACGACGCTTATTTCAACAGAAGACCTTGCGCGTAATTTAATGAATCCAGTTTTTGTAATTTTTGATGTACGGTTTACTTTGGATGATGAATTTTGGGGTAAGAATGTTTATGGAGAGTCACATATTCCCGGTGCAATTCATGCCGATGTCTCGGAACACTTATCTGGCGAGATCATTCTCGGAAAGACTGGAAGACGACCATTTCCGAAGGCGGAAGATTTTGCAAAACAGCTCTCCAAATGGGGAATAACACCTGAAACACAAGTTATTTGTTATGATGCAGAATCTGGTCTTATGGCGGCATCTCGACTCTGGCTTATGTTCCGCTGGATGGGACATGATCAGGTGGCAGTTCTGGATGGCGGATTAAAAATTTGGCTACGTGAAGGACGTGAAGTCAACCAAGAAGTACGTTCGATGACTCCCACCAGTTTCAAGCCAAAAATTCGCGAAGAGTTATTTGCCTCAGTTGAAGAAGTAGATGCAGTTCGAAATGATCCAAACCACCGTGTATTTGATTCACGTGGCGCTGAGGGCTATCACGGTGGTGGAAAATATTACGATCCAGTGCGTGGGCATATTGCAGGAGCTGGATTGGCAGACCGTGCAGAAACACTAACTAAGGATTCACGCTTTCGGCCACAGGAAGAACTGAAGGAGCATTACGCTAATTTACTTGGAGAGGTATCCCCTTCAAATACGATTTTTTACTGCGGATCGGGTATCACCGCCGCCCAAAATGTATTGGCGATGAAGAGCGCCGGCTTTGACGACTGCAAGATGTATATAGGTTCATGGAGCGAGTGGATTACTGACCCAAACCGGGCGATAGAGCTGTGACCCAGAAAAAGTATCGTTATGCGTTAATTGGATGTGGCTTCTTTGCTCAGAATCACCTAAACGCATGGAGTCAAAATCCTGATGTAGAACTTGTTGCGACATGTGATGTTGATTTTGAAAAAGCAAAAACAGCGGCGGCTATTTTTGGGGGTCGTGCCTATGAAAGCGCCGAAGAACTCTATGCCAACGAAGAATTGGACTTTGTAGATATCGCTACAACTCCACCAACACATAAAATGATGGTCGAGCTCGCCGCCGCAAATGGTGTGGCAGCGATTTGTCAGAAACCACTAGCGTGGCAAATGCCTGATGCTAAGGCGATGGTTAGGGCCATGGCTGATAAGAATCTACCTTTTATGGTCCATGAAAACTTTCGCTTCCAGACACCAATGCGAAAAATTAAAGAAGTAATCGATAGTGGCGCAATCGGTCGACCATTTTTTGGAAGGATTTATTTCCGTACTGCCCATGATGTCTACTCGGCGCAATCTTGGCTGGTGGAAAGTGAACGAATGATAATTGTGGATGTGGCAGTGCATCTCTTTGACCTAGCGCGCTATTTCATTGGCGAGCCAAAAACTATTTTTGCTTCCGCACAGCGAGTTAATCCAAAAATAAAAGGTGAAGATTCCGCAACAATACTTATGCACATGGAGGATGCCACCTGCATCGTCGATGCGAGCTATGAGACCAAATCTGATAATAATACGTACCCGCAAACCTTCGTCATCATCGAAGGAACGAGAGGATCGGTAACACTTTCCGCTGATTACCAACTTCAAATTATTTCGGAAGATTCTGTCACTAACGAAAAAATCACGATTCCAGATCACGGCTGGACCACTGAGCCTTGGAATGGAATTCAAGACAGCGTTGTAAATATAAATCGTCACTGGATTGAGTGTTTAAAAACCGGAAATATTCCAGAAACCAGCGGCCTCGATACTTTGAAACTACTAGATATCACCCTTGGCGCCTATGAGTCCATCGATAGCGGACAGGTATTTAACGTGGGATCGTTACTTAAATAGTTCGATGAAGAATCTTCGCGCAGGCCGTCTTTCCCTTCAATATTCCGAAGGAAGTCTTTGGAATATTTGCTTAGGCAATGAAGAGATCATCCGCAGGATCTACATAGTATTTCAAGATATTAATTGGACATCTCGGCCATTTAATATTTTGAATGAAACATGGGATATTCAAGACGATCAATTTTACGCAGAATTAGATCTTAGCGGTACAAAAGATGCTACCGCTTTCCAGGTAAAATTACATATAAGCGGGAGTTCTGACGGAGTAATTAGCTATGGCTTCAAAGGCACATCATCTGCTGACTTCATGCGCAATCGATTGGGACTTTGCCTGTTACATCCAATTGCAGACCTTGCTGGAAAACCATGCACCTTAACACTATCTGATCGATCCTTAGTTAGCTCACAATTTCCTTTAGAGATTTCCCCTCTTCAACCCTTCAAGAATCTATTGGGGATGTCATATAAAATATCAACTGGAGAATTAGCTAACATCGAATTTAGCGGTGAAATATTTGAAACAGAGGACCATCGAAATTGGAGCGATGCCTCATATAAGACTTATTGCACTCCGATTGATCTTCCCTTTCCAGCAAAGGTATTAAAGGGATCTATTATCGAACAAGAGATTCGTTTCTCTTTAGCCGGAGTTGCAAGCAAATCACCGAAACTGGTAGAAAATGAAATATTGGTAAGCGTTTCGAATTCAGAAGTTGGTCTCCCCGATTTTGGACTTAATTTAAGTGATGAGTACTCAGATGTAGATCATAAGGATTTTAACCAGCTCGGTATTAAGCATTTGAGGCTAAACTTGGATTTGGATAGCCATTCTGAGGCAAGCCTTATTAAGGCAATAGAATTAACCAAGAAATTAAATCTCAAGTTAGTTATCGCTGTGAAAGCGGATACAAGTAACCAAGTAAGTGAGTATCTATCAACTAATTTGAATTTACTGAGTGAGGTAAGTAATTTTCTTATATTGGCAAAAACTATGAAAGTAACACCCAAAGAATTTATCACAAGTGCTCGTAAAGTATTAGGCACCGATGTATCGATTTCTGGAGGTACTGACCTATATTTCACTGAGATAAACCGCAGTAATCCAGTAGTACCTGGAATTGATCAAATTAATTTCTCCCTGAACCCTCAGGTGCATTCTTTTGATGACCGTACAATCATACAAAATTTGGCTACACAAGAAGTAATTGCACTGAATGCAGCACGAATTGCTGGTGGTTTAAAAGTCTCAATTGGTCCGATCTCATTACGCCCCAGGTTTAATCCCAATGCGAGAGAGCCAGAAAATGACAGTAGCAACACTCCATTACCTTCATCGGTGGATATTCGACAAAGCACTTGGTTTACAGAAGCCTGGACCGCTATTTCAATGAAGTATTTAGCGCAATCAGGCGCCATAAATTCAGCAACATACTTTGAAACTGTCGGCTGGCGCGGAATAAGAGAACGAAGCCAAGGAACTACAGATCAGGTTAATTTCCCAAGTATGCCTGGAGAAAAATTCCCGGTATGGAATTTATTTACTTCGCTCAAAGGATTTTCAAAATGTATACTTTCATATTCTAGTAATCCTGAATCAGTCGATTCTTTGGTAATTAGGAATTCCCAGGCATCGCGTCTAATCCTTGTCAATTTCAGTGGCGAAGGGAGGCAAGTACATTTCAAAGGTTTGGACCTACCTCCCGTAGGACTACCTCCATCAAGTACTACCTATTTGGATATTTAAGGAGCCGAAAATGTTTGATCCATTGTTTTCTCTAGAGGGTAAACGTACTTTAATAACAGGTGGAGCGGGCTCACTGGGGACTCTAATTGCTCATTCTTTCGCCGAACGTGGTGCAATAGTTACGGTGCAAGATTTAGATCATGGCCGGTTAGATATAGTGAAATCTTCGATAGGTGAAAGTAACCAAAATGTTTTCATGATCGCTGCTGATTTATCAAGTGCAAGAGAATGCAAGTTGGTTGTTGAGAAGGCTAACCAATTAATGGACGGCATTGACATCGTAATTAATACCGCCGGCATAAATAGGAGAAAATTAATATCTGAAGTAACTCCTGAAGATTTTGATGCAATTGTCTCTGTCAATATGAGAGCGCTTTATTTCATTTCACAAGCAGCGCACCCAATTATGAAAGCTGCTGGAGGTGGAACCATTGTCAATATGAGTTCGCTAAGTGCTCGATATAGTTTCAACACGATCTCCGTTTATGCAGCTACCAAAGCGGCAGTTACATCTATTACTCGTAGCACTGCTCGGGAATGGGCTAAAGATAAGATCCGCGTCAATTGTATTGAACCTTCGGTAATTAAAACTGACTTCACAAAAACACTTTGGGGAGAACCGCATCGCTCCAAGTGGTTTGATGACACAACTCCGATTGGTCGACTTTCATCTCCAGATGAAATAATTGGGACCGTGATTTTCTTGGCGACAGAGGCATCTTCTTACATAACTGGTCAATCTGTAGTCATAGACGGTGGCATTTTGAGCGGTGGAGACTGGGATTCTTACGCATAAGCGCATAGCGCTTGCAATTAAACATTACCAACTCTGTTGATACCTTTTTCTGCGCTTACAAAACCGAAGGCAGCGTATCGACAGAACCAATGGGAGGGAGCGTAAATCCCCGATACCCTCGTAAGTTCAAATCTGTGCGCCGAGCCACCAGTAATACCTTGAGATTATTGGTTTGAGTTCGCATTTGTGGTGGTCGCTGCTTTGCGAGCGGCACGAGCTAGAAATAAGCTGAAGACAAGTGCTAATACGATTCCGGTATTTACTCCCATTTCAAGCAGCGCGCGATTGAAGTACTCGGTTGTTTTCTCTTTTTCCATAGTAAGTGATGCGCCAACAGTCAGAATGTGTCGCACGGCTGCAATTACGCCAATTATTAAGAAGTTATCAAGTTGAAAGATTCCATCGGTAAACCGAACAATTACTGTACGCATAATCTCTAAAATAATTACAACAAAGAGTATGTCATTAATTGCCTGGATCATTCCTAATGGAAAGAAAGGTCGAGTTTCAATTAGATTCTTCAAAGTGAATATAGCGGCCAAAACTGAGATGACAAATAGTATGATTCCAAGAAAGCCATGCAGAATATCTTCGAGTTTATCGATAAAAGTTACGGGGATGAGTGATTCCTCGCCCTTAAGTAAACCTTTGACTGACCTATATTTCATCTTATATACCCCATTTTCCTGACCTAAGGGTAAGTGCATGTTCAAACTCTGGCAACAGATAAGGTGAAACGTGAGCATATAAATGATCGCTGGGTTTAACCTTTCAGGGAACTATCTCTATAATCTTAAATTTTCGATGAGTTAACTATCTATTTAATTCTTATTCTTTAGAAAATTTCATTGATGGCGCTAATATCGTGCCATGTTATCACTGGAGGCCGAGCGCATTCAGGGCAAGACGATCAAAATTCTTGCGACAGCTCAAGTTCTAAGCGGTATTGGTATTGCCGGAACCGTTGCAGCTGGTTCACTTCTTGTCACTTCTATTACAAATTCAGAGACTCTTGCTGGCTTAACCCAAACTTCTGCCGTTCTGGGAGCTGCAGCGATGGCCATTCCTTTATCGCGGCTGACACAAAAGGGAGGTCGACGACTTGGACTTTCCGTCGGATATATATCTGGAGCGATGGGTGCTCTGCTCGCGATATTGGGCGGGGTGCGGGAGAATCTTTTATTTATGTTGATGGGCGCATTTATACTTGGGGCAGCATCGGCTGCTGGTTATCAGGCGCGTTTTGCAGCCACCGATTTAGCTACAAACCAAACGCGATCTAGACATCTCTCATTTGTTGTTTGGGGATCAACCTTCGGCGCAGTCACTGGACCTAACCTGATGGGTCCTTCAGGCAACATTGCTGAATTAATGGGGCTACCGCGGCTGGTTGGTCCTTATCTAATTGCTCTTGTTACGTTAACGCTAGGCACAATAGTTATCCAAGTTTTCCTTCGACCAGATCCGTATCTAACTGCAATCCATTTAAAGGATGATGGCAAAGTTAGGAAGAAGTTATTACCAGCTCGCGCAGCGTTAAAAGTTATTCGCCAAAGTCCTCGCGCACTAATTGGAATAGTAGCAATAGCTATCGGACATCTAGCTATGGTCTCAGTCATGGTTATGACGCCAGTACATATGGCACATGTCGATGTGACTATAACTGTTATTGGATTAGTAATTAGCATTCATGTCGCCGGAATGTATGCATTCTCTCCCATAGTGGGTTGGCTGAGCGATAAGTATGGTCATATTTCAGTCATCCGCACGGGAGTTACGATTTTAATTTTCGCAACAATTGTTGCCGGTACTGCCGCTGCAGATGATGCTATTTCTTTAGGTATCGGATTATTTATGTTGGGGCTCGGGTGGTCTTGCACGCTAATTTCTGGATCAGCGCTACTTTCAGAGTCAGTAGATAGAGATATCGCTCCATCGGCACAAGGAGCTAGTGACTTATTAATGAATCTGGCAGGTGCAGGTGGGGGGGCGCTAGCGGGAGTAATTATCGGAACCTTGGGCTATGGATGGCTATGTGTCTTCGCCGCCCTGCCGGTTACCTTTCTGGGAGTATGGAGTTTTTCCAAGAAACTTTGATTATGTTGATCAAATAGTTCTATAGATAATGAACTGAAATTTTCCTTCAACGAAAAAGGTATCACCGGTAGCAATTGGTTTACCGTCCCTTAAATAGTGAACTTGGTGAAGTTGCAGATAAAGACCGTTTCGAGGTTTTCCTGACCCCCAACCGATCTCTTTTGAACTAATTGCATGTATCTCAGCGCGGGCACGGACAGGTTGTTTATCTACTGCATCCAAGCCAGCAAAAACAGATCCAGTTGATATCTTTTTGATTGCCGCTGTAGTCAGCCCCTCTACTGCAAATGTGTCATATGAGAATGCAACAACTTCACCATCAGAGGTGATGGCGCGTTCAATATGTAGAACTTTAGTGTCTGATTCTAGTAATAAATCTATAGATTCAGATTTAGTTGCTGCGCGTATTTGACTTGTACGAGTCAGCATCCCTGCCTTAAAACCAAGCTCTTTGATGGTCTGCGTAATTGATTTCAGCTCTTGAAGTCCAGCACGGATAGAATCTCCAAAATCGGCAACGTAGGCGCCTGAACCATGTCGAATGTCAATTAGTCCTTGAGTTTCCAAAGAACGTAGCGCAGTGCGAATGGTCACGCGGGCAACGCCGTATTGCTTTGCTAATTCAAACTCTCCAGGTATTTTGGCGCCTGAGTCCCATTCGTGCTTAAGTATGCGACTTCGGAGGTTAGCTTTTACTTGATCGCCGAGTGATACGCCGGAATCGCGGGATATTCCCCTCTTGAGAAGTATTGACATCTCCACCCCTTAGCGTATTGTCAGTCCTGAAGTTGTAGGACAACTATTGAGGAGCCAAGCGCTAATGTCAACACCTTTCACAGCAATCGAGTGGAGAGAAAATAAAATCTTTCTGCTTGATCAGACTGCGCTACCAAGTGTTGAAAACTATATTTCTTACGAATCTACTAGTGAGCTAATTTCGGCGATTCAAAAACTAGTTGTTCGAGGTGCACCAGCGCTGGGGGTTACAGGCGCTTATGGCGTAGTTGTTGCCATGGATGAAGCCAAACGAATGGGTTTAACTGAAGAGCAGCTGGAGAAGAACATTGATGCGCTACGTGATGCGAGGCCGACTGCAGTTAATTTGGCTTGGGCGGTCGAAAAGGTGCGCAAGCAAGTTGGTATGGGGCGCGATGCTGTTCTTGCTACTGCGCAGGAGTTAGCCAGTGAAGATAAACAATCAAGCACCGATATGGGAAATATTGGCGCAGATTGGCTCATCAATTCACTTGGCAACCGCCCAGCCACACTTTTGACTCATTGCAATACAGGATCTCTAGCAACCACGGGAACCGGAACCGCCCTGGGAGTAATTCGAGAAATGCATAAGCGCGGACTGGTTAAAGAAGTATATGCAGATGAAACTCGGCCATTGTTACAAGGTTCGCGCCTGACAGCGTGGGAGTTGATGAAATCAGAGATTCCATATCGTATTCAACCAGATGGTGCGGCAGCGATGGCAATAATGAGCGGACGGATAGATGCTGCATTAATCGGCGCAGATCGAATTGCTAAGAATGGAGATTCGGCTAACAAGATTGGTTCGTTAAGTGTGGCGCTAGCTTGCCATGCGGCAGGAATACCGTTCTTGGTAGTTGCACCCGAATCCACTGTTGATCGAAGTATTTCAACAGGCGCTGATATTCACATAGAGATCCGCGGGGACGACGAGTTGACTCACTTTAAGGGTATTCAAGTTGCCCCTGATGGAGCAAAAACTTTCAACCCAGCATTCGATGTAACGCCAGCTAAGTACGTTAGCGCTGTAATAACCGAACTTAAAGCTTATGAAATTACAAAAGGTCAGATGCTATGAACGATTTCAAGCCTTTAGCAGAGCTAGTCGAGCGCTCTCAACGTATTGGCAAAGATCAATCACTTGTGGTTTTTGGTGGCGGAAATACTTCGAGCAAGGGAGAAATTTCGGATCACTTCGGACGCCGGAAAAAAATTCTTTGGGTAAAAGGCTCTGGTGCTGACATGCAGTACGGCATAGATCGTGATTACCCAGGTCTTTATTTAGAAGAACTTTTACAGTTACAAGACTTTTCTGAAATGTCTGATGACCTTATGGTGGATTACGTTACTCGCGCACTTGTAGATCCAACTTCACGTCGCCCATCTATCGAAACTTTGCTACATGCCTTCTTGCCAGCCAAGCACATCGACCATGTCCATTCGGATGCAATCTGTGCACTTACCAACCATCCACGCGGTGCAGAAGCAGTTAAAGAGGCGCTGGGAGATCGATTTGCTTACGTTAACTGGATGCGCCCTGGTTTTGAATTATCGAAGGCAGTTGGTGAGCTAAGTGAGTACGAGGGCGTGGTTTTGGCTCATCATGGGTTAGTTGTTTGGGATGAAGATACTGATAAGTGTTATGACAAAACTCAAGTTGCGGTAAAGAAAGCAAACGATTACTTAGATTCTTTAAATAAGCGTCCCGTGGCTAATTTTCAACATAATGATCTGCCAGATGAAGAGTTGAAAGAGTTATTGCTGGCGCTGCGCGGCAAAATTGGAAAGAAGCAAGTACTAAGAGTGGATACTCGGCTTGCCCCCATTGCAGCAAGAGAAGATCTACAGGAAGTATTAGATGCAGGGGTGTCCAGCGCAGATCACATGATGCGGATTCGCCCAAAATCTGCGGTGGTAACAGTTGGCGATGTTAATACCGGTATTGATAAATATAGAAAAGATCATCAATCTTACTTTGCGGCCAATAAGTCAATATTACCGGCTGGCTATAGCAGCCATGGCGATGACCCAAAAGTTATCTTGATACCGGGGGTAGGTGCTGTCACAGCTGGCAGTAACTTAAAAGAAGCAGCGATGCTGGCAGATATTGCAACTCATACCCATGGTGTTGCAGCCCGAGTCCGCGATGTATTTGGTCAAGGTGTGACTATTGCTGAATCTGAAATATTTGGTTTTGATTACTGGCCACTTGAACTATTTAAGTTAAAGAATCGGCCGGCCGCGGCGCAATTTGATGGAAGTATTTTTATTGTAACTGGAGCGGGAAGTGGAATAGGTCGAGGTATTGCACTCGAATTGGGAAACCGTGGCGCCCATGTCGTACTAGCTGACATCGAGGAAGCTGGAATAGAAGAAGTTGAAAATGAATTTAAGTCGCTTAAATTTAATCCGCCTTTGCTTTTTGTTGGAGATCAGTCGAAGGAATCTGACGTAATCGCAACCGTCACCAAAACTGTTCTACATTTTGGTGGCCTCGATGGCGTAATTCTTAATGCAGGAATTGGGGTATCTGATTCTTTGGAAGATTTAACGGTTGAAAAATGGCGCCGCGGGCTAGATATTAATTTGACCTCTGCATTTATGTTGACAAAAGAAGCAATGAAGATATTTCGTAAACAAAGTATGGGTGGTTCGTTAGTTTATGTAGCTAGCAAGAATGCATTTGCACCAGGGGCTGGCTTTGGCGGATATTCAGCTACCAAGGCTGCGATGTTGCAATTAATGAGAATTGCTGCAATTGAAGGTGGAAAATTTGGAATGCGAGCAAATGCAGTAAATCCAGATGCTGTTTTTGATAACAGCAAGCTCTGGGCTGGTGGCGTTCGCGAACAACGCGCCGCGGCACATGGTGTTAAACCTGAGGAATTAGAAGATTTTTATGCTGCGCGAAATATCCTAAATCAGAGAGTGAGAAGTGTCGACGTCGCGAATACTATCGCTTACCTCCTCTCACCAGAGTCGTCACGAACTACTGGCAGCGTTATTGCTGTCGATGGAGGTGTGGCGGCAGCATTCCCGCGGTGATGCGAGATTGCGTACTGGTTCAACCTTTGAACCTGTATTAAGTAGGAGGTAATAAATGAAGGCAGTATCAAAGAAGCTGCTTGCCGTTACTACTGCTGCAGTGGTTCTTTCGACCACCGTACTTGCAGGTAGCCAAGCCGCCACAAAACCAGCGCCATTTAACGCTGGAATGGTAAAGATTGCTCTCGTACAAAACTCTGGTGCTGGTGACTATTTTCAGCAGTGGACCAATGGAGCAAAGAAGCAAGCAACAGCAATCGGCTTTGACATGCAGATTTATGATGCACAAGCAGATAACGCTAAGCAAGCGACTGACATGGAGACAGCAATTGGTTCTGGCGTAAAGGGAATCATTGTCGACCACGGAAATGCTGACACAATGTGCCCAGGAATCAACAAGGCAATCGATGCGGGAATTCCGGTTGTTGTCTACGACGTGGACATCACAAAGTGTGCTCCTAAGGCTATCTTTACTTCACAGAGTGACGAAGCACTTGCATCTGCAGTTCTAAAAAAAGCAGTTAAAGATCTAGGAAAGAATAAGACTGTTGGATACGTAAACGTCCTCGGAATTGCTCCTCTAGATCGTCGCCACGTAGTTTGGGAAAAAACTAAGAAGAATCAGAAGTGGACTCAGAAGTTCTTCGTAGGCAAGTTCACAAACTCAGTTGCCACAGATAACGCACAATTGGCTGATGCTGCTCTTAAGGCAAATCCAAAAGTTGCTGGAATCTTCGCACCTTATGATGAATTAGCTAAGGGTGTCCTCTCAGCTGTTTATCAAAATAAGCTCCAGAAGACAGTAAAAATCTATGGAATCGATATATCAAATGCGGATATCGAACTTATGACAAAGAAGGGCAGCCCATGGGTTGCAACAGCTGGTACTGATCCAAATGCGATCGGTGCTGGAGTTGCTCGCGTAATGGCGCTCAAACTTGCTGGCGAACAAAAGGGAACAACAGTTTCATTCCCTGGCGTATTGATCACAGCCAAGTTCCTCAAGAAGAATAAGATCAAGAATATGGATGATCTGCGTGCCAAGTTGCCTGGTCTTAGCATGTCTAAGGCAGCAGCAGCAGCATGGATCCCAGTCGTTAAGTTCTAATACGGACCTAACGGAATAAGTCATAGCTGGAGAGGTGAGTAAATGAAAAAGTCGCTTGAAATTCGATCTGTTCGAAAGTCATTTGGCAGTAATGAAGTTCTTAAGGGAATTTCATTCCGTATTGAGCCAGGAGAGATTGTCTCTTTGCTTGGTGCAAACGGAGCTGGCAAATCAACTTTGATAAAGATTCTTTCGGGAGCTTATACAGATTTTGATGGGGAAATTCTCATAAATGGAGAACCCGTCAAATTCAACTCACCTCTCCAAGCTAGATTTGTCGGTATTGAAACTGTTCATCAAAAAATCAGCGAAGGTACAATCGCAGGATTAACCGTTGCTGAGAATCTTCTCTTTGATCGTATTGCACTTGGGGAGATTTCAAAATTTGTTTCACCGCGTAAGATGTTGAGAGCTGCAAAACCAATTCTTAGTGAGCTCGATTTGGATTGGGATGATTCAATTCTGGCCCAAGATGTATTTAATCTAGGGATCGCAGATCAACAATTGCTGCTGCTAGCCCGAGCGTTATCTCACAATCCGTCACTTTTAATCCTTGATGAGCCAACCTCTGCGCTTTCAAATACAGAAGTCGCCCGGCTATTTAGGATTATTCAAAAACTTCGCTCTAATGGAGTTGCGATTCTTTATGTTTCTCATCGACTCGGTGAAATTGATGAACTTGCTGACCGTCTAGTCACTCTTCGTGATGGTGTCATTCAATCTATACAAGATAAACCTTTTAATTGGGATACAGCGCTACATGACATGCTGGGCGTAAGCACAACCTCAGGCAGTAGCCGTATTGAAGAAAAACACGGAAGTGAAGTTGTATTACGAATTAATAATGTACAAGTACTTGCAGCTGGAAAAGAACTTTCGCTCGAAGTTCGTAGTGGTGAGGTTACTGGGGTGATTGGTTTACTAGGGGCAGGAAAGAGCGAGCTTGCACGCACTATTTTTGGTGTCGATAAAGTTAAAAGCGGTTCGATCCAATTCCATGGTGAAAATTTCAAGCCAAAATCACCAATCGATGCCATTCGGCGAGGTGTATTTATGATCTCGGAAGATAGGGCAAGAGACGGGATCCTCGAAAATTGGTCTATAGCCAACACAACGAGCTTGCCATTTCTAAGAAACATTTCTTCTAAGAGAGTACTTAATTTCGGAGCCGAAGGAGATCTTGCAAAGTCTATGATTGAGCGTCTAAAGGTAGTTGCGCAATCACATAAATCAACCGTTGATTCACTTTCTGGTGGGAACCAACAAAAAGTGATGATCGGTAGATGGCTGATGCAGGAGTCCAAACTTCTTCTTTTGGATGAACCTTTCAGGGGTGTAGATATTGGGGCGCGTCGCGAGATAGCAAGCCAAATTCGTGAATTAGTTAAAGCAGGTAATGCCGCAGTTATATTCTCGTCAGATATTGATGAGATTCTCGAATCTGCTGATCGAGTTGTAGTAATGGTAGATGGAGATCTTAAGTTCGACTCATACCTTTCAAAAACATCCAGAGACGAAATAATAAAGAAAATGTCGGAGGTAGCATGATGAAAAATACAATAGAAAAGAAAGAATTTGTGGCACGAGACTTTCTGGTGAAATATGGTTTTATCATGGTGACAGTTTTTGCATTTATAGCCTTTTACTCAACGCAGGACACCTTCAGAATTTCTACTACGTTCTTCTCAATGCTGAAGTACACATCGGTGGTAGCAATTACAGGCCTGGGCATAACATTCGCTATGGCCGTTGGTGGACTTGATCTATCTGTAGGCGCAGTAGCAGGAATGTCTGTGACTCTTTCGGCAATGACTATGGTTATTTATGACAAATCTGCACCTGTAGCTGTGGGTGTTGTACTTCTTGCCGGTCTACTTATTGGGTGCTTCAACGCTTTTTTGATTGTCGGCCTCAAGATTCCAGATTTACTTGCAACTCTTGCCTCAATGTTCGCAATTATGGGACTCAAATTGGTTCCTGTTCGCGGACGCTCCGTTTCATCGGGAATGATGATGGAAGATGGAACAACCGCTAAGGGTAAATTCACTGATGGATTTTTAAAGATCGATAACGGTTCAGTTGGACCAATTCCATTTGCGGTAATTATTTGGCTCATTCTCACGATCGCGTGCTGGCTTTTCTTAACTCGTACGACCTGGGGGCGGGCTATGTATGCAGTTGGGTCTAATCCTGAAGCCGCGCTGCTTGCGGGCATACGCGTTAAATTTTATCGCTCGCTCGCCTATGTACTTTCCAGCTTATTAGCCTCTATAAGCGGCCTAATTCTCGCCTCTCGAATCGGCCAAGGAGATATTAGTGCGGGAAATTCTTTGCTGCTTGATTCTGTAGCCGTCGCTTTGGTAGGCACGTCAGTACTTGCAATGGGTAAACCAAATGCTTGGGGAACAGCGTTAGGTGCATTCCTTGTTGGAGTTGTTATCACCGGTCTAACAATTGCTGGCTTCCCATATTATGGTCAAGATGTAATTAAAGGCGCCGTACTACTATTGGCCCTAATTTTTTCATTTACATTATCTCGTAAAAAATCACGATTCATCTCAGCGACTTGATGTGGAACGGGATAGCCTAGATATGTCAGCTACATACGAGTTTTTGAAGACAGATAATATTGCTTCCTATCTCAAATCTCATAACGAAATATCAACCGTAATTGATGCAGAATCAATCGTGGAAATAAACGAGGTAGGCGATGGTAATTTAAACTTTGTATTTATCGTAAAGGATGCAAACGGAGATGGAATTGTTTTAAAGCAAGCGTTGCCATATGTCCGATTGGTTGGACCATCATGGCCAATGTCTCCAGACCGTGCTCGAATTGAATACGAGACGACCAGGGTGCATTCCCTCGCTGCGAAAAATTTGGTACCTGAAATCTACTTCTATGACCCAGTACGATTTATCATCGCAATGGAGGATCTGTCAGATCATAAAGTCTGGCGTACGGCACTTAATCAAGGAGAGCAGAACTATGGTGTCGCTGCTGCGATTGGTGAATATATAGCACGAGTTCTTTTTGCTACATCAATTTTTGGTTCAGGTGCTGATGCTCATTACAAGGGTATTGCACGTGCAATCAATCCGGAACTCTGTCTAATCACTGAAGATTTGGTATTTACAGAGCCATTTTTCCCGGCTGATCGCAACTCCTATCTACCTGAAAATAGGGAGGATGCAGAAGCGATAATTAATGATCGACAAATGGCGCTCGAAATAGGCCAACTAAAATATAAATTTATGACATCTGCCGAGGCTCTGTTGCATGGCGATCTACATACCGGATCAGTGATGGTCAAGTCTGATTCTGCAGGTTCAGCGGTATCAACAAAAGCGTTTGATTCGGAATTCTCATTTTATGGTCCCATCGGATTTGATATCGGCGCTTGCTTTGCAAATTTTTATATTGCACTCTCTAGAGCAATCGCTCTAGAGAAAAAAGAACATGCAGATTTTATTGCTGAACTTCCTGAAGAACTTTGGAGTTCCTTTGAAAAGCACTTCCGCTCATTATGGCCAAGTCGGGTAGATAAGCGTGTTTTTAGCGATCAACTACTGGAAGAGCAAATTACGCAATGGAAAATCGACGCCGTTGGTTTTGCATCGGCAAAAATGGTTCGTCGTATTGTTGGACTAGCAAAAACAACTGATATTGAAACTCTCGAGCCTCAACTCCGAATCGGAGCCGCCCGAGGAGTTCTACGCTCAGCTCAGATGGCGATTCGCGAACGCCATTCGAATACAGATTTAACTCTTCTGACAAAAAAGATCAGGAAAATTATTGAAGAAACTAGAACTTCTGAAGGGAAATGAAATGAATACTCCACGTGAAATCGCTGAATCGTATTGGCAAGCAGAATGTGAACGAGATCTGGAAAAAATTCTTTCCCACTACCATGTCAATGCAATTTTTTGTCCTCCGGGTCAAATATTAAGCGGGCATAATGAAATTGCAACTTTTTATAGTTCTTCAGGTGCTGACTTCCCTGGTCTAGAAGTGGAGATAACAAACGACTTTGTTGTTGGTGATCAGGCTGCTCTTGAGTGGACTGCAAAACTGACTTCAACTGCAGGTAATAAATTCACAATCAAAGGCGTAAATATCGTCAAAGTGCGTGATAACAAATTCGAATGGGTACATGCCTACTTCGATCCAACGGTATTACAATCGGAAGGCAACTAACTTACTTATGAGCGAGAACCGAGTAGCAATTACGGAAATTGAAAGAATAGCGAAGGGGATACGTCGTAGAGTCTTAGAGCATTCAATTACGAACAATGGCGGTTATATGAGCCAGGCCTGCTCATCTGCGGAGTTACTAGCATCTCTGTATGGGGAGATCTTGAACTTTGCGCCAGTTGGTCAACCAATCGATCCTCCATCGTTTATTGGCGTACCTGAAGTTGGAATGCACACATATAAGACCGGTCAACAATTTCATGGAGCAACAGGTCAGCAGTACGACCGTTTGATATCAAGCCCAGCGCATTACGCGCTTGTAATTTATGCGGCTTTAATTGAAACTGGGCGGCTGCGTGCAGATGGATTAGAACATTTCAATCGTGATGGCTCGACTGTAGAGATGATTGGCGCAGAACATTCGCCCGGATTTGAAACTACTACTGGATCGTTAGCCCAGGCGTTATCGCAAGCCGGCGGAATCGCCCTTGCCCGCAAAATCAGAAAAGAAAAGGGGAGAACCTGGGTATTTATGAGCGATGGTGAGTTTCAAGAAGGACAGACTTACGAAGCTCTCCAAGCTGCCATGTTCTATGGACTAGCGAATTTACGAGTGATTGTAGATGTTAATTTAAATCAATGTGATGGCCCAATGGATACAGTTATGAAAATTGAGCCACTAGCCGATCGTATCCGCGCTTTTGGTTGGAACGTTTCAGTTCTAGATGGACACGACATTCCAGCGCTATTAAATGCAGCAAAAGAAGAGACAAACAATCCACACATGCTGCTTTGTTACACCGATCCAGTTCGCGGCTTACCTATTTTGGAAGAACGCAAACCAATATTGCATTATCTACGTTTTACCGGCGCCGACGAACGAGCGAAATATGAGAAGGCTTACCAGGAGATGGTTAAATGAGTTACGAAATTGTCGCCCGCCCACATCAACAAAACTTTATAGATTGGGCCAAAAATAAACCAGAAGTACTTGTACTTTCCGCAGACCTAACTAACTCTTGCGAAGTCGCTAAATGGCGCGATACCTACCCAGATCGTTTTTTCTCTATGGGTATGGCAGAACAGAATATGTTGGGCTTTGCAGCCGGGTTGGCGCGCGAAGGTTTCCAGCCTTGGCTACATACTTTTTCGGTATTTCTATATCGCAGGCCACTCGATCAATTACAGATGTCGGTTGCGTACCCATCTCTGAAAGTTAGATTAGTTGGTTTTTTACCAGGAATCATGACTCCAGGAGGAGTTACCCACCAGGCGATTGAAGATATTGCAATTATGCGGGCAATTCCCAATATGACCATCTTTGAAGTCGGAGATGCTACTGAAGTTGAATCAGTAATTGATGTTGCACATGCAATTGACGGACCAGTTTATATTCGAATGTTACGCGGAGAAGTAAGTAGGATCTTCCCTAAGGATGAGCCCTTCGTATTTAATGCTGCTCGCACACTTTCGACTGGATCAGATTTAACAATTTTTACCTCTGGAATCATGACGGAAGAGGCGCTGCGAGCGATACCACTACTTCAAGACCGTGGTGTCTCAATAACTCATCTACATATCTCAACTATCAAACCATTTACTGATCCCCAGATAATTGCTGCGCTAAAGAGCGCCAAATATGGCGTAATTACTATGGAGAACCATTCCATAATTGGAGGTCTCGGTAGCGCAATTGCTGAAGTTATGGCTGAAAGGGGAATCGGAGTCCCGTTACAACGTATCGGATTAAAAGATACTTATGCCCATGGCGCTTCACAAAAATATCTAATGTCTGAATATGAAATGGATGCCCCTGCCCTTATTCGTGCGATCGAAACTGCCCTTGGTCGCAAATTGAGTATCCACGAGACGGAATTAGAGCAGCAGCGTTCGGTCACCGTGCATAGCAGCGCAAAAGCGGAAGCGCTTTAATGGATCGTATTTACGTTACATATGCATTTGTAGGACAGGACCCAAAGGCGATAGCTGATGTAATCCGAGTAGAGCAAACGATCGAATTTCCCTTTGATTTAGCCCCTGCCTGGATTCAAGAGCAAGTAGTTGGAAAATTGGAGGAAATTACATCCAGTGATTTAACTAGCCATTTAATAACTATTTCATATAACCCTGATGTGACTGGGGGAGAATTAACTCAGTTATTAAATGTACTTTGGGGAAATGCTTCGCTCTTTCCTGGTGTGAAAATCGTCGATCTCAAACTCCCTAAGGAATTTTTAGATAAGTTCGGCGGTCCTAGATTTGGCATAGCCGGTTTGCGGGAATTGTTTAAGGCAAGGACGCGGCCACTCCTGACTACGGCGCTAAAGCCGATGGGCTCAGATCCAATGGTTCTGGCTGAGATGGCTCACACTTTAGCCTTAGCTGGCTTTGATTTAATAAAAGATGATCACAGTTTGGCTAACCAACCATGGGCAACTTGGAAAGAGCGCGTTAGAACAGTTTCACGCGCCGTTCAAGAAGCTAATGCGATAACTGGTGGCAATTCTGCATATGCTCCGAGCCTAAATCTACCTTTTGATCAAGTACATGATGCTGCGCATACCGCTAAAGAAATTGGAGTTGGTGCGCTACTTGTTCTTCCGGGTATAACTGGTTTTGATTCATTGCGTGTACTGGCTGCTGATGACTCGCTGGCACTACCAATCCAAGGCCATCCCGCAATGCTCGGTTCGCTAGTTACCTCAAAAGAGGAGGGAATTGCCCATGGGGTAGTTTTTGGAACCTTGATGCGATTAGCTGGCGCAGATATTTCAATTTTCCCGAATATGGGAGGTAGGTTCTCCTTCACCCAAGCGCAGTGTTTAGATATCGCTCAGCGATCACGCGAAATGCTCGGTGACCTCAAACCTAATTGGATCGCACCTGCTGGCGGAATGACGCTGGAGAGAATTCCGGAGATGGTGCAAATGTATGGTCCGGATACAGCCTTACTAATTGGGGGTGCACTTTCTCGTGGAAATTTAGCTGAGAATGCGGCTCACATGTCTGAAATGGTGCACGCCTACTAAACTACCATCACTATGTTTTTCACTATCTGGAAGAAATTATTTAGACTTTTTGCCAACCGTCGGGTTTGGGTGCGCCAAATACTAGTTGCTGGGCTAGCAGGTGCTGTTTCTTGGCAAGTTGGTGACATGCTGATCGAAAGTGGTGGATTAGTTGCTGCAATTGTCTGTACCTTAAGTATAAGAATTTCACTTCATAAATCTGTTCGTGAAGGCTTTGGCCAGATAGTAGGTACCGCAATTGGCGCATCAATTGCCCTATTAAATGTTTATGTGTTTGATTTTGGTTTTATCGCAGTTGGTCTGACAGTGATATTTTGCGCTGTAGTTGCGCGCGCCCTCCACTTAGGAGAAGTCGCTTCAGTAAACGTTCCTGTAACAGCGCTAATTGTAATTGGTCCAGGGATAAGCGGAACTACTGCGGGTCACCGCCTTGGTTCAACGCTAATTGGCGCCGCAATTGCCATCATTTTCTCGTATTTTTCGCATCCAAATACTCCAGTGGGTCGAGCAATTGAACAAATTACCGACGTCGGTGAAAAGGCAGCACTGCTATTAGCGCAAATGTCTGAAGGTGTTGCTGCAGGATTTACACAAAAAGAGGCAGGCAATTGGTTGGCAAAGGCTCGGCTATTAATGGAAGCGGTTCCATCGATTCGCGCACAATCGGTTGAGGCACGTGGGCACGCTCGCTGGTTTCCAAATGCTGAAAAAGATGAAGCAGAACAAATCTATATTCAAGGAATAGCGATAGAGCATACCTTGGTTCAAGTTCGCACTATCGCAAGAACGCTATTTGATTCTGCTGTCAGTGGTGGAATCGCTGAATCGACTAAGAAGCAGATTGCGGTTGCGCTTTCTGCGGCAAGCTATGCGGTATCTTCAAAATTTGAAGTTGAGGAAGATTTAGACATGACCACTACTGCAACAGATGATGCGCGAGAAGCCAGCTCTGCCCTAGCGGAATCGCTAATTGAAGAAGCTAAAGACGCTAATCAATTGCAGATCATCCGCGGACTTTCTATGGTCGCAAATATTGGCAGAATTGCTGATTCACTTGATCAAAATACTCCGGCGCTAAAGGATGTATGGACTCCCGCTGAACCAGCCCATGCCCGGGTGATGGCAGTTTCGCCGATAGATCAAACTTTGAAACTTAATAGACGCCTCGCTAAGCGCTTGAAAAAAGCGGCGCGTAAGTACTTTTAAATTACCCACCGCTTGCCATATACCCCTAGGGGTATGCTAGATTATCTCCATTCATAAACTAAAGGAGTCAAAAATGTGTTCAAGAATCATTTGTCAGAGCTGTCAGAAATTCACCTGGGCTGGATGCGGAGAACATATTGATGATGCCCTATCTGGCTTAGGTGAAGAACAGATCTGTCGCTGCAGTTAACGGAAAGAGAGCACTAGATAATGCCAAAAAATTCTCCAACTCATATCCTGCAAGATAAGGCTCAATTAGATGCCATAGTTAAACGCGTCAAGCGCGCACAGGGCCAAATGGGCGCCGTAGTAAGGATGCTTGAAGAAGGCAGGAATTGTGAAGACATTGTTACTCAGCTAGCTGCAGTGAATAAAGCAGTAACCACCGCGGGATTCACCTTAATTTCGGCCAGTTTAAAGGAATGTATTGAAGAGAATAAAAATAATAACGAAGCCGTCACCGAAAAATTACAAAAACTATTTTTAAGTCTGGCCTAGGGGAATTCATGAAATCGAAATTTGCTGTATTTATTACATTGCTCTTACTTTCAGGTTGTGGTTCACCTAGCTCCACGGATTTAACTGCAACTGATTTTCAAGGCAAAACTATGGAAAATGGAGTCGTTATCCTTGATGTTCGTACGTCTGGCGAATTTAATTCGGGTCATATAAAAAATGCAATAAATATTGATGTAGAGAGCATGCAATTTGATTCGGCTGTTGCAAATCTAGATAAAAGCGCCACTTATGCAGTTTATTGCCAAAGCGGTCGGCGGTCAGCAATTGCAGTTGGTTTATTGAAAGATGCCGGAATTAGTAGCCTATTTAATTTAAAAAATGGAATTGTGGACTGGAATTCAAAGGGGCTTCCGTCAGTTATCAACTAGAAGTTAGATCCTTAATATAATTAATTTGATAAACCGAGGGAGATAGATATGTGCAGTAGAACTACTTGTAGAAAATGTGGGAAGCCATCTTGGTCAGGATGCGGTAACCATATTGAGATAGCTCTTAAAGGTGTGCCAAAAAGTCAACGCTGCCAAGGTCATGTAAATGACCCAAAGGAACCAGGCTTTTTCAGCCGAATATTTAGCGGCAAAAAATAATAACCAATACAAAAACGGAAATACCAAGCATCGATATTTGAGGAAGATAATGAAATGGAGAGTGAATAAATGGCTAGCGTTAATACAAAAAGTTCAGAATTTGAGGCCCTGATCGAGAAAAGCGGGATCGTATTGGTAGATTTCTGGGCAGAATGGTGTGGACCGTGCCGTGCCTTTGGGCCGGTTTACGAAAAAGCTTCGGAGGATTTTCCAGAAATCACCTTTGCAAAGATCGATACAGAGGCCGAGCGAGAGGTCGCATCTGCAGCTGGAATCACTTCAATACCTACGCTTATGGCATTTCGTGATGGCGTCCTGCTTTACCGTGAAGCCGGTGCGCTTCCTGAAAAATCACTACGAGAATTGATTGGCTCGATCCAAGCAGTTGATATGGAAGCCATTCATAAAGAAATCGCCCTAAAAGCATAGAAGATTTTCTCGCGATTGATCTATTTTCTAATTTTAGAGAGCTGGTCCTCCTTTGGTGGGATAAGGTATAAATATGAGAGCTATTCAAATTCAGCAATTTGGCGGTCCTGAAGTTCTGAAATTAGTCGAACTTGCAGATCCGATACCCAGCCCATCTGAAGAACTAATAGATGTTAGCTGTATCGGAATTAATTACGCAGATACTCACCAAACTGAGAATTCATATCTATCCCAACAGAAACTTCCGCTAGTTCCTGGAATTGAAGTTGTTGGAACCACTCAATCTGGTCAAAGAGTACTGGCGAGTGTAAGCACTGGGGGATATGCTGAAAAAGCGTTAGCCAATAAAGCTATGTGCGTTGCCATTCCAGATTCTGTCTCAGATGAACAAGCAGTTGCCATGCTGGTTCAAGGCACCACTGCTTGGCACATTTTAAAAACTATGGCACATGTGAAACCAGGAGAGACAGTTGTAATACAAGCCGCAGCCGGTGGTGTTGGAACTCTAGCTATCCAGCTTGCCAAGATGTGGGGCGCAAAAGTTATAGCGGTAACTTCAACTGATGCAAAGGGTGATTTAGCTAAGTCACTCGGTGCAGATGAAGTTGTTGATGCAAAATCTACCGATTTAGCTGCAGCGTTAGTGGTTGCAAACGGTGGAAAGAAATTAGATATTGTCTTAGAGATGGTTGGCGGGAATACCTTTGATGCCAGCCTGGAAGTTCTAGCGCCTTTTGGTCGGTTAATCACTTTTGGTATGGCATCACGAACTGCGCCAAAAGCGATTCACCCGGGCCTTTTGATGGGCGGGACAAAAACTGTGGCAGGTTTCTGGCTGGCACATTGCTTTGGCAAGAAAGAGCTTATGGCCGATGTACTTGCCGAATTATTTGAACTGATAGCAAATGGGAAGTTAAAGCCAGTTATCGGTGGGACTTATGGATTATCAGAGGCGGCAAAAGCCCATCAAGCGATGTTGGCTCGAGAAACGACCGGTAAGGTCACCCTTGATCCAAGCCGTTAATTTTTAACTTTTGATGCACTGTCGTACACTCACACCTCTACCAATTGCCCCCCTAGCTCAGTCGGTAGAGCGTTTCCATGGTAAGGAAAAGGTCACCAGTTCGATTCTGGTGGGGGGCTCGAAAGTGCACAACCCTTGGCGGGGTAGCTCAGCTTGGTAGAGCAAGCGGCTCATAATCGCTGTGTCGTGGGTTCAAATCCCGCCTCCGCTACTAAATGTAGGCACGAAATTTCCACGAATTTCGTATAAGTAAGGTGCTCGGGTAATCTGAGCGCTCACAGGTCAAGTAATTACCCGTAAATCATTAGTCAATCTATAAAGGAGCAAGACCATGGCAAGCAAGAGTTCGGACGTTCGTCCAAAGATCACCATGGCATGCGTTGATTGCAAAGAGCGTAACTACATCACTAAGAAGAATCGTCGCAACGATCCAGATCGCATGGAGCTCAAGAAGTTCTGCCCTCGTTGTAAATCTTCGACTCTCCACCGCGAAACCCGATAATGCTCGCACCCGATTCTGTCGGGCGCACCTTTGCGGGTGCTGAATCAATCGCTATTTCTCAATCTGAAATCGACGCTTTCGCTGCCGTAATTGGTGAGACCGATACAACTTTTGCACCACCTACTTTCACAATTCGCATTAGCTTAGATCAATTTCAAAATATTCTATCTAAACCTGATATTGGTTTAGATTGGTCGCGCCTAGTACACGGAGATCAAAAGTTTGAAATTTTTGCTCCTGTTAAAGCAGGGGACTTGCTCAATTGCTCAGCAACGATCGAGAATTATCGCCTCGCTGCTGGTAACGAAATCGTCACCGTTCGATCTGACTTGCATCGCGGCTCTGACTTAGTCATCTCCTCTTGGTCTACTTTAGTGGTGCGCGCATGAACGAAGTTGGGTCTGCGCTGCCTGAAAAAACCTATCTCATTGATCGTAAAATGTTGAAGGCATATGCCGATGCCAGTGGTGACCAAAATCCGATCCACCAGAATGAGAATTTTGCGCGATCAGTTGGACTACCGAACGTAATTGCTCACGGAATGCTAACTATGGCCCTAGTAGGTAAGTATGTAACTGATTGGTCTGGTGGTTCACTCAGCGTCAAGGAATTCGGTGCCCGCTTCATAAAGCCAGTTATTGTGCCCGCTGGCGAAGAGGTCGACCTAACAATCAACGGAAGGATTGTTGAAGTCGATGGGGATCGGATAAAAATTGATCTTGTGGCAACTTCTGCAGGGGTTAAAGTCCTAGGTATGGCGAAAGCTGTTGTATTAAAAAGATGACTATTGAAAAAAGCAAAGAGGAGTTAGCACAAGAAAGGCTAGATGCACGAACTGCTAAAGATTTTGCACGTGCAGATCTGTTGCGAGACCAAATTGCATCACTAGGTTATGAAGTAGTAGATACACCTGGAGGCTTTGAATTTCGAGCCAGAGAACGTTTTCCTAGCTATACATCAACCCGCGATATCAAGGCCATTAAAGTCAATGGTGAAATCGCAATTGCGATAATCGTAGATGGTTTTGTTACTGATGCAATCGAAACAATTCGCACAATAAAGGCGCATACAGACACTTCTATTATTGCCTTAGTAATCGGGGATCCAGAAGGCCTAGTTGATGAGATTGATCTTCAATTCCAAATAGCTGTGATAGCTGAAAACTTAGGATGGGGTGAAAGCGCTAATGCGCTTCTCAAGAATATTTCTGCTAAATACATAGTGATTATGGATCCATCTACTCGATTCACAGGTGATGCAATCTCTCTAGTAAATGCCCAATTAAACAAAGGCGAATTTAGCGCTATTGGTTGGCGGGGTGGATTAGTAAATATAGAAGATGATTGGCGTAGCGTCGACGATAAAGGCCCAGGTGAGGTCGATGTTCTCTTTAGTTATTTTCTAGCGATTAATAGTGCAGATGCCACAAATGCAGGGGGATTTAACAATCGCGCGCTTTATTATAGAAATGCCGATATGGAATTCTCACTGCGCTTGCGTCATGCCAACGGAAGACTTTTACAGATGGATTTACCGCTGGAGCAAGCGCGCCATCATGGTTATTACGATACGGAAGAGCAATATCGCGAAATCCAGTCAAAGAAAAATTATGATCGAATTCTCGAGCGCTTTAGAGGTAAAAGCGCAATCTTGAGCCCACGCAGGTAACCTGTACTCATGGCCGAACTTCGACATTACACCAGCTTGCGCGTAGGGGGTCCTGCAAAGAAATTTGTTGATGTCCACAACGAAGAAGAAATCATTGCTGCCATTGAAGCTGCTGGGGATACACCGATTCTTATTATTGGAGGCGGTACAAATATTTTAGTAGCTGACAATGGCTTTGACGGCACTGTAATCCGAATAACCAATCACTCATTAAAGGCTGAAATTGATGCCTGCAGTGGGGCCACTCTTTCAATTGGTGCCGGTGAAAATTGGGACGAATTTGTAAAACTCAGCATCGAACGAGGATTTGCTGGTTTAGAAACTCTTAGCGGGATCCCTGGCACGGTTGGCGCTGCGCCAATTCAAAATATAGGCGCATACGGCCACGAAGTTAGTGAGTTTATTACACGCGTACGAACTTACGATCGCGAAAAGCGAGAGATTAAAACTTTCACCAATGAGCAGTGTGAATTTTCTTACCGCAACTCTCATTTCAAATCTCATCCCGGACGCTATGTTGTTATAGAAGTTCAATTCCAGTTACGTATAGGAACTGAGTCAACTGCAATCAGTTATTCAGAATTGGCCGAAAAGCTTGATATTCAAGTTGGCCAGAGGGCTCCAGTTATCGCAACTCGCAAAGCAGTTCTAGAACTTCGTGCCGCCAAAGGTATGTTGTTAAATCCCAGCGATCGTGACTCTTGGTCAGCAGGATCATTTTTCACCAATCCCATAATTGATGTTGCACTTGCCGCCAAACTTCCCAAAGGCGCACCCCGCTGGCCGCAGTCAGATGGACGAGTAAAGACCAGCGCCGCATGGTTAATCGAAAATTCTGGAATTAGAAAAGGCGATTCATTCGGAGGAGCGCGCGTATCTACCAAACATGTATTGGCGTTAACTAACGCAGCCAATGCGACCGCCCAAGATATTGCCGAGCTAGCCAAGAACGCACAAAAAAGTGTTGCGGATACTTTTGGAATTACTTTAGAACCGGAAGTAAATCTAATCGGGCTTAACCTTCAGTAAGCAACTTCTTGATTCGGCCAATGCCTTCAATGATATTTTCATCGCTAGTCGCATAAGAAAAACGAAGATAACCAGAAGGACCGAAGGCTTCACCCGGAACTGCAGCAACTTCAACTTCCTCCAGAATTAGAGTGGCTAGCTCCGCCGAAGTCTTAGGAGTTTTACCGCGGATAGTTTTTCCAAGTACCCCTTTAACGGAGGGATATACATAGAAAGCGCCAGTTGGAGTCGGACATTCAAATCCAGGGATTTCATTAAGTAAAGCCACAATCAATTTACGGCGGCGATCAAATGCTTCGCCCATCTTATACACGGCTGAGAGATCTCCAGTCAGTGCCGCAATGGCTGCGCGCTGTGAAATGTTGGCAACATTTGAAGTCAGATGCGATTGTAGATTTGTAGTGGCTTTAATTACATCTTTTGGACCAATCATCCAACCGAGGCGCCAACCGGTCATCGCATAAGTCTTGGCAACTCCATTGATAATTATGCAGGTGTCGGCTAATTCTGGAACGAGCACAGGAAGTGATGGAGCTGTCGCACCGTCATAGAGCAGGTGTTCGTAAATTTCATCTGAGATTATCCAGATATTGTTTTTAACAGCCCATTCACCAATTGCTTTGACCACATCAACTGGATAGACCGAGCCAGTTGGATTAGAAGGTGAGCAGAAAAGTAGCGCCTTAGTTTTTGGCGTACGAGCTGCCTCTAATTGGTCAACTGTCACTAAATAATTATGTTTTTCATCGGCAAAGACTTCTACAACTTTTCCTCCAGCTAGTTGTACGCATTCAGGATAAGTTGTCCAAAATGGAGAAGGTAAAATAACTTCATCGCCTGGATCGATTATTGAAGCAAACGCCTGATAAACCGCTTGCTTTCCACCATTGGTGACTAAAACTTGATCTGCAGTAATTTCGTAATTTGAATCGCGCTTTGTCTTTGCCACAATTGCCTCCCGTAGTTCGGGCAAACCAGCAGCGGGTGTGTAGCGATGGTTGGCAACAATCTTCGTTGCAGCTGCGGCAGCTTCTACTATGTAATCAGGAGTTGGAAAATCTGGTTCGCCAGCACCGAAACCGATAACTGGACGGCCGGCTGCCTTCAGTGCTTTTGCCTTTGCATCCACTGCCAAAGTAGCTGACTCTGCTATTGCTGAAATACGTGCGGAAATTCTGCTCATAGGGCAAGTCTGCCCTATGAGCGGGCGGAATTGAGCGCGAGTTTTACCTACCCCCTATCGACCCTCTACACTTCGACGCTCACGAGGATTTGCAAATCCGTAGGGTTTTGTCATGCTCTCGCGAAGGGCAGTAGCTCAATTGGCTAGAGTTGCCGTCTCCAAAGCGGCCGGTTGGGGGTTCGAGTCCCTCCTGCCCTGCAAGTTGTAAATGGAGTTAGTTTTAAAAGTAGTACTTAACTGATTGGAAGGTAAGACGATGACTGAGTCAACAGAACAAGCCGCCGAGAAACTCGGGCTGTTCGCACGCGTTGGCCTTTTCTATCGCCAAGTAATTTCAGAACTCGTTAAGGTCGTATGGCCAACTCGTAAACAGTTGACCACCTACACCGCTGTTGTTCTGGTCTTCGTGAGTTTTGTCATCGCCGTAGTTTCACTCTTTGACTTGGTAATCACAAAGCTTGTTTTCTGGGTATTTGGGTAAGGGATAAAAATGACTGAGAACCAAAATCCAGATGCTTTCGAAGCAGCTCTAGCAGCTAACGCTGATGAGATTGTTGCCGAAGTTGCTGCGCCAGAAGCTGCCGAAGTTGCCGAAGTTGTTACAGAGGCGCTGACCGCTGAAATGTCGATAGCTGAACTTGCGCTTGCCAGCGATGAAGATGGCGATATCGAGTCAGATGAGAATGATCCAAATGCAGAATTCCGCCGCACCTTACGTGCTGCGATCGGAGACTGGTATGTAGTCCACTCTTATGCGGGATACGAAAAGAAAGTTCGCGATAACCTCAACAACCGTATCGTTTCGCTGCATATGGAAGATTATATTTTTCAGATCGAAGTTCCCGAAGAAGAAGTTACTGAAATCAAGAATGGTCAACGCAAGCAGGTAAAGCGCAATATCTATCCAGGATACGTTTTAGTCCGCATGGAACTAACAGATGAATCATGGTCCGCGGTTCGTAATACTCCAGGTGTTACAGGATTCGTTGGAAACGCACATCACCCAAGCCCACTTAGTATGGATGATGTTGAGAAGATCCTTGCTCCACGTCCAGTTAAGAAATCTGACAAAGCTGAGATCCGCGTAATTGATTTTGAAGTTGGTGAATCAGTCACAGTTATGGACGGTCCATTTGCCACTCTTCCAGCATCAATCTCCGAGATCATGCCGGAGCAAGCCAAACTTAAAGTTCTTGTTTCAATTTTTGGACGTGAAACTCCAGTAGAACTTTCATTCGGTCAAGTGCAGAAGATTTAATAGATCCAATACCATTAATAGATTTAATTAAGAGAAACTAGAAAAGGAATAAAAAATGGCACCAAAGAAAAAGGCAACCGGATTCATCAAGTTGCAGATCCAAGCTGGCGCAGCTACACCTGCACCACCAGTAGGTCCTGCCCTTGGTCAGCATGGTGTCAACATCATGGAGTTCGTGAAGGCTTATAACGCTGCCACTGAATCTCAAAAAGGACAGATCATCCCGGTAGAGATCACAGTCTACGAAGATCGCTCATTTACATTTATCACCAAGACTCCTCCAGCTTCACGTTTAATCTTGAAGGCTGCTGGAGTTGAAAAGGGATCACCGGTTCCCCATAAGACCAAAGTTGCAAATATCACTATGGCACAGGTTCAGGAGATCGCAACCATGAAGATGGCCGATTTAAATGCCAATGACATCGATGCAGCTAGCAAAATTATTGCTGGCACTGCACGTTCAATGGGTATAACTGTCGGGTAATTAATTTTCTACTTCTCACCGTGAGAAGTAGATGTGGGAGAACCTCGCTGGTTCGTTGACCACAGCCACTGGCTCGATCGTAAGTTCGAGGAATGAGGAAGATATGAAGCGCTCAAAGAAATATACAGCGGCAGCTGACAAGGTAAAGAAGGATCACCTTTACACACCGCTTGAGGCAGTAACTATTGCCAAAGAGACATCTACGACAAAGTACGACTCAACTGTTGAAGTTGCCCTTGTGCTTGGAGTAGATCCAAAGAAGGCAGACCAAGCAATCCGTTCCACAGTTAACTTGCCACATGGAACAGGTAAGACTGCTCGCGTTCTGGTATTCGCTAACGGGGAGCGCGCAGACCAAGCTCGCGCTGCAGGAGCCGACATCGTTGGTGGAGATGAATTAATCGACGAAGTTTCTAAGGGACGCTTAGACTTTGATGCAGTTGTTGCCACACCAGATTTGATGGGCAAGGTCGGTCGTCTAGGTAAAGTCCTGGGAACTCGTGGACTTATGCCAAACCCAAAGACTGGAACAGTTACAAATGATGTAACGAAGGCGGTAAATGACATCAAGGGTGGAAAGATTGAATTCCGCATTGATAAGAACTCAAACCTACATTTCATTATCGGCAAGGTTTCATTTACGGCAGCTCAGCTGGCCGAGAACTATGCGGCAGCACTTGATGAAGTTCATCGCGCCAAGCCGAACTCATCTAAGGGTCGTTACATTCAAAAAGCTGTTGTTTCAACAACGATGGGACCTGGAATTCAAGTAGATCCAAACCTAGTTCGCGAACCAGCAACTAACTAACTTCTTATAAAAACTGGCTCTCAGCGGGCGCAGGACTTGCTCGTTAAAGTCCCTACGCCCACCAAGAGCCAGTTTTTGCTTTCACCTCCCCAGCCGTTGTGATGATCTCTAGACTCAAACTATGGCCAGCCTTATTGTTGATACCGCACCACTGGTTCTTGAGGTTGGAATCGTTCTATTGGGCGCTGCAACAATGGGATTTGCGGCGCGCAAAGTTGGATTGCCTGCAGTTGTCGGGTACTTAATTGCCGGACTTTTAGTTTCACCATTTACCCCTGGTTATGTAGCTAGCTATGACCAACTCTCGCTACTAGCCGATATTGGTGTAGTTCTTCTCCTATTTGAGGTGGGAATTGAAATTGATCTGCGTCGAATTAGCAGGGAACAGAAGGCCCTGATCTGGGGAGTGCCTGCGCAGGTGGCTATTGGAATGGCTATCGGTACGCCGATATTTCTATTTTTAGATATTTCAATACTTGGCGCGCTATTACTATCGCTCTCAATCGCAATGTCTTCCAGCGTTGTAATTGTAAATATTACGAGAAGTCGTAGGAGAAAAACAGATTCGGCAACTGAAGATGCACTACTTGGCTGGGCTGTCATGCAAGATGTAACCGGAGTGACTGTTGCAGCAATTGTCTTAGCGCTATTTGGAAGTGGAGATAGATCACTGCCAGTGGCCCTTGGTGGAATTATTGGATTTGTAATTCTTGCATTTATGGCAGCTAAATTGATTCCTATAATTCTGCGCTTGGTCCGCTGGGAAAAAGATTTATTTTTAATTTTTTCTGTTGCAATTGGATTGGTACTAGCCGCGCTAGGCACAGTTGTCTTTGGAATTCCAATGGCTCTGGCTGGTTTCGTTGCTGGACTTTCGATAAATCAAAGTCGTGATACTGATGATGTTCGTAAGGCAATCCTGCCATTTCGAGATCTTTTCGCAGTTTTGTTCTTTGTAATTATTGGTAGTTTGATTGAACCAGCACAATTTTCAACTGCTCTTCCTTTTGCCCTTTTAATAATCGCAATCGTTATTTTTGCTAAGTCTTTACCTGTTGTTTTACTGGCAAAGATTGGAAAGCTAAATGCCAATCCATTCCAACTTGGAGTAGGTGTTGGCCAAGTAGGGGAGTTCTCATTTGTCCTTGGCAGCATCGCTTATTCGCAAGGCGCCATAGATAGAGGCCAATTCGTCGGCGTACTCATGGCAGTTGTTATTTCCATCATCGCTTCAGTGCTACTCGTACGTATTCGCCCGCGAGGAAGTGAGCTGCCTGCAGGGATTTGACCATAAATGAGGGGAAGCCTTAAGGTTGTCTCATAACCAAAGACCGCAGGTCTTGAAACCCTAGGGTTTCAAAGTAAATGAGGAAATCTCAGCCCGCATAGGTGTTCACGATAATCCGTGCGCTCTTATGCGTTACGGATTTTTTTATTGCCGGCGGTCGTGAGAAAAACCGGAAAGGTGAACCGAATGGCTCGCCCAGATAAAGTAAGTGCAGTTGCTGAGCTGACTGAAGATTTCAAGTCAGCTAATGCAACATACCTAACCGAATATCGCGGTCTTACCGTGACTTCGATGAAGGAGCTACGTCGCAGTCTTGGTGCAGATACCAAGTACAGCGTTGTAAAAAATACCCTCACCAAGATTGCAGCAAAGAGCGCTGGCGTAGATCTCTCAGATGATCTTCTCGTTGGTCCTTCAGCAATTGCATTCATTAAAGGTGATCCAATTGATGCCGCACGTAACCTTAAGAATTTCCAGAAAGAAAATCCACTTCTTATTGTCAAGGGTGGAATTTACGAAGGTAAATTTGTTACGACTGCCGAGATCATGCAGCTTGCAGATCTTGAGTCTCGCGAGGTTCTCTTGGCAAAGCTTGCTGGTGCAATGAAGGGATCGCTTGCTAAGGCAGCGCGTATCTTCGATGCACTTCGCATCAAGATGGAAGCAACGTCCGAGGTTCCAGCTCAGGCTGTACCCACAGAAGCAGTGGTTGAAACACCAACAGAAACTCCAGCGGAATAAGTAAAGGGAAAAGGAAAAAATAAAATGGCAAAGCTCTCATCAAATGATCTAATGGCTCAATTCAAGGAAATGACTCTTGTCGAACTTTCAGAGTTCGTTAAGGCTTTCGAAACAGAATTCGATGTAACAGCAGCAGCACCAGTTGCAGCTGCAGCAGCAGCAGGTGGCGCAGCAGGTGGCGCAGCAGATGCTGGACAAGATGAATTCACAGTGATTCTTGAAAATGCCGGCTCACAGAAGATTGCAGTGATCAAGGAAGTTCGTAACCTTAATTCAAGCCTTGGCTTGAAAGAGGCAAAGGATCTCGTTGATGCACCTCCAGCAACTCTGCTAGAGAAGGTAAATAAGGAGACAGCAGAAAAGGCAAAGGCAGCTCTAGAAGCAGCTGGCGCAACGGTCACACTTAAGTAGATTAGTTGGAGATTCCCCCCTTGGTCGGGCTAGGGACTTGCTGATTAAAGTCCCCGCGCTCCAACCAAAGGGGGAATCTCTATTTCACACGCTTGCAACCCTTGGCGCCCGCACACAAATTTTCGAATTTCGCTGACATTTGGCGTAGATAGGGGTATAAGCCACCGGTTGGACATCACAAGGGGGTCAGCGATACTCTTGCCCTTCGCATAAAACTTCTACGGTCAGGGCATATAGCGGCTGAGACCTAATAGTTGTGCGTTCCCACACTGTGTATGTGAACATTGTCTGGAAGGACATCTCTTGGCCGCGAAAAAGAATTCAGTAGCTCCGCAACGTATCTCATTCGCCAAGATTCGCGAACCTCTCGAAGTTCCTAATCTGTTAGCGCTGCAAGTTGAAAGCGTTGACTGGTTGTTAGGTAACGACTTGTGGCGCTCGCGTCTTGCGCAATCAACTAATACCAATCGTGGAGAACTTCCATCAAAATCAGGTTTGGAAGAAATCTTTGAAGAAATTTCACCTATCGAAGATTTCCAGGGCACCATGTCGCTTTCATTCCGCGACCATCGCTTTGAGCCACCTAAGTACTCAATCGAGCAATGCAAGGAACGCGATACCACTTATTCACAACCACTTTTCGTAACTGCAGAATTCACCAACAACGAAACTGGTGAAATTAAGTCACAGACTGTTTTCATGGGCGACTTCCCAGTTATGACTCCACGTGGAACTTTCGTTATTAATGGAACAGAGCGCGTTGTAGTTTCACAACTTGTGCGCTCACCTGGCGTTTACTTCGAGCGCACTATTGAAAAGACTTCAGATAAAGATGTTTTCTCTTCTAAAATCATTCCAAGCCGCGGCGCTTGGTTGGAATTTGAAGTTGATAAGAAAGATCTAGTCGGAGTACGTATCGACCGTAAGCGCAAGCAATCAGTAACAGTTTTCTTAAAGGCGCTAGGTTGGACTGAAGAACAAATCCTGGAAGAGTTTGGTGACTTCGAATCTATGCGTGCAACTCTTGAAAAAGATACTGTTAAAACTCAAGATGAAGCGCTCTTAGATATCTACCGCAAGCTCCGTCCTGGTGAGCCTCCAACTAAGGAAGCTGCGCAGAACCTCATCGAAAATCTCTATTTCAATGTAAAGCGTTATGACTTGGCTAAGGTTGGACGTTTCAAGGTAAATAAGAAGCTCGGGCTGGATCTGGAGCTATCTCAGAGCATTCTTACGATCTCTGACATCGTGGCAACTTTGCGTTACCTAGTTGCGCTACATCGTGGCGATCTAACTATGGAATACGGTCGCGAAGTTCGCGTAGAGAAAGACGATATCGATCACTTCGGTAACCGTCGCCTCCGTACCGTTGGCGAATTAATCCAGAACCAAGTCCGTATCGGACTCTCTCGTATGGAACGTGTTGTACGCGAACGTATGACTACTCAAGATGTAGAAGCGATTACTCCGCAGACACTGATCAATATCCGTCCGGTTGTTGCATCAATCAAGGAGTTCTTCGGGACATCACAACTTTCACAGTTTATGGATCAGACAAATCCACTTTCTGGTCTTACACATAAGCGCCGTCTATCTGCGCTTGGACCCGGTGGTCTCTCTCGTGATCGTGCAGGCTTTGAAGTTCGCGACGTTCACCCGTCTCACTACGGCCGTATGTGCCCAATTGAAACTCCAGAAGGTCCAAACATTGGTCTGATCGGTTCACTAGCTACATATGGTCGCGTAACAGCTTTTGGTTTTATAGAAACTCCTTACCGTAAAGTTGTTAAGGGTCGCGTAACAGATCAAGTTGATTACTTAACTGCAGATGAAGAAGATGAACACATCATTGCACAGGCAAATGCGCCGCTAACTGATGATAACCACTTTGCAGAAGCGCGCGTCTTAGTACGTCGTCGCGGCGGTGAAGTCGAATATATCCACGGTGATGAAGTTGATTACATGGATGTATCACCTCGCCAAATGGTTTCTGTTGCAACAGCAATGATTCCGTTCCTTGAGCATGATGATGCCAACCGTGCGTTGATGGGCTCAAACATGATGCGCCAGTCAGTTCCTTTGATGCGCGCTGAAGCGCCACTAATTGGAACAGGTATGGAATTTCGTGCCGCAGTTGACGCTGGAGATGTAGTTACAGCTACTAAAGCCGGCGTTGTTACTGAAGTATCTGCCGATGAAGTAAAGGTCATGGGCGATGACGGTACTTACCAGACATATTCACTCTTGAAATTCTCAAGATCTAACCAAGGTACTTCATATAACCAGAAGGTTGTTGTCTCTGAAGGTCAGAAGTTAGAAGTTGGCACAGTTATTGCAGATGGCCCATGTACTGAAAATGGTGAAATGGCTCTCGGTAAGAACTTACTCGTGGCGTTTATGTCATGGGAAGGCCACAACTATGAAGATGCCATTATTCTTTCGCAACGTTTAGTGCAAGATGATGTCTTAACTTCGATTCACATTGAAGAGTACGAAGTTGATGCTCGCGATACCAAACTTGGTGCTGAAGAGATCACGCGCGACATCCCGAATGTATCTGAAGAAGTTCTAGCTGATCTCGACGAGCGCGGAATCATTCGCGTTGGCGCTGAGGTTGTACCTGGCGATATTCTGGTTGGAAAGGTAACTCCTAAGGGAGAAACTGAACTAACACCAGAAGAGCGCCTACTGCGCGCAATTTTCGGTGAAAAGGCTCGCGAAGTTCGCGATACATCACTTAAAGTGCCACACGGTGAATCAGGAAAAGTTATCGACGTTAAAGTCGTTGAATCTTCTGAAGAATTCGAACTTGGCGCTGGCGTTAATCAACTTGTTCGCGTCTATGTCGCGCAAAAGCGCAAGATTCAAGATGGTGACAAGCTTGCTGGTCGCCACGGTAATAAAGGTGTTATCTCCAAGATTCTTCCAGTCGAAGATATGCCATTCCTTGAAGATGGAACTCCAGTAGATGTAGTTCTAAACCCACTCGGTGTTCCAGGTCGTATGAACGTCGGTCAGGTTTTAGAGATGCACCTCGGCTGGGTTGCTAAGACTGGTTGGGATCTCTCCGGAATCGATGAGGCTTGGCAGAAACATCTGCGCAACATCGGCGCTGAAAAGGGAGCCCCCGGAACTCGTTTTGCCACTCCGGTATTTGATGGCGCACTTGAAGAAGAAATTTCAGGTCTGTTATCAAGCACGCTACCTAACCGTGATGGCGTTCAACTAATTGGTAAGAGCGGAAAGGCTAAATTATTTGATGGCCGTTCCGGTGAGCCATACCCAACTCCGATTTCAGTGGGATACATGTATATCTTGAAACTTCACCACTTGGTTGATGACAAGATTCACGCACGTTCAACTGGTCCATACTCAATGATTACTCAGCAGCCTCTCGGAGGTAAGGCCCAATTCGGTGGTCAGCGCTTTGGTGAAATGGAAGTTTGGGCTTTGGAAGCCTACGGAGCTGCTTACACACTCCAGGAACTCCTAACTATCAAATCTGATGACGTGCTTGGTCGCGTAAAAGTTTACGAAGCGATCGTTAAGGGCGAGAACATTCCGGAGCCAGGTATCCCTGAGTCATTCAAGGTGCTTATCAAGGAAATGCAATCACTCTGCTTGAACGTAGAAGTTCTATCTTCTGAAGGTGTCGCAATTGAAATGCGCGATAACGATGAAGAAATTTTCCGTGCTGCCGAAGAGTTAGGCATCAACTTGTCAAGAGTTGAACCAAGCTCTGTAGAAGAAGTTTGAGAGAGGGATAAATAACTATGTTAGATGTCAACTTCTTTGATGAATTAAGAATCGGTCTTGCATCGGCTCAGAACATTCGTGATTGGTCATTTGGTGAAGTAAAGAAGCCAGAGACGATCAACTACCGTACCCTAAAGCCAGAGAAGGACGGACTCTTTGACGAGAAGATTTTCGGACCAACTCGCGACTGGGAATGTTATTGCGGAAAGTACAAGCGCGTTCGATTTAAGGGAATCATCTGCGAGCGTTGCGGTGTTGAGGTAACGCGCGCCAAAGTTCGTCGTGAACGTATGGGCCACATCGAGCTTGCCGCTCCTGTAACTCATATCTGGTACTTCAAGGGCGTGCCTTCACGTCTTGGTTACCTACTAGATCTTGCTCCAAAAGATCTAGAAAAAGTTATTTACTTCGCTGCTTACATGATCACAGAGGTCGATGCAGAAGCGCGCGAAGAAGATATGCCACAACTGGAAAAGAAGTTGGCTAATGATCGTAAGAAGATCGAAACACGTCGTGATAATGATCTCGATATCCGCCAGAAGAAGCTTGAAGCTGACATAACTGAACTCGAAGCAGAAGATGCTAAGTCAGATGTAAAGCGTAAGGTCCGCGAATCTGCAGAGCGCGAGCTCAAGGTAATTCGTGATCGCTCTGAGCGCGAGCTAACTCGTTTGGAAGATGTTTGGACTCGCTTTAAAAACCTTAAGGTGCAAGATCTTGAGGGCGATGAAAATCTCTACCGCGAAATGCGCGACCGTTACGGCATGTACTTCAAAGGTGACATGGGTGCTGCGGCAATTAAGCGCCGCCTAGAGACCTTTGATCTCGAAGCGGAATACGCGATTCTTACCGATCTTTCTGAAAATGGAAAGGGTGCCAAGAAGACTCGTGCTATCAAGCGCCTCAAGGTCGTAAATGCATTTATGACTACAAGCAATCACCCAGCATCTATGGTGCTTGATTGCGTTCCAGTTATTCCACCTGATCTACGCCCAATGGTACAACTCGATGGTGGACGTTTTGCGACTTCAGATCTAAACGATCTTTATCGCCGCGTCATCAACCGTAATAACCGTTTGAAGCGTCTGGCTGATCTTGGTGCACCAGAAATTATTGTTAACAACGAAAAGCGTATGTTGCAAGAAGCAGTCGATGCGCTATTCGATAATGGTCGTCGTGGCCGTCCAGTAACCGGTCCCGGCAACCGTGCGCTTAAATCACTCTCTGACATGCTTAAAGGCAAGCAGGGACGTTTCCGTCAGAATTTGCTCGGAAAGCGCGTTGATTACTCAGGTCGTTCAGTAATCGTTGTTGGTCCGCAACTTAAATTGCACCAATGCGGTCTTCCAAAGCAGATGGCACTTGAACTTTTCAAGCCATTTGTAATGAAGCGCCTGGTAGATCTAAATCATGCACAGAATATTAAATCTGCCAAGCGCATGGTTGAGCGCGCCCGTCCAGTTGTATGGGACGTTCTTGAAGAAGTAATTGCAGAACACCCAGTACTTCTTAACCGTGCTCCTACATTGCACCGTTTAGGTATCCAAGCTTTCGAACCACAATTGGTTGAAGGTAAAGCAATTCAGATTCACCCACTCGTATGTACGGCATTTAACGCTGACTTCGACGGTGACCAGATGGCAGTTCACTTGCCGCTATCCGCTGAAGCGCAAGCCGAAGCTCGTATCTTGATGTTATCTTCAAATAACATTTTGTCTCCTGCTAACGGGCGACCAATTACATCTCCTACACAGGACATGGTTCTTGGCCTTTATTACTTAACAATGGAACGCGAAGGTGAACTCGGTGAAGGCCGCGCATTCGCTTCTGTTGCCGAAGCGATCATGGCTCATGATCAACGCTCAGTCTCACTGCAGGCAAAGATAAAGATTCGTCTTTCTAAGACGAGTGAAACAATTGAAACGACAATTGGTCGCGCACTCTTTAACGAAGCTCTTCCTGCGGACTTCCCATTTGTCGATGTAGATGTCACCAAGAAACAACTTGGCGGAATCGTTGACAAGTTAGCTGAGTTCTATCCTAAGGTCACAGTTGCTCAGACTCTTGATGCGCTGAAGGAACTTGGATTCCACTGGGCAACGCGCGCCGGTGCAACAATCGGAATCGAAGATGTTGTTACGCCTCCACGTAAGAAGGAGATCCTAGAAAGCTACGAAACTCAAGCTGACAAGGTTCAATCTCAATACGAAAAGGGTCTAATCACAGATGACGAGCGTCGCCAAGAGCTCATCGAAATTTGGACCAAGGCAACAGCTGAAGTTGGTAAAGAGATGGAAGAGAACTTCCCTCGCATCAACCCAGTCTGGATGATGGTCTATTCAGGTGCTCGTGGAAATATGATGCAGATCCGTCAGATCGCGGGTATGCGTGGACTGGTGGCTAACCCAAAGGGTGAGATTATTCCGCGCCCAATTAAGTCAAACTTCCGTGAAGGCCTCTCAGTTCTTGAGTACTTCATTTCTACACACGGTGCACGTAAAGGTCTTGCAGATACAGCGCTTCGAACCGCTGACTCTGGTTACCTAACTCGTCGCCTCTGCGATGTGGCACAGGATGTAATCATCCGCGAAGAAGATTGCGGAACCGATCGCGGTCTGGTTCTTCCTATCGCTTTACGCCAACAGGCAGGAAATCTTGTTAAGCATGACCATGTTGAAACTTCTGTTTATGGTCGTACTTTGGCTGACGATGTTGAAATCAATGGCGAAGTTCTTGCTAAGGCAGGCTCTGATTTAGGTGATCGCGTCATCGATGAACTCGTTGCTGCTGGTGTGGACGAAGTTAAGATTCGCTCAGTTCTAACTTGCGATAGCAAGGTCGGACAATGCGCAGCTTGCTACGGTCGCTCACTTGCTGCAGGTCAGCTCGTAGCTGTCGGTGAAGCTGTTGGAATTATCGCTGCACAGTCAATTGGTGAGCCAGGTACACAGTTAACAATGCGTACCTTCCACACTGGTGGCGTTGCAGGTGATGACATCACTCACGGTCTTCCACGTATCGTCGAGCTCTTCGAAGCACGTACCCCTAAGGGTGTCGCGCCGATCGCTGAGACTGCGGGCGTTGTTTCATTCCGTGAAGATGCCAAGGGTAAGAAGATCGTCGTTACACCAGATGATGGTGGCGAGGAAGTTGCTTACCCAATCACACGCCGTCAGAAGTTACTTGTAGAAGAAGGCTCACGCGTTGAAGTTGGCCAGAAGATGGTCGTCGGCGCAATTGATCCAAAGCAGGTACTTCGTATCCTCGGTCCACGTGCAACTCAAGTTCACTTGGTAAATGAGATTCAATCTGTTTATCGCTCACAAGGCGTAGGCATTCACGATAAGCACATCGAAGTAATTGTTCGCCAAATGTTAAAGCGCATTACAGTGCTTGAAGCAGGAGATGCCGAGTTACTTCCTGGTGAACTCGTTGAACGCGGTCGCTTTGAAGCAGAGAACCGTCGCGTAGTCACAACAGGTGGCAAGGCAGCCTCAGGTCGCCCAGAGTTAATGGGTATCACTAAGGCTTCACTTGCTACTGAATCATGGCTATCAGCTGCTTCATTCCAGGAAACAACTCGCGTACTTACAGATGCAGCTCTTTCAGAGAAGAGCGATCCATTGCTCGGCCTGAAGGAGAACGTCATTATCGGTAAGTTAATTCCTGCAGGTACCGGCCTTGCTCGTTACCGTAATATCCGAGTTGAGCCAACAGAGGCTGCAAAGGCTGCTGTCTATGCGGCCTACGACGAGTATGACTTCACACCATTTGATCAAGGTGGTTCAGGCGAAGCAGTTCGCTTGGATGAAGTCGAGATTCCGCGATAGCGGATTCGAGCGAAGGAACCGAGATTCCAAGATAGTTATTAATATTAAGAAAGGCTCCCTTTGGGGAGCCTTTCTTAATTATATAAGTAATTAATTTTTACTTAAAGCAGCGAGTGCAACTTCGACCATATCGCTTAAGGTGCGCTCTCTGGTATCAGCATCCATAGCCTCATGTGTAATTACGTGATCTGAAACTGTTAACACAGCAAGTGCTTTCTTCCCCTTACGTGCTGCGATTGAATAAAGTTGGCTCGCTTCCATTTCTAAAGCGAGTACTCCATGCTTAATTAATTTTTCATTTGCATCAGTTTCATCATAGAAATAATCCATTGAAGAGACACCACCAACATGAACCCTCTCAAACTTCTTAGCTGCTTCATATGCTGCTTGCAGCAACCCAAAATCTGCATGCGCTGCAAAATCTAAACCGTTGGTAAAGCGACGATTGATATTAGAATCAGTTGATGCAGTCATCGCTAAAATTAAATCGCCAACTTTTGTCGTCTCTTGAATAGCACCGCATGTACCGATGCGAATTGCAGATTCAACACCATGTTCATTAAAGAGTTCAGTTACATAAATCGATAGTGAAGGCAGCCCCATGCCGGTGCCTTGCACGGAAATCCGCTCGCCGCGGTAAAGCCCGGTGTAGCCGAACATATTGCGGATCGAGTTGTACTGCTTGGCGCCTTCTAGATAGTTCTCAGCCACCCATTTGGCTCGGAGCGGATCGCCCGGAAGGAGGATTTTCTCTGAAATTTCGCCCTTTTGGGCTCCGATATGAAGACTCATGGTTTCATTATGGACCCAACTGCCGCCCTACACACGACACGCCGAAGAGCGAAAAAGCCCCATTTTTGGGGGTGGGGCGGCCCCGAGGAGTAAAAGGGCCGTTTTGACCTTTCAGCCTGAACCCCGATACCCTTCGCGTCTGCTCTTTTAAGAGCTTTTTGCCGTGCCCCTGTTAAGAAATTATCAGTTGCATCTGCGCGCAGGGTGCAACACACCCGACCGCGTGGGTCGGACAACAAGCGTGAAAAAGCAGTAACTGAAATGGAGACGAAGTGCCAACGATTCAACAACTAGTTCGTCGTGGTCGAGCAGAAAAGACTACGAAGACAAGTACACCTGCGCTAAAGGGTTCACCACAGCGTCGCGGTGTATGTACACGTGTTTACACAACTACACCTAAGAAGCCTAACTCTGCGCTTCGTAAAGTTGCACGTGTTCGTCTAACAAGTGGCATGGAAATTACTGCATACATCCCAGGCGAAGGTCATAACTTACAAGAGCACTCCATTGTTCTTGTTCGCGGTGGTCGCGTAAAAGATCTTCCGGGTGTTCGTTACAAAATTATTCGCGGTTCCCTTGATACTCAGGGCGTAAAAAACCGTAAGCAATCACGTTCACGTTACGGTGCTAAGAGAGAGAAGAAGGCTAGCTAATGCCACGTAAAGGTCCTGTAGTAAAGACTCCAGTAGTTGCTGATCCTGTTTACAACTCACCAGTTGTAACTGCGCTTATCAACCGCGTACTTCTTCACGGCAAACGTTCAACTGCCGAGAGCATTGTTTACAACGCTCTAGAAGGCACACGTACAAAGACACAGGTTGATCCGCTAATTACTTTAAAGCGCGCGCTCGACAACATTAAGCCTGCTGTTGAGGTACGTTCGCGCCGCGTTGGTGGAGCTACTTACCAGGTACCAATTGAAGTTAAAGCTGGACGTTCAAATACTTTGGCACTTCGCTGGTTAATTGACTACTCACGTTCACGTCGTGAAAAGTCAATGGCAGAACGTCTTACTAACGAATTAATTGATGCATCAAATGGTCTTGGGGCAGCTGTAAAGCGCCGTGAAGACACTCACAAGATGGCAGAGGCAAACAAGGCGTTTGCCCACTATCGCTGGTAATTAAGAAACGACGAGAAGAGGATAATTAATTGGCAACGTCAACAGTAGAGAAGATCGATCTAGCTACGGTTCGCAATATCGGAATCATGGCTCACATCGACGCGGGCAAAACCACTACTACTGAGCGCATCCTCTTCTACACAGGTATTTCATACAAGATTGGTGAGGTGCACGAAGGTGCCGCAACCATGGACTGGATGGAACAAGAACAAGAGCGCGGTATCACTATTACCTCTGCAGCGACCACATGCGTGTGGAAAGACCATCTCATTAACATTATTGATACACCAGGCCACGTTGACTTTACAGTTGAAGTAGAACGCTCACTTCGTGTACTAGATGGCGCTGTTGCCGTATTCGATGGCGTTGCAGGCGTTGAACCACAATCTGAAACGGTATGGCGCCAAGCCGATCGCTATTCAGTTCCACGTATTTGTTTTATCAATAAGTTAGACCGTACAGGTGCATCATTTGATAAGTGCGTTAGCATGATCAAGGATCGTCTAAACGCAGTCGCACTAGTTCTACAACTGCCAATCGGTAACGAGTCAGATTTCATCGGCGTCGTTGATCTAATCGCTATGAAGGCTTTGGTATGGCGCGGTGAAACTAAAAAAGGCGAAGATTACACAATCGAAGAAATTCCAGCAGATATGGCAGATAAGTCAAAGCAAGCTCGCTACGAGATGATCGAAACTCTCGCTGAAAATGATGACACTATTATGGAAAAGTATCTCGCAGGAGAAGAACTTTCAGAGGAAGAAATCATCGCCGGCATCCGCCGCGCAACAATCTCAGCCAAGCTTTCTCCAGTTTTAACTGGTTCAGCATTTAAGAACAAGGGCGTACAGCCAATGCTTGATGCAGTAAATCGCTACCTTCCTTCCCCACTTGATATCGATGCGATTGTCGGAATGGATATGAACGATAAAGAGAAGGAGATGAAGCGTTATCCAAAGAATGACGAGCCATTCTCTGCTCTTGCATTTAAGATCATGACCGATCCACACCTTGGAAAGCTGACATTTATTCGCGTTTATTCAGGTGTACTTGAGACCGGTTCAACAATTCTTAACTCAAATAAAGATCGTAAAGAACGTATCGGCAAGATCTACCAGATGCACGCTAACAAGCGCGAAGAGCGTGACAATGTGGGTGCAGGAATGATCGTTGCAGTTATGGGTCTTAAGGGCACCACAACAGGTGAGACTCTCTGTGATCCCGCAAAGCCAGTAATCCTTGAATCAATGGATTTCCCAGCTCCAGTTATCTCTGTAGCCATTGAGCCAAAGACCAAGGGCGATCAAGAAAAACTTGGCGTTGCAATTCAACGTCTATCTGAAGAAGATCCAACTTTCCATGTAAATACTGACGAAGAGACTGGCCAGACCATCATCGCTGGTATGGGCGAGCTCCACCTTGAAATTCTGGTAGACCGTATGCGCCGCGAATTTAAAGTTGAGGCAAACGTCGGTAAGCCACAAGTTGCTTACCGCGAAACACTTCGCAAGGCAGTTGCGCGTCACGATTACACGCATAAGAAGCAGACTGGCGGTTCAGGTCAATTCGCAAAAATTCAAATCGCTGTCGAGCCACTTCCAACTGGTGAAGTTGAAGGCGGTTACGAATTCGTAAATAAGATCACTGGTGGTCGCGTTCCACGCGAGTACATCCCTTCAGTTGATGCAGGTTGCCGTGAAGCAATGACCGCAGGTCCACTTGCTGGCTACCCACTTACAGATGTACGAGTAACTCTTCTTGATGGCGCGTATCACGATGTTGACTCATCGGAGCTCGCCTTCAAGGTGGCTGGTATCGCGGCATTTAAGGAAGCAGCAAAACTTGCTGATCCTGCAATTCTCGAACCAGTGATGCGCGTCGAAGTTGTTACCCCTGAAGACTTCATGGGTGATGTCATCGGCGACATCAACAGTCGTCGTGGCCAAATTCAGGCCATGGATGAGCGGTCAGGTGCCCGCGTTGTTAGGGCGCTAGTTCCGTTGTCAGAGATGTTCGGCTATGTCGGAGATCTCCGCTCCAGAACACAAGGTCGCGCGAGCTACAGCATGGAATTTGATTCTTATGCCGAAGTTCCAGGCAATGTGATGAAAGAAATCATCGCAAAAGTTCGTGGCGAGTAACCCTAAACAAATCAAAAAGCACAACCCCTAATAACTAGCACTAGAAAAACGAAAGAGGAAACAAAATGGCAAAAGCCAAGTTCGAGCGCACTAAGCCGCACGTAAACATCGGCACCATTGGCCACATCGATCACGGTAAGACAACTCTTACTGCTGCGATCTCCAAGGTGTTGCATGACAAATTCCCAACCCTTAACGCAGCAACAGCATTTTCTGATATCGATAAGGCGCCAGAAGAGCGTCAACGCGGTATCACGATTTCTATTGCTCACATCGAATACCAGACTGAAAAGCGTCACTACGCACACGTTGACTGCCCAGGCCACGCTGACTACATCAAGAACATGATCACTGGTGCAGCACAGATGGACGGCGCAATCCTCGTAGTAGCAGCTACAGATGGTCCAATGCCACAGACTAAAGAGCACGTTCTACTTGCTCGCCAAGTTGGCGTTCCATCAATCGTTGTTGCTCTTAACAAGTCAGATATGGTCGATGACGAAGAAATTCTTGAACTCGTTGAAATGGAAGTTCGCGAACTTCTATCTAAGTACGAATTCCCAGGCGATGACATTCCAATCGTTCGCATTTCAGCTCTTAAGGCTCTCGAAGGAGACGCTGCATGGGCAGAGAAGATCGTTGAACTTATGGATGCAGTGGATAACTTCATTCCTCAGCCAGCACGCGAAATCGACAAGCCATTTCTTATGCCAGTTGAAGACGTTTTCACAATCACGGGTCGTGGAACTGTTATTACCGGTCGTATCGAGCGCGGCGTCGTAAAGGTCAACGAAGAAGTTGAAATCGTTGGTATCCGTACTGAAGCGCAGAAGACAACTGTTACTGGCGTTGAAATGTTCCGTAAGTTGCTCGATGAAGGTCAGGCTGGCGAGAATGTCGGTCTTCTTCTTCGTGGACTAAAGCGTGAAGATGTAGAACGCGGTCAGGTTGTTTGCAAGCCTGGCACAATTACGCCTCACACAGAGTTCGATGCATCTGCATACATCCTTTCAAAGGATGAAGGCGGTCGTCACACTCCATTCTTCAACAACTACCGTCCACAGTTCTACTTCCGTACAACTGATGTGACTGGCGTTGTAACTCTTCCAGAAGGTACCGAAATGGTTATGCCTGGCGATAACACTGAAATGGCTGTACAGCTAATTCAACCAATCGCTATGGAAGAAGGACTTCGCTTCGCAATCCGTGAAGGTGGCCGCACAGTAGGTGCTGGTCGCGTTACAAAGATTAAGAAGTAAAAGAGCACCAAAGAATTAAATGTTTGAGCCCGGCGGGGTAAAAGCCGCCGGGTGAAAAACAAAAGCTCAATAACTACATGTAAACGAAGAATAAATAAGAAGGAGAACGACATGGCGGGACAAAAGATCCGCATTCGACTCAAGGCCTACGACCATGAGGTGATTGACTCTTCAGCGAAGAAAATCGTTGAAACAGTTGAGCGCACTGGTGCAACGGTCGCGGGTCCAGTGCCGCTACCAACAGAGAAGAACACGTACTGTGTTATTCGCTCTCCTCACAAATATAAGGACAGCCGCGAACATTTCGAGATGCGCACACACAAGCGCTTAATCGACATCATCGATCCAACACCTAAGACTGTTGATTCATTGATGCGTCTTGATCTGCCTGCAGGCGTCGACATCGAGATTAAGCTCTAAGGAAAGGACGA
>JASJLO010000010.1:0-22649 GCA_037620605.1 Candidatus Planktophila sp.
GTTGCAATATCTATTGCCTCTTGTAAACGTGAGGCAGTATGTTGTGATGCTCCGATATAACGGATCTTGCCTTCGCTAATTAAAGTTTGGTATGCGCCCAATGTTTCTGCAATCGGAACTTCTTTATCATCGTAATGTGAGTAATAAAGATCGATGTGATCAGTCTGCAAACGCTGTAAAGATTCGTTGCAGGCAGCGATAATATTTTCAGGGCGCAGGCCCGGACGCGTTGAAAGCTTGGCTACCTTGGTGGCGATAACTAATTGGTGGCGATTGCCGCGCGCTTTGAGCCAATTTCCAATAATTACTTCAGATTCACCGCCCACATTGCCTGCCACCCAATCAGAGTAAACATCTGCGGTATCAATGAAATCACCGCCCAGCTCAGTGTATTTATCGAGAACGGCTTGAGATTGGCTCTCATCTGCGCTCCAACCGAATACATTGCCCCCGAGACAGAGCGGATAAACATCAAGTGTGGTCTCAGGGATCGTGACCGAGGCTGTGTTAGTCATATGCCAACGGTAGGGCAAGATTAGCCAATGGTCTAAATGGCCAAGAATTTAACGGCTGGTTTTTGAGGAGATGGTTAATGAGTATCTGGGTCTGCGGTGAAGTGTTAATTGATCTTCTTCCTGGTAGCCCAGAACGCTTAGCTGTGGTGGGTGGAGGTCCTGCAAATACGGCAAAGGCGTTGGCGCGACTTGGCCATGATGTGCAATTTATTGATGGAATTTCAACTGATGAATATGGCCAATCGGCGCGTGCAGAGCTATTGGCCGACGAAGTTAAATTAGATCTAGCGCTAACTAGTGATAAGCCAACCTGTTTAGCGATTGTTACTTTGGCTGAAGATGGCAGCGGCTCATACGAATTTAAGATTGATGGCACGGCAACTTTTGATTTCTCGCTAGATTGGTTACCTGATCCATCAATACATAAACCAAAAGTTTTACATGTTGGAACACTAGTTACCATCGTTGAACCAGGTGCCACAGTGCTCTTTGACTGGGCGCTACAAGTTGCTGAATTTGCACCAATTGTCTTTGATCCAAATATTCGTCCATCGGTAATGAGTGATCGTGATTTTTATGTTGCAGCTGTTGAAAAGTGGTCTGCCATATCTACAGTTATTAAGGTCAGCGATGATGATTTAGAGTGGCTCTACCCAGGTGTTGATATTGAAACAATCGCAAACCGCTGGATCAAAGATGGCGCGGCACTTGTTGTTGTGACACACGGTGCCAATGGGTCAATTGGTTTTACCGCCAGCGGCCGCGAAGAGGCAGAGGGCGTAGTTGTAGATGTAGTCGATACAGTTGGTGCTGGCGATACAGTTGGTGCGATCATCGTCGAGGCAATGGTGCAAGATGGCATTATGTCGCTGCAAAATGAGGGCTTAGCAAAGGTATTAAAGAAATCAGCGGCGGCCGCTGCAATTACATGCTCTCGTGCGGGTGCTCAGCCACCTTATAAACATGAAGTTGCTAAATTGAAATTAGATTAGAGGCGCAAAAATATGCAATATATAGATGATGCAGAATTTCAGATCGCGATTGATTTAGACAACGGTGCGCGAATCTCTTCAATAACCTGGCGGGATCTACAATTTACTATTCCATATCGTGGCACGCCTATACATAGTGGCTGGTATGCGATGGGTCCATGGGCGGGGCGAATTCGTGACGGGATAATTCGCGATAAAAACGGTGCTGAGATTCAGTTGCCAACAAATTTAGAGCCACCCCATGCCATACATGGTTTTGCTCCAACTTCTTCTTGGCAAGAGATCGGACCCGGCCGCTCGTTATTGCATCTACCGAAACCATATGCTGGCGCAACAATCGAGCAAACAATCGAAGTATTAGATGATGCCATCCGCTGGTCGCTGGAATATGACCCAGGTGATTGTGAATTACCTGCATGGATTGGAATGCATCCTTGGTTTGCGCGCGATTTGGATCGCGGTAGTAGCGCAGAGATTGAATTTAAAGCGGCGAAGATGTTAAAGCGCGATGACGAAGGAATTCCAACTGGTGAAATAACTTCCCAAACGTCAGGCACTTGGAATGATGCATTTACCGAAGTGCAAGGTGTTCCCGCGATTATTTGGGAAGATTGCGCACGTATAGATATCGAATCAGATGCTCCTTGGTGGGTTGTTTATAACGAGGATGCTGAGGGCGTTTGTGTAGAACCACAGACTGCGCCACCTGATGCCCAGAATCTAGGGATTACCGGTGAAAATTATTTAGAAGCACTCTTTGTTTTCTCTGAAGGTTAAATAAATATAGGATGAGCATATGTCTACGCAAATAAATCGTGCCCGTATTGCAGAGCTAATGAAAATTGAAGAAGCTCGCTTCTTGGCAAAGAATAAAGCTAGCTCAGCCGCCTTCGCCGAATCTAAAGAGGTAATGCACGAAGGCGTACCAATGTCATGGATGGCAAAGTGGCCGGGAGCGCACCCCGTATTTGTAAAAGAGGCAAAGGGCGCAAAATTCACTGATATCGATGGTAATACTTATATTGATTTCTGTTTAGGCGATACCGGTTCAATGACAGGCCATTCACCAGATGCCACTGTTGCAGCGATTAAACGCCAAGCCGATATCGGTATAACTTCTATGTTGCCAACCCTTGATGCTGCCATTGTTTCAAAGGAGCTAGCCAAGCGTTTTGGGCTGCCAAAATGGCAATTTACGGTGACGGCAACTGATGCTAACCGCCATGTTATTCGCTACTGCCGGTTAATTACCGGGCGCTCTAAGATAATTGTTATCGACCGCTGTTATCACGGCAGCGTTGATGAAACATTTGCCACATTAGATAACGCGGGAAATACTGTAAAGCGCGAAGGTAACTTAGGCGCACCCGTTGATCTAGCGGTTACAACGCGCGTTGTGGAATTTAATGATTTGCCTGCTATGGAATCAGCGCTAGCCCACGGCGATGTTGCGGCAATCTTGATGGAGCCGGCGATGACAAATGTCGGAATCGTCTTACCTGACGATGGATATCTATTTGCAGTTCAAGATTTAGCGAAAAAATACGGTGCGCTATTAATTATTGATGAGACCCATACTATTTCCGTTGGCCCAGGGGGGATGACGCAAGACCTTGGTTTAAAGCCAGATTTCTTAACTATCGGTAAAGCAATTGCAGGTGGCATTCCAGTTGGAACATTTGGTATGACAGATGCAGTGGCAAATTCAATTAAGAAATTGGTCGAACTTGAAATTATTGATACTGGTGGAATTGGCAGTACTTTGGCAGGCAATGCCATGTCACTTGCTGCTATGCGAGCCACACTAAGTGAAGTCCTGACACCAGCTGCCTTTGAATCCATGATTGCACTCGGCGATCGCTGGAGTGATGGGGTGGACGCGGCAATTACAGAGTTTGATTTAGATTGGCATTGCAATCGTTTAGGTGCGCGCGGTGAGTACATCTTCAAAGGAAAAGCACCTCGAACTGGGCGCGAAGCAGCCGAATCTGGTGATTTTGAACTTGAGCAGTACATCCACCTACGTCTATTAAATGATGGCTTTTTGCTGACGCCATTTCACAATATGGCACTTATGTCACCTGCAACAACAACGGGAGATGTTGATGCGCATACGGCAGCTTTTCGCGCTATGTGTGCTGACTTAGTTAATTAAAACCTAACTTGGTGTAGAGAGATAAGCCATTCAGGTTGTCGGCATCGACATAGAGCATTGCTTTCTTAAGGCCTTTAGCAATGAAGTAATTGATTGCCTCAGTAGATAAAGCCTTGCCGATACCTTGCTTTGCATGATCAGGATCTACCCCAACTACAAAAAGCTCACCAACTGGTTCTTGTTGCACTAAACCTTGGTGAATTTTTGTCCAGACAAAACCCACGATCTGCCCATCTTCCATTGCGAGAAAGAAACCTGATGGCTCAAACCAGCTCTCCGCCATACGGTTTTCTAGATCTGCCAACGCCCAATTTCCTTGATCAGGATGCTTAGCAAAAGTTTTATTATTTAGAGCAAGCCAAGTGGCCTTATCTTTCGCAGGGTCAAATGTGCAAATCTGATAAGAGGTATTTATAGGCGCAAGTGGCTCTGCAAGTGATTTATGAATTTTTAAAATGTGGCGCATCTCGGTTAAACCCGCTCGTTAATTTTACCCTCTTTGGCGCTGCTTGGAAGTGTGAAGCGATAACCGACATTGCGAACTGTGCCAATAATTGATTCAAACTCAGGCCCAAGCTTGGAACGTAAGCGGCGGATATGAACATCTACCGTGCGCGTTCCACCGAAGTAGTCATATCCCCAAACCTCTTGCAATAACTGGGCGCGGGTAAAGACGCGGCCAGGATGCTGTGCTAAATACTTTAAAAGCTCAAATTCTTTAAATGTTAAATCAAGTGAGCGACCCTTTATCTTTGCTGTATATGTTGCTTCATCAATTGCAACATCACCTGTGCGAATCTCCCCGGCGTTTGGATCTGCCGCGGCGATGGCAGCCAAATGAGTACCAATTGCAATACGAATTCGCGCATCTACTTCTGCCGGGCCCGCTGTATCAAGAATTACATCGTCAACACCCCAGTCGACACTAAAGGCGCTTAAACCGCCTTCGGTTGAAATTGCAATAACAGGTGCGCCAACTCCGGTTGATGTCAAGAGACGAGTTAAATTTTTTGCTGCTGGTAAATCACGGCGCGCATCTACAAAGACAATATCCATAACTGGTGAATCAATTAGCACGCTGGCTTCAGCGGGCAAGATCTTTACTGTGTGCTGTAAGAGTGCAAGAGATGGCAGAACTTCTGCGCTCGCGCCATTGGTGTTGGTCAATAACAATACCTTCGCCATGGGAGCACCCTTCAATGATCTGGTTAGAGATATCTCTCTAAGTGAGAGAGAATACTCCTGTGAAAACATTGATTCCACTTGCCATCGTGCTGACCTGCGCCACTGGATTTGGCATCCGGTATCAGCGCACACGCGGGGAATTCAGGAAGAAAAAGACTGTAAACGGGCCAAAGCTAAGTGCGGCGATAGTCGGCACTGAACTCGGCTCTCGGGCCACGATGGTGCAATTCTCATCAGCATTTTGCACTCCGTGCCGGGCCACCAAGGCGCTACTTGAAGATATGGTCAAATCAATGCCCGATGTTCGCTATGCCCATATCGATGCTGAATCGCATTTAGAGCTAGTTCGTGAATTGGATATCCGCTCAACGCCTACAACGCTATTTTTAAATGGCGCTGGAGTCGAAGTCGGTCGCGCCATGGGCACGCCTAAACGTACGCAAGTACAGGCAGCAATCGCAGCTATTGGCTAACAAAAGCAGTTGCGAATTTATTGCAATTAGTTTTTTACCTATTACACCTTTATTCTTTATCCTATGTTCCACATCGAAACCAGTTATTTTACAAAGCGCCGTGTAATTGATTATGGTCGCTTAACTGGCGCTATTTGTTGCCCTTAGTTTGCAATTTAAAAACTAATTCAGCAATCCATTAGCGAACTATGTAAAGGAAGTAAAATGACAAGTACAGTTAAAAATGTGAAACCGCCAGTTTCTATTGATGCACGTGGCCCTCGTTGGTCTGCCGCAATTACAACAGTTGTCCTGACTATTGCTTTAATTACATCGAACGTATGGGTAGTCGCCTTTCAAGCAGCTGTCTTTGCAATCGGCGCCCTACGCGGACCACAGTTCACTCCATATGCAACGCTTTTTAAGAAGTTAATTAAGCCTCGCCTAAAGTCAACTGCAACGCTAGAAGATGTACGTCCACCACAATTCGCACAGAGCGTAGGTCTAATTTTTGCACTTCTCGCACTAGTTGGATCAGCAACTGGAGTTGGTGCAGTCTTTACAGTTGCAGTCGGATTCGCACTTGCCGCCGCTTTCTTAAATGCAGGATTTAATTTCTGCTTAGGTTGCGAGATGTATTTGCTACTAATCCGCGCTCGCCCAGCCAAGTAGCTACCTTTAACCCACTTTATTCATTTAATACCAAAATAAAATAGGAGATCAAAATGTCACGCCAAGGATCACTCGTCACCGCCGAATGGGTTGCTGAAAATCTCAATAATCCTCAAGTTGTAATTGTGGAGGTCGATGAAGACACCACTTTGTATGAACAGGGCCACATCGAAAGCGCGATCACATTTCATTGGCGCGATGACCTGCAAGATGGGCTTATCCGTGACCTAATCTCAAAAGAGAAGTTCGAGGCGCTACTCTCCAAGTCGGGGATTTCAAATGACTCGACTGTGATTCTCTACGGCGGAAATAATAATTGGTTTGCTAGCTATGCATTCTGGTATTTCAAAATTTATGGTCATCAAGATGTTCGTCTCCTTGATGGTGGACGAAAGCGCTGGGAGCTCGATGCGCGCGCGTTTGTGGCGGCAGTTCCTACTCGCACAGCGACCCGTTATGTTGCAAAAGAACGCGATAATTCAATTCGAGCATTCCGCGATGAAGTAATTGCTGCGATTGGCAAGCTAAATATCGTTGACGTGCGCTCACCCGCTGAATTCAGCGGCGAACTTGCTGCGCCTGCACATTTGCCACAAGAACAAGGACAGGTAAAGGGGCATATTCCGACTGCAAAAAATATTCCATGGTCAAAGGCCGCAAATGAAGATGGCACATTTAAATCAGATGCTGAGCTAAAAGAACTTTATATCAGCGCAGGTGTTGATCTTGCCAAAGAGACTATTGCGTACTGCCGAATTGGTGAACGCTCTGCATTCTCGTGGTTTGTGCTGCACGAACTACTTGGCGTATCAAATGTTAAAAACTACGACGGATCATGGACTGAATATGGTTCGCTAGTTGGAGCTCCTGTAGCTTTAGGAGCCTAAGTTGAAGACCTGCGGTGCAACCCCCGGTGGACCTTCGCTAGATGATCTATTAGCAAAAGGCTTAGATGTCGCGACCCAAACAATCATTCAGGGCGTTGTACTTGGAGATGGAGATGATGGGGTACCAAATGGAACTCCGGTGGCAAGGGCCTATGTTCGATTGTTAGATCGTGATGGCGAATTCACCGCAGAGCTGCCAACTAATTTGCAAGGAGAATTTCGTTTCTTCGCCGCCCCTGGTCTTTGGACTCTCGTTATTCAGGCACCGGGTGCGCGCGTAGAACAGCAAGTCAGAGCAGTGCGGGGAATTCCTACAGATCTCGTAATTTCACTTTAAAGGTAGGCTTTACCCATGGTTGAGCAACACGAACTCCGCAAGAAAGGCCTACGCCTTACTCCACAGCGCGAGTTAGTCTTATCGGCTGTGCGCGAACTCGGTCATTCCACACCTGAAGAGGTAGCGGAAAAAGTTCGTGCTACCCACCCAGGAATTAACCTTTCCACCGTTTATCGCAACTTAGAGACGTTGGAAAATGTTGGCTTAGTCCAACATACCCATCTAGGACATGGTGGTGCGACTTACCACGCGGCTGAAGAGTTGACTCACCTGCATTTGGTCTGCGGCGAATGTGGCGCTGTTGGCGATGCGCCAATAACTGCGGCAGCCAACTTTGTGCAGAATTTATCTGATGATTATGGATTTAAAACCGATGTTACTCACTTTGCAATTTACGGCACCTGCGCTGCCTGTACCAAATAAATTATGACTGCAGTATTTGTCGAAGATGGCGTTGATAAGGGTGCGATTTGGCATTTTGGTGAACCAAATAAAGAACAGCGCGCCATACTTGAAGGTAAAGCTTGGGCAGATCTCTCTCACCTACATGTAATAGCCGTATCAGGTGTTGATCGCCTCAAATGGTTACATGACCTAACTACCCAACACTTAACTGAACTTGGCGTTGGCCAATGGTCTTCAGCGCTAATTTTAGATCCGCAGGGTCATGTGGAGTACCAAATTAATTTAGTCGATGATGGCGAAAGCACGTGGTTGGTATTAGATCCAGGATATATCGAAAATTTAGTCACTTATTTACAGAAGATGAAATTTATGTTGCGCGTTGATGTGCGTGATGCCTCAAATGAATTTGTAATAATGCGCGCACCCGGTCAGGTGAGCGATATTGGGGGTCCCTTTGCACTCGTGCCGCGCGCTGAGCTTAAAGATATGCAAGAGAGCTTTGCGGCAACTGCGATGCAAGTTGGAACTTGGGCGCTAGATGCCGAACGCGTTGCTGCAGGCCGCCCGCGCATTGGCTTTGATACAGACCATAAATCAATCCCAAATGAGCTGGGTTTACTAAATAAATCAGTTCATATGAGTAAGGGTTGTTATCGTGGACAAGAGACCGTTGCCAAAATATTCAATTTAGGTAATCCCCCACGTCGTTTAGTTTTACTACATTTAGATGGCAGCCAAGTTGTGATGCCCGCACCTGGAACGCCCGTTATGAATGGAGAGATTAAAGTTGGTTTTCTCGGCACAGTTGCCCGGCATTACGAACTTGGGCCAATTGCACTCGCGGTAATTAAGCGCAATACCCCGGTAGATGCGCAACTTACTGTCGATGGTGTGGCCGCCTCACAAGAAGTCATTGTTCCTGCGTAATGGCCACGATTGCGCAAGGGTTAGTTGTATTCGCTGCCATGCTCGCCATTATCTGGACCGTCAGCAAGCTATAGCAGCGTAAGATTAGCGAGTGGAAATATTTAGCGCAGTATTGCTCGGGTTAATCGCACTCGGTATCGGTATCGCCTTAATTATTTACGGATTTCGCGGGCGACGGCAATCACAGGCGCGCGATTCGCGTACATACCGAAGGGGCCGGCTCTAAGTGGTTTTTACAATTCCAGAAGGTTTGCACCCTGATTTAAATCCATTAGCTTGGTTAGTTGGCACATGGCGCGGCAAGGGCCGCGGTGAATACCCGGATATTGAAACTTTTGAATATGCCCATGAGGTGGTCTTTAATCATGATGGGCGACCATTTTTAAATTACTATTCACGCTCTTGGATCATCGATGGCGACGGTGAAATTATTCGTCCTGCTGCTGCCGAAACAGGTTTCTGGCGGGTAAAGCCTAATAACGTTTTAGAAGTTGTTATCTCACATAACACTGGAATCTCCGAAGGTTGGGTTGGCCAATTTGATGGTCCAAAGATTCAACTTGTTTTAGATCAAGGCTATTCAGCGCCTTCGGCCAAGATTGTTACAGCGGGCGTGCGTTTATACGGTTTGGTGGCGGGCGAGCTTTTCTTTGCATATGATATGGCCGCTGAAGGGCGCGAGCTGCAAGCGCATATCTGGTCATCGCTAGAGCGAGAATCTGAATGAGGGGCTGCGCGGATGTTTAATGATGTTGTTTTAGCAGAGTATGTTCGCGATGGAGTTGTTGAATCCGAACACCGCGGTTTCTTAGCGATGTTAAATTCTGATGGTTCACTCTTTAAATCTTTAGGCGATATTGATACTAAAATTTTCCCTCGCTCTACAGTTAAATCAGTGCAGGCATCTGCAATGGTGCGCCACGGATTAGATCTAGAACCTCGGTTGTTGGCACTTGCCGCATCAAGCCATTCTGGGTCACAGGTACATATTGCTGGTGTTCGCGAAATTTTGGCGAGCGTTGGTTTAGATGAAAACGCTCTACAATGTGCACTAGATCGACCACTTGACGAGGCAGAGCGTCGCGCTTGGGGTGATAGCGCACCGACAAGAATTGCTATGAACTGCAGCGGTAAACATGCTGCGATGTTGGCTACTTGTGTAAAAAATGGTTGGCCAATTGAAACTTATCTGGAGCAAGGCCACCCGCTACAAATTGCTATAAAGAGCGAGTTAGAAAATTTAGCAGGTGAGAAGATAACTCTTACATCCGCCGACGGTTGCGGCGCACCGCTATTTTTATTATCTGTAATCGGTTTAGCTCGTGCAATTAGAGCGGTGACAATTTCCACTGATCCAGCGCATCAAAGCGTAATTACCGCTAGCCGCGCATTTCCCGAGATGGTTGGTGGCCTAGGGCGTCATGTAACGCAGATGATGCAAGAGGTAGATGGTCTATATATGAAAGATGGCGCAGAGGCGGTCAATATTTGTTCATTAGCTGATGGGCGTACCTTTGTCTTTAAAGTTAGCGATGGATCACTTCGCGCATTTCGCACAATTGTGCATGCTTGCTTAAAAGATTTTGGCATTGATACTAAATTCGAGCCTGAAAAAGTAATGGGTGGACCGCTTGTGATCGGGACAATTCGAGCAACCATTTAATCTCAGACTGTAATATCCTTAGATAATGCAACGTCGTGTAGCAATGCTGATGGTTCATACCTGCCCGCTAGAACAGGCGGGTATTGGCGATGCCGGTGGCATGAATATCTACGTCGCCGAAAGTGCGGCGCGAATAGCAGCACAAGGCGTTGAGGTAGACATTTTCACTCGGCGTGATCATTTAGATCTACCGGCTATTGTCGAGCTTTCTCCTGGAGTAAATGTCCACCACTTAGATGCTGGCCACGATCTACATCTAACTAAGGAACAGGTTCCGGCGCACTTTCCTGAGTTAACCGCCGAACTAACGAAAGCCCTTTCCGGCAAAAGAAGCTATGACCTAATACATTCGCATTATTGGCTCTCTGGAAAAGTCGCCATGCCGGTTGCTAAAGAGCTGAAGCTACCTTTAGTGCACACGATGCACACCGTGGCGCGAGTTAAGAATCTGAATTTAGCAGAAGGTGAAGTACCAGAGCCGATGATTCGCGTACAGGGTGAGACGCAGATTGTGGCTGCAGCAGATGCGCTAACTGCCAACACCGACGCCGAAGCAGCAAGTTTGGTCTCACTTTATGGAGCATGTCCAGATATTGTCCGTGTGGTAACTCCTGGAGTAGATCTTTATAACTTTACCCCGGGCGCAGGTCGCGCAGCAGCTCGACGAGTAATCGGCATAGATGTAAATGCTCAAGTGATTACCTTTGTGGGTCGCATTCAAGCGCATAAAGGTCCAGAACTTTTGATAAGGGCAACTGCTGAGATACTTTCACATTCACCGCAGCTAAGTGCCAAGTTACAGGTTTATATTGTTGGGGGAGCCTCCGGGGGTAACTCCAACGAGGTTGAACGTTTGAAAGAGTTGGTGAGTTGGTTAAATATCTCCGATGTTATTTCATTCTCACCGCCAGTTCCTCGCGCAGAGCTAGCAAATTGGTATCGCGCAGCAGATCTAATTTGTGTACCAAGTTATTCGGAAAGTTTTGGGTTGGTAGCGTTAGAGGCACAGGCTTGTGGAACTCCGGTAGTTGCAACTGCAATTGGTGGCTTGCGTACCGCAGTTGCTGATGGAATCTCGGGCGTATTGGTAGATGGCCATGATCCACGCGCCTGGTCATCTGTTTTAGCTCGACTATTGCAAGAGCCACAGCGTCGCGTTCTTCTTTCAATCGGAGCACTTGAGCACGCATCTCACTTTGGTTGGGATGGCACAGCGCGCGGAACCTTAGATATTTACGATCAAGTTATTTCAGAGGCTGCGCATGCGGCAAAATCGATCGGCTAGCTATGGCCGAAATTGACCCACGGATAGTAATTACAGAATTTTTAGAATCTCATGATCTTGAATTTGAAAGCAAAGATGAGAATACTTTTCTAATCACTCTTCCGGGCGAGAAAAAGCTACAGACTCACTGCGCGCTAATTGTTGGCGACCACTCTCTTAGCATTAATGCATTTGTAATTCGTAAACCAGATGATAATGAGGCAGCGGTGCATGCGTGGTGCATGTCAAAGAATGCCGGAATGTACGGAGTCGCTTTTGCGATCAATGAACTCAGGGACATCTTCTTAGTTGGCAGACTTCCGTTAAGCGCGGTTACAGATCGCGAGATTGATCGTTTAATCGGCGCTGTCTTGCAATATTCAGATACATCATTTAACCCACTGCTAGAACTGGGCTTTGCTAGCGCAATTCGCCGCGAATGGGCATGGCGGGTTAACCGTGGTGAATCACTTGCAAATCTTGATGCGTTTAAGCATTTAATTTAAAAAACTCACCTTTACATGGCAAGATAGGTGCTATGTCAAACTACGAGTTGATCTTATTGCGCCACGGTGAATCGGAATGGAATGCCAAGAATTTATTCACCGGTTGGGTCGACGTTCATCTATCTGCCACTGGCGAAGCCGAGGCGGCGCGCGGTGGCAAGTTATTAGCGGAAAGAGATTTATTGCCAGATGTTGTGCACACATCTCTATTACGCCGGGCTATCCATACTTCTGAGTTAGCGCTAGATGCTTGTGATCGAAAATGGATTCCCGTTCGCCGCTCATGGCGCTTAAATGAGCGCCACTATGGAGCTTTACAGGGAAAAGATAAGAAAGAGACTCTAGCTACATATGGCGAAGAACAATTTAAATTATGGCGTCGTTCATATGATGTACCGCCCCCACCAATTGAAATAAATGATCGATATAGCCAGGCTGCAGATCCGCGTTATGCCGATCTGGGCGCGAATTTGCCGGCGACTGAATGTTTGAAAGATGTCGTCGCCCGCATGCTTCCATATTGGCAAGAGTCAATAATTCCTGATCTAAAGTCCGGCACGCGAACCTTAATTACCGCTCACGGTAATTCACTACGTGCCTTAGTTATGCATTTAGATGGAATTTCCGAATCAGATATTGCAGAGTTAAATATTCCGACAGGAATTCCGCTCTTCTATAAGTTAGATGCTGAATTTAAGCCGATGAAAAAAGGCGGTGAGTATCTAGATCCAGATGCTGCTAAGGCCGCTATTCAGGCTGTGGCAAATCAGGGGAAGCGTTAATCTCAGCTGGCGCTAATGTTCCAGAGGTAATGTTTTTATAGTCATCGCGCTTATCGCGAATAATTACTTCAGCAGTTACTAAACCTGCGCGCGCAAAACCAAAGGTAAGAGTTACATGGCGACCTGCCACAGGAGTTACACCATAGAAAACTGCTTTAGCATTTGCGCTTTCACCTTCGAAGCGAATGGGTCTATTCTGTTCAAGGAGTACTTCACCAGTTAGGCTCGCTTGGCTGCCGCCGACTGCGATGCCAAGTAATTGGTCAGATTCTGCGCCTTGATTAACAATGGTGCCAACGAGAACTGCATCACCGGTTTCGGTTGCAACAAGTAGCAGATTTAGAATTTTTATTTTGCTGCCATTTTGAGTTACGGAACGCTCAACGCCATCAGTTACTTGGGTCATTTTGCGAGTCTGAGCGTTTTGGCCTGCACCACATGCAGTCAATGAAGTTGCAAGTATTAATGAGATAACTACCGTACTGGTGCGATACATAAGGGACATTCTCTCATGTGATTTTCTATGCAAGAGACGCTTACTTACTGCGTGGCAACGTGCTATTGCCCATATTCTGCAGGGTTTTCTCGCACGAAAATGGCTGGTAGAATTGGCTTTCTAACGAAGGGCATCACATGACATTTAAGGTCGGCGAAACCGTTGTTTACCCGCATCACGGAGCAGCTCTAATCGAAGCAATTGAAACTCGCGTGATTAAGGGCGAAGAACGCACCTACCTAGTCTTAAAAATTGCCCAAGGCGATCTAACTGTGCGCGTTCCTGCAGATAATGTAGATCTTGTCGGAGTCCGCGATGTTGTAGATAGCGCCGGGCTTGATCGCGTATTTAGCGTTCTGCGTCAACCATATACCGAAGAGCCAACCAACTGGTCACGTCGCTATAAGGCCAATCTAGAAAAACTTGCCTCAGGCGATGTCATTAAGGTCTCTGAAGTTGTCCGTGACCTGTACCGTCGCGATCTCGATCGTGGACTCTCTGCTGGTGAAAAGCGCATGCTCGCCAAGGCGAAGCAGATCCTTATATCTGAGCTAGCTCTTGCTGAGCGCACAGATGAAGAGAAGGCTGCAACTCTCCTTGACGAGGTTCTAGCTTCCTAAGTAAAAGCTCTTAAACCATGATCGCCGCAATTATTGCTGCTGCGGGCAGCGGTGAAAGATTTGGCGCCGCCATTCCCAAAGCGTTAATTCAATTAGGTGATCGCACCTTGATTGAACACGCAGTATCAGCAATCTCTGCAGTGGCTGATCAAATTATTGTTACCTCACCTGCTGGATATGAATCTGCGTTCCAATCTCTACTTGGTGATGAAATAACAATTGTTACAGGTGGTGCAACTCGTTCAGAGAGCGTAAGAATCGGTTTAGCGAAAGTACAAAGCGGTACCGAGTTTGTTTTAGTCCATGATGCGGCGCGTGCGCTCGCTAGCTCTGATCTAGCAAAATCTGTTATCTCAGCTTTAAAGGTAGGAGATTTAGCGGTAGTTCCTGGCTTAAAAGAGATCGATACTGTAAAAATAATTGATAGCGCAGGTTTTGTAACCACAACCCCAGATCGCAATTCGATGCGGAGAATACAGACACCACAAGGATTTACCTATGATGCGCTTAAGCAAGCGCATGCATCTGGAAATGATGCAACTGATGATGCTGCCTTAGTTGAATCACTTGGTCTGAAAGTTCGAATCATTGATGGAGAAGAACGGGCCATTAAAATTACGAGACCAGCAGATTTGGCAACTGCGCTGCAGTTCTTAGGAAAATCAAATTCATTTAAAAGCGGTGTTGGCGTTGATGCACATCATTTTGCAGCTGGGCGCCCACTCTGGTTGGCAGGTTTACTGTGGCCAGATCAAGATGGCGTAGAGGGACACTCTGATGGAGATGTTGCAGCACATGCTATTTGTGATGCGCTCTTTGCAGCTAGCAGTTTAGGTGACTTGGGAAGTAATTTTGGTACTGATCGAGCTGAGTACGCCGGCGCATCGGGAGTGACGTTATTAAAAGAGGTTCGCTCACTTGTTGAAAAAGCAGGATTTAAAATTTCACATGTATCTGTTCAGATAATAGGCAATCGGCCAAAAATTGGTTCGCGCCGAATTGAGGCAATTGCTGCGTTATCGCAAGCGCTCGGCGGCGCCGAAGTCGCAGTACTTGCAACAACAACTGACGGTATGGGCTTAACTGGAGAAGGTAAGGGCATTGCCGCCATTGCATCAGCGCTGATTTATTCTAAATAAGCCTCGCAAGATAGACTTAGCCAATGAGTTCGCTATCTTTGTATGACACGTTAACGCGAACCACCACCCTCTTTACTCCGCTCAAAGCTGGCGAAGTCGGCATTTATCTATGTGGTGCAACCGTGCAAGCGCCACCGCATATTGGCCATGTGCGTTCGGGTGTTAACTTCGATATTTTGCGTCGCTGGTTAACCAAATCTGGTTTAAACGTTACCTTCATTCGTAACGTCACTGATATCGATGACAAAATTTTGCATAAAGCGGTGCACGAAGAAGTTCCTTGGTGGGCAGTTGCCATGAAGTATGAGCGAGCATTTACTGATGCCTACGCTGCGCTAAATGTGCAACCACCAACTTATGAACCACGCGCTACGGGCCACATCACCCAGATGATTGATCTGATGACTTTGCTAATTGAACGTGGTGCGGCATATGCACCAGGAAATGGCGATGTCTATCTCGAAGTTCGTAAGTTGCAATCCTATTTAACTCTATCTCGTCAAAAAGTTGATGATCTTTTACCAGCAGCCGATGCTGATGAAACTTATAAGAAAGATCCGCGCGATTTTGCACTTTGGAAGGCAGCTAAGGCCGGTGATCCATCTTGGCCTACACCGTGGGGCGCAGGTCGCCCTGGTTGGCACCTCGAGTGCTCGGCCATGGCACATACCTATTTAGGTGAAGCTTTTGATATTCATAGCGGCGGACTAGATTTAATATTTCCACACCATGAAAATGAAATTGCCCAATCAGAGGCAGCTGGCTATAAATTTGCCAAGATTTGGATGCACAATGCTTGGGTAACTGCCTCTGGTGAGAAGATGAGTAAATCTCTAGGTAATTCACTACAAGTAGCAGAGCTTCTTAAAACAGTGCGCGGAATTGAATTACGTTGGTATCTCGGCAGTGCGCATTACCGCTCCATGCTTGAGTTCTCACATGATGCGCTGGCCGAATCAGCAACTGCATTTCGCCGAATTGAAGGTTTCTTAAATCGCGCTGTGGAAATTTTAGGTTCAAGCCCTACCCCTAAGCTTTCAGAGAGCTTTATCGATGCTATGAATGATGATTTAGCGGTACCAACAGCGCTGGCTGGTATATCTGAGACGCTGCGCATGGGAAATAGCGCAATTACATCTGGCGAAAAAGAAGTTATCGCTAAGTGTGCAGGCGAGATTCGTGGAGCACTTGAAATACTTGGTTGTGATCCATTTGATCCAATTTTTACTACATCCGGTAGAGCAGATTTAACAGATGCGCTAGATGGTGTAATTCAATTGGCGCTGGCGCAGAGAAGCGCTGCGCGCGAACGGAAAGATTTTGCCGCCTCCGATCAAATCCGCGATGGGCTAGCAGCTCTGGGAATTATTATTGAAGACACAGCACAAGGGCCACGTTGGTCTATCTCACAGATAAGCGAGAAGTAAATGGCCGGCAATTCAAAACCTCGTGGCGCAGTTCGTGGTTCTAAAAAAGGACCAACATCAGGAACTGGTGGAAAGAATAAGCGTCGCTTAGAAGGAAAGGGTCCAACACCAAAGGCAGAAGATCGCCCATATCACGCAGCGGCAAAACGCAAGAAGGCGGCGGAGAAGAAAGTGGCACCTCGTACCCGCACTGGACGAAGTGAAAAACCAAAAGGCGAGATTGTCTCTGGTCGCAACGCAGTTCTGGAAGCGCTGCGCGCAAGTGTTCCTGCCACCGAACTTATTGTCGCTCGGAGCATTGATGTAGATGATCGAATTGCCGAATCGCTACAACTTGCTTTGCATCACCAACTACCAATTCGCGAAGTACATCGCGCTGAGATAGAAGGTATCAACGCAAATAGCCAAGGCATTATTTTGGCAATTAAGCCTTATCAGTACTCCTCATTCCAGGAAATCACCGAACGAGCTAGCCGCCCTATTTTGATTGTTGCCCTAGATGGTGTTACCGATCCACGCAACCTTGGTGCAATTGTTCGTAGCGCTGCGGCATTTGGCGCAGCAGGTGTTGTGATGACTGAACGCCGGGCCGCTGCAATGACTGCTTCTGCTTGGAAATCTTCATCTGGTGCAGCAGCACGTTTACCAGTTGCGCAGGTAACAAATATGGCCCGCACAATCGAAGATGCTAAGAAAATAGGCTGTTTTGTCATCGGTTTAGATGGCGAATCCGATGAAACTTTAAGTGCAATGAAGGTAGCTGGCGAGAATGTGATGATCGTGGTTGGCAGCGAAGGCAAAGGGCTATCTCGCCTGGTTCGAGAAAAGTGTGATCTCGTAGTCTCAATTCCGATGCGCGCAACGACAGAGTCACTTAATGCAAGTGTGGCCACTTCAATTGCGCTCTTCTGGGTTGATGAACAACGCCGCAAGTAATTAAATCGGGAGAAAAATTAATTAAGGAAGCAATGGGTAAATGAAGTACAAACGTTTTATCGTATGTGGCGACTCGTACTCTGAAGGCATGTCCGATGAGATTATTGATGGGCAGTACCGGGGCTGGGCAGATCGCGTTGCCGATACATTAGCCAGCGAAGTCGATGGATTTACCTATGCTAATTTGGCAATTCGCGGCAAATTGTTGAAACAGGTAATCGATGACCAGCTACCTGCTGCAATTGAAATGATCACAGGTGCAGATACCTTGCTCTCTTTTCATGCTGGAGCAAATGATGCGCTTCGTCCTAATTACAAACCTGAAATTGCTTTAAAGTTATATGAAGAAGGGGTTGCGCGCGCCGCAGCAACTGGTGCAACTCTGATGCTATTTACTGTTTTAGAGAGAACTGGAAATACCGGACGAGGATCCGATATCTGGGCGGCGCGTTTTGGCGAATTTAACAAAATGGTTCGCAAGGTTGGCGCCGAAGTTGGCGCGATTGTGGTCGATGCCAACCAAGAGTCCTTCTTTAACGATAGCCGCTTCCTGGCCTTTGATCGCTTACATTTAAATGCGGAAGGTCACAACAGAGTTGCCCAAGCTCTTCTGGAACGATTAGGTTATAAATTTGATGCATCATGGCGTACGCCACTTCCGCCAGCACAACCAATATCTTGGTTTGCAAAAAGGAAAGTTTCCACGATCTGGTTCTTCTCATTTGCCTTACCGTGGATTTGGCGACGCCTGCGTGGCAAGTCTTCTGGTGATGGGTGTAGCGCTAAGTACCCACAGCCAACGCCTTGGCCGCTACGGTAATTTTATGATTTTTACATTACGCCGTTAACTGCCATAATTACGCCCGTTGCTTGCAAAGGCAGCAAGCCTCTCTAGCTCAGTGGTAGAGCAGCGCACTTGTAATGCGCAGGTCGTCAGTTCAATCCTGACGGGGGGCTCCAGTTTTAACCCGGATGCGAAAAGGGGCGACGATGAAGGAATACTCGTTTCCTCATGATCAATTCGATGATCTATTGGCCGCAAATGCTGAATATATAAAGTCATTTAAATACTCAGAACTTACGGGACGTGCCGCCAAAGGTTTGGCAATCGTTACTTGCATGGATTCGCGAATCAACCCACTTTCAGTTGTTGGGATGAAATCAGGAGATGCGAAAATTTTGCGTAATGCTGGTGCTCGCGTAACGGAAGATGTGATCCGAACCTTAGTCCTTGCCACATATTTACTTAACGTAGATCGAATTTTAGTTATGCCACATACTGATTGTGCGATGGCACGCGGTGATGAGGCAGATATACATGCCCTTATCGATGAGAAATTCGGCGTCGATACTCGAAGTTTAGAATTTCGTACAACGCGTGATCAAGAAGCTTCACTAAGAGTTGATGTAAATAGAATTCGGGCCTACCCATTACTTCGCGAAGGGGTTACGGTAGCTGGCGGAATTTATGATGTTACGAACGGGAAAATCATTCCGGTTGATTGCTAGTTCGCCTAATTGGCATTTTTGTTACAGGATAATTTAAATCAGTTAAAAACTGCAGAACCAGTGCGCTAAATAGAGCTGGCTTCTCTTTTGGGGCGATATGCGATGTGCCAGGCATAATGGCCAACTGGCTTAACTCAATCGCACGATACATTCCTAACGTGTGCTCATGAGAAATCACATCATCATCGCCAGCGATAATTAAAGTAGGACATTGAATTTTAGTTAGCTCTGACAGAGGGATATCTGGTTGGCTCTGCCAAATATTTAACATCTTCTTAATTTTTTCAATTAAAGTATGTGGTGCATCTGGAGAAGTCATGGCGTATTCCGCTTTATCTTCATCACTTGGCTCTTCAAAAGGCATATGGATTAAAGTTCCAGAGTAATGATGATTGGCACCAACTAGAACTAAAGATTTAACCAACTCAGGTCTATTGATTGCAATAGACATAGCAATAATGCCACCGTCAGACCAGCCAATTAAATGAGCGGGTTCTTTTACAACGTCCTCGAGGTATGCAATCGCCTCACGAATTTGAAAATCAAAGTGAAATGATCCTTCGCGATCTGCGCTGTATCCATGTCCAGTGCGATCATAGGCAAAGAGATGAAAATCAGGTTCTAATTCAGGCGTGAGCACATAATCCCAATGAGATGTTTGGCTTAAGCCTCCATGTAGCGCCAATACCGCCTCACCATTATTTTCCCACTCGTATGAAAATATTTGATGGCCACGTAAATCTAGGTAGCCAGGCTCCTTGGCAGGCAACGTTACAAGCTATCCATTATGTGGCGATTTCCGCGGTCGAAGGTGATGTAATTCCAGGTCCAATCTGCAATCGTGCCAATTTTATTGCGCCCACCTAATAAGTAGAACAAGTGCAGCCACAACCAGGCATACCAAGCTAATACACCCGTGATTTGGATACCTTTAAATTGCACAATCGCTTTATGGCGCCCAATGGTTGCCATAGAACCTTTATCAAAGTACTTGAAGGGCTGCAGCTCTTTACCGCGCGCGGTGCGCAAAATTTGTTTAGCTACCCATTTACCTTGTTGTAAGGCAACTGGTGCAACCATTGGCAGGAAGCGACCATCGGCACCCTTTGCGCTAGATATATCTCCAATGGCCCAAACATTTGGATAATGCTTAACACTTAAGTTTTGCTCAACACTAATACGAGTTCCTTCCAGCGGTAGATTTAATAGCCCACCACTAGGTTCACCTTTTACACCAGCTGCCCAAATAGTTACCTCAGATGGAATCGGATCTGAACCCTTAATTATTATTTGACGTGGCTTTACTTCCTGAACAACGGTATTTAAGAGAACTTTCACACCTAACTTTTTTAAATCTTTTGCAGCTCTTGCAGATAGTCTTTCGGTAAACATCGGCAAAATGCGAGGACCTGCCTCAATTAGATAAACATCTATATGAGCTGCTGCATTTGCCTCATCATTTTTCAGTGGACCACGAACCAACTCAGCCAGAGCACCCGCCATCTCAACTCCGGTGGGGCCTCCGCCGACAACGCTAAGTGAAAGGCGAGTGTGATCTTCAAAACGGCATAAATCTTCAAAACGGCGCAGCACTTCGGCGCGGATTCCTACCGCCTCATGCACACTCTTCATACCAAGGGCATGCTCGATAACCCCTTTAACTCCAAAATCAGCTGTTGCCGAACCGAGAGCAACAATTAGGTGATCAAATTCTAAAGATTCCGATGAGTCGAGTTTTACCGAATTATTTTTATGATCAATTGAAATCGGTGAGCCCATCCGGAACTTAACTCCACTTTTACGGAGCGCGCCACGCACTGGGTGAGCGACGTGATCTGCGGCAAGTCCTGCCGTTGCAACCTGATATAAAAGTGGCAAGAAAGTTTGGAAGTTGTGGCGATCAACGACTGTGACATCGGCATCTTTGGCCAGCGCTTTTGCGGCGGTTAGCCCGCCAAAGCCAGCTCCAAGTATTACGACGCGAGGTCGTGTGGAAGTTGCCATGTACGCAGTCTAGGCTCTGAACTATGAATCCGAAGAATGGAAACCGCCTGTACCTCGTCACAGGTGCATCCGGGTATGTTGGCGGTCGATTAGTCAAGACTTTGCTTGAAGAGAATTTAGATGTACGAATATTGGTACGTGATTGGCATAAAGTTCAAGGGCAACCATGGGCGTCTTCGGTAGAAATTAGTGAGGGCAGCGCCGAGAATCGAGTAGATCTCGATAACGCCCTTCATGGAGTTCATACCGCTTATTACCTTTTGCACTCGATAAACCTCGGTCCTAATTTTGATGAGATCGAGTCAAAGATGGCGCGCGACTTTGCGCAGGCAGCGGAGGCTGCTGGTGTGAAGCAAATTGTTTACTTAGGTGGGATCGCTAATGATAAAAACATTAGTAAACATTTAGCCTCACGCACTCGCACTGGAGCAGAACTAGCAAGCACTTCAGTGCCAGTAATGGAGCTGCGCGCCGGAATTATTATTGGTTCAGGTTCGGCTAGCTTTGAAATGTTACGTCATCTAACTCATCGCCTGCCGATTATGACAACTCCTAAATGGGTGATGAACCGTACACATCCCATCGCAATTCGCGATGTACTTTATTATTTAAAAAGTGCAGCAGTGCTTGAAACACCAGTAGATAAAGTTTTTGATATTGGCGGTCCAGAAGTTTTAACATATGCCGACATGATGCAGAAGTTTGCACAATTATCAGGGCTTAAAAAGCGCATCATCGTCAAGATCCCAGTTCTTACCCCCAATCTTTCTAGTCTATGGATTGGGCTAGTCACTCCAGTACCGACTGCTTTGGCTCGCCCACTAGTTGGCTCACTCATTAGCGAAGTTGTTGCAGATCCAGCAAAAAGTATTGGTGCAACAATTGCGCTTCCTGCTGGAGGGTTGACTGATGTTTCAACTGCCATGACACTTGCCCTTTCCAAGATAAGTGCGCACAGCGTGGAAACCCGTTGGTCAGATGCCACAAGCCCAACAGCACCGTGGCAGAAAGCGCAAGGTGATCCCGACTGGGCTGGTGAAATGGTCTTGCGCGATCGTCGTGAAAGCACAACGGATGCAACCGAAACTTCGCTTTGGCAAGCAGTTGAATCAATTGGTGGCGATAACGGTTGGTATGGCGCTGATTTGCTCTGGTTCCTGCGCGGTTTAATTGACCGATTCTTTGGTGGAGTAGGACTTCGCCGCGGGCGCCGCGATCCAATTAATTTGCGCGTGGGCGATAGTTTAGATTTTTGGCGAGTAGATGAGCTCGAACGTGGCGTTCGCTTAAAGCTATATGCCGAAATGATTTTGCCAGGTAAAGCGTGGTTGGAATTTACAATCATTGAAGATCAGGGCAAACGAATTGTTCGCCAAGAAGCAAGTTTCTCACCTCGCGGTTTAGGTGGTCAGTTGTATTGGTATGCAGTTCTTCCTTTTCACTTCTTCGTCTTTCCAACCATGCTGCGAAATTTAATTCGAAAGGCTAATCGCACCGATTATGCCAATTCACGAATTTAACCCTGAAGTACAAGCGCTAGCCGATGAAATATTGGCTTATAGTTTGCAGCGCTTAAAAGATGATCCGCCTTTAGATGGCCCGCGCACAGCAGATGATTTATTTAGCGAAGTCGGAAACACAATCACCGCCAAAGGTTTAGGTGGGCACGAGGCGCTGGCCGTCTTTACAAATGTATTATCAAAGGCATGTATCTCAACAGATCATCCGCGCAACCTGGCCTTTATTCCATCGGCCCCAACCGAATATTCCAACCTC
>JASJLO010000011.1:0-6452 GCA_037620605.1 Candidatus Planktophila sp.
ACGGCAGACGAGTGGCATCTCACTTGTCGCATGGTGGAGGCTGTTCGTCGACGCTGGCGCGAGCCAGATCACGGCATCTGGGAGATCCGCGATATTCCGCGAGAGCACACCTATTCAAAGATGATGTGCTGGATTGCCGTGCATGAAGGTATCTCCATCGCTGAGCGAATTGGTCAATCCAATTCAGCTTGGGTCGACCTGCGTCGCGAAATCGCCGAAGACATTTCAACATTTGGGTGGAGTGAGGAGCTGGATTCTTTCACTGCCGCTTACGACCAACCTGAGGCAGACGCATCAGTGCTCCACGGACTCTTAGAAGGCTATCCGGCATCGATGGAGCAGATCATGGGAACCGTTGCCTTCGTTGAACGTCACCTTCGTGAGCAAAGCGGCGTGTATCGGTATCGATTCGACGACGGCTTGCCTAATGATGAAGGAGCCATGCATATCTGCGCGGCTTGGCTTGCCGGCGCTTATATTCGGATGGGCTCAGCAGAAGATGCTCTGCAACTTCTGGATTCGCTCTTGGCTTTGGCTGGCAATACTGGGCTCTTGTCCGAGCAAGTGAATCCAGCTACCGGGCAAGGCTTAGGGAATCATCCGCAGGCTTACTCACATCTGGGCATTTTGGCGGTTTGTCGGCTCCTAGCACAGGATGCCAAAGCACAATCATGACGTAGTTTCTCAGGATCCAATGACGCTAACGGTAAATCAGGATTGTCAGCCAGCCGGGCACTGTTGCGTTGTGCGATCGCCGGGCGTGCGGGATTGATGTTCAACGGATCAAGAGATCAGATTGCTATCCGCAGTTTGTTGAATGCGGTGGCCAGCCGGAGCGCGGGAACAGTATCGACACTCAGTTTGGGTGTCATTTATCTGGTAACTCTTAATCACCGGTCTTCTAAATTCTGGGGTGCCACACCGCAATCTAGTAGCCTGTCAGTATCCATAGAGACCGGGAAATCGAAGTTAAGCCATTCCCCCGCCATCGACAACGAGCGTTTCACCAAATACAAAAGATGAAGCATCCGATGCTAAGTAGCTAACTGCTTTGCCAATGTCATCTGGAGTTCCAATTCTTTGGGCAGCAATTGTTTTCTCCCACTTGGTTAGCGCTTCTTTGTCATCACTTAACCAAGAAGCCATTGGCGTATCGATCAATCCTGGCGCAACGCAATTTGCACGCACTCCTTTAGGGCCAAAATCAATTGCAATGGATCGGGTAAACATTACTACCGCACCTTTCGAAGCTGAGTAGACAGGCCTATTGTGACCACCGCGTAATCCGGCGGTAGAAGCTATATTTACGACATTTCCTTTTCCAGCTGCAACCATGGCAGGGATAAATGTTTTACACATTAAAAACATTCCTTTTATATTTACATTCATCATAAGATCAAATTCTTCTTCGGTAAAAGTGAGCAAATTGTGCTCGAAGAAGATGCCGGCAGAGTTAACCAGGTGTGTTGGGTCTCCAATACTTTTCGCTAAAGTATCGCGCAGAGCGATTATCTCGTTCTCCTTGGTTACATCGATTGCAAACCAATGAGATCCTGGGATTGACTTCGACACTTCTTCGGCTTTATGGGCATCTTTATCTATGCAGATGACCGTGAAGCCATCTCCAGCTAGCGTCTTAGCGATTCCGGCACCGATGCCACCACCAGCTCCAGTAATGAGTGCAATATTCTTCTGCGCCATTTGAAATCTCCTAATTCGCTAAGTGTCCGCTGAGCATACAAAAGTTTGGACCAAACCTCCTATTTGGGGTCGACTAATTCTAGATTTTAGTAACTCGCTGAGGTCATTAGCCTTAGCGCAATGTAATGGTTGGTTATAAGGGACGGCCCGCTGGCGGGATTCGAACCCGCTAGCATTCTCCTAGTCGGGGAGAGGCTCTATACAATGAGCTACAGCGGTAGGCACGGCAGAACCTAAGTCAATTCATATAATGATTTAGGTTTTTTGCTTTTGGTGTGGATATCTTTGAATCGCTTCATTGGCAATAAATTCACAATCTTACAGAGGCAGCCTTCGAAAATTGCTCTGTTAATCTGTCGGAATGAAAAGAACTCTGCCCCTTGTTCTGATTGCATCATTAGTGGCTTTCTTTGTTATGACTGATAGTCAAAGTTGGGCAGAGACTGTTGCCAAAAAATCTAAAGCGTGTCCGACGTCTGCATTTCCGGATTTATCAAATTCGACAGGTGCGGGTGCTAGTTATGCAAAACCTTCAATCTCAGTTACTTGTAGCGAGAGTGAATTAAAGGTTACCTCTAACGGAATGATTAGCTTTGCCTTTGAACCAAAAACTCCCAATGCTCTGAGCGCGCAAGAGTGGAGCTGGTCTGTCCCGCTAAATCCTGCTAAAGGCAAATCTGTTTCCAGTATTAAAAATGTATTAGGAACACTTGGATTTACTGTGAGCGGACTTCCAATTTATGGACCGACCGAGGGCCCGGTGCCACCTGCGCAAGCATTTGGCGATCCGGTCTATAACAAAATTCTCGACACATGCGGTGGCCATTCAGGCCCTAGCAGTGAGTATCACCATCACGCGATTACCTTGCTACAGCAGTGCAATTTATCTAAGCAAAAGATTCTGGGCTATGCCCTAGACGGTTTTCCTATTTACACGACTTTAGGGTGTTTAAATAAAAAGTGTAAAAAGACTGCCATGATGAAATCTGGATATATCAAAACTGGTAATCCCACTTCCAATACTTGGGATGCCTATACATATAAATCTGCTAAGTCCCGCAAGGTTTTAGATTCTTGCAATGGTCGAACACAACCCAATGGAAAATATGGTTATCACGCGACGACTGATTTTCCATACATAATCGGTTGCTTTACTGGCACTGCAACTCTTCCTAAGGGCCGGGCAGGTGGACCAATGCCACCAATGGGCGGACCTCGTTAGGCCAAAAAAATTTGCCTTGATATTAAACTTGCTATCTTAAAAAATTAGGGTCTTAACGTCCCGTTGGGAGAACTTCATTTTCTAAGATCAACCACTCTTGATCAGAGAACAACCTTGACCGAATTAAAAATCGCAATCCTTCGGGTGATTCGAGTGAGAATCCCCCGCCGCGACCGGGCACAACATCTATGGTCAGATGAGTGTGCTTCCAATACTCAAACTGAGTGGCAGACATCCAGAATCCAATAGCCTCTGGAATGCCCGCCACTTTCAGTTCTTCTAGTAATACATCCGAGCCACCCACGCGGAATTCACCGGCCTGGTAACACATAGGAGAGGAGCCATCACAACATCCACCCGATTGATGAAACATCAAGGGGCCATGTGTTACATAGAGGGTGCGCAGCAGATCTTCTGCAGACGTACTTACCTCAACGCGGCGGGGTTTATCCATATGGATGTATCTCGCTTCCTTTTATCGTAATTACTTTTAAAAGAATCCAAGTTTATTTGGATTATATGAAACGAGAAGGTTCTTTACCTGTTGGTAATGATTGAGCATCATCTTGTGATTCTCGCGACCAATACCTGATGCCTTATAGCCACCAAAGGCTGCTCCTGCTGGATAGGCGTGATAACAATTAGTCCAAACACGCCCTGCTTTTATTTCGCGCCCAGCACGGTAGGCGGTGTTGGTATCACGCGTCCACACACCAGCTCCCAAACCATAGAGGGTGTCATTGGCAATCGACATCGCTTGATCATAACCATCAAACTTTGTCACAGAGACAACTGGCCCAAAGATTTCCTCTTGAAAGATACGCATGGAATTTATACCTTCGAAAATTGTTGGAACCACGTAGTAGCCACCGGAAAGTTCACCACCCAGATCTGCACGGGTTCCTCCTGTGAGTACCTTTGCTCCTTCTTTTTTTCCAATTTCAAAATAGGAAAGAATCTTTTCAAGTTGATCATTTGATGCTTGCGCACCGATCATTGTCGCGTTATCTAGCGGGTGACCCATGACGATGGCCTCGGTGCGCTTGACTGCATCACCCAGGAACTTGTCATAAATCTTGGCATCAATCAGAGCACGAGATGGACAGGTGCAGACTTCGCCTTGGTTAAGGGCAAAGAGAGCAAAGCCTTCTAAGCACTTGTCATAGAAAGCATCATCACTTGCGGCAACATCTGCAAAGAAAATATTTGGACTCTTGCCACCAAGTTCAAGGGTGACCGGAATAATATTTTCGGATGCATATTGCATAATAAGGCGACCAGTTGTTGTCTCCCCCGTGAAGGCGATCTTGGCAACGCGAGGAGATGAAGCTAGAGGTTTTCCTGCTTCAACGCCAAAACCATTTACGATATTAACAACTCCAGCAGGCAGAAGATCTGCAATAAGTTCCATTAAAAATAGTATTGATGCCGGGGTTTGCTCGGCAGGCTTTAAGACAACGCAGTTTCCTGCGGCCAGCGCTGGTGCTAATTTCCATACCGCCATGAGGATTGGAAAGTTCCACGGAATAATCTGTCCAACAACACCGAGCGGCTCATAGAAGTGATAAGCGACTGTGTCATTATCGAGTTCTCCTGCTGAACCTTCCTGGGCACGAATAGCTGCTGCAAAGTAACGGAAGTGATCAATAGCAAGTGGAATATCCGCATTTATCGTCTCACGAATTGGCTTTCCGTTATCCCAAGTCTCAGCCACTGCGATTGATTCAAGATTTGCTTCGATGCGATCTGCTATTTGATTGAGAATAATCGCACGAGCCGTTGCTGACGTTTTTCCCCAAGCCGGAGCTGCTGCATGCGCGGCATCAAGTGCCTTATTAATATCAGCTTCGTTGCCGCGGGCTATTTCGCAGAACACTTTTCCTGTGACTGGTGTAATGTTTTCAAAATATTTACCAGAGGAAGGCTTGACATATTCGCCACCAATCCAGTGATCATAACGGGCTTTAAATGTAGCTTTGCTTCCAGGTAGCCCAGGTGCAATATAATCGGTCATTTTCCATCTCCTTAAAGTAGAGAGATTTTCCCTGCTGTAAGGCAAATTACCCTCTCCCATAAAGACTGGCAATACATTTTCACAATAATTCTCCCTTAAATCTCTGTGAAAATGGAGAAGAGCTCTTGATTTTTAGCAACCAACGGTAAGAGAGATGCCTAAGTCATGAGAGTGAGAGCGCAGCTTTGTAGCGCGTGTCGAGAATTACCGGTGAGCGCGACTAGAAATGGGTTGCTCAAAGAGTTGGCGGATATGGAGAAAAGTATCGTTGCTGCAGATCCGAAGTTGGCTGCTACCTTAACGGGTAATACTTAACTGGTAATAAGTTAGCGCTAGTTGTTTTTTATAAATTCAGCTGCGTGGGGAAAACCATTACCCTCGAGCTTCTCAGCTAAATCGGCTTTTACTGCCTGCACAACTTTATGTGTTCCATTGCAGTTCTTCTCTGCATCTGTTGTGTAACCACACTGACAAGCTCCCATGATTTACCGCCTTTTTTCTAGATTGAAGATGAATAGTATCGGACAGGACTAATAAGTGCGCTTTAACGTTGCAGCAGATAGGAGAGAATTTTGACTGGCCACGAGTTTCTATTTCTGGCAACCCATCTATAACAAAAACGGGAGACTGGCCCTAGCGCTGTAATTAAAAAAGCCGAAGACTTATTTCCCCTTTGCTTGAGTAGGAAAGCTACCGCCTCTGCCCCACTGAATTTAGAGTGCTCATAAACCACAAAAACTTCATGTGCACATTGCGCCGCCGTTAAATTAAATCTGGCTAAGTCGCCAATGTGATAGTCGACCGCTTCAATTTTCAACTTCTTTGCCACCCATGAAAGTGAGTTTTTGCATAGTTGACACTGTCCATCAAAAATTACATAAATTTCACTCATGCGGAAATTGCTTCACTTTTGGCCACTCAAAAAGTTTAACTCACCCCTAGGGGGAAGGTCGTTTATACTCTCATGGATGCGAATGGAGAAATAAGGTGCGCTCGAGCAAAGTGGGCGATCTTAAGAAATTTGATTTAAATTTGATCAAATTCTTAAACAAGATTAGTCTGCCGGCACTTAGGATCTCACTTGGAATTGTCTTCTTCTGGTTTGGAGCGCTCAAGATTTTTGGCGAAAGTCCAGCCAACGATGTAATTACCAAGACAATCTATTGGTTTGATCCAGATATATTCATTCCGATTCTCGGTGTTTGGGAGGTCGCAATCGGTATATGCCTGCTCGTTCCTTCACTCATCCGAGTGGGTTTATTTCTACTTGCCCTGCAAATGCCAGGAACGTTTTTACCACTTCTACTTTTACCTGAAGTTTGTTTTCAATCTATCCCCTTCAACTTGACTCTCGAGGGGCAGTACATCGTTAAAAATCTAGTTCTCATAGGGGCTGCTATGGCTGTCGGTGGCAGGCTAACCCCAATATTTAAAAAACTCCCCTAGCATTGCCAGATGTCGCGCATAGCAAAAGGCAAAAATGGTTTTGATCCAAAAGTCTGTGTGCGCTGTGGC
>JASJLO010000012.1:0-5072 GCA_037620605.1 Candidatus Planktophila sp.
CATCATCGCTTTGCACCACAGAATATCCGCGATCCATAGTCGATTGCGGAGACAGCGAACGTAGATGCGCAATTACCCCTTTGATCTCTTGCTTTTCGATATCAAGTAGCGCCTTAAATCCACGATGTGAACGATCGCGTAGCGCAGTTAACTCATCTCTACGTGAAGTAACCATGACGCCTGGATCTTTCATTACGGGGCGATTTCGCAGCTGCGAGATTTGATTTTGCTCATATTCAATTCGAGCAGAGAGGTGGCGATACATGCGATCGCGCAGTTTATTTATATCTGCGATCTCTTCTTCGATATCAGGTACGACTCGCTTTGCCGCATCTGTTGGAGTTGATGCGCGATAGTCGGCCACCAGATCAAGTAAAGGGGAATCTTTTTCATGTCCTATTGCGCTAACAATCGGTGTCTGGCAACTAGCGGCAAGTCGCACAAGTGATTCATCGCTAAAGGGCAAGAGATCTTCAAATGATCCGCCACCGCGCGTAATGATAATTACATCAACATCAGCAATTGCTTCTAGTTCAGTTAAAGCAGCAGAGACTTCAACTACGGCGGCGCTGCCTTGTACGGCTACTTCGCGAATCTCAAACTCCACAGCAGGCCAACGGCGACGGGCATTTTCAACCACATCTTTCTCAGCATCGGTATTGCGTCCGCAGATTAGCCCAACCTTGCGAGGTAATTTTGGGAGAGCGACTTTGCGGTCGGCGCTAAATAAACCTTCTGCAGCAAGGAGCACTTTAAGCGCCTCTAACCGCGCAAGTAGTTCTCCAACTCCAACTTGGCGAATCTCTTTCGCCGACATTGTCAGCGAACCATTTTTAGTAAACCATGATGCTTTGGCATGAATAACTACGCGCGCATTTGCAGGCAGTGGTTGGGCTGTTGCTAAAACACTTTTGTGGCACATCACCGAAAGGCTCATATCAACGGATGTATCGCGCAGGCGCAGAAATGCCATCCCCCCGCTACGTTCATTTAATTCAGATATCTCGCCCTCAATCCAGATCAGACCAAGGCGTTCTACATACTCTTTGATTGCTTCAGAGACTACCCGCACTGGTGCGGGGGATTGGCTTGAAGTTTCGAACATGTGCCGAGCCTAATAGACTCCTGCCCATGAGTAAGAGAGTTCTCCTAGCTGCGCCGCGTGGATATTGCGCTGGGGTCGATCGCGCCGTAATCACAGTGGAGAAATCACTAGAGCTATATGGAGCACCGCTCTATGTGCGCAAAGAGATTGTCCATAACAAGCATGTGGTCTCAACGCTAGAAGAGCGCGGAGTCATCTTTGTTAATGAGACTGATGAAGTACCTGAAGGCGCCACCGTTGTCTTCTCTGCTCACGGGGTATCACCTGCCGTTCACGAGCAGGCAGCAGCGCGCAATTTAAGAACAATTGATGCGACCTGTCCGCTGGTGACTAAAGTTCATAACGAAGTTCGCCGCTTTGCAGATGATGAGACAGAGATTTTTTTAATTGGCCACAATGGGCATGAAGAGGTGGAAGGAACTGCTGGTGAAGCACCTGGCAAAGTTCGAATTATTGATGGGCTAGATGAAGCGCGCACGATAGTTCCAACCCCTGGAAAGAAACTAGTCTGGCTAACTCAGACCACCTTAAGCGTTGATGAAACTATGCAATCTGTAGCGATCTTAAAAGAACGCTTCCCGGAAATTGCTAACCCGCCATCTGATGACATCTGTTATGCGACACAGAATCGCCAAGAGGCAATCAAGCAGATCGCACCCCTTGCAGAGTTAGTTTTAGTGGTCGGTTCAACAAATTCATCCAACTCAGTGCGCTTGGTAGAAGTTGCCAAAGAGTATGGCGCCAAAAACGCTTATTTAGTTGATTATGCAGCGCAGGTTGATGAAAAGTGGTTGGCAGGCGTTGAAACAATTGGTGTTACTAGTGGTGCATCAGTGCCAGAAATATTGGTGCGAGATTTGCTAACTTGGCTTTCAGAGCGTGGATTCGGTGATGTGGAAGAGATAACGGCTACTAAAGAGTCGCTTCTTTTTGCACTACCACCAGAGCTACGTAAAGAGCTAAAGAGCGCTGGCAAGTAGTTAAGAACGCCGCTTAGGTTTGCGAGTTTTTGCCTTTTCATTTAAGAAGATAAACCATCCGTAGATTGCGCTGGCAAGCAGGTAGGGCGCGATACTAGAAAGTGCGGCTAGGAAATCAAGTCCAAAGCGAGTTGGTTTTATCCCAACGGTAAAGGTTAAATAGAGTGCAACGGTTGCCGCATATGCCAGTGGCGGAGTCACTACTGAGACATATGCAGTGCCGCTGCGACCAAAACGTAAACCACCATAAAGAACCAATGCAACAATCACGCCGCTGACAATTCCGGCGCCGCTACGTAAAAGCAGTTCAATTCCAGCAAAGAGGGCGATAAAGAAAGATTGTAGGATTACAACGCCCTCTTTTTTAAGGCCTGGGCCCTTGATAATAGGCTTCTTCGCACTTTTACTCATTCTTCATCCCTAACTTCTTCGGCATCAATAAAATCTTCTTCAGCGCCAAGTTCTGAATTTTTTAATTCACGAACTTCAGCTGGTGCATCGGGGTAGGCGATAGCAAGTTTATCTTTATCTGCTGAGACCCCATAACTCAAAATTTTAGCGGCAGCGCGCTTGACCGTAGATTCTGCGGTTGGAATGAGTTCCCCATATGCCTTTGAGAGAGAGTTAATGGCGGTACCAACTTTGACGATGCGCGAGTGGAGCAGGGTTAAATCTTTCATAAATAGGCCAGCAGATTTAGCAATATTTTCCGCGTTATGGGCAACGGCGTTACGTGAATAGACATTACCGATGGTGCGAAGTAAAGCCATCATGGAAGTTGGCGTTGCGATCGTGACATTTAACTTAAATGCGTTTTCAAGGAAGAGTGGATCAACTCGCAGGGCCTCGGTTAAGAGAGATTCAAATGGCACAAAGAGAATTACAAAATCAGGCGAATCTTGAGATTCGTGGTAGCCACGTTTAGCCAAAGTGGCAACGTGGCTTGCTAGATCTTTCTTATGCTCAACAAAGAGGCGTTCGCGCTCGGTGGCATCTTCTACCTCGTGAGCTTCGATAAAGCGGTTGAATGGAAATTTAGAGTCGATAAATAATTTAGTACCACCTGGCATACGAACGGTGATATCTGGAATTCCAGATGAGTCGGCATCGGTGGTAGATCGCTGTGCGGTGTACTCGATGCCTTTATGCAACCCAGCATCTTCGAGCATTAACTCGAGCTGTGCCTCGCCAAATTTTCCACGTGTCTGGGAATTAGAGAGCGCACCGGCGATAGCTTTGGTCTGTGCAACCAGTGATTCGTTATGCGTTGACATAGCGCGAACTTGGGTACGGATATCTGATTCAGCTTCGATACGGCGGCGATCTGCATCGGCGGCCTCTTTTTGCAATTTCTCCATTGCAGTTTTCATCGCTTCAACCTCGGTGGCAAGTTTTGTTCCGGCGAGCGCGCCATCGCGCTCTGATTTATATAAGTCGCGTTCTGCGCGCGCAGTGGCAAGTTCTGCGGAGGTGGCGCCATTTAGCGGGGTGCGCCGGCTTGCGATTAGATATCCAAGTGCGATCCCGATGAGGAGCCCGAGGATAAGTGTAAGAATGGACACGGCTGCGCTTGTCATAGTCCTATCGTGGCAGGAAGGGCTGACAATCGCGCGTAGGCTCTACTCCTTATGAGCCTCTCAATTGGAATTGTTGGATTGCCCAACGTTGGAAAGTCGACCTTATTTAACGCGCTGACCAAAAATAACGTCCTAGCGGCCAACTACCCCTTTGCCACCATCGAGCCAAATGTTGGAGTTGTGGGCGTTCCTGATGAGCGTTTGGCAAAGCTGGCTGAGATATTTACTTCTGAAAAGCTATTACCGGCTGCGCTCTCATTTGTTGATATCGCCGGAATCGTAAAAGGGGCATCTGAAGGCGCAGGGCTAGGCAATAAATTCTTGGCCAATATCCGCGAAACCGATGCGATCTGTCAAGTAATTCGCGTCTTTAGCGATAGCGATGTCGTACACGTTGATGGCCGCATTGATCCGGGTAGCGATATGGAAACTATCAATACAGAGCTGGCGCTGGCTGATTTACAGACAATTGAGAAAGCCATTCCGCGTCTTGAGAAAGAGGCGCGCATAAATAAAGAGATCGCGCCAATAGTGGAGGCGGTTAAGGCAGCCGAAGCCCTTTTGCAAAGCGGAAAACCGCTATCTTCATCTGGCCTAGATCTAACGCTTTTGCGCGACTTACATTTATTAACGGCTAAACCATTCTTATATGTTTTCAATGTTGATGCCGCCGAACTAGGCGATGATGATCTACGTAAGAAACTTGCAGCCCTTGTTGCCCCTGCTGAGGCAATATTTTTAGATGCCAAGACAGAGGCAGAGCTAGCCGAACTTAGCGATGAAGATGCTCTGGAGTTACTGCAATCAATCGGATTGAAGGAGCCGGGGCTAGCAACTCTCGCTCGCGTTGGTTTTAGCGTTCTAGGATTACAAACTTATTTAACTGCCGGGCCGAAAGAGGCGCGCGCTTGGACAATTCATAAAGGTGATACCGCTCCGATGGCCGCTGGTGTAATCCATACCGATTTCCAAAAAGGGTTTATCAAAGCCGAGATAGTTAGCTTTACCGATCTGATCGCCTGCGGTTCAATGGGCGAGGCGAAAGCTAAAGGCAAGGTGCGTATGGAAGGTAAAGAATATGTAATGGCTGATGGAGATGTAGTCGAATTTAGATTTAACGTCTAACTAAGTACCTGTGTAGTACTGAGCAATTTCTCCAAGTGATTTATCAATAATTGAAAGCCCCAATTTGGCATCTTCGACTGAGATATTGCAGGGTGGGCATAAATGAATGCGGTTGAAGTTATTAAATGGCATCAAACCGTTCTTGCGACAAGCCGCAACTAATTCATTCATCGCAGGGCTAGATGCGCCATATGGTGCAAGTGGTGCGCGGCTAGCGCGATCAGTTACTAGATCTACTCCCCAGAAGACGCCCATTCCGCGGATATCTCCGATTAACTTATGTTT
>JASJLO010000013.1:0-8735 GCA_037620605.1 Candidatus Planktophila sp.
GTATTTAAGATTACTCTTGAGAGTAGCGCTTCTTAATTATTACCGCTCATCTCCAGTCATTTAGCGCTTGCTGGGGATGTTTAGGTAGATTTCATCAATTCGCGATGTAAAGGAAATTGAAAATGTCGCGAAAAATATTTAATAGCCCCGAAATCGGAAGCCTCTGGATCGAGGGTAAAAGTTCAGCCGATGATTGGCGTACGCTTCTGACCGTCTCAAATGAAGTGGGCGAACATACTGTCGTAATAACGCCCACTGAAATCAATCCAACAAATTCTCGGCTCTATGTTCAGGCACCGCCTGAACGAGTTGTCGTCAAAGATCAGAAAATTGCTCGCAACGTATCAAAATCATTTGCCTTTATTGGCTATGCGTTAACTGCCATTCTGCTTACCTTTGTGGCACTTAGCGCCACCGGAAAGTTACAGGCACGCATTGTTCTTACCGGTTCCATGGAGCCAACAATCCATTCTGGAGATATCGTAATTCTCGATCCATCGAAATCTCGGGCTCCAAAAATTGGCGATATTGTCACGTATACCGGTCGCCGTTTTGATGGTACCCAGGTTGCATCATTTACGCACCGCATTATTTCTGGCGATAGCGTAAATGGATTTGTACTTAAGGGAGATGCCAACGCAAACCCAGATGTGCAGAGCGTTCAGATAGAAGATATCGAAGGTTTTGTGGTCTACAAGCTTCCCGCTATTGGCAAACTGCTTCTACCAAAGACGCTCTTTACTCTAATACCGCTCTTATTTATAATTTGGTTGATGGTAGATAAGTTTAGAAATGATTGGTAAGTTAAAACTTACCTTTTTAGGCGTAATCCTCTTCACGCTCTTTGCCCCATTTTCTATTGCCTCAGCTGACGTTCCTTTTTTGCGTTGGGAACGTGGGCAAGTCCAAGAAGTTGTCCTCGGCGGTGTTGCCATTGAAAATAATTGGCAGATCCAACTTCAAGGAATTGGCGTAGAGACTCTTAACTTCTCGGAAAGTGACAAATCTGAAACCGACTACATAGTTTTCAGCCTGATGGTCCCAGCCGAACATCCAGTTGGACCATACACAGTTGTTGCTGTTAAACCTGGTGGAGAAATCAAGGTTATCGCCACTGTACAAATGCTAGGCGTTGAGAAGTATGAGGTTATTAGAGTTCCCAGAGATTTAGCTTTCATAGTGGGTATCTTAATTTTTATAACAGCTTTTGCTTCGACTTTGCGTGCTAAGAAATATTCTGTAATGTCTTTTTCATCTACGCAGCAGCTCTTTAAAGAGAACTTTGCACTAGAGAAGGTAAGGATGAGCATTGGAAAGCGGATTTCTAGCGCACCGTATTTAATGAGAACTCGTGCGATATCAAGTTTTGAAAATTCGCTCTTTAAATTTCTCATGCTTCGCGAAGGTGAATTAGTCCACCGAATATCCAAGCCGCTCTATTCCTTTCTCCCATTCATTGGTTTTGGCGGGGGAATGATTGCTGCCAATGAAACAAATGTCGCAGGCGGTATAGCAGCTGCTAGTTTGGCAGTATTTATTACCATGGCTTTAATCGGAATTCTAGATGCCTACTCTGGCGTCTTTGCTGTACTTGGATTCTGGTTTATCCAGCTCTCACTCGGCAACATTTCTAGCTTTAGAGATATTCTTCTGATGTTAGCTGTGGCCATTGGTTGGCTGGCTCCGGTATTAGCTTTCACAATCGCCTCTAACACAATTCCGCGTGACTTCTCTAAATCGACTCCACCCAGCTCGGTTGCCAGGACCATTGGTATTTTTGTGGGCGCGATATTCGGAGCCAGTACTTTTTATTTTGGGCATAAATTAATAAATAGTATTTTGATTGAGATTGGTGCCCAGCGTGAAGTTTCTCTTATAACTCTGGCGATAATCGCAGTTGCACTCGTCATACGGGGGATAGCTGATCAAATAATTCTTGGTCGATCCAAAGAGGGGACACCGATTGAATCAATCAAGATTGCTCGAGTAAATTCTCCTCAGACAGCCTTTGGTGTCATGATTTTGGTATTTGGGTTTGTCTATCTCTGGACTCAATCATCGCAATCTGCGCTAATGGCAGCTGGCCTCTTTGCCACCCCATACATCCTCTTGTTAGTCAGATTTAATAAGTTCAGATTAAGATTTCTCTCCAAAATTCCAAGGAATATTCTTATCGAATCCTTGCTAATCACAGCAGCAGGATTCTATTTATTCCGTGAAATCAGCTCTGCCCCCTTCTTGGTAGGTGAAAAGTCACGCCAATTCCTAATTCTTGCTGGAATGCCAGGAATAGTGCACGCCATCTATAGCGTGGCTTGCGATTCTGCTAACCGAGTTGAGATACTGGAGTAATGAGAAAGTTCTTCTCCCTCTTGCTAATCATTTCTCTGGCACAGGTGGGCATCACATATGCCGCCGAGACAGGCACGGCGGCTTTAGGAGAGCGCGATTATATTTTTGGTCTTTCTCAAGCCAGTGATGTAAATCTAAATCAAGTTCTCTTCCTTCTTGCCGGTAAAGACGGAGAACCTGGCGTTGCTGGCCGCGATGGTATCGATGGTATCGATGGCATAAATGGAATTAACGGCATAAATGGAATTAACGGTGTGGACGGTCTTAATGGCATAGATGGAATTAATGGCATAGATGGAATTGACGGACGCGACGGACGCGACGGACGCGACGGACGCGACGGGACTGACGGCGCACAAGGACCAATAGGCGCTGCTGGCAGGGATGCCGCTGGAACTACCACAACACTTGGAACTTTTACGAAGAGCAGTTGTACTGAAAATGCAGACGTTACTTTCCAATCTGAGTTTATTGATCCAGGGGCATTTATATATGACAAAATCAAAGTGGAAAATGTAGATACTAACTGCTTCACAACTCCACAGAAATTAATAGCAGTTTATTTTAAGATTTGGAATATTGACACAGCAGATAATCCAGTTTCGGACAAGTTAAGAAATGGTTTAACTCAATATACCTATAGAGACACGATACGTTGTACCCGTGAGATACCTAGTAGCTTCCAGACTTTAATTACTTTTGATAGTGATGCAGATAGCGAATGTAAGATTTTTGACTCGGCCACGTCATCTTATGATTTATCAGTAGTTATGACTTTAAATGATATTTATACAAGGGATGTAAATGACTATATCGGATTTGAGATTTACGAATGATGGCTAAGAAAAAACAGGTTGCACCTGCCGAGCCAAAGGTCTCGCAACTTCCGCTACCGGCTTCAGATACTCCAGTTGTAATTGACTTACCCGACGGTCAAAAACTAGTGATTGGCCAACTTGCAGCTGGCAGTGTTATCGAAGTAGCCACGTGGCGTGGAACAGGACGGCCAGATTCACGCACAAGTCGCCTCATGTTAGGTATGTCAGGTGCAAGCGGGGCTGCGGCAATCGACCAAAGAGAGATAGTCGAAGATGTAAAACCACCTGCAAAAGGCGGGGCTCGGGTGCTTCAGATAGTTCAAGAGATTCCGAAAATTATTATTAAATTCGGCAAAGTTGCCACCAGTAAAGCCGGCGCTATTTCATTAGCCAAATTAAATCCGATATCTGTTATATCTGCGGCAAAAGATCGCTCAAGGCCCACTTTCAACTCTTCGTCTTCCAAAGAAGCTGAAGAGTTAACAGGTTCTACAACCCAAATTAGAGTTAAGAACGACTCGATTTCAAACTTGAAGGCATCTGATGACATTGAAGCCTGGCTAGATAGCGTTATGGAAAAATCTCGCAATTCGGCGAAAAAGTCAGCGGCCAAGCCGAAGGCTAAAGCCAAGCCGAAGGCTAAAGCCAAGCCGAAATCCCCAGCAAAAACTACTAAGCCAAAGAAGCGTTGAGGTATCCTTAGATGGTGAAAAGCCGTTGGGTTCGAATAGCTGTAACCTTCCTTGCCGTTGCAGGTATTTTCATGGCAACCGGACTCAGACTCGCTCACCCGCAACTTGGATTAGAGAGCGCTCTAGGCGCTGCAAAAACAACTATTGTGGTCTATAAGAAAAATAAAGATGTTTCCGATGGCGCAAAGGTGGTAGTCAAACTCAATGAAGGCGGCATGGGAATAGCAATTGTTAGTGAGGTAAACGAAGATTCGATCGATGTAAATCTAGAGTCAAAATTCGAACGGATTCCAAAAGATGAAATTGGTGGAAATTTACTAGCAGTTCTCCCATTCATCGGTATTCTATTTGGCGTTATTGGCCTCTAGGGGCAAAAGTTAACTGCATCAAAACAGTTTTATCTCTGACTAAATTAGATGAACCCATATCAAATCTGGTATTACTAAAGTAGTTTGGTAAATCTTTCTGCAAATTTAGACTGAACTTAAGTGCCAGCAGATATCCATTCTCGTCATTTTGAATCTCCGGAGCTCCACCGATTAGGCGAGCAAATACAACCTCAGAGCTCCCATCCAGACCCTCATTTTGAATGAAATTTGAGAGATCTAACGCAATATTCTCTGAACTGTATTCAGCGTAATTTAAGGTCAGCGCTTTTGTATAATTACTTACAGCATCGTTGACATTCTTTATATCAGGCACAAAAGAAATTGTTGCCAAGAAGATAACCATAAGCGCCAAGAATGAGTCAGCAAAGAGCCAACCAGCTTGCTCGGTTGCCTCATCCTCATGAAACGGCTCGTGTTTACGAACTTTCACGGCGTGGCCATTTCAGCAGCTTTTTCTTTACCGTAGGTGTATCCGAGAAGGAGAAATCAAAACTTGGCGATTCTTTACTCTTAGAAGCTTTTCCCCGCGCCGGCATCGAATCAAATGCGTTGTATTCAAAATTTGCGAAGGGAGATTCCCTCTTTGCTACCTTGACAGCCTTGACAGCCTTGACAGCCTTGGCTTCCTTAGTGGCCTTCTCTAATAATTTAGTTGTAGTCTCAAGTGAGTCAGTAGCATTGAGTAATCTATTTAGCGCAGAAACTAATGACTGGTTCATAGTTACGGTGCTGACCGTGCGCTTGGTGTGTAGGAATGAAGCAATCTCAACGGCGATGACCATACGCTCGCGGTCCGCTAAAATCTCGGCCCTATTGGTCATATCTGTTGCTCGCTTACCTGTTAGAGAGGCGATCAAGGTTAGAGCGATGACTATAAAGATAATAATTGCATCGAGTCTTGCGATATTTGCAATTCGGTACTCTTCGTGCAGAATGCCATAACCGTTCTGCCAGAAATCCAAGAAGTTAGCGACCGTCGTGGTATTTGTTGCCAGATACTCAGCAAAGCCTGTGGTGGCCTCCCCTACCGCAACCCACGTCAAAGCCACCGGAGCAAAGACCAAGACATTTCGGATTACAGTAAGCAGACGTGTTCGCCCTTGTAGTTTGGCACCTGCTCTCACCGCAGGAATTGGCAGATAATCAAGGGGATTTAATGAAGACCAAACATCCAAGTTCTTGTTATTTCGTAGCGCATCAAGCAGACCAGATGCATAGGCATCTTCCTGATACCCGTACTTCTTCGCCCAGGCCTCAAGGGCATCGGCGAGAATTAGGTGCTTTTTAGGCTTGGCAGCTCTTGGCATAGAAATCAGACTCTACTAGGAAAATCGTGGAGTGAGTAGGAGCGCAGGCTCGGCTAATCTGCGATAAGTACGGGATTCTGCTCCAAAAAGCCTTGCATTATCTGGAAAATCGCTTACTATTTAACCATAAGTTTCAGTGTGAAACATTTATCGGGGGAGTAGAAATGGTTCTTGGAGCGCAGTATTTCGACGATCCTCAGGAGCCTCGTTCCCGTAAGAAGAAATCGATCTCCTCTGTCTTGGCGCTGATCGCAATTGCTGTCGGTGGCGGTTACTTTATCCAAAGTACCTTGGCGGCTAACGTCTCCCTTAACTCCGGCGCTGCAATTGAATTCGGTCAAGGCGTTGCTCAAACTTCATCTTGTGATCCAACAACTGGCATCACCGTCAACCCTTCTGCCACATATCAGAACGTGGCGGGTGCAGCAGGAAGCTTTAAATTCGGAACTATTTCATTTACCGGAATTGCCGTTGCTTGCGCAGATAAGTTATTCACCATTAGGGCCTATAGCGATTCATCAAGTACTCCGATAACGCTCAACTCTGTTAGTGGTACTACTGCATTTGATTATGCAACATTCACATTCGCATCCCCAACTGCTGCAAATAAGAGTTCAAATATAAATACCTATGTTGCTGGTTACGGCGCAAGCGCTAGTGATAACGGAACATACGTTGTTGCCTTCCCAACAACTGGCCAAATCGATCCAGCCCTTGTATATAAGATTACTCTTGAGAGTAGCGCTTCTTAACTCTTAAAGCTCGGTTAACCACTTATCTGTAAACTTTCATCGCCTTTATTAGACGTGTACGATTGTTGCGTGGATAACAGTGCATTAACTTGCCAAAACCTTAACTCTTCCTTGGGTAATTAGATGCCTAGATTTATCGGTAAAGGCGACGAACAAAATATCGAGCACGACGAGTACGACGAATTTGATGAACTAGAAGACGAACTCGACGGCGAAGATGGTGAAGCTACTTCCGAGGAGTACCACGATGATCCCATCGTCGTCGAAAAGAAAGATCACAGCAGATTAATTCGTGGCTTTGGCGCCTTTCTCATACTTATAGTTAGCGCAAGCTATTACTTATCTACATCTATCGGTGGCCGAATTACTCTAAATTCAGGGGCTAATCCAATTATCTTCGGTCAAGGCTCCTCCAAAACAGTTGCCTGCTCTGGAGATAACTCTTTGAATATCACTCCAATTTCTGATTTTATAAATACACCAGGAGGGACTGGCTCACATAAGTTTTCTTCTATAAAAGTAACCGGAATTCCAACCACCTGCCGCGGCCAGGACCTTGTCTTCTCCGCCTACAATAATGAGGATAATAGCGCAGCTATAAATATTTTTAACACCACTAAATCTAGAGTGGTCGTTTACATGGAAGATGATGATACTTTCTTAAAGGGCACGGGCGGAACAGGCTTAATTGTAACGACAAATTCATCATCATCTTTTACCGTGCAGTTTCAATCCCCGGTTGCCGAATCAAGTGGGATCTTTAATTTAACGGTTCAAAGTGAGCTACATACTTCTTGTTGGGTTAATTACGAATGTGTGTTGGGGGACACGGGCCCAGGTGGTGGAAAAATCTTTTACATCACGCCTTCAAGCCGTTTTGCCTGTGGTGTATTCCTTAGTGAGACTTGTTTTTATTTAGAAGCAGCACCAAATACTTGGTCAGGAACAACCAGCGACCCTTTAAAAGCGTGGTCTACAACCACTATTGGGGAACCCGTCGTGCTAAGGGCAATTGGTTCTGGATATAAAAATTCGAACAATATATCTGGACAAGATTCAACTACAGCTCACTACAGTGCAAGAAATTACTTTGGAGGCGCAAACCAAGACTGGTATGTACCTTCATATTCCGAATTGGAGCAGCTCTATTTGCAACGAACACTGATTGGTGGCTTTCAAACCACCGGATGCTACTGGACTTCAACTCAGCGCGACTCGGGTCAAAACAGGCACCTATATGCATGGCAACAAGGATTTGGGAACAGCAGTTGGGGAGTTGGCTTATACGGAAAAACGCAGTCTTGCTACGTCCGCCCGATCCGCGCTTTCTAGCCCAGCACTAACCCCGATGCCTCCATTTATACTGTGTCATGCCAGCTTTCAATCTCCAAATCTCGATAGATCCCCCACAAATGCCTGAAAAGGAAGTTTCAAATACTTCAGAAACAACCTATCCTTCTCTAAGTTCCTTTGAAATAGCCCCGTCGCCGAAACCATTGGAGTTTGTAGCAAATGTCTTTCGGTAATCTCTATCACGATGATCCAGTAGATAATCGCAGAAACCGTGGTGGTTCCAAGGGCATCTCAGGCCTGCTTGCCTTAGTACTTACTATCTTCGGTGCTGGTTTCTATCTGCAATCTACTTTGGCCGCAAATGTCTCACTTAACTCAGGTGGTGCCATTGAGTTCGGCCAAGGAAGCGCCCGCACAGTTGCCTGCTCAGAAGGTCAATCTTTAATCATCACCCCGCTCTCTTCCTTTACTAACTCAGCCGGGGCCGGCTCACATAAGTTCTCAAGTATTAAAGTAACAAATATCCCACCGGCCTGCCGCGGCCAAGACTTCACCTTCTCTGCCTATAACAACGTGACAAGCAGCGCAGCACAAGCAATCTTTAACACCTCAAGTACTAGAGCCGTTGTTTATATGAAAGCCGATGACACCTTTGAGGTCGGAATCGGTGGGACAGGTCTAAGTGTTACAACTAATTCAGCATCATCATTTACCGTTACCTTCACAACCCCAGTTGTTACATCAAGTGCTGTCTTTAACCTAACTGTTGAGAGCGCAGCGCATAGCCCTGTTCCTTGTTCAGAGGGCGGGGATTGTGTGGTTGGGGATACCGGACCTGGTGGTGGAATCGTCTTCTACGTCTCTGCGACGAACTTCACTTCGACCGGCTCTACCTGCGATACGGCATGTAAATATCTTGAGGTTGCACCTTCTACCTGGCAAAGTGCAGGAGCAACCGTTGCAGATGACTCCAATTATCAATGGTCGACTAATACCACTGTGACAACTGGCCAGGATAGGGTCACAGCTAGCACCGAAGGTATTGCTGCGAATAGTTCGGTCGAGAAATACAACTGGAAGATCGGCCAAGGCTTTTACAACACAAGCGTTATGAAAGTAGCGGGCGCAACAT
>JASJLO010000014.1:0-12044 GCA_037620605.1 Candidatus Planktophila sp.
TTGGGATTTTGCAACAACAGTCGGCCCAATTATTCGTCCTGCAGAAGTTGCTCTTTCTCGCGCCCTCACAACACTGGATGCTGGAGAAAGTTGGCTTGTTGAACCTCAACAATTAGATGATGCAGGCTTGCGATGGCGCCCAGGTGTAAAACTTGGAGTAAAAGCAAAATCCTGGTCACACCAGAACGAATGGTTTGGCCCAGTATTGGCAATCATTGAAGCTCCAGATTTCAATACAGGCATCAACTGGCAGAACGAAACAGATTTCGGTCTTACAGCTGGCATTCAATCTCTTGATGAGCAAGAGTGTGAAGAGTGGATCAACCGCATTGAGGCAGGAAATATCTATGTAAATCGAGGCATTACGGGTGCAATCGTCAATCGCCAGCCATTCGGTGGCTGGAAGCGATCTGCAGTCGGCCCCAATGCAAAAGCGGGCGGCCTTAACTATGTAAATACTCTCCGCAATTGGCCACGCGTTACCAATCTTGAAGCAGCAGAATTCGGTGTTAACTCTTGGTGGGCAAAGATTGGGTCACAAGCAATTGACCGCTCAGGCCTAATTGTTGAAAAGAATTTTCAACGTTATCGCCACTACTTAGCTCCAATACTTGTTGTCGTCGATGAATCAACAACGCAAGCTGAAAAATCTTTGATTCATCACATCAGCGAGACCACAGGAGCAGAGACAATATTGACAACTGATTTAAATGAAGTCACGCAAAACTTCTCGCGAGTTCGCTGGCTAGCTTCAGGTAAGCCGCCAATTTACGAAATGTTAAAACGCGGTATTTCTGTCGATCACCGCCCAATTGCGCAACGTGGAGATATTGAAGCCCCTCGCTGGCTCGTAGAACAATCTGTTTCGATCACCTACCACCGCTATGGAAACCCAAATGGTGGGCCGAAGCCAGCATGTTCAGGCCTATCTGCTTAGACGCTAGACTTGGGCTGTACTTGGAGACGTCGCATAGCCCGGTCGAGTGCGCCTCACTGCTAACGAGGTAAGGGGTTAAACCCTTCAGGAGTTCAAATCTCCTCGTCTCCGCTCTTTTTCATTTAATAATGAGCGTTCCAGAAAGCTCAAATTGATTCTTCGTACATAGCTAAAATTTACCTTATCATTATCGGGAGACTTTGTGGTACTTGTCGTGCCGATGCAGGGGGAATGAGAATACAGATGGGTATTTCTGAAAAAGATTTAGCACTTCTTGGAGCGATTCAAACTCGCACCCTTTGGCTCACTGTTCGAATGATTGATTATGCAAATCATGATCGCCCAAATACAGATGGAATCAAAGTAGGAGGGCACCAGGCATCTAGCGCATCAATGATTTCAATATTGACCTCGCTGTATTTCCATCATCTCGATGCAAATGACCGAGTAAGTGTGAAGCCACACTCATCTCCTGTATTTCATTCAATTCAATACTTACTTGGGAACTTAGATAAGAAATATCTCACATCACTTCGAAGCGCTGGCGGTCTACAAAGTTATCCATCACGAACAAAAGATCCAGATACTGTTGATTTTTCTACAGGTTCTGTTGGTCTTGGTGCTGCTGCTCCACTCTTTGCAGGAGTTACTCGTCGCTATGTTGATGCTCATTTTGGCGCGCGACCACATTCACGTTTTATCGCACTCATTGGAGATGCCGAACTCGATGAAGGAAATATTTGGGAAGCGGTAGCAGATCCTGCAACAGATGGTGTTGGGAATGTTATGTGGGTTGTTGATTTCAATCGCCAATCATTAGACCGTGTTATTCCAGGTAATCGGATCGCACAATGGCGCGCACAATTTGAAGCAGCCGGCTGGCACGTAGCTGAAGTTAAATATGGTTCTAAACTCAAGAAAGCATTTGCAGTTGCCGGCAGCCAATCTTTCAAGCAATGGTTTGACGATATTCCAAACGAGCAATACCAATCTCTATTTGGTCAGAAATTAGAGGATTTACGCGCTCGATTCTTAGATGGTGCGCTGAAGGGAGTTGAAGAACACCTCAAGCGCTACAGTGATACTGAACTCTTTGAGATCCTCAGCGACCTCGGCGGTCACAATATTGAATCCCTTGTTGAAACTTTCCAAGAATGTGATGGAGTAACAGATCGACCAAGTGTCGTATTTGCTTACACAGTAAAGGGATGGGGACTGCCTATGGCAGGAGACCCACGTAATCACTCGGCGCAGATGTCTACCGAACAAATTGATGTTTTGCGCAAAGAATTGGGACGTACGCCAGATAATGAATGGGATGGCTTTGATCTAGAAACTGATGCTGGCAGATTTCTCGCACTTCGCAGCGCGGCCCTGAAACGTCCAGATCCTGTTGCGCAGATAAATGCCGCAATTCCGATAACTACAAATGTAAAGAACACAGGAATAATTTCAACACAGGAAGTATTCGGTCGTGTTCTTAGCGAGATTAGTCGTGATGAAGCAATTCGCCCTTACCTTGTAACGACAGCCCCCGATGTTGCAACATCGACCAACCTTGGCGGATTTATCAACCGCACCGGTGTATTTCACCCCAAAGAATTGCGTCGCTGGAATGAAGATCCAATTCTCAAGTGGGCTGAAGGTCCTACGGGTCAACATATAGAACTTGGCATCAGCGAGATGAATTTGTTTATGCTCCTTGGAATGCTAGGTCTTTCATATGATCATTCCAATCAACCACTCATTCCAATCGGTACCGTCTATGACCCATTTGTTCTGCGCGGTCTTGATGCATTTATTTATAGTGTTTATTCAGGTGCGAAATTTATTATTACTGGAACGCCCTCGGGTGTAACTCTTGCACCTGAAGGTGGTGCACATCAATCAACGATTACGCCGTCAGTTGGAATGGAATTACCAGGCGTTGTTCTTATGGAGCCCGCATATGCTCAAGCGCTTGATTGGATGCTCTGTGATGCAATCGCGCACGTTGCTGGCAGCAAGAGTGATACGACTCCAGATTTGCGACCAAATGAATTAGCATTCTATTTTCGACTCACAACTCGCCCTATAGATCAAACCCCATTCAATGATGCACGAAATCGTTTAGGTGAAGCACTTCTTCGCTCGCAAGTGTTAGCTGGTGCTTATCGATTAGTAGATGGTCGTAACACTGCTGGTGTGACTATTGAAGATACAAATGCACCAGTTGTTCACCTCGTTGGCACTGGCGCTGTTATGCCTGAAGTTTTAGAAGCTGCTAGAGAATTAGCAAGTGAAGGAGTTATCGCACATGTTGTAGATATTACGTCGCCAGGTCGTCTCTATGGCAGTTGGCAGCGCACATTGAAACAAGGAATTCGTACAGCAAGCACTCCATCTTTTCCAGGTGCATTGCGTCCAATATTTACAGAACGTGCGCCCATTGTTTCAATTCATGACGGTGCATCACATGCAATGGCGTGGCTTGGTTCAGCGCTCGGTATGCCACAAGTTGCAATGGGTGTAGATGTATTTGGTCAATCAGGAACAATTCAAGATCTTTATAAGATTCATGATCTTGATTCAGGTTCAATTGTCAACGGTGCATTAGCAGCCCTTAGTTTGAACGTGTAGACTCTACCTATGACCACGCTTTCTGCTGGTGCACGTTTTGTACAGGCCCTTACCGATGAAAAGCCATTGCAAATTGTTGGAGCAATCAATGCCAATCATGCACTCCTTGCGAAGCGTGCAGGCTATCGAGCAATCTATTTATCTGGTGGGGGAGTTGCGGCAGGTTCCCTCGGAGTTCCTGATTTGGGAATTACATCTCTTGAAGATGTTTTAGTTGATGTACGCCGCATTACTAATGTCTGCGATACCCCATTATTAGTGGACGCTGATACTGGTTTTGGGCCATCTGCTTTCAATATTGGCCGCACAGTAAAGGATCTGATCAAAGCTGGTGCAGCCGCAGTGCATATTGAAGATCAAGTTGGTGCTAAGCGATGCGGGCATCGTCCTAATAAGGAAATCGTTAGCAAGAGCGAAATGGTTGACCGCATCAAAGCAGCAGCAGATGCTCGTACTGATGATTCATTTCAAATCATGGCTCGCACCGATGCTATCGCAAATGAAGGTATTGATTTAGCAATAGAGCGAGCCCTTGCATACATTGCAGCGGGTGCTGATTTAGTTTTTCCAGAAGCAATTACCGAACTAGATGATTACAAAAAGTTTGCTCAAGCTGTAACGAAGCCAATCCTTGCCAATATCACTGAATTTGGCCTGACTCCACTCTTCACCCGTGATCAGTTAGCCGCGCAAGGCGTCGGGATGATTTTATATCCACTCTCAGCCTTTAGAGCCATGAACAAAGCAGCCGAAAATGTTTATGAAAATATTCGCCGCAACGGAACACAAGCAGGTGTTATTGGCTCTATGCAGAGTCGCGACGAGTTATACGAGCGCATCAATTACCACGCATTTGAAAAAGCGCTCGATCAATACCGCGAAGAAAAATAGGAGCAGTTCCCTCATGGCAGATTTTAAACCAAAGAAATCAGTTGCGCTCTCAGGTGTTACTGCAGGCAACACCGCTCTTTGTAGCGTAGGCAAAAGTGGAAACGATTTGCATTACCGAGGCTTTGATATCGCAGACCTTGCAGCAAAATGTGAATTCGAGGAAGTAGCCCATCTCCTTATTCATGACACATTGCCTACTACTTCTCAATTAGCGGCGTACAAGAAAAAGCTACAAGGACTTCGCTCACTTCCAGGGCAAGTAAAAGCAATTTTGGAACAAATTCCAGCAACGGCGCATCCAATGGACGTTATGCGCTCAGGTGTTTCAGCACTTGGTTGTGTGACACCAGAAGATGATGCGCATACAACTGATGGTGCACGCGAAATTGCGGACAAACTCATTGCGTGTCTGCCTTCAATGCTTCTCTATTGGTATCACTTTGCTAATAGCGCAAAGCGAATCACGGTAGAAACAGATGATGATTCTATCGGTGGACATTTCCTTCACTTGTTACATGGCAAGCCAGCCAGTGAACTCTGGGTTAAATCAATGCATGCCTCACTAATTTTGTATGCTGAACATGAATTCAACGCCTCCACATTTGCAGGACGAGTGATAGCTGGCACCGGCTCAGATCTCTTCTCTGCAATTACTGGTGCAATCGGTGCACTGCGTGGACCGAAGCATGGCGGCGCTAATGAAGTAGCCCTTGTAATTCAACAACGTTACTCAAATCCAGACCAAGCCGAAGCTGATATTCGGACACGAGTTGGAAATAAGGAAGTAGTAATTGGTTTTGGTCACCCTGTCTACACAGCCTCAGATCCTAGGAATATAATTATCAAAAAGATTGCCTTCGACTTATCTGTTAACGAAGAATCTACAGCGCTTTATGAAATTGCCGAGCGCATTGAATCTGTGATGTGGGATGTCAAAAATATGTTCCCAAATCTAGATTGGTTCTCAGCAGTTGCCTATAAGCAAATGGGAATCCCAACAGCATTCTTTACTCCGATATTTGTTATTGCACGCACAACTGGATGGTCTGCCCACGTAATTGAGCAACGGATCGATAACAAGATTATTCGCCCCAGTGCTAATTACACAGGCCCAGAAGATTTAGCGTTTGTCCCGATTTCAAGCCGATAGCTACAAGAAAAGGTATACCTTCGTGTCATCACATATCGCAAGACCAGTACAAGAATTCGATAAAGAAATTATCGATATCGTCGATTATGTATTGAATTACCAGATCAATTCAGATGTTGCGTATGAGACTGCAAAGAATTGCCTCATGGACTCAATCGGATGCGGTCTTGAAGCCCTTGAATACGATGCCTGCACCAAACTTATGGGTCCACTTGTTCCTGGAGTAGTTATGGATAAGGGCGTACGAGTACCTGGAACATCATTTCGCCTAGATCCAGTGCAAGGTGCCTTCAATATTGGGGCAATGATTCGATGGTTAGATTTCAATGACACATGGCTGGCGGCCGAATGGGGACACCCCTCAGATAATCTTGGTGCAATTCTTGCGACTGCTGATTGGATTTCTCAAAACCCGTCATTTGGAAGCGGAAAAAAACTGGTTATGCGCGATGTCCTAACCGCCATGATCAAGGCACATGAAATTCAAGGCTGTATTGCACTAGAGAACTCATTCAACAAAGTTGGACTTGACCACGTTATTTTGGTCAAAGTTGCATCCACTGCAGTTGTCTCACAATTACTGGGCCTTACCCGCGAACAGACACTGAACGCGGTATCGCTTGCATGGGTTGATGGTCAAGCACTTCGCACATATCGCCATTTCCCAAATGCGGGTTCTCGCAAATCATGGGCAGCAGGTGATGCAACTTCTCGCGCAGTGCGACTGGCACTGATGGCACGCGTTGGAGAGATGGGTTATCCAAGTGCACTGACAGCGAAGATTTGGGGATTTTATGATTCACTTTTCCGAGGAAATCATTTCACTTTTCAGCGCTCTTATGGCTCATATGTTATGGAAAATATTCTATTCAAAATTTCTTTTCCTGCAGAATTCCATTCACAAACTGCAGTTGAAGCAGCTATGACTCTCTTTGAACAGATGAGGGCAGCAGGCAAGTCAGAGGCCGAAATTGCAACGGTAACGATTCGCACTCACGAGGCATGTATTCGAATCATTGATAAGAAGGGGCCTCTTGGAAATCCTGCAGACCGCGATCACTGTATTCAATACATGGTTGCCATACCACTCATTTTTGGGCGCCTAACCGCGCGTGACTACGAAGACGAAATAGCTGCAGATCCACGCATAGATGTACTACGTGAGAAGATTACCTGCGTTGAGGATTCCGCATTTAGCCTTGATTATCACGATTCATCAAAGCGCTCAATTGCAAATGCTATAACTATCACTTTTACCGATGGCACAGTCCTTGGAGAAGAAGTTGTTGAATATCCAATCGGGCATGCACGTCGTCGCACCGAAGGAATTCCATTATTGCTTGAGAAATTCAAAATCAATCTGGCACGAATTTATCCGGCCAATCAGCAGAAAGAGATTTTTGATCTCTGCTTAAATCGCTCAAAACTTGAAGGAACTCTGGTAGAAGATTTCATGTCGCTACTCGTAAAGTAAAGATTTACTCAAAGCTCACCTGGGTTGCATAACCCGGTCGAGTGCGCCTCACTGCTAACGAGGTAAGGGGTTAAACCCTTCAGGAGTTCAAATCTCCTCGTCTCCGCCGGATTTAGTTTTGTCTTGAAGTAATCTCAACTTACCAAGTCACTGGATGCCCCCAAGTTCTTCTGCTACCGCCCGCAATATTTGTCCAGGGAGTATCCCAAGAATTCGAGATGAGAATTGCAGGGGGCTCAATCCACCCATCAATGAAATTGAGGCGCTATCAGTAAGCATTGGGATGTGTTTTAGGAGTACTGCTTTGGAAGTTTCATTTGCCAAAAGATCATGGATCGACATACCAATATTAAATTTTCCAATCGGATAATCCGTCAGTCGTGCTGGTGGCTGAAGCGCTTCCTGCAGAATTGGCCATTGCTTTTCTACGGAGCAGTGGCTAATTAAGATTTCTCCTTCTTGAGGGATTCCCATGCGTTCGTATTGCTCAGCAGGAGCATCATTATCAATCATTAAATTTCGCATCAGTTTTATTAATCGAATTTCCTCCACATTATTAATCAGAGGCGAATTCTGATCAGGGTCTGTGTCCAGGTCGTAAAGAAGGGATCCCCAAAAATAAGGATTCATTTTTGCTGCTCCATCGATTTTTAAAAGCGACACATCCTTCGTAAAGGTGAATGGCTCGTTAAGTTGCAACGTCTTTAATTGATGAATGGGGAAATGTGATTTCATATTTGTCGGCATAAGAGTATGTTCGTGCAGGGGTTGATTAGACTCGTCATGAGGTGCACGCATATAGACCCATCGACCATCGGTGACACATACATGCCCACCAAACGAACCAAACAGAGCACCTTCACGAATTTTATTTTTCTGTTCTACAACTTGAGCAAGAGGCAATCCCTGCATATCTTTCGTCCTTTGCACACCAAAAAATTCCAAGAGCGTAGGTCCAATATCTATAGTTTGAACTAAGGAATCACGACGTTCGTTCTTAATTTTATTTCGAGGGTCCCATACGAAAAGTGGGGTGTGAATAGTTTCGTCCCACCAAGGTTGAACCGTCTTGCCAAACCACCCATGCTCGCCGAGAAGAAAACCGTGATCAGTGCAAACAATCAGCATTGTGTCTTCCCATAAGTCATTCGCATCAAAGAAATCCAGAACACGACCCAGGGAATTATCGCAAAACGTCATCAGTGCTGCGTATTCATTCTTTACGTGATCAACCGTCGCTTGATCCTCATCGATTTTCTTATAGTCAGGCCAGTCGTAATGTTCTCCCGTGTATTCATGTGGGTAATGAGCTTTATGCTCCGAGTAGGAGAAAAATGGTTCGTGCGGATCAAACGTCTCTATTTGTAAGAACCATTTGTCTTCCTTGAAATTTGTTTCAAGGAAATGAAGACCTGCATCGAAGGTAAGAGTTTGAGAATGATTCTTGATATCCGACATATAGCTACGATTGATCCAATCCTGGCGCCATGTAGCAGAGCGCTGTTCTTTTCGGTCGGAAGGAATTTTAACTTCCCCGACTACGCCTTTCCAGGCATCACCTTCCTGCCCGCGGGCGAATTCATAAGTCGAATAGCGATTGTGATACGTAGCTCCACCATCTTCCCAGTAATGTTGATGGTCAGTCGTTAAATGTGTGTATACCCCATGGTCCCTAAGAATTTGTGGGACTGAGTCATCAAATGGCTCAAGAGGCCCCCAGCTACGATGTAAAAAATTATGGCGACCCGTATGCATCTCTCTTCGCGCGGGCATACAAGGCATTGAGCCTGCATAACAATTCTCAAAAGTTACAGATTTTTCGGCAAGTCGCTGGAAATTTGACGTCTTCGTCCAATCGCAACCATACGAAGAGAGCATTTTTCGATTGAGGCTATCGAACATAACCATAACCGCGCGCATAGAAACTCCCTCGTTGGCTACAACTAAACCTATCTTAAAAACACTGCTTTGAATAGAACCAATTTTCCTGCAGCGAGATTTCAAGCAAATGAGTTGCAAGGCTCAAATAAATAAACCATATTGAAATTGTAAACCTAATTCATGATTTCGTCAGCAAAACGACCTTCGTGCAATAAATCGCGCATCTTCTTCATTGCAGGATCGATATGAGTAAAAAAATTGAGATACCCTTCACATAAGTAATTGTGCAAATTTTCTTCATTTTCTATCTTAATTATGCGATTCTTAGGACATTCTCCATTGCACGCAAACTTGACTGGGCAATTCCGACATTTATCTGTTAGTCCAGTCTTTTTATTTCTTCCAAATGAAATCTGCTTCTCGGAAGAAACCATATCTAACATATGTTTTTCATTAATATTCCCCAAGAAATTTTCTTTGTTCACGAAATGATCGCAGGAAAAGAGATCGCCATTATGCTCAAGTGCAAGCCCATTCCCGCATACTTCGGAGAATATGCACAAAGAAGAAGGCAAATTCATCCAAGAACCAAGCGCCACATCAAACATTTGCACAAATATTTCTCCGACGTCTGCCTTAACCCATTCATCAAAAATTGTTATAAGAAATTTTCCCCATTGGTTAGGGTTGACACTTCTATTTGTAACTTGAGCCGTATCAGAATTCAAAATTTCAACAATCGGTATGAATTGTATGAACTTAACATCGAGCTCATCTCGAAAATATCTATACACAACAAGCGGAAAATCTTGATTAGCTGCATTTACAGTGCATAAAATGTTAAATTGAACTCCGTGCCTTTTTAGTAAATTAAGTCCTTTCATCACACGAGAATGAGTTGGCTGACCACCTTTATCAACTCGATACTTATCGTGAAACTTCGCCGGACCATCCATGGATAGCCCGACCAGAACATTTTCGCGAGCAAATAGTTCACACCATTCGTCATTCAATAAAGTACCGTTTGTTTGGATTGCATGGCTAATCTGCATTCTAGGAGGGCGGTACTTTTCTACTACTTTGAATACTTTTTGAAAGAAGCCAATACCCATCATTGTTGGTTCGCCACCTTGCCAAACGATTGTAAGTAAATTTGTAGCCTGCGACTCGATTAATTGGGAAATGTAGGTTTCGAGCGTTGATTCAGACATTCGGAATGATGAACCAGGATAAAGTAACTCTTTCTCTAAGAAAAAACAGTAGTTACAGTCAAGATTACAAATAGCTCCGGTAGGTTTACTCATTACTGAAAAAGCTCTTGGGGCATCTTTGGGACGTGGGTAGGGAGCATTCGGGCGGATTGTTAATAAGCCTTCCCTTGAAATTATTTGCGATGGGTCCACCTCATAAAGATACCTCAATCAGCCGACGTGAGAAAACTTGATTGGAAACAGGTAAGGGGTAAAAGCCTTCAGGAGTTCAAATCTCCTCGTCTCCGCTCTCAGTTGTAACTTAACGCGGAACCAATCACAACTAATTGACGTTGCCCAATATCTATTATGAATACGGCGAGCACACCCTTCCTAATTTCATAGATAATCCGGTAATCACCAACCCGAACTCGATAACCAACGCGACCAGAGAGCTTCTTGGCTTTAGGAGGAATTCGGTTTTCGGGGTACAGATGGCGAAAACAGAATTCAGTGGTGACTTACGATAATACTTATTAGACTTCGACTGTGCCTCAATACAAAGTAGCGATCGTCGGAGCAGGACCTGCCGGTTACTTTGCCGCGCAAGCGCTTCAGAATCTTCAGAGCGACCAATTTCAATTCTCAATCGACATGATCGAACAACTTCCAACTCCTTGGGGTTTGGTTCGCAGCGGCGTTGCCCCGGATCATCCAAAGATTAAAACTGTTGCAAAAGTCTTCGAAAAAATTGCACGTGAGCCCAACTTTAGGTTATTTGCAAATGTTGAGCTTGGAAGCGATTTCACGATTGAACAACTGAGAGAGAAGTATGACGCGATTGTGATTGCGACAGGTTCCGCAGTTGGAAAGAAACTTGGGATCCTAGGAGAAGAACTTCTAGGTTCGATGTCTGCGGCTAGCTTTGTGCCTTGGTATAACTCACACCCTGATTTTAAAGATGAAGCAATTGATCTCTCTTCTGAAACAGCCGTTGTCATTGGCGCTGGAAATGTGGCCATGGATGTAGCGCGCATGCTTGCGCTGGAACCGAGTGAGCTAGATCCAACAGATACTGCCGAGCACGCTATTGATGCTTTTAAGGAAAGTTTAGTGAGAACTGTAATTTTCAGCGCACGACGTGGTCCTGAACATGCTGCATTTACATCACCAGAATTACGAGAACTGCCAAAACTGGAACACACCAATGTATTAATGGATAAGGCGGATATCCAAGCTGCGATTGTACGAGCAGGAGATGCCCCTGAAAAAGATGTAAAGAGCAATCTCGATGCGATGTTATTGATCTCTGAGAAAGAAACAACAACTCACGAGCGCACAATTAAGTTTCAGTTCTTAGCCACGCCGAAAGAAATCAAAGGTTCTGGCCGCGTTGAAGAAGTTATATTTCAGAAGACCGGGAGCGATGAGACTTTTAGCATTAAATGTGGGCTAGTAATTACTGCCATTGGTTATGAACCTGCGCCCCTTGAAGGAATTCCATATGCAAAAGGTAAAGTTGTGAATATTAATGGGCGAGTTAGCGAAAATCTCTATGTAGTGGGTTGGGCAAAGCGCGGGCCATCAGGAGTAATTGGCACAAATAAATCTGATGCTTTAGATGTCATGAAATTGCTCATCGAAGATTTGAAAAATCCAAAGAATTCAGGCGATATAACCGATGTAATTACACATAACAAAGTTGTAACTCAGATGCATTGGCAGGCAATTAATGCAGCAGAAGTTGCGGCCGGTGAATCTAAGGGTAAACCTCGGGTTAAGAGTGTTGACCGCACAGAGCTACTTGGATTAGCGGGTTTGTAAGAAACTTTACCTAAAAGTTGCCAACCCGTAACCGCAATTCTTCATTGCAAGTCACGCACCTGTTTAGATACGAACATG